>CAKKRC010000001.1 GCA_919902495.1 Nitrospiria bacterium
AAAAGGAACCCGTCCAGCCGTTTCACCAGGTCGGTAATGGACTGGCCGATGCAGAGGATCGGGACCGGGATGCCGCCGGCCTGCAATACCGCTTTTCCATAGTCCTGATCGAGGATGTTCAGGCTCCGTGACACCTGCTCATCAAGGTTCATGGTGATGCCGATCAATGGTTTCATGCGCACACCTCCCCGTGTGTCCATGGCACATTCACTAAGGATACTATATAGCACATTATTTTGGCGTTGTCAGCGTGATATTCTAATTTGAGATTTATTGTTCGGCACAGCATTGCCGGATGCTGACCGCTGTGGAAGGGGACCAGGACGTTGAGATGAAAGGGGCATTGCGGGGTCATCCCATCAGGAGTTCCATGATGGCCTTCTGGGTATGCAGGCGGTTCTCGGCCTGGTCGAAGACGACGGACTGGGGCCCCTCGATGACGCCCGCGCTGATCTCCTCGCCGCGGTGTGCGGGCAGACAGTGCATGACGATGGCCTTCGGGTCGGCAAGCTTCACAAGCTTTTCATCGACCTCGTATCCCTTGAACGCCTGAACGCGCAGCGCATGCTCTTGTTCCTGACCCATGCTGGCCCAGACGTCGGTATAGACGACATCGGCGCCTTTAACCGCCTTCTTGGGATCATCGGTCAGCGAGAGCTCCCCGCCCGATCGAACGGCGACCTGCTTGGCTTCGCGCATGATGGCCGCGTCCGGCGCATAGCCGGCGGGGCAGGCGAGGGAGACGCGCATGCCAGCCTTGACGCAGGCCTCGATGAGGGAATGGGCCATATTGTTACCGTCCCCCACGTACGCGAACGTAAGACCTTTCAGCGTCCCGCGCTTTTCCCGGATCGTGAACAGGTCCGCCAGCGCCTGGCAGGGATGGTGCATATCGGTAAGACCGTTGATCACCGGTATCGTCGCGTGCTTCGCCAGCTCTTCCACCATCGACTGGGCGAAGGTGCGGATCATGATGCCGTCGAGATAGCGGGAGAGCGTTCTTGCCGTGTCGGCAACGGGCTCGCCGCGTCCCATCTGGAGATCAGCAGGCGACAGGAACAGGGCCTGTCCCCCCAGCTGATACATGCCGACCTCGAAGGACACCCTTGTGCGCGTAGAAGATTTCTCGAATATCATGCCGAGGGATCTGCCCTTGAGCGGGTGGTGCGTGTTGCCGTCCTTCAAGGCCTTCTTGAGCCAGGCGGAGCGTTCGAGGATCGTGTCCAGGTCCCCGGCGGTGAGATCGTTGATGGTGAGCAGGTCTTTTTTCATTTCTTCTCCTGAAAGAAACATTGTAAAGCTGAAAACGCACCCTAAAGGGTGCGGCTACCAATTATAAGATCAATGCGTTACGATCTGGTAGCCGTCCCGCTTTGCGGGGCGAAATCAGTGTTTCAACAGCTTGCTAAAAAGTATAGGCGGCTTTCTGAAAAGCCGCCTTAAACAAGTGCCGACGCATTGCACCGTCAGCGCTTTTTGAATATGCCGTCCAGAGCGTTCACGAGCCTGTCGATCTCTTCCACGCTGATGATGAGCGGAGGAATGAACCGCAGGACCGTGTTCATGGTGCAGTTGATCAGGAACCCCTGCTTGAGGCATTCCGTCACGATCTCCTTGCCGTCGAAATCCAGCTCTATGCCGATCAGAAGGCCTTGTCCCCGCACGTCCTTGATGAACGGGTACTTGCTTTTGAGCGTTTCCAGGCCCGTGACGAAATGCTTCCCCAGGGCCCCGACGTTCTGGATGATGATGTTGTCCTCGAGCAGCGTCTCGAGCGAGGCAAGTCCTGCCGCGCAGGCAAGGGGATTGCCGCCGAAGGTCGAGCCATGGGACCCCGGCGTGAAGCCCTGGGCGGCCTTGTCCGTGGCGAGAAGTGCTCCGATCGGCATGCCAGAGCCGAGGCCCTTGGCAAGCGCCATGACATCGGGTGTGACGCCCTCGTGATCGTAGGCGAAAAGCCTTCCGGTCCGGCCCATGCCGGTCTGGATCTCGTCCAGCATCAGAAGCAGGCCGTGCTTGTCGCAGATCTCCCGGAGCGCCTTCAGGTATCCAGCAGAAGGGATGTTGACGCCTCCCTCGCCCTGGACCGGCTCAACGAGGATGGCGCAGGTGCGCTCGTTCACCGCTTCTTCGACGGCCTTGAGGTCGTTGAACGGCACATATCGGAAACCCGGCACCATGGGCTCAAATCCCTGGTGGAACTTTTCCTGGGCCGTCGCGGAGACCGCGCCGTAGGTGCGTCCGTGGAAAGATCCGAAGCAGGTGATGACCTCGTACCGGTCCTTTTTCAGCACCTCACGGCTGTACCGCCGGGCGAGCTTGATCGCGGCCTCGTTGGCCTCGGCGCCGGAGTTGCAGAAGAAGACCTTGTCTGCGAAGGAGTTCTTTACGAGCGCCTTCGCCAGGTTCACCTGCGGCTCGATGTGGAAGTGGTTCGAGACGTGCATGAGCCGCTGCGCCTGTTTCTGGAGGGCCACGACGACCCGCGGATGGCAATGGCCGAGGTTGTTCACCGCGACACCGGCCAGGAAATCGAGGTACTCCCTGCCGTCGGAGTCGTAAACGGTCGCGCCGCGCCCCTTCACCAGCACCAGGGGCTGTCGGCTGTAGGTGTTCATCAAATACGTCTGCGAGTCCTTGATAATATCGCCGGTGATCATAGAGGCGTTAAAATTATCATAACCTTCAAGGAAAATCAAATGGAAATTGGCCTTCGCCGTTGTGTCCTGCGCTTTGTCGTGCTATAGTTGGCGTACGAATCCATCGCCACGGAGGGGATATGGCCACATTGATGAAGGGAACGGAGCTTGCGACGAAGATCATCGGAGTGGTGAAGGAGGAGACGGGCCGCCTCGCGAAGCACGGCATCAGGGCGGGGCTTGCCCTGGTCCTCACCGGCGACGACAAGTCCTCGTACCTCTATTACCAGGCAACCCAGAGCGCCGCGGTCCGGGCGGGCGTCGACGTATACAACCATACTCTGCCGGCGTCCGTTTCGCTGAACGAGCTCCTGAACCTCGTGAAGAACCTGAACACCGACGAGCGGATCAACGGCATCCTCATCTTCCTGCCGCTGCCGCGCCACATCGACACGCGCAAGGTCATGAACGCCATCTCGCCGGAGAAGGATGTGGACGGACAGGGATCGATCTCCGTGGGGCGGCTCTCAGCGGACGAATCCACGACCCAGCTCTTCGAGCCTGGGTTCACGCTCGCCGCGAAGTCTACCTTCCTGCCCTGCACGCCCTACGGGGTCATGCGGCTCCTGGAGCACTATGGCATCGACCCGAAGGGGAAGAAGGCCGTGGTCGTGGGCAAGAGCCTTGCCGTGGGCAAGCCGCTTGCCATGATGCTGCTCGTCAAGGAGGCGACGGTCACGGTCTGCCACCGGGAAACGAAGGACCTGGGCGCCGAGACGCGGCAGGCCGACATCCTCTGTACCGCGACCGGAAGGACCGGCCTCATCACCGGAGATATGGTGAAGGAGGGGGCCGTGGTGGTGGACATCGGGATCAACCTCCTGCCGGACGGACGGATCGTGGGCGACGTGGATTTCGACGCGGTAGCGAAAAAGGCGTCGCTTCTCACGCCGGTGCCGGGCGGCGTGGGGCCGGTGACCATCGCCATCGTCCTCAAGAACACCGTCATCTCGGCAAAGCGCATGGTGGGGATGGAATAACTCCATTCCCATCATGAATAAGGAATACTGCAAGGAAAAACCAGAACCGCAAGGGCGTCTCTGCGAGCAATTGTTTCCGTTTTGAGAAGGGTCTGATCTTATTCGGCTGACCATGAAAAATCTTCTGCTGATCAACTTCGCTGATGCCCGCTATGGTATCTGGGAGGATGCGTTTTCCGCCGTCCGGGGAGCCCTGCCGCTCCATCGCCTTCCGCTCAGCCCGCCTGCAATAGCGGGGGTCGCTGTCCTTGATGACCGCAGCGCGGTCATTGCCGACCTTGCAGCATGTCTCGGGTCCCCGCCCATAAGAGGCGGGCAGGGCGGTACATTCCTGATCATCGATGCGCAGGAAAAGATCGCCGGGTTCGCCGTGGAGGGCGGTATCAGCACGGTCGAACATCCTGAGGGCCAAGTGCGTGTGGTGCCGGACGCTGTGCGGACACAGGTCGTCGACACCTGCGTCGTCATCGAGGGTTCGGTGGTCCCGATCATCAATATCCGGGCGCTCCATGAACGGCTGAAGCAGGGCATCCTGGCCCCGCCGCAGACGGCGGGCGTCATCGAGGCGTCTCCGCACGTAGATCAGGCCACAACCTTCCCGGTCCGGGCGTTCTCCCTCGGCGGCGAGCGGTTCTGCGTCAAGGCCGCGGGAACGGATTTTCAGTCGATCTCCGGCGACCAGATCACCCGGCTGCCCGCGAAGAACAACTGGTGCGCCGGGATCACGGCATACGATGATGCCGTCCTGCCCCTGGTGCGCCTTGACGACCTTCTCGATATCGAAGCGATCCTGGGACAGCGCGGGATGCTGATCGCGGGCGACGCCAGCGGCCGGCATGGCATTCTCGTGGACGAGGACCTGGGCATTATCGAGCAGCAGGACCTCCGGATCTCCGGTCTGCCCGCCCTTGCCCGGCGGAACTGGATGCAGGCGGCTGCGGTGAGCAAGGGGAGGGTCTATCCGCTCATCGAAGCGGGCAGGGTCATTTCGGGCCGCGCCGGGGAGGACGCGCAGGAACCCCCGGGACCGTTCACGCCGACCTCGGACTTTTCCGCGCGGTTCCGATCAGGCGCGGTGGATGTCGTCGAATTCTCACTTCTGGGCACAAGCCACGCGGTCCCGAAGGATGAGGTCAGAGATGTCCATGCGCTGCTCCCCATAAGCCGCATACCGCATACCCCGGAGATCGTTATGGGGGTCGCGGACCTGAAGGGTGAACTGCTGCCGGTCCTGGACCTTGCCGCGGTCTTCGGGAGGCGTTCGGCAGTGAACAGAAAATGGCGCATGATCCGCATCGTCAATGGAGATTTCCACTGCCTCGTCGTCACCGAAACGGTCAGGGGGACCCGAAGGCTTGCGCGTGAGGACCAGAAACAGCTCCCCCTGGCGCTGCCCCATCAGGTGTTGTACGGTTGTTATCTCGATGAGGGCATGGTCCGGCTGATCATGAACGTCCAATCCCTGGCCGTTCACTTCGAGAAGCGCGCAGTCCGCGACATGGTGACCAGCCTCTCGCCGGAGCTGGACGCTTCTGAAGAAAGGGTCGTTCCTGTTGAGACGAGACGGTCGCCAGCCAAGCTCCCGAAAGCCGCACCAACAGCCGGCGGTACGGTCGCGGAGTCCATGCCGGTTCCCACTGAAAGCATCCCGGCCGCGCCCCCGTTCGTCGTCCGGGCAGAGAACCCTGATGCGGCGACCGTGCCGGAAGATCAGAAACGTTCGGCGGAAGAAGAACGCAGGCGCCGGGAGGCAGTGAAGGCAAGAGACCAAGCGAATGAGCGCGAAGAGGCTGAACGCCGCCGAAGGGAAGACGAGGCGCGTTTGCGGACGGCTGAGCAGGCGCGTATTCAGGCGGAAGCGGAAGCGAAACAGAAAGCGCTTGTTGAACGGCGCAGGGCGGAGGAGCGGGTACGGATAAAGGTAGCGGAAGTTGCGCGCGCCCGCGCAGAAGAAGAGGCGCGGGAACGGGAGCAGGAAACCGCGCGGAGAATGGCTGTCGAAGAAGCGGAGCAGCGCCGGCGAGCGGAAGCGGATAGGCTGGCAGCGGAGAGAAACAGGGTCCCCGAAGTGCCTGCGCCGGAAGCGCCGATTATCGTACCGCGGGATGCTCAGGACCAGCCGCTTGCGGAGCGAAGAAGCGGGAGAAACACTGCTATCGCGGCGCTTCTTGGCGCGGCACTGGTCATCATCATATATTTCGTGAACCTGCAGGTACGACAGCCCGCTGCGCCTGTCGTTACCAAGGAACAGCCAACGGTTGTTCAGAAGCCATCACCTCCGCCGGTCGAGGCAAAGAAAGAGGCTCCCGCGACCGTGAAGAAGCTGCCGGAACTGCCGATCCCGCCTCCGCTCTATCTGACCGTGCCGCCGGAGATGGCCGTGCCGGCACAGAACATCTATGCCGTAGTGAAGGGCGATACGCTGTGGGGCATAGCGAAACGGTTCACGGGGAATCCGCTCAACTATCCCCGCGTCGCCAGGGACAACAGCATCGCCACGCCCGACCTCATCTTCCCCGGCCAGCGGATCAAGCTTGTCCGGGAGAAGCGCTGAAGGAATATCTGTAGCGGTCCTCAGGAGTGCCCATTCTGTGTCCGAATCAATGAAAACAAAGCTGCTGCGGTGGGGCTTCAACCTCTTTCCCGCCTACTGCTCCACCGGCGCCCGCATCACCTACGTGGCGAGCGACTTTCGCGAGGTCCGCATCAGGCTGCCGCTCTCCTGGCAGACGAGGAACTACGTGGGCACCATCTTCGGCGGAAGCATGTACGCGGCGGTTGACCCGGTGTACATGCTCATGCTGATCATGAACCTGGGAAAGGACTATGTCGTCTGGGACAAGTCAGCCTGCATCAACTTCAAAAAACCGGGAAGGACGGCCCTTTTTGCGAGGTTCCAAATCGATGGGAGCGAGCTTGACCTGATCAGGAAGGAATTGGAACATGCACGGCATGTGGACCGCACCTATCATGTGGAACTGACCGACGAGCAGGGCATTGTGCATGCTTCTATAGAGAAAGTGGTGTATATCAGGAAGAAGGAAAAAAGCGGTTAGAGTCGATATAAAGTTTCATGCCGACTAGCAGGTTGTTGAAAAAACCCTATTTTGTCATTGCGAGGAGCGCTTATTGCGACGCGGCGATCTCGAACTTGTTGATCTATGTAACTGCGAGATTGCTTCGCTTCACTCGCAAAGACAGCTAAAATACTTTTTCAACAGCCTGCTAATGTCCAAAACCGCAAACATCCGGAGGTCCCATGGCTGCATCGTTTATCATCGGAATTCTCGCCAAGATCCCATGGAAGGAGATCCTAAAATACGGCCCGGTCATTATTGATACTGCTTCCAACCTGCTTTCAAAGAACAGATCAGCCAAGATCGGTCCGGCTGATACTGTTGAAATACGAATTGCCCGGCTTGAACAGAACGAAAAAGACCAGGCAGAACTAATAAAGAGCATGGCCGAACGTCAGGAAATATTGGTCCACAGTATTCAGGTCCTCAATGCAAGGTTGAATATTTCATTGTTGATAGCAGTACTACTGGTCATTGGGTTCATCTATATTCTTTTTCGATAAGAATAGTCTCAGGCATACGGTTCTCCTGGGGTCCACCGACATCTTGGCGACGCCGTTCTGGTTGCTCCTGTCGTACAAACCCTTATTTACGATGGCATTTTGAACAGCTGAGGTTGTCTGTTGCGGAAAAAGCTTTCTTCCCGTCGTGACAATAACCGCAGGACGATCCTAACTCCATTTTTCTCATGGTGATCGTGTCCGAACCCTTTTTCATTTCGAAGAGCGCAGATGAAAAACCGTGTTTCTCATGACAGTAATAACAGGTATAGCCCTTGGAGGTATGAACGGTAACGTTAAAAACCACCTGCCCCGCACCCTTTCCATCGAACACGATGTTGTCCTCGCATCCCGTAGCAGATGCATATCCGGCAAGTGAACAAAGAACCATTCCTGTTATCATCAAATAGTATTTCATGGTATTTCTAGGTTATCTGCCCCATGCGCTAATAAGTCTAATGGAGTCTCAAAGGTAAAGGTTCCGAACGCTCATGGTTATAATAGCAATTAGTATGCCCGTTTGTTATCGTATAAAATCAGGCATCTATGCAACAATTGATTGATTCAGGACCAATGGATCTGGTGAATTCACCGGTTGCCTGTGCTGAATCGCTCAAACAGAAAGTTCTTTTAAAGCCGATCAAGCCGTGTACGCTTGTAAGCTCCTTTCGGATTACGTTCTGCATCCATATTCATATTCTGCTATCTTCCAAGTTTAGTTTGTAAAAAAACGCCTGTCAGGAAATCCTGACAGGCGTTCGTGTTTTTGTATCTGTTCCAGTTGCTCGCTACTTCGGCACGACCTTCAACTCCAGCTGATTTGCCGTGGAGCTCACGACCTCGACGGCGAAGGTCCCGAAGTCCTTGAGCGACAGCTCGTCGGAGATGATCTGGGCGCTGTTCTTGGAGTCCACCGACATCTTGGCGACGCCGTTGTTGAAGCTCCGCTCGTTCAGACCTTTGATGCCGCGCACCTGGTTCCGGAGAACGTCCTTGAACTTGACGAACTGGGTCTTGTTCAGGCCGGTGACCGTGATGTTGACGGACCGCGTGCCGCCCACTTCCTTGGAGTAAATGGCAAGGATCTTGGGGATCATTTGTTCGGCCGCTTCCGTGGCTGCCTTCTTGAGCGCGTCATTTCCCGCGGTGGTCTCGCTGATATGCACTGCCGCTGCGTGGGTCGTAGCTGTCGCGAGCACCTGGCCCGTGTCGGTGCGCACCGCGCGGAGGGAGACGTCCGCCTGGACCGACTTCAACCCGCCGCCCACGTTCCCGTACAATTTCGCCAGTCCCTTGCCGGTGATGACGACCTCGGCATGGGCCTGGCTGCCCAGCGTCCGCGCCTGCTGAGCCGAAAGGTCCTGAACGTTGTAGGCATTTGTGACCTTGATGTCCTGCGACGCGGCCTGATGATCGATCATCTCGAACCCTTTTTCAACGAACTTGTCCATCAGGGTATTGTCGATGATGGCCATGTCGGTCTGCTGGGCATGGTGATGGACGTTCCCGCTGTACCACCACCACGCGACCCATTCCTGGCCGATGTTCTGCTCGGCGACGAGGATCATGGTGCGCGGCTTGTGCATCTGGCCCATGAGGATGCCGATGGCGGAAAGATCATCTCCCAGCTTCCCGAGTGCGACCTCGGCGGTGATGCTGACGCGCAGGAGATTGTCTTCCTTGACCTCCCGGACGACGTTGTAGCGCTTGATGTATCCCTTGGTCTGGGAGAGGATGCTGTCGCTGATGACCTGGAAGTTCTCGACCTGCGTCTGGGAATCGATCAGGATGCCGATGGCCTGCTCAACGGCTTTTTGCTGGGCGTCAGAGATGGCCGCATCGCGGGCGATGTCCATGTTGGCGCCCTGGACCACGGCGACGCCTTCGGCGGTGACGGTCTTCGATTCCTGGGCGAAGACCGGGGAAACGAGCAGGAGCAGGGAAATCAGAAGAGCGAAACGGGTGATGCGGACCATGGGTTCCTCCTTGAAGAAGAAAAAATAGAGTAATGCGCGGTAGGGGAACTATACCAGAGACCCGATGCCGGGTCAAGGGAGGAAACGCAGCGCGGACCGTTCGCGGAGCAGGTGTGCTGAACATAAACTGCTGGATATTTCAGGGGAGAGATGATAGAATTTGTCCGTCAGTGATCCTGCATCGCATAAAGAATCCCCGCCATTGCGCGTGAGGATGAGGAGGAATGCCAGGTGCTCAGGCTGTCCGTGAACATCGACCATATCGCGACGATCCGCCAGGCGAGGAGGGGCGTCGAACCCGATCCGATCGCGGCGGCCGTGCTTGCCGAACTTGCCGGCGCCGACGGCATCATCATGCACTTGCGTGAGGACCGGAGGCATATCCAGGACCGGGACCTGCGCCTCGCGCGCCAGGTCGTCCGGACGAAGCTGAACCTGGAAATGGCCGCCACCGACGAGATGCAGCACATCGCGCTTGACGTGAGGCCCGACATCGTGACCCTGGTCCCGGAAAAGCGGGAGGAACTGACCACCGAGGGAGGGCTTGAGGTCTTCGCCCGGATGGATTCCGTGAAAAAGTTCATCGGCCCGATCCAGGATGCAGGCATTCCCGTGAGCCTCTTCGTCGATCCCGACGAACAGCAGATCTCTGCGGCGAAGAAAGCAGGGGCGGCATGGGTCGAGATCCACACGGGCGCCTATGCGAACGGGAAGAACGACCGGGAACGGAATGAAGAGTTCGGGAAGATCGTGGAGTCGGCGCTGCTTGCCGCGAGCCTGGGGCTCAGGGTGGGCGCCGGGCATGGCCTCAATTATGTCAACGTGAAGGCGGTCGCCCGGATCCGCGAGGTCGAGGAGCTGAACATCGGCCACAGCATCATTTCCCGCGCGTCCCTCGTGGGGATCGAACGAGCCGTGCGGGACATGATCATGGCAATTTCAAATTGAAAATTGTAAATATCAAATTGCAAATTCGAGGAAAGATATGATCATCGGCATTGGAACTGACCTGGTGAAGATCAGCCGGATCGAGAAGGCTGGGGAAAATCATCCGAGCTTCCTTGAGCGGGTGTTCACGAAGAGGGAGCAGGAGTACTGCGATCGCCAGAAGTTCCCTGCCCAGCACTATGCGGCGCGCTTCGCGTCAAAAGAAGCCGTCCTGAAGGCGTTCGGCACCGGCCTCTCGGCTGGGATGAAGTGGACCGACATCGAAGTGCTGCACGGCGAAGGCGGCGGGCCGATCGTGAACATCTCCGGCGCTGCAAAGGACCTGGCCGATCTCAAGGGCGTCAGCCAGATCATGCTCAGCTATTCCCACGACGAGGGATATGCCGTTGCCCATGCGGTGCTTATCGGCGGAGCGCGGTTTGGAACCACCGAGGTCCATCACGAGGCGTGATGATAGTAAATACACAAGGCCAATTGATAAAGCTTTCACCACGGAGACACGGAGGCACGGAGAACAGATTTAACACAAAGAATAGAACACTCTAGATGACTTTGTTTCCGATATACTTAGATACAATAAAAGATAAAAGGAATCGTTAATTATTACTATTACTGTTTTTTTGAGTCTTTCTCCGTGTCTCAGTGCCTCCGTGGTAATCTTTTAGTTTTAGTTCTGTTACACTTATCTTATGAAGATCGCCACCGCAAAACAGATAGGGAACATCGACCGCCGGGCCATACGGGAGTTCGGCATACCCGGGCCGGTCTTGATGGAGAACGCGGCATCCGCGATCGTATTCGAGATGGAGCGCTTCTTCGAAGGCCTTGACGGCGTGAAGGTGGGCATCATCTGCGGCAAGGGGAACAACGGCGGAGACGGGCTCGCCCTGGCGCGCAGGCTCCGGATCCGAGGCGTTCCCGTGCGTGTCTGCCTCCTTGCTTCCTTCGCTGCCCTCAAGGGCGAGGCGAAGCTGAACCTTGGGATCCTCAGGAAGATGGACGTGGAGATCGTGCCGAACGCTTCGCCGAAGGTGATCGCGGAGATGATAGCGTGGTCCGATGTCCTTGTCGACGCCATGCTCGGCGTGGGACTTTCTTCGCCGCTCAAAGGGAACTACGCGATCGCCGCGGAACTCATGAACATGGCGGGCCGTCCGGTTGTTGCCGTTGACATCCCCACCGGCGTCAATGCCGATACCGGCGAGGTGATGGGCGTTGCGGTGCGGGCGGACCTCACGGTGACCATGGTCCTGCCCAAGCGGGGACTGGTGCTGTATCCCGGGTCCGCCTTCGCTGGGCAGGTGCGGGTGGCGGATATCGGCATCCCGGCGGAGGTCGTCGAGAAGGAAAAGATACACGTCGGTCTTCTGGAACACGGCCTGGCTTGGGGGTTGACGGGCGAGCGCGACCGGGATTCCCACAAGGGAGACTTCGGGCATCTCATGATCATTGCCGGCTCACTGGGCAAGGCAGGTGCGGCGGTGATGGCAGCGCAGGGGGCCTTGCGCACCGGCGCGGGCCTCGTGAGCGTAGCCGCGCCCATGGGGATCATCCCCATCATCCAGCAGCAGGTCATGGAGGCCATGTGCATTCCCGCGGGCGAGAGCATTGACGGTACGCTCGGCATGGGTTCGGAAAATGAGCTCCTCAAGGCATCGGGCGGCATGACGGCCTGTGCCATCGGTCCGGGGCTCACGACGCACTACGAGACCGTCCAGGTCGTCAGGAGCCTGGTCCAGCGCATGTCCATCCCGATGGTGATCGATGCCGATGGGGTGAATGCCCTCGCGGGGTCCGCTGATATGCTGAAAAAGGCAAAGGCGCCCGTGGTCATGACGCCCCATCCCGGGGAACTGGCAAGGCTCCTGGGTGTCTCGACCGACGATGTCCAGAAGGACAGGATCGGCATGGCGTCGGGCGTTGCCGCAAAATACGGCGTGACGCTGGTGCTCAAGGGAGCGGGGACGGTCATCGCAACGTCCCACGGCGAGGTGTTCATCAATACGACGGGCAACCCCGGCATGGCAAGCGGCGGAACGGGCGACGTGCTGACGGGCATGATCGGGAGCCTGCTCGCCCAGGGATACGGCCCGACGGAGGCATCGTGCCTTGCCGTCTATCTCCACGGTCTTGCCGGCGACCTGGCGGCGGACGAGAAGGGCGAGGCGGGGATGATCGCCGGGGACGTGATCGGGAAGATACCCGACGCGATGAAGCAGACGATGGAAACCACGGATGAACACGGTTAGACATTAACAATAACCATAGTAACGAAGGAATCAAAAATATTCTCAAAACGGATGGAATATTAAGACGAAAACTTAGAACCTTCTCTCTCGCAAAGCCGCAAAGGCCGCAAAGAACGGCAAAAACAAAATGGATTATTGTTTTAATTCAAGACTTGCAAGCTTTTCTTTGCGAGCTTTGCGGCTTTGCGCGAAAATGATTTGCTTGGTTCCGGCTTGTCCGGGCTAGGATATTAGCCGCGAATTCTCGCGAATTGATGCGAATGAAGTCAAGACCGAAAAGAATCCCGGCGATATTATTCGCGAACATTTGCGTTCATTTGCGGCAGATCAGCTGTATCGATTTCATCCGTAGTTAAATCTGATTTTCTTGTGAGGTGCCCATGCTGACCGCGAAAGATATCATGACCAAGGACGTAGTGACCGTGACGCCCGACACCTCCATCGAGGAACTGTCCAACCTTCTCGTGTCGAACGAGATAAGCGGCGTGCCGGTCGTGGACGCCGGCAGCGCCATTGTCGGCATCGTGACCGAGAACGATCTCATCAGCAGGAACAAACGGCTCCACATCCCGACGGTGGTCAGTTTCCTGGACGCGGTCATCTATCTCGAGAGCTCAAAGAAGTTCGCGGAGGATGTCAAACGTCTCACGGCGACAAAGGTCGGCGATATCTGCGTCAAGAAGGTCGTCACGATCACCGAGGACACCACGCTCACCGACATTGCCACGCTCAT
This sequence comes from Nitrospiria bacterium, assembly GCA_919902495.1. Lineage (GTDB taxonomy): Bacteria > Nitrospirota > UBA9217 > UBA9217 > UBA9217 > JAAXXJ01. The sequence goes on from CAKKRC010000001.1 coordinate 13,163, forward strand.
GTCCGAGAAGAAGGTGCACCTGCTTCCCGTGGTCGCCTCCGGCAAGATCGTCGGCATCGTGGGAAAGCGTGATGTCGTCAAGGCCGTCGCCCAGCAGGCGGGCTGATGTTCAGCATCATCACCTCGAGCACAGAGCAGACCGAGGAGGTCGGGCGTGTTCTGGGGACGATGCTTGAGCCCGGCGACCTGGTCTGCCTGTTCGGCGACCTCGGCGCCGGCAAGACCCATTTCTCCTTCGGCATCGCCCAGGGGCTCCAGGTCCCGGACCACTACATCACGAGCCCCACGTTCACGTTCGTGAACGAGTACCATGGACGGATACCGTTCTATCACATCGACCTTTATCGGCTGAAGGACCCGTCGGAGCTGGAGTCCATCGGGTTCGAGGAGTATATTGATTCCGACGGAGCAACGGTGATAGAATGGGCCGAACAGGCGGAAGAGGAACTTCCCGAAGACAAGCTCAATATATACCTCTCCGATGTTTCCGAGAACAGCAGAGAGCTGGGATTCTTCGCGGAAGGGGAACGATACAGGAAACTGCTGGCCGATCTCAGGAAGGCCATCGAAGACAAAAAGTACATCGAGACGAAACAGTGATATGAAAAAGATCGGGATCATAGCAAAGGACATACCGCGGGCGCACGCCGCTGTCAGGAAGCTGTCGAAGTGGCTGACCGCAAAAGGACGGAAGGTGTTCCTGGAGGAGCGAACCGCGGCTTCAGTCGGCATGCCGGGACATCCGGCAAGGAAGCTCCCTTCCCTGGTCGAGATGATCATCGTCCTCGGCGGAGACGGGACGCTCCTTTCCGCCGCGCGGCTCGTTGCCGACTCAAAAAAGAACGTTCCCATCTTCGGCGTGAACCTCGGGAGCCTGGGATTCATGGCCGAGGTTTCGCTCAACGAACTTTACGCGAACCTGGAAAAGGCGCTTGCCGGGAAGCTGCAAGCCGAAGAGCGCATGATGCTGACGGCAGGCATTATTCGGAAAGGGAAACAGGTCTCCGAATACAACGTGCTGAACGACGCGGTCATCAGCAAGGGCGCAATTGCCCGCATGGTGTCGCTCGAGGTGTCGGTGGGGGAGGATTATCTCACCTCCATCCGCGCTGACGGGCTGATCCTCGCGACGCCGACAGGCTCCACGGCCTATTCACTGTCAGCCGGCGGGCCGATCATTCATCCTGCGCTCCAGTGTTTCGTCGTTACGCCTATCTGTCCTCACACGCTCTCGAACCGCCCCATCGCGATTCCCGACAGCGCGATAGTCCGGGTGAAGCTTGTTTCCCGGAGCGAAGGCGTTTCTCTTTCCCTCGATGGCCAGGTGGTGAGCCCTCTGCGTCTGAACGATATCGTTGAGGTGAAGAAGGCGAAGTACCGCGTCAAACTCATCAAACATCCCACCAAGAACTACTACGAGATCCTGCGGACGAAGCTGAAGTGGGGGAACTGAATTTCTCAATTGCGGATTGCGGATTTCGGATTGCGGATTAAAATCACAACCTCACACCAGACACTACCTGGCAAATCATGAGTGACATTCAGAAAGAATTCCTCGACATCCTTGCCGACGTGCGGGCGCACCTTGAGTATCAGCGCGCGCTCGGAATCAAGTCGATCGAACTGCCGCAGGGCGACCGGACAGATCAACCACGATCTTCATCCGCAGCGAAACCCGCACCATCTCCCGTTGCAACGAGTAAAACCGGGACCACCCCCGCCTTGTCTTCCTCCCCCCTCGAGGGGGAGGATAAGAGGAGAGGGGGAGACATCGCAGGACAGTCCATGACCCTGGCGGCCATTCGCGAAGAGATCGGAGATTGTACGCGATGCAAACTTCACAAAGGCAGGACGAATATAGTATTCGGCGAAGGGGAACCGAAAGCAGTGATCGTGTTCGTCGGCGAAGGACCGGGCTTCGAGGAAGACCAGCAAGGAAGGCCCTTTGTCGGCGCGGCGGGACAGCTCCTTACCGACATCATCGAAAAGGGCATGAACATCAAGAGGGCCGAGGTCTATATCTGCAATATCGTCAAGTGCAGGCCCCCGAACAATCGCAATCCCGAACCCGACGAGGTCGAGTCCTGCATCGGTTTCGTGAAGCAGCAGATACGGGCCATCCATCCCACTGTCATCGTTACGCTCGGGAACGTGCCGACGCAAAATCTGCTCAATACAAAGCAGGGCATCACGAAGCTGCGCGGCGTCTGGCAGGAGTACGAGGGCATCCCCGTTATGCCGACTTTCCATCCGTCCTATCTTCTCCGGAGTCCGGGGGAGAAGAAGTGGGTCTGGGTGGATATCAAAAATGTGTTGAAGAAGCTTGGAATGCAGGTGCCTACGAAGGGGTAGGTATAAGAGGCCGGCATTGTTTTTGCTAAATTCGCTAAGACCGCAAATTCGTTCTTTCCTATCCAAATATGGATAGATATATACTGGTTAGGTAAAGGAGAAATAATATGTTATGTCCGTTGACTGGGGAGCAAGAATGCAAGAAAAAAATTGAGCCAGATATTAAGCTATTTTTCTTTGGCTTCCCATATTTAGATTCATTTGAAGATGTTGAATTAACTGTAACTGAAACCATGAAAGAATTTGGTTTTATACCGTACACTGCAAGGGATGAAGTGTTTCTAAAACATATCCTTTGCAAGGTGTGTAATAAAATGCAGGAAAGTAGCTTTGGTATCTTCGAATTGACGGATAGAAATCCAAACGTAATGTATGAACTTGGCATGATGGGTGGGATGGGTAAGCATTTCGTAATTATCGCCAGAAAAGGTACAACTGTTCCGTCTGATCTGGGGGGTATCGAATTTATTGAGTACAAGAGTTGTCAGGATTTAAAGAAAAAATTGGTTCATATAAAGGATGCTTTCAAAAAGATTGCTGAACGAACTTTAAGAGATATACAAAATATACCTGTAGGCCGGAAAGCGGATTCGACAGCGACCTCCTTTTCTTTGCCAGATATACTTCCGTCTACAACTTATAACGTTGAAACTGGTTGCGGATCGCTACATATTAGTATTTCCAAAATCGATGGTAAACCTGTTAAGGTTCACGCACAAATGTCTAAATCCGGCGGTTGTGCGGCTTCAATGACAGATGCGTTATCATCAATGGTATCGGCTGCTTTACAATATAACGTTCCGGTAGATATCATTATACAGGAATTAAAAGGTGTACGATGTCCTGCTCCTGCTTGGGGTGAGGGCGGTAGTATTTTATCTTGTGCTGATGCGATAGCTCGAAAACTAGAGTTGGATATCCGTAATTCAACCAAAGATTAGGATTTTTGAGATTAAAAGAAATATGAATCGGACAGCAGGTCTGTGTGATTGAGTTTTGCGATTTGCCTGCCCACCCTCTGTTTTGGTGCCGAACCATTTGGAGTTTCAAATGAATAATGTATTTGTGAGCAGACCAACCTGGATAGCGAGTGAATTTCAGCCTGGGCTTGAGTGCTTTCTCCGATTCATGAGAAGCCACGAACTCAATCCAAGAACACTCGGAGCCAGTGATTATCCGAGCAAAACCCCACTGGACGAGGTCATTTCTTTGATGTCGCTGTGTTCTGGCGCTATTATTTTGGGCTACCCGCAAATCTATATCGAAAAAGGGTTGCTGAAGGATCAGTCCATACCTACTCCGAGTACGCAACCATATTTTCTCCCAACAGAGTGGAACCACATTGAAGCTGGCCTCGCACATGCGCGCGGCTTACCTCTTCTTGTAATCCATCATAAGGGTATACGTCGGGGCATATTTGACCGAGGCGCAATAAGCAATTTTATTTATGAACGTGATCTAACGGATGCGTCCTGGCCATTACACGAGGATATCAGTGGCGCGTTTGCAAAGTGGAAATCTGACCTTCGTCAATCTAAGCCAATTGCTCAAAATGCAACTGGCGTCGCTTTAGAAATTCATCTTATCCAGGCACGCGGTGTGCTCTGGAATAGATCGGCCGAAGGAATAGAGGAGGTCGCTTACTGCCCGAAATGCCATCTAGCGATGTCTGTGTTTCCGCCAGGTTCTGACGAGATGATTGCGTGCTCACAGTGTAACTTTATCGCTCCTTTTCGCCCCAGCGAAATAGGAGGGATAATCGCTGGCATTAAACAATAAATTAGTGGAGGTGCATCTCATGGCAAAGAAAAGAGCATTCATAAGTTTTGATTTTGATCACGATGAAGACTTGAGAAACCTGCTCGTTGGGCAAGCACGCAATTCTGACACACCATTCGACCTTGCTGATTGGTCGCTGAAAGATGCATTAAGCGGGAATTGGCGTGACAAGGTTCGGACGCGTATTCGCTCCTGCGATGTCGTTATAGTTATATGCGGAGTATACACTAACAACGCAACAGGTGTGAGCGCTGAAGTCAACATCGCCCGCGAAGAGAGCATCCCGTACTTTCTGCTCTGGGGACGGAGCGATAAGAGTTGCACCAAACCCCTGGCGGCTCTTGAAACGGACAAAATCTACAAGTGGACATGGGATAATCTTAAGGCCCTAATCGGTGGTGCACGCTAATGCGAAGAGCACTCATTATTGGCATTGACGAGTACCCCGGCTGTCCACTTCAGGGCTGCGTCAGTGATGCCACTCGTCTCGCACAAGTACTTGGTCGTCATCACGACGGGCGCCTCAATTTTCAGTGTGATGTCCTAACAGCGCCGCCGCAGACCATTTCCAGATCCTTGCTGCGACGTAGAATTAGCGAATTATTTGAGCACCCGGCAGACCTTGCATTTCTTCACTTTTCTGGTCACGGTACGATAAATGGCCTAGGCGGTTTCTTGGTTACTCCTGACTACTCTGAGTATGATGTTGGGATTTCCATGTCAGAGGTACTTGCTTTAGCCAATCAGGCGCAGGTCGATGAAGTATTTATTACCCTTGATTGTTGCCATAGCGGCGCGTTTGGACTAGTGCCCGCAGTGAGCAATGACAAGGTCATACTTTCCGAAGGTGTTTCGGTTATTACCGCAACCAGAAAAGGCCAAGAGGCCTTAGAAGTCGGAGGCGGTGGAGTGTTCTCTTCGCTTCTTGTCGAAGCGCTCGAAGGTGGAGCGGCCGGCATTCTCGGTGAAGTATCCGCGGCAAGTGTGTATGCTTATATTGATAATGCTATGGGTGCATGGGATCAACGCCCACTGTTCAAGGCGAATGTAAATCGCTTCGCGCGTCTTCGTGATACACCTCCGAAGGTCGATCACACACTTCTAAGAAGATTGCCCTCGTTCTTTCCCCTGCCAGCAGAGGATCTTCCCTTGTCACCAGCATTTGAGCCTGAGATTGAACCCCATGATATTGAGAAGGAGGAAATCTTTCGGGGGCTCCTGAAGCTTCGTTACGCGGGGCTTGTAGAGCCTGTTGGCGCAGATCACATGTACCACGCCGCAGTACAAAGTAAGTCGTGCAGACTCACACGATTGGGTCGCTACTATTGGCGGTTGGTGAATGATAACAAAATATGATTAGCTAACAATCGGCGCCACTTTATTTATTGTCCGAGGCGAGGGATAGGCCGAGCAATAGCCGACAAGATAATTCTAACCTGCGGCTCGACCCGACGAAACGCGGGTCAGCCGCGCGTTAGCCTTACACAATGCGTTGGGTTTTGCATGAACCGTTCCGTTTGCACGGGGATGACGAAATCGAAACTGAAGATGTATCATCGACTGCCGACTGCACCATGACTATCGACTGCATCTCGACTGATCTATGACTGATCTGACCCCCCTCATGAAACAATACCGCGAGATCAAGCGTCAGCACCTTGACGCGATCCTGCTGTTCCGCATGGGCGACTTCTACGAGATGTTCGACCAGGACGCGGTGACCGCGTCCAAGGTGCTCGAGATCACGCTGACCGCGCGGAACAAGTCCAAAGGCATCGAGACGCCCCTTTGCGGATTTCCCTATCACGCCGTCGAAGGCTACATCGCCAAGCTCATCCGGCGGGGGTTCAAAGTGGCGATCTGCGAGCAGGTGGAGGACCCGAAGCTTGCCAAGGGCATCGTGAAGCGCGAGGTCATCCGCGTCGTGACGCCCGGGACCGTTCTCGACGCGAACTTGCTGGAGGCCAAGGACAACAACTACCTCGCCTCGCTCTATCCCGCGAAGGAAGGCTATGGCGCTGCGTTCCTCGATATCTCCACCGGCGACTTTTTCATGGCCGAGGTGGACGGCGCGGGCAATCTTGCCGAGCTTGACACCCTGCTCTCCCGGTTCACGCCGCGAGAGGTCGTGCTGCCGAAGGGGCAGGAGGCGGCATCGGGACTCACCGCTCTCCTCATGCAATATACGCAGGCGATCAATCCTTACGAAGACTGGACCTTCGACCGGGAGACCGCGAAAAGATCGTTGCTCGACCATCTAAAGACCGCGACCCTTGAAGGATTTGGCTGCGGGGACATGACCCTGGGCGTTTCGGCCGCGGGCGCCGCGCTCCGGTATATCGAGGAGACGCAGAAGACGGCGCTTGCGAACATCCGGGGCGTCAGGCCCTTCCTTGTCCGGTCCTACATGGTACTGGACGGGCCGTGCCAGCGAAATCTCGAACTGGTGAAGAACGTCTACGACGGTTCCGGCCGGGGCACGCTCCTGTCGGTGCTCGACCACACGGTAACCTCCATGGCAGGACGGAAGCTTCGAGAATGGCTCCTGAACCCGCTCCTGGACGTGCAGGAGATCGATGCCCGTCTCACCGCCGTCGCCGAGTTGAAGGAGCGCCACCAGGTGCGCGCAAGCCTCAGGAACACGCTCGGGAGGGTCTATGACCTGGAGCGGCTCATCAGCCGCGTGTCCCTCGGCATGGCGAACGCCCGGGACCTTATCGCCCTGCGCCAGTCCTTCCTTGTCCTGCCGGATCTCAGGAACTTTCTCGCTCCCAGCGCCGCCGGCCTGCTCAAGACCGTTCATGACGGGTGGGACGACCTGCAGGATGTGCATCAACTCATCGAGAACGCGATCCATGACGATCCTCCCTACACGCTTCGCGAAGGGAAACTGATCAAAAAGGGCCACAGTACGGAACTGGACGAACTCCGCGCAATCAGCACCGAGGGCAAGGGCTTCATAGCCGCCATCGAACAGCGCGAACGGGAACGCACGGGCATCAACTCCCTCCGGGTGAGCTATAACCGGGTCTTCGGTTATTATATAGAAGTGACCAAAACGAACCTGGCGAATGTGCCGCAGGACTACATCCGGAAGCAGACGCTCGCGAACGCCGAACGGTTCATCACGCCGGAGCTGAAGGAATACGAGGAGAAGGTGTTGGGCGCCGAAGAGAAGATCCTGGACCTCGAGTACCGGCTATTCCAGGATATACGCGAGAAGGTCGCTGCCGAGACCGTGCGCATCCAGGACATGGCGCGAAGGCTTGCCGTGCTCGATTGCATCGCGTCGCTTGCCGAGGCCGCGGCGAAGAACAACTATGTCCGCCCCGTCATCGATGACAGCGATGTCCTGCGGATCGGCGAAGGCAGGCACCCGGTGATCGAGCAGCTCACCGAAGAGCGGTTCGTGCCGAACGACACCTTGCTCGACACGAACGAGAACCAGTTGATCATCATCACCGGACCGAACATGGCCGGAAAATCCACCTATATGCGCCAGGTCGCGTTGATCGCCATCATGGCGCAGATGGGCAGCTTCGTCCCGGCGAAGGAAACGTATATCGGGATCGTTGACCGGGTGTTCACGCGCGTGGGAGCTTCTGACTTCATCAGCCGGGGCCAGAGCACCTTCATGGTGGAGATGAACGAGACCGCCAACATCCTGAACAACGCCACGGATAAAAGCCTCATCATCCTCGATGAGATCGGCAGAGGGACCAGCACATTCGACGGCATCAGCATCGCCTGGGCCGTGGCGGAGTTCATTCACGAGAAGCTCAGGGCGCGCACGCTCTTCGCCACCCATTACCACGAATTGACCGACCTTGCGCTCACCATGGACCGGGTCAAGAACTACAACGTCGCCATAAAGGAATGGAACGACCAGATCATCTTCCTCCGGCGGGTCGTCGAGGGAGGCGCGGACAAGTCCTACGGCATCCAGGTGGCGCGGCTCGCCGGTCTTCCTGCCGGGGTTATCGCGCGGGCGCGTGAGGTGCTGGCGAACCTCGAAAAGGCGGAGTTCGATGAGCAGGGCGTGCCGGTGGCAGCGCCTAAAAGCGGACGCGGGGACGCGGGGACAGGGGGACAGGGAGAAAAGACCGACAAGGAGACTGGGGGACAAGGTGACAAGGTGAAAGAGCGGCAACTAGGCTTGTTCGCAGCCCGTGACGCGAACCTTGTGCGGGAGATCGCCGAACTCGACCTGAACAGCATCACGCCGCTCGATGCCATGAACAAGCTGGCGGAGATCAAGAGGAAGGCGGAAGGCGGCGTCTAGCGCACGGATCTCCAATCCGCCTGTTCTCGAAACGTATGCCACATCAATCACCTATCAGTGACAACGTAGCGCATGACGTTCTCCGCACCGTGTTCGGTTTCGAATCGTTCCGGCAGGATCAGGAGACCATCATCAGGCAGGTCCTGAACGGGAAGGACGTGTTCGCGGTCATGCCCACCGGGGGAGGGAAGTCCCTGTGCTACCAGTTGCCCGCGCTTCTGATGGAAGGAACGGCGATCGTCATCAGTCCTCTCATCTCGCTGATGAAGGACCAGGTCGACGCCGCAGTGGAAAACGGCATCGCGGCCGTGTTCATGAACAGCTCGCTCGATCAGCGCGAGATCTCGGACGTCTACCGGCGGCTCAAAGAACAACAGGTCAAGCTCCTCTACATCGCGCCGGAACGGTTTGCCATGCCGCAGTTCACCGAGATGCTGAAGGGAATTCCCCTTTCGCTTTTCGCCATAGACGAGGCGCACTGCATATCCGAATGGGGCCATGATTTCCGGCCCGACTACCTCGCCCTGTCCGCTATTCCCGCGCTCTTTCCCGGCATCCCCATAGCGGCGTTCACCGCCACGGCCACGCACAAGGTCCAGCAGGACATCATCAGCAAGATCGGGCTCAGGACGCCCCATTCCGTGCGCGCTTCGTTCAACCGGCCCAATCTTTTCTACCAGGTCGAACCCAAGTCGCAGGTAGAGCAGCAGCTCCTGAAATTCCTGAAGGACCGCGAGGGAGAAGCGGGGATCATCTACCGGACGACCCGCGACGCGGTCAACGAGACAGCGGAATTTCTTGACTCCAGCGGCATCAAGGCTCTGCCGTACCATGCAGGGCTGTCCGTGGAGGTCCGTGAACGGAACCAGGAGGCCTTTAACAAGGACGAGGTCTCGGTGATCGTGGCGACCATCGCCTTCGGCATGGGCATCGACAAGTCGAACGTACGGTTCGTGGTCCACGCCGATCTCCCCCGGCACATCGAAGGATACTACCAGGAGACTGGCCGGGCGGGGCGGGACGGCGAACCGGCCCATTGCCTGCTCTTTTTCAGCAGGGGCGATATTCCGAAGATACGATACTTCATCGACAAGATGGAGGACGAGGGGGAGCGCCGGATAGCCCTTGAGAAGCTGAACCAGACCGTGCGGTTCGCGTCCCACAACGTATGCAGACGGAAGCAGCTCCTCTCCTTTTTCGGAGAAGCCTATCCAGCGGCGAATTGCGAAGCCTGCGACATCTGCACCGGCTCAGCGGACCGCATCGACATTTCGACCGATGCGCGGATATTCATGTCGGCCATGGCCAGGACCAATGAGCGCTTCGGCATCGTCCATATCATCGACGTCGTCATGGGCGCGGACACGAAGCGCGTCAGGGAACTGGGCCATCACGAGATCAAGACCTTTGGCGCGGGACGGCTTCACGATAAGAACCACTGGCACTTCATTGTCGACGAGCTTCTTGCCCAGGAGCTGATCAAACAGGACGGCGATCGCTACCCGGTGCTGAAACTCACGCCCAGGGGAGCGGGTGTGCTCACCGGGCCGGGCGAGGTCTTCGGGCTCAAGCGTGAAGCGGTAAAAATAAAAGTGCGGCGACGGAATACTGTGGAAGGCGGGCGCTACGACGAGGCACTCTTTGAGCGTCTGCGCGCTGTCAGGAAGAAGATCGCCGGGGAGAACCATGTTCCGCCCTACGTAATATTTTCGGACAAGACACTGCATGAAATGTGCGTGCATTTCCCGAAGACCGCCTCCGAGATGAGAATGATCTCCGGCGTGGGGGATGTCAAGCTGAAGCGTTATGGTGGAGAGTTTCTAAAAGAGATCCTGTCCTATCGGGAAAAGGCCACATGACATCCATCCTCCAATGTCCCGTCTGCCGGGAAATCACACTACGTTCCGAGACCGGATGCCAATGCGCCAACAAGCACACCTTCGATGCCGCCCGTCAGGGGTACGTCAATTTTCTGCTTGCCCACCAGAAGCATTCAAAAGAGCCCGGTGACAACAAGGCCATGATCCAGAGCCGCAGAAGGTTTCTTGACCGTGGGCATTACGACCGGCTATCGGACGGCATCAACGAAGCTATTGCCGGTATTCTCTTGGGACCGGAGAAGGGACAGGTATGCAACATCCTTGATGCAGGCTGCGGGGAAGGATTTTATCTCAAGCGGCTGAAGGAGTCTCTGGACCGAAGCTCCGGGGAACCAGCCGTCTCCCGCTATTACGGTGTCGACATAGCAAAATTTGCGGTCCAGCAGGCCACCCAGCGCGACAGAACAATGAACTGGTTCGTTGCCAGCATCATTGACCTGCCTTTTCTGAACTCATCCCTGGATATCGTTCTGAACGTCTTTTCTCCGCTGAACTTTACTGAATTTGCACGGATACTCAAGGACACCGGCAGGCTCGTGATCGCCCATCCCGGCCCCCGGCATCTGAACGGGCTAAGGGAGGTTATCTATCCGGTCGCCAGAGAGCATGAAGAATCCGACATGGTCGAGCAGGCCGGCGACCTGTTTTCTCTTTCGAACAGAGCAAGGGTCAATTATCAGCTTGAGCTCATAAATAGCGGAGAGATCATGGACCTTCTTGCAATGACCCCGTATTATTGGAACATCGATCTGAAGACCCGGTCAAAGGTCGAGGCGCTTGAGCGGCTGGCGCTGGATGTCGATGTGATGATAAGCGTCTTCAGCAAGACCGGGGGATGAGAAATAACAGAAAAGTCTCCGGGGAATGCGCTCGTTCCTGGATTCACGGCCAATTTTACGATTGCTAATCACTTTATATAGTGCTATATATAATGCTAAATAAAGCATCATAGGAGGTGCGATATGTCTCGCATAAGTCTTTCGGAGGATATTCGCTCTGTTACCGATCTGAAACGGAACACTCGAGATATTCTTGATCATCTCCACGCAACGGGGCGACCGGTAATTCTCACGGTCAACGGCAAGGCCGATTCCGTACTGCTGGATGTGCATGTCTACGAAAAACATCTGCATGCCGGGAACCTTGCAAAACTTCTTGCGCCGGCCGAGCAGGATGCGGCAAGCGGCCGGACTCGTTCCGCCCGGGACTTTTTAAAAGAGTTCAAGCATGCCAAAAAAATTCATCGTTGACATCACCGCGGCCGCGGAAGCCGATGCGGCCGAAATATGGGAGTACATCGCCCAGGACAAACCCGATGCTGCAACCGCATTTGTCCTGCAGCTGGAGGAGCAGATCGGCACACTGGAGCGTTTTCCCGAACGCTGCCCGCTCGTGCGGGAGAACGAATTGCTCGGCACGGCCTACCGTCATCTGGTGTACGGAAATTATCGAACCATCTTTAAAATTGTTGAGTCGAGGGTGATCATCATGCGGGTGCTGCATGGGGCGCGACTGCTGGATACGGGGATGCTGGAGGAACCGACGAAGTCATGAACAATCTATCGCTCGATCGGCCAGAACGGACGCTTCGCGAGAGGATGACCGATTGATACTTTTCGAAATCGGCAACGGACGCGGAAACCGCGGATGTGTGGCATTTCTTGTAGGGTAAGGCGGGGGGTATCCCGCTGAACAGGATTCGGCGATCAAAAAGAAACGATCAGTACGGAGGCTGAGCGCGGTTTCCTCAGATGCGATGAGAAAAATGGACCGTGCTATCGCGATAAACCTCGGCATGATCGAACCATAGAAAATACTGATTCTACAATCCGTTAATAGTTCGCCCGCAGCTCCCCTTCGATCAACGCCTTCAGCTGCTCGTACCCGAAGCTCACCAGCGGCTTCCCATTGACGAAGAACCCCGGTGTTTTCGTGACCTGGAGGGTCCTGGCGTCCGCCATGTCCTGCCGGATCAGTTGGGCGATCGCGGGGTCGTTCACGTCCTTCTTCAACTGGTCCACGTTCAGCCCGATGCGGGGCAGGTGCTTCCAGAGGAGCTCCGGGCGCGCCCTGTGGTGTTCCGTCCACTGCGGCTGGGTGTCATACATGAGCTGGCGGGTCTCCCAGTACTTCCCCTGCTTTCTCGCCGCTTCGAGCACCGCGCACATATAGTCCGCGCCCTCATGCAGGGGAGCATACCGGACGACGAGCTTGATCTTGCCCTGATAGGCGGCCATCATCTGCTTGATGAAGGGGTCAAAGGCGCGGCAGGTCTCGCACGCAGGGTCCATGAACTCCGTGATGGTGACCTTTGCCGCGGGATCACCGAGGACCGGAGAATGGTCTCGGACGAGCGCCTCGGCGTTCTTACGGGCCAGGGAACCCAGGGTCTCCGCCTGCCGGTCTTTGACCAGGAAACTGCCGAGAACGAACACCATCACAAGAACAATGCCTGAGATCACGACAATATGTGTTTTTTTCATGGAGCGAGCCTCCTTTGGAGTATGAAGAGCAGTATGATGATCGCTGAAAATGACAGGAGCGACAGCAGGGGGATGGACAGGAACCCGAACAGTTCAATGTACTTTTCCGTGCAGGAAACGCCCTCGCTGCAGGGCTGGAGGCTCTTCGGGATGACCCCCGAATACAGCAGGGTGTGATACAGCGCGACCAGCCAGCCCGCGACCGCCAGGGGCAGGGAATATTTGATCACGCCCGCATCAAAGGAAAAGAGCCCGACGCCGAAGATGAGGACCAGGGGATAGACGCCTATCCGCTGATACCAGCAGAGCACGCAGGGCGCGAAACCCATGACCTCGCTGAAGAACAGGCTGCCCAGGGTCGAGACGCTGGCAATGAGCCAGCAGAGGAAAAGGAGCGTCCAGTTCACGTTCGCTGATCGTTCGGTACCGGTCGTTTCGGTCGTCATCGGATTCCTGCTCCAGTTCGCTGCGCACCGCTCGGGACAGTTGCAATGCCCATGACGTACACCCTTCATGATCATCGGCAACGTGGAAATATAACAAATTTGCATCTTGATAACAACATCGAAATTCAGGTCCGGGTGAACAAGAACTTCCGAGTGTCCTGTCCGTTCAGCTGGTATTGCATTCCATGACGCGTGACAGGCTTTGCCGGGGCCAATTAACCCGCTGATAGTACATGCAAAGTGCGGTTGCAATGCATTGGAGCATCTGCTAAACTACGGACGCTTTGAACGTCGGATGCCAGTGCGAGGGAAAATCATGGTACATTCGTCCTGCATTATTAAAACGGCCCTTCTGTTTTCTCTGATGGTGAGTTTGCTGGGAGGGTGTGGGAACAAACGCGATTCGCTATCCCCGCAGCCTATCATCAATCAAAACCGGAACCCGGTTGCGAATGCAGGACCCAACCGGGTTGTTCTCGCCGGTGTGAATATCACACTGGAAGGCAGCGGCAGCTCTGATGCCGATGGCGATGCGCTTGCCTATTCCTGGTCGCTGATTCGGAAACCGGCGGGAAGCACTGCTGTGCTGTCAAATGCGACATCAGTCAACCCCTCATTTACATCGGATAAGGATGGTCTGTTCGTGGCAGAGCTCATCGTCAGCGATGGTACGGGCAGCAGCGCCCCGGTAACCGTGACCATAACCCGGTCCTCGCCTTCCTGCAGTACTGATGATATTCTGAAGACACAGACAACAGGATCGATGATCGTAGGGCCTTCCGAGGACTTCATCCCGCTTTGTAACGGTGTTGTGCTCTTCGGCGATCGGGAACTGAATCAGATTAGATTATTGGACGTCGTATCGGGCGGTACGGGTACACCATTCCAGCTCACGGCTGCTCCAAAGGGGCTGGCGCTGGACCCGGACAATGACCTTCTCTACGCAGCTCATGCACCAGCCACCTTTCTCACCCGGATGGACCTCCTCTCCGGCGCGAAGAGCCAGATAACGCTCAGCAAGGGCGCCCTGAACCTTGCCGTAGTCGGCGGTGGAAGGGTCTTTGCGTCCCTTGATGAGAACGCATCGAATGATCACCCTCTCGCTCTTGTCAGCGGATTGACGGGAACAGTGGAACAGGAGTACCCGGGTGATTGGGATCCTTATCCCGGTCACTATGGTCATCTACTGGCATATGACCCTGTACACGGTCAGCTGTTTTCAGCAAATTCCTACGACCTTGTTCGTTATAGTTTTGATCCTAACCTCAAGACGCTGACCCAGGTTGAATCACTGACAGGATATTGCTCGAATGGAGAGGACCTCGCGATTTCGCCCGATGGCGAGCATGTCGCTTACGCCTGCGGCGGAGGGAACGGGCCCGGCTACTCCATCTATGACTTCTCGTCCACTGCGATGGGTTATATCTACGGCGCTTGGGAGACAGGCGCGTACCCGGCCTCTGTGGCTTTCGACCCAAGCGGCGCCTATGTCGCAGCGACGGACACTAATAATATCCTCATATTCGATACATCGACACATGTTCTGTTGCAGACCTATCCGGTTGATCTGAGCGACTGTTCTTCCCCGGGCCTTTCCAGGGTCCGATTCTCCCGCGGCGGTAACATTGTGTTTGCGTATGCGTTCTGCGGATTTTGGAGCAATTCCGGAAAGTTGTTCTGGGTTGTTCTGCAGCCGTAAAAAAGCGTAAGCAGGAACCTGAATGCCAGCATCCATTCTGGAACATCCCTATGATGGCCTGCAAAGCTGGATAATCTGTTTGGTTTGTTTGGTTTGTATGGAAGTGCTCTGAAGTCATCGATTAAATCTCTGATAACGTTATAAATTCCCTGTTGACACCCGGCCCCTGTTCTGGTAGTATCACCGTCTACGAAAAAAGCTGAAAGGAGTTGCACACGCAATGCAGGTAATTTTACGTGAAGATGTTGATAATCTGGGCAAGATCGGCGACCTCGTGAAGGTGAAGCCCGGGTATGGCCGGAACTTCCTGGTCCCCTCGAAGAAGGCCCTCGAGGCCACCCCGAAGAACCTCAAGGCGATGGAACACGCCAAGAAGATGGTGTCGGACCGCATCCGCACGCTCAAGAAGACGGCAGCCGCCGACGCGGACCGGATCAAGTCCCTTGCCATCACCATCAAGGCCAAGGTCGGCGAGGAAGGCAAGCTCTTCGGTTCCGTGACGACCATGGACATCGCCGATGCAGCAAAGGCGTTGGGCGTGGACATCGACAAACGCAAGATCACGCTGGAAGAGCCCATCAAACGGCTCGGCGAGTTCACCGTTCAGGTGAAGCTCCATTCCGACGTCGTTGCGGACCTCAAAGTCTCCGTCATCGCTGAAGAATAACGGAACGACCCACGACTGTATTCAGGAGTCAGGAGTCGGGAGTCAGGAGGTATTCTTCTGGTTTCCGGCTGCTGGCTCCTTTTTTATTCCTCCCCTGAGGTATTGACATGCCCCTCCAGGAAGAAGTCTCGCTCCAGAAGCTCCCCCCTCAGAACATCGAAGCCGAACAGATGGTCCTCGGCGCCATTCTCATCGAGAACAGCGCGATGGAGAACGTCAGCGACATTCTCGTTCCCGATGATTTCTACAAGGATGCGCATCGCAGGATCTTTGCCGCCATGCTCGAAATGTTCGAGACCCGCGACGCGATCGACCTCGTGACGCTGACGGACGCCCTGCGTCACGGCGGCGCCATCGACAAGGCGGGCGGCGCCTCCTACCTCTCCACGCTGGTAAGCCTCGTTCCGACGGCGGCGAACGTCAAATACCACGCGCGGATCGTCCGGGACAAGTCCGTGCTCCGCCAGCTGATCCACGCCTCGACGGACATCATCACCCGGAGCTACGACGGCTCTCCGGAGGCCGTCAAGATCGACGAACTCATCGACCAGGCGCAGCAGCGGATCCTCGAGATCTCCGACAAGAAGATGACGGAGCCGTTCTCGTCGCTCAAGGACATCGTCCACGGAAGCTTCAAGACCATCGAGCAGCTCTTTGACCGCAAGGAAATGATCACTGGGCTTGCGACCGGGTTCATCGACCTCGACAAGCTCACCTCGGGATTCCAGGCCAGCGACCTCATCATCATCGCGGGCCGCCCCTCCATGGGCAAGACCGCCTTCTGCCTGAACATCGCCGCCCACGCTTCGCTGGAGACCGGCAAGACCGTGGCGATCTTCAGCCTGGAAATGGCCAAGGAGCAGCTCGGCCTCCGCATGCTCTGCTCCGAGGCGCGGGTGGACGCGCACAAGCTCCGGACGGGGTACCTTGCCGAGTCGGACTGGGGGAAACTTTCAACCGCTGCCGGGAGACTGGCGGAAGCGCCGATCTATATCGATGATTCCGGCGCCATCGGCGTCCTCGAGATGCGTTCCAAGTCCCGGAGGCTCAAGATGGACAAGGGACTGGACCTGATCATCGTGGACTACCTCCAGCTCATGCGCGGCAGGGGTGAGGACAGCCGGGAGCAGGAGATCTCCAACATATCACGGTCGCTCAAGGCGCTCGCCAAGGAGCTTAAGGTCCCGATCGTCGCCCTTTCCCAGCTCAACCGCGCCGTGGAGACCCGGGGCAAGGACAAACGGCCCATGCTGGCCGACCTCCGCGAGTCCGGCGCCATCGAGCAGGATGCCGACGTGATCCTGTTCATCTACCGCGAGGAACAGTACAATAAGTGCGAGTGCCCCTGGGACGGTGAATGTCTCTGCGGGAGACGGGGGAAGGCGGAAGTGATCATCGGCAAACAGCGCAACGGCCCGACGGATATCGTGGACGTGACCTACCTGAAGCAGTTCACGAGGTTCGAGAATGCCGAAAAGAGAAGCTTTTAGAAATCCGGAAAATAGTATATAATTGACCCCACATGGACGGCTACGACCGGCCGGCCATGATCCCGCAATGACGGAGGATATCACCTTGGCGTCAGAAAAAGCGCAGCTCACCGAGAACGTCCAAAAATACATCCAGAAGAGCGACTGGAAGAACGCGATCGCCGACATGGATAAGCTCTTTGCCATCGACCAGGACCCGCAGGTCAAGGTGCGCATGGGTGACATCCGGCAGAAGATGAACCAGAAGCCGCAGGCCATCAACGAGTACATGAAGGCCGCCGAGATATTCGCGGAAAAGGGGTTCGTCGTCAAGGCCCTGGCCATGTACAAGATGGTGCTGCGGCTGGACCCGAGCAACAACAAGGCACTGGAACAGATGTCCTCGCTCCATTCCAACAAGTCCGTGACCGAACTGAAGCTCGAACCCGTGGAGCTCGGCGAGGTGGCGCCGCAGAGCAGCATCGTCCCGCTCTTTTCGGACCTCAACCAGGAAGAGTTCAATGAATTCACCAAACGCATGGTGTTCCATACCGTGCCGGCCGGCCAGGCGATCGTCAAAGAGGGCGAGACCGGTGCGTCTGTCTTTGTGGTCACGCGCGGCACCGTGCGCGTCTCGACGACCATGGATGGCAAACAGGTGGACCTGGCTGTGCTCCAGCCCAGCGATTTTTTCGGAGAGATCGCGTTCCTCACCGGCAAGCCGCGGACGGCGACCGTGGAGGCCGCCGAAGAGTGCGATATCCTCGAAGTTCCCGAGGACCAGCTCAAGGACCTTATCGGTTCGAAGCCCCGCATCCGCGATGTCATGCAGAACTACTACAATCAACGGGTGGCCAATACCCTGCAGAAGCTGAAAGGGATAGGATGATAGAAGCCGTTAGGCGTAAGGCGTAAGTGCGTGAGACGTAACAGATAAGTCCTGATCGGAAAACGACAACATCGTCCGGAGGCGAAGATGGGCGCAGAGAACAAGGGACAGCTGATCGAAAGTATCCAGAAATACCTGGGCAAGGGGAAATGGAAGGAAGCCGTTTCCGAAATGGAGAAGCTCTTTGCCATGAATCCCGATCCCATCATCCGTGTCCGCATGGGGGATGCCTATCAGAAACTGAGCTCGAAGCCTGAAGCGACGCGGGAATATGTTTACGCGGCGGACCTCTACGCCGAGACCGGCGCCGTGGTCAAGGCGCTGGCCCAGTACAAGCTTGCGCTGCGCATCGATCCCCAGCACAAGCGCGCCCAGGACCGGATGTCCGCGCTCCACTCCAACAAGACCATCGCCGAGAAGAAGGCCGAGCCCGTGGAAGAGGGAAAGCAGAAACCGGCCAACAGCGCCATACCGCTCTTCGCGGGATTCACCCAGGGTGAGTTCCAGGAGTTCACAAATTTAATGAACGTCCATACCCACGCCCAGGGCGAGGTCATCGTACGCGAAGGGGACAAGGGCAAGTCCGTTTATATCATCGCCAGCGGCTCCGTACGGGTCTATACGACCCTGCTGTCGGGCGAGGTCGTTGTGCTGGCGAAGCTCTGGCCCAGCGAGTTCTTCGGCGAGATATCGTATCTTACCGGCAAACCACGGACCGCCACGATCGAGACGCTTGAGGAAACCACGGTCCTGGAACTGACCGAGGACAAACTGAACTATCTTCTCGAAAAACACCCGCGTGTCCGCGAGGTCCTGCAGAAGTTCTCCGAAATGCGCCTCAAAGGCACCATCGAGACGGTCATCAGCAAGTCAGTGGAGTAGTACAAATTGCGGATTTCGGATTGCGGATTGCGGATTGGAACAGAGTACGACAACCATTAACGTACTCTTGTTCTCATCACGCAAGAAATATTACCCTTCAGTTGTTTTATTGTTAACCAACCTCTCGCACTTCCTCAATCTTTCATCAATAGTGATATAATCTAAGCAGTTTCAAATCCGCAATCCGCAATCCGAAATCCGCAATTGAGAGGTTCCCATGATCCGTCAACCGGCTGTCGCAGGATATTTCTACCAGGGTTCACCGTCGGCCCTGCGGGACCAAGTCGAGCTATTTGTGGAGCCCGAGGCGAAAAAGGCCAGGGCTTTCGGCATCGTTTCTCCTCACGCGGGCCTCGTCTACTCTGGGCCCGTTGCAGGCGCGGTCTATTCACGTGTCGAACTGCCCGGTACCTTCGTGCTCATCGGGCCCAATCATACCGGCCTCGGTGCGCCGGTGTCGCTCATGGCGAAAGGCATCTGGGAAACGCCGCTCGGGTCCGTCCGGATAAACGAGGACCTTGCCGCGGCGGTCCTTGCGAAGTCCCGCCATATCCAGGACGACACGATGGCCCATATCCGGGAACACTCCCTTGAGGTCCAGCTTCCCTTCATCCAATACCTGAAAAAAGAATTCACGATCGTGCCCATCCAGATGCTGGACACGCGGCTTGAGACCTGCGTGGAACTGGGCAATGCCATAGCAAGTGCGATTGCGGAGTGCGGAGTGCGGAGTGCGGAATATAAAGAAAAGGGCGTGCTTATCGTGGCAAGTTCTGACATGAGCCACTATGTCTCAGCCGCGACGGCGAAGAAGAAGGACCATGCTGCCATCAAGCGCATCCTCGAACTGGACGCGCGTGGATTGTATTACACGGTCCGCGACGAGGGCATCAGCATGTGCGGATTCGGGCCTGCCGTGGCAATGATCACGGCCTGCAAGGCCCTCGGCGCGACGAAGGCGGAACTTGTCAAATACGCCAACTCCGGCGATGTGAGCGGGGATTACGATCAGGTTGTGGGGTACGCCGGGATCGTAGTGTCGTGAAAAAACATAATGAATTAAAACATCTTTTGCCACCGAGGTAAAAGAGAGCACAGAGAAATGCCTGCAACAATGGTTGTTCGATATTTTCTCGGTGTCCTCGTTACACTCTGTGGCAAAGTAGTTAATGCTCTTGTTTAAAATCATGCATGGACGGTGCTATGTCTGAACGCTACGACGTGATAATCATCGGGACCGGTCCCGCGGGGATATTTTCCGCGCTGGATCTGGTGAAACAGCCGGGGCTCAGGGTGCTGATGCTCGAGAAGGGGGGCGATATCCGGTCCCGCTCCTGTCCCATGAAAGACGGCGATATTCCCTGCCTCCATTGCGATCTCTGCGGCATCCTTTGCGGGTGGGGCGGGGCAGGGGCCTATAGTGACGGAAAATTGACGCTTACCGCCGAGGTGGGGGGCTGGCTCAACGAATACCTGCCGAAGGAGACCCTGGACCGGCTCATTGCCCATGTTGATTCTGTCTACCGGCAGTTCGGCGCCGTTCAGGAGGTCCACGGCGAGGACCTTGAGGCAGTGAAGAGGCTTCAAAAGAAGGCGGCGGGATACGACCTGGCGCTCATCCCGGCCCGCATCAGGCATATCGGCACGGACCTGTGCAGAGAGGTCCTCAGGAACATCCACGACCATCTAAAACAGAAGGTCACGATACGCTTCGATATGGCGGTGTCCCAGGTGACCGTGGAGCAGGGTGCGGTGACCGGTGTTCGCACGCATGACGGGAGCGAGTATCAGGCGCCTGTCGTGATCGCCGCTGTCGGGAGGGAAGGCTCCCCCTGGCTGTCGGGGGAGGCGAAGCGTCTGGGATTGTCAATGCAGAACAATCCGGTGGATATCGGCGTCCGGGTGGAACTGCCCGCATCCATCATGAAGGACATCACGGACGTCACCTACGAGGCGAAGTTCGTCTATCACACAAAACGGTTCCACGACCGCATCAGGACCTTCTGCATGAACCCGTATGGAGAAGTGGTGCAGGAGCGCAGCGACCAGATCTTCAGCGTCAACGGCCACAGTTATCAGGACAAAAGGACTTCCAACACCAACTTCGCGCTCCTGGTCAGCACGGACTTTACCCATCCGTTCCATGAGCCCATCGCCTATGGGAAGTACATTGCCGGCCTGGCGAACCTCCTGGGCAGCGGCGTCATCGTCCAGCGGCTCGGCGACCTCAAGATGGGCAGGCGTTCAACGCCCGAGCGCATCGCCGAGGGCTCAGTCCGGCCGACGCTCAGGGAAGCCACGCCCGGCGACCTGAGCTTCGCGCTCCCGTACCGCCATCTCACGGCCATCATGGAGATGCTCGAGGTCCTGGACAACGTGGCGCCAGGCGTCAATTCCGGCGATACGCTGCTGTACGGCGTGGAGGTGAAGTATTACTCCATGAGGCTGAAACTGACGCAGAACCTGGAGACGGAGATCAGGAACCTGTACGCAGTAGGCGACGGCGCGGGCGTCACGCGGGGGTTGATCCAGGCTTCCATTTCAGGGGTCGTGGCGGCGAGGGAGATAGGGAAGAGAATGATGAGTTGAAGGCGGAGCTGGGGAGAACGTGGCGCTGACTCGCCGTACGGCGAGTCGATGTCGAGCGCCATGTTGGAATCACAGTTGTCGTCGCACTCATGAAGCCTTCTTGACGAAGGCCGCCGTCCAGTCGGAATAATCTTTCTCATCGGGAAGTAGGTCAGCAGCAGGACCAAAGTCGACTTTGCTCACGATAGGCGCCTCATTCTTGAACATGTTCTTATATTCGTCGGCCAGGCGCTGTCCGTGCTCACTTAAGTCCTTACAAAGCAGATTGCTAAAGAATATCCCGTCATTAGTTTGGTTAGCAATTGCCTCAACTGAGCTAGGGTAGTCTAAGTTAACGTGGCCCTCACTATATGGAAGACCAAAGTACAGCTTTGGAAATTTAGGGTTCTTTTCAGCAGACTCAGTTTTATATTTCTCTATTAATGTGTTCCGCTTTTCGATTGAACCGTCAAGACATCGCGCTGTTTGAGCAAGCGTCATCACAAGATTCAAAGGGCGGCCAACTAGCGATAGGCGCTCAAATATTACCTCTTGCAGAATATCAGTCGGAAGAGAAGTCAGTTGTAGCGTTTGGAGGTCCGCTTTAAAAGAAAACAGTTCTTCTTCGGGTACTTCCCCCTTTATAAATCTTTCGTAAAATGCCTGCGCCGCAGCCCTATCAGTATCATATTTAATTTTCAATTCTTTGACATATTGCTTTTTGAGAGACAGCAGAGAGTTGCAGATGCCGAAGGCGATCGCAATGGCGGCGTTAGTGTTCCGTATTTCGCGAAGCAATTCTTCGCGACGTTTACCACGCTCAACGATTCTCTGCGCTGCATAAGCGCCAGCAAAGGCACCGGCAAGCGAACCAATTAGCGCTGTCGTAAACGCAGAATTGGCGAAATTCTTGAGTGTATCCCAGACCATTGAATTAGTTATCGATGACCAAAAATGGCTGAGCGACTGTGCTAATTCGCTTTTAGACAAGTGGCCTCCAATATTGTTTATGAGCAGGCATAGTCAGTCCAGTCTTACTTACTACTAACGCGCACCTGCCGCGCCGACTTTGGCGCGTCGCAGTCGAGGCGCTGGTTAATTAACGATGTTCTGTTCGTCTACTTTCCTTTTGGCCTCCAACTTACGCTTTCTATATATGTCTAGGAGTGGCTTAAAGGGCAATAAAAAAAATATGACAACCTGCCCCACGGAAAGCAACAACGCGGGCAGTACTATGGAGTCACGGAACCAACCTTGCCTTCTTGCTTTGAACTTGCAATTCCCTGTAGCTCGCTACAGGGTCACCTTGTAGAGGGAAGAGTTTGAGAAACCGCAGGTTGCTCAAATGATAATAGTCTTCCCTGTTATAGATACCACGCAGCTTGCTGCGTGGAGGTTCATTTTATATATTCTGCGCTCTCTAACAGTTGCGTGGGAAACCATTTTTAGCTTTGGCCCGATATCCTCGTTTGGCAATATAAAATAATATCCACCGTACTTTAATTCGTAACGGTCAGATGCGGGAACAAACTTTCTTTCAAACTCTTTATACTTTTCTGGTTTACAGTGAAAACGACTGCCTTCTTTGACTTGATCCTTGGCTTGATCATACAGAGCAACAAGAATTATGCCCTCTGGGATGATGCACTCAAACGATCCGGTACAGGGTGCAGCCCATGCAGTTAAGCCAGTAGTTTTAATATTCTGGGTGGTAATAAACCGATCGCCATTAAGAACAGATTCGATGCTCATGTTTTTCCATCCTTACGATTTTCGGATTAACGCGCGCGTGTACCGCCGCGAAGCGGTCGGACACGACGC
Source organism: Nitrospiria bacterium (assembly GCA_919902495.1). Lineage (GTDB taxonomy): Bacteria > Nitrospirota > UBA9217 > UBA9217 > UBA9217 > JAAXXJ01. The sequence goes on from CAKKRC010000001.1 coordinate 36,380, forward strand.
GCTGGTTGTGATTGATGCCTTTCCGTTAAAAAAGTATATCCTGCTCGTCAGAATCACTCACGGAATAGTTTGTGGATGTTTCTATCGAGGCCTCTTTACGGCGCTTTATTGTTTCGATAAGCGTAGAAATCTGAGAGCCCTTAAGATCAGGTTCGTTAAACATCTCGGCAGCTCCGTCAAACATGTGGATGAAGTTTTTATTGGTTAAAATTTGTCTTAGATGGCTGGCTATGTCACTTTTAATCGTTTCATCTGATCGGAATGAGTAGTTGAATAACCCCGCTATGATATCTGAAACCTGCACACCATAATGTTCGACTGAGTTTACAGCAGAAACTGTGGATACGGAAAAATCGCCTGTTAATGTGCAGACATCAGATATCCGGAAGGTTTCTCCGAGGTTTGAAATATTGCCAATAAAAGAAGCCAAACCGTGAGTGCTTGTTGCCTTTGTAAAATCGTAGATAACTTTGGCGCTATTTATACCGAAGCAACTTCTCAAATGGATTATTAGGCCTGTTAATATTGCTTCGTAAAAACCGGGGTTATACGGCTGTGCAGTTATCTTTATATACGCAAGCTGCGGCTTATGAAGAAATGGACTGAGAAGCTCTGCTGCTTTTTCATGTTCTAAAGTTTGCATGCAATGCTGCCACAGTTTTTGTAATGCATCTTCATCTCGTCTTCGGATCAGATAATTATAATGACGAAGGAAAGCATCATACCATTCTAAACCCATAGTAGCCGGTAGATAATAGGCTAGCTGATTAACATAAATCAGAACCACGCCATCTTTAAATAAGTTTACTCCATCAAGGGTTAGAGCCGGCAGAATGCAATCGTCCACAAATTTACGGGTCAGAGCGCTACGTTTATCAACAAGGTAACAACAGAATTTGTCATCTTTGCTTTCTAGATAATCTATGAAGGCATGTAATTTTTTTTGCCCACTGCTCCGCCCCAATAACCGAGAAAACTTTAGCTCTGATCCTTTATCACCGCAAAATACCGTTGATGATAAATTATTCAATTCATCATGGGATAGCATGTTACAAGCTAATGAGAACAATGGTTGATCTGGGTTGACAAAGTCGACACCCGTGTAACCGCTCTCGTCTATGTAAATATCGTAATCCATCAAGTAATAAAAACACGCGCTCCAATACAATGTTTAGGCTTCTTTCTGAACGCATTATTCAGAAAGAAGCTGGTTGGACTAAGCCGTTGTGCGCCACGACGCTATGGGATTTCAAAAGATTTATCAGTTTAAAGCGAAGATCGCAGAGACGGCATTGGCAGGGGCGTGAGACTTGTTCGATTGAAAAGCGGCGATTCCGGACTGTGCCGCAAGCCCCTTTCGCCCTTTCGAAAACGACTATACAGGAAAAAGGGCTTCCGGGCAATAGGGTATCGTTTCGAAAAACAGGGCTGTTTTCGGAGAAGGATGACCGGGTGAGGTTGTTCATTCCAGCGCTTGCGGTAGTCATATTCGCGGTGGTCCTTTGCAGCGCGCGGGCCGCATGATCTCGGTCGTGCGCATCGTGCGTTCACCGCAGGCAGGGCATTTGGCGACATCGATGCCGGCGATTCTGAACAAGGTTTCTTGCCATGTTTCGGTCTTCTGTTCCGCCTTGTTCTGCCCGGTGCAGGATAGAAGTACCCTGCACTGGTCAAGTTTCTTCCTGCGGCACCTGTTGCCCAACAGGCCATAATGCCTGATTTTCACAAATCGGTCAGGCAGCACGTGAAGCAGGAACCGCCGGATAAACTCGTCGGCGTAAACGGTCATGATCTTGCTCTTGTTGTTATCGGCATAATACCGCCATCGGAACGAGACCTTGTCGGCCTCCGTCTTCACGATCCGATGGTTGCTGATCGCGATCCGGTGGGTGTATCTTCCGAGATATTCAAGAACGCCTTTACTCCCGTCGAACGGCGGCTTGCAGTAGACAACCCACTTCTTTTTGTATAGATCGGAGATCAGGGCACCCCACGCCGCAGGCTGCGCGAGATGACTTACCGCGCCGGGGTAAACGAGTTTGTTCTCGGCACGGAGTTTTCGCAGATAGGCAAGGAACTTCCCCCGAAAGAGCTTCGACATTACTTTGACCGGGAGGAAGAAGTCATTCTTGCACGCCTTCCATTTCCGTCCGTCACGGGACAACCCCCCGCCCGTGACGATGTTGTGGATATGAGGATGGTCCATGAGATTCTGTCCCCAGGTGTGCAGGATCGAGATAAACCCGATGTCCGCGCCAAGATGCTTCCGGGTTTCCGCGAGCTGGGCCAGGGTTTCTGAAACGGACTTGAACAGGATGCCGTAGAGGACTTCCTGATTCCGGAGCACAAGAGGGTTGAGAAGATCGGGGAAGGTGACAAAAAGCCCGCTGGACTTCTGATGGCACGGTTAGGGTGAATTGGATAAACAAAAAGGACGGCTTTTTGCCGTCCTTTGTCACGTGCAGGAGCATTGAATTATCCTTGCGCGACTACTTCCCGCCGAGCACCCTTATCAGTTCCTGCCCGAACTGCTTCGCCGCTTCCGGACCTGTGGCGGTCACCACCGTGCCGTCAACGACCACTGGCTTGCTCGTCACAACCGCTCCTTGAGACTTGAGTATCGCCACGGAAGAGGGGAATGCCGTAGCTTTCTTTCCTTTCAGCACGCCCGCGTTTGCCAGCGTCGCAGGTGCGATGCAGATGGCCGAGGTGAGCTTGCCGTGTTCGAAGAACGCCTTCGCCAGGGCGTGCGCGACGGGACTGTCGAAATACTCCTTTGCTCCGCCTCCGCCGACGAAGACGATGCCGTCAAAGTCCTCTTCCTTCACATTCCCGATCAGTACATCAGGCTTCACCTTGAGCCCCAGCATACCTTCAGACATGTTCAAGGATGACGATGCCACGGTTATGACCGCGCCGGCGTCTTCCAGGGCCTTCCTGGGTTCGAGATACTCCTCGTCCCGGAACTTGTTCTTCGCGATGATCATCAGGATTATTTTGCCTGTAAGATCCTTCATGACATAGGCTCCTCTGATGAAATAGATGAATATAGTACAAGGCTATCAAAAGGCTGGTGCAAATGCAAGGTTTCGTTACCCGCTGTTCGTTCCCATAACGGATGCAAGTCCACAGTTCACGTCTATAATCGGTCTTTAGCTGTCGATCGAACGGCAAATTGTGCTCAGCCATAAAATAATAGACGAAAAAAGACAACAGTATGTCCCGGGAAATGAAAGAAAGTGTATCGAGTTCGCGCAGCTATTTCGCAAACGCAGACTGTTATCGTTATTCTGATGCATGTTAGGGCAGTATTAACATCGTGAACAGGCGAGAGCCCTCACACCAAAGGGCATGCCACGATGCACTTGCTTGCAATAATAATCATGGTAATTTCACATCTGATTCCTTGACAAAAGTCATTCTAACTTACTAAATAAAGACATCACCGGAAAAGCTGCAGGTCATTGTGCTCTCTGTCCGCCATGCAAATAATGAAAGACAGTATAAAATGTGCAGGAAATGGTGATAAAGACATCCAGATGGCAGGGACGCGCCGCCTGGGTCGACAAAGCTGATGATCGATAAGAAATGATACCGGCATTTTCAAGTTCATATATTTTGTTCCATTACCATAAAGGAGGCGATGTTTATGACCTGACTGAAAAGCGTTGTTTATCAAAGTTTAATCAGTATCAAACCTACGTGTGCAAGGGGATCAACACAGTATTATTGTGGTTTTAAAATTGGTTGATGACAACACCGGGAGGGGATGGGAGCTTATCCAAATAGAAAAGGTCACCTTAGGCTTTCTCAAGGTAAAAATGGAGGATACCAGTCATGAACACTAAAAAAACAATCCTGCTCGTATTACTTGCCGCAGCATTTATCGTTGCGTATTCGCCGGGGACAGGACTTGCAGTTCAGGGCACCCCCCTACCAGGCAACAAGATCGCCCAGTTCATTGATCCGCTGCCGGTGCTCAATGTTGCGCCCGGCGGTACCATGGAAACCGTTATTGCCGGCACCGGCGAGATCACGCTGAACATGCTGGAGTTCCGGTCTAAAATCCTGCCGTCCACCTTCGTTCCGGCAAATGGTCTGCCGTATACGGGCACCTGGGTCTTCGGCTACCGTCTCGGCCCGACATCTGCGCCGGCAGCTGCGGTCGACACCTACGTCGGTCCTGTTATCGTTGCGACACGTAACGTCCCCACCCAGATCAGGTATGTCAACAATCTCACCGCAAACAACATCGCCTGGAGAGATTGGACTGACCAGAGCCTGCACTCGGCATTTCACCAGGCAGTTGGCCAGCCGATGCCGATGGTCGGCGATATGATGCACTACATGGGTCCCGTTCTCGCTGTTCCGCATCTGCATGGCGGTGAAGACCCGGCCATCATCGATGGAGGCCCTGAGGCCTGGTTCGCGAGCAACGTGCCGGGGCCGGACACCATGACCACCTATCTCCCCCATGGTCCCGCCTACTATGCCGGGGTAGACGTGGCCGGTGCCGGTGCCAATCCGCCTGCGCTTAACGAAGCCATCTACCGCTATCCTAACACCCAGGAGGCGGCGCCGCTCTGGTTCCACGATCATCTGCTCGGCGGCACCCGGCTCAACGCGACCTTTGCAGGCCTTGCAGGCGCCTATCCTCTTATTGACCCGAGCCTCAGCTTGCCAGCCGGCCTGGACCCTGTTGGATTGGGGGGCAGGCACCTGGTTCCCCTGGTCATTCAGGACCGCATGTTCGATACCAACGGCCAACTCTTCTTCCCCAATATCGGCATCAACCCGGAGCATCCGTACTGGGTACCGGAGTTCGTTGGTAACGCCATCGTGGTGAACGGCAAGGCCTGGCCCTATCTGAACGTTGACCGGCAGCGCTATCGCTTCTTCCTCATCAACGGCTCCAATTCCCGGCCCTATGACATGTTCCTGCAGGACCAGACCACCGGGATCAAGGGCCCGCGCATGTGGGTGATCGCCACGGACGGCGGCTATTTGGACGCGCCGGTCCTTATCGACCCGAACGCCACAGGGGCACAGACAAAGGCAGGCGTACAGAAGAAACTGATGATGATGCCGGGCGAGCGGTACGAGATGATCATGGACTTCGCCGATCCTGTGTGGCTCAATGCCATAACCGCGGCCTACACGGCAATGGGAATGGCGGTTCCGAAACCCATTAACCTCATCCTGCGCAACACTGCACCTACGGTCAATGGCAACCCCAATACAAAGACCGAAGGCCGGATCATGCAGTTCCGCGTCTCGGCCAATGCGCCTGTCGACACCAGCTATAATCCGGACCCGGCACAACCAGGTGGTGGTCTGCCACTGAGACCGGCAATGGTACGTCTGGCAGACCCCGTCCTGGGTACGCTTGCTGCCGGCGTAACCCCCAACCTAACCCGCGAGTTTACCCTCAATGAGGTTCCCGGCCTCGGCGGACCGCTTGAAGCCTTGGTCAACAACTCCAAGTGGAACGGGCTGCGCTCGGACGGCACGACCTCGATACCGGGTTCAACCTACGTGCTCGGCAATTACCTTACGGAGCTGCCCGTCGAGGGTCAGACCGAGGTCTGGGAGATTATCAACACGACCATGGATTCGCACCCCATACACCTGCACGGCCTGCAGTTCCAGCTCATAAACCGGCAGGCGTTTGACATGGCGGCCTTTATGATGGCCTACAACGCTGCCTTCCCGGGTGGCGTTTACATCCCGGGCTACGGACCGCCGCTCGACTACTTTACGGGCAACCCGAGAGCTCTGGGCGGCAACCCCGACCCAGCGCTGTTAGGAGCAGCTCTGCCTCCATTGTCCTTTGAGGCTGGCTGGAAGGATACGGTCATTATGCACCCCGGAGAGGTAACGCGCATCGCGGTACGCATCGCGCCCCAGGATAAGGCTATCGGCGCTGCCGATCTCTTCTGGAGCTACGCGCCCAACGCGTTGAATGGCGCGTATGTCTGGCATTGCCACATCACCGACCATGAGGACAACGAGATGATGCGGCCCATCCAGTTCCTGCCGAACGAGACCGTTATCAGGACATACGTCCAGGGAGTCGACTACTGAGACGGCAAAAGATTCGACAAGGGCCGCCGAACGGCGGCCCCTTTTTTTTAAGATCTATGCAGATGAGAACAAGAGGTAATAGAAAGGTATCAAAAAAGACATGAAGTGCTCCATTTCGGTCATTCTTGGCGTAATATTGATTTGTTCTGTCGGTTTTGCCGGTGAGAAGGGCCGCATCGAGAAAAACAAGCCGGCAATTGCTGAAGAAGCCGGGGCCATCGCGGGAGCTCCCGCAGCATTACGCCTCAAGATCGTCCGGAATGGATTTCAATTGAGCTGGACGTTGTCTCCTCATGATCCCGGAACAGTGACAGGATATGAAATTGTCCGTTCAGATAGGTTCAGCGGCCCCTATGGTCCCGTTGCTATGGTGGAGAAGGGAACGCCTCAATAAGTTGATGTGACGGCATTACCGGACATTATTTGTTTTTTCAAAGGAAGAGCGGTTGCCGGTAAGGTTTATTCGCCATTTTCAAACACGGTCACCGGAGAAAGATAATTTTCGGGTCGAACTATCGTGGTTAGAGCGAAAGGAGGCATCGTCATGAAAAAGCTCACCAGACGGGAGTTCCTGAAGCGCATATCGCTCGGCGCGGCGGGCGGCTATCTTGCCCTGAAGGCGCCGCCGTCGTACGCCCGGATGGTGGGCGGCGGAGGAGGCGGCATGGGCGGGGGAGGGATGGGCGGGACCACGACCACGAGCGTCATCGATCCGCCGCCGGGCGCTGCCTTCGCTGACCCCGCGGAGATGCGGAACTTCAGCTCCGTGCCCGGCATCGTTGAAGTGGACCTGCAGGCAAGGCCGGCGTGGGTCAACATCAACGGCACCCTGGCGAACCTCATGACGTACAACGGCGCCTATCCCGCGCCGACGATCCGCGTGAAGCAGGGGGACGTCCTGAAGGTCCATTTCAATAACTCCTTGCCCATGATGGGCAAGAACATCCTGGATCACGAGCGCGAAATGACGAATCTGCATACCCACGGCCTTCATGTTTCACCGTCCGGAAACGCGGACAACTCCATGCTTATGTTCATGTCCGGCGATACCTTTGATTATGAGTTCGACCTGATGCATCAATACCCCGGTACGCTCAATTTTTACCATCCGCACCATCACGGCACGGTTGCCGAGCAGTACTGGGGAGGGATGGCGGGCGCGCTCATCGTGGACGACGACATCTCCGCTCTTTCCGGTTACGAAACGCACCTCCTTATCCTCAAGGACATCACCCTGAGCGGATCAGCGCCCGAGCCGTATACCTCGATGATGGATTATATGCACGGCAAGGAAGGCGACATCGTCATGGTGAACGGGCAGGTGAATCCGTTACTGCCAATAAGGCCGGGCCAGGTGCAGCGCTGGAGGGTCCTGAACGCGAGCAACGCCCGTTTCTACAAACTGAGCCTGGAAGGCCATGCCCTTCAGATCATCGGGACCGAAGGCGGGCTCCTGAAAAATCCCTATCCCGTATCGTCCATCCTGCTCTCACCCGGCGAGCGTCTGGACATCCTCGTGAAGGCGAGCCAGACAAAAAAGAACTATAGGCTCCTCTCGCTCCCGTACAGCCGCCAGGGAAATATGGGTGGTCAGCAGGTGACGCTCATGACCCTGAGCAATACAGGTTCTCCGGTCAATGACGCCATCCCTTCGCTCATCAACCCCGAGTCTGTGCGCATCCGCCCGCAGATCGCGAAGACCGAGCGGATGACGCTGTCCATGGGACAGGGCAAAGGGTATATCAACGGCATCTCCTTTACCATGGAAAATTACTATGCTATCCAATCCCATCTGGGGACGTACGAGGTCTGGGAAATCGTGAACCAGAGCGGTATGGACCACCCGTTCCATCAGCACGTGAACCCGTGTCAGGTTCTGTCCATTACCGGCGGCGACGCGTCCTACGCGTCGTTTTTGACCAAGGCGCCGGCATGGAAGGACGTGGTGATCGTGCCGAAATGGGGGAGCGTGAAGATGCTCGTTCCGGTCATGGATTATCCCGGAATGGCCATGTTCCACTGCCACATCATTGAGCACGAGGACATCGGCATGATGGGAGTCTGGGACATCATGTGACGCTCCTGTTGCGTCTGCGTTATCGCGCGGATCGACCGGCCGCGAACAAACTATCACGAAAGAGACAACAATTCAGCGCAATTCAAGAGAGCGGAAGACCGCTCTTTTTTTGCCTCTGCAGGACGTATTGTGCGTACTCGATGTGCTCCTGTCGACCGGCCCTTATGACGGATAGTCGGAACCCTGTCCACGGGAGAAAGAAACTCGCTGAACCGTTTCACCAACGGCATGACGCTCAAGGCAGGCCTATTTGCTCCTGATGCGGCTTTGTGCTATTATGAAACATTGCACCAGGAGGGTATCTCATCGTCCATTTTGGAGAAACAACATTCGACAGCAGGAGGGATTTGCCATGAGAAGAGCAGGAATCATAACGGTACTGATGCTGTTTATTGCCACATTGACCGTCTTTGCCCAGGGCGACGATATCAAACTGTCGCCTTCGTGCAAATATTGCGGCATGGACCGGGAGAAGTTCGGCCACAGCAGGATGCTTGTCGAATACGATGACGGTACGTCCGTAGGCACCTGCAGCATCCACTGCGTTGCCGTGGAGCTGGCCTTGTCCATTGACAAGACTCCGAAAGCGCTCATGGTCGGCGATGTTCTGACGAAAAGACTTATTGATGCTGAAAAATCGGTGTGGGTCATCGGTGGAAGCAAAATGGGTGTCATGACCAGCCGGCCTAAATGGGCATTTGAAAAAAAGGAAGATGCAGACAAGTTTATCAAGGAGAACGGTGGGGCGCTCTCGTCCTTCGATGAGGCGATAAAATTGGCCTATGAGGACATGTATCAGGACACGAAGATGATCCGGGAACGGAGAGCGATGAAGAAAAAGACCGGCATGGAGCACATGCACAAGTAAGGATGTAACAGGCAGTTACAAAGAATCTCTTGCAGATTAATCTGTCATCCCCGTGAAAACGGGGATCCATTTGCTGTTTGAAGAGACTGGATTCCCGCCTGCGCGAGAATGACGGAAAAGGTAGAGAAACTAATATTCAATTGACCGTTTATGAACTCAGGGGAGGATGACGGGTGAGGCAGATAGCGATTATCGCGGCGGTGGTCTGGGGCCTGGGCTTCAGCCACGCTGACGCCGCGGAAACAAAATTCACCAAGCCCGCGGAGCGGGACAAGTGCCCGGTCTGCGGCATGTTCGTCGCCAAGTATCCCGACTGGGTTGCCCAGGTCGTGTTCAAGGACGGATCATATGTGGTGTTCGACGGCCCCAAGGACCTTTTTAAGTTCATCCTTGATCTGAAAAACTACGCTCCGGGAAAGGGGCAGAAGGACGTTGACGCGGTCTTTGTGAGCGATTATTATGCCGTCAGTCCGATCGACGGCCGCAAGGCGTTCTATGTGCTCGGGAGCGATGTCTTCGGCCCGATGGGGCGGGAACTGGTCCCCTTCGCGAAAGAGGCCGATGCGCGGGAGTTCCTGAAGGACCACCGCGGCAGGAAGATACTCCGGTTCGACGAGATCACTGCAGACGTCTTGAAACCGCTTGATTAATAAATGCAGGATCATTCGTAATAAAGTTGAAAAGACACTGCGAACAGCTATCTCTCGCAAAGCCGCAAAGACGCAAAGTAAGACAAATCTCCACTGGACGGTTGATGTAAAAAACAGAGCTTGATTTAAATTCTTTTCGTCCAGATACTATGGCTTTTTTTAACTTCTGTTGTTGCTTTACTTTGCGCCTTTGCGTCTTTGCGAGAAAATGGTTTTTGTTGAGGAATCGCTGTGTTTTATCCATGCATCGCAAATAATGCGCTTTATAAAATGAGAAAATCCACCCTGTTCTTCATGTCCATCGCCGTCCAGTCGGTCCTTCTGCTCGGCGCGTTCACCCATGCGGCGTACCAGCGCGGGCGCGATGCGTCGATCCTCGGGGAAACGGTCGCGTTGGTGAAGCGTCTCGACCTGACCGATCTCTGCCTCTTTACCGAGGCCCGGTACACCCGCCATCCCACGCAGGCGGATCTCCACTCGCCGTTCCAGGACCATCCGATGTCGCTGGAGCATTTTCCCTCGGGGTCGCTTTTAGCACCCCGGAAAGGCATCGGGTACCGATAACCATGGGCAACTGGTTCGAACGGCAGCGGAACATCATCGACTTTACCCTTTCCTCCCTGGTCCGCAGAAAAGGAAAGAATCTCGCCCTCCTGCTGGTGTACACCCTTCTGGTGTTCCTGCTCGCGTCGGTCATGTTCTTTACCCACGCCCTCCGCAAGGAGGCGTCCCTCGTTCTTCAGGGAGCGCCCGAGATGGTCGTCCAGAGGATGGCGGCTGGACGCCACGAGCTGGTGCCGCGCCGTTACCTCGGCATGATCAAGGGGATAAAGGGCGTGAGCGGCGCGCGGGGAAGGCTCTGGGGGTATTATTTCGATCCCGTCATGAGCGCGAATTACACGATGGTGGTTCCCGAGGACCATCCCCTCGGCGCGGGGAGCATATCCATCGGCCAGGGCATATCCCGCTCCCGTCTCGCACGGGTCGGAGATTTTATCCCATTCCGGCGATACGACGGGACACCGATGGTGCTGACCGTCAGGGAAGTGCTCACGACAGGTTCGGAGCTGGTCTCCTCTGACCTCATCCTTGTATCGGAAGGGGACTTCCGGAAGCTCTTCGGCATGGCACCGGACCTGTATACCGACATCGTCCTGTCCGTGCGGAACGCCAAAGAGGTCGCCACCGCAGCGCAGAAGGTCCAGAAGCTCCTGCCCGACACACGGCCGATCATGAAGAGCGAGATCTTACGGACCTACGACACCATCTTCGACTGGCGGAGCGGCATCATCGTGGTCATCCTGTCCTCGGCGGTGCTGGCCTTCATCATCTTCGCCTGGGACAAGGCGTCGGGCCTTTCGGCTGAGGAGCGGAAGGAGATCGGCATCCTGAAGGCCATCGGGTGGGAGACCTCCGATGTCCTGCTCATGAAGTTCTGGGAAGGGGCGGCTGTGTCCCTGTCCTCATTCCTGGCGGGGGTCCTGTTTGCCTACATACATGTTTTCTTCACACCGGTGATGCTGTTCGAACCGGTGCTCAAGGGATGGTCCACGCTCTACCCCTCGTTCAAGCTCGTCCCGTTCATCAGCCCTTACCAGGTCGCGATGCTGTTCTTCCTCACCGTGGTCCCCTACACGGTGGCGACCATCGTCCCTTCATGGCGCGCGGCGACCATAGACCCCGATTCGGTGATGCGGTCATGATCGAGCTCAGGGACATACGGAAGGTCTTCAACGAGGGGAAGCCCCATGCGCTCACGGCGGTTGACGGGGTAAGTCTCATCCTCGATGCCCGCGCCGTGACCGTCCTGCAGGGGCCGAGTGGATCGGGCAAGACGACGCTTCTCTCCCTGGTGGGATGCATGGCGCGGCCCACCGAGGGGAGGATCATGCTGGAAGACCGGGAGATCACCAGCCTGCCGGAGCGGTTCCTGACGGACGTCCGCCGCAGGACCTTCGGGTTCATCTTCCAGCAGTTCAACCTGGTCAAGGGGATCTCCGCTCTGGAGAACGTCATGCTTCCCGCATACCCGCTGGGCGAGCGCCATGCCTCACTGAAAAAACGGGCCCGCGGCCTCCTCGATCTGTTCGGCATCCTGCCCCGGGAGTCATCCAGGGCCGAGTGGCTGTCCGGAGGCGAGGCCCAGCGAACGGCCATCTGCCGGGCGCTGATCAACGACCCGAAGATCATCATCGCCGACGAGCCGACGGCCCACCTTGATACAAAGCTCTCGCGGGAGTTCATGGACATCGTAGGCCGGCTCAAGGCGGAGCAGAAGACCGTGATCATCGCGAGCCACGATCCGCTGGTATATGGATCATCGGTGGTGGACCGCGTCATCACGATGCGTGACGGCAAGATCGAGGCCGCAGGCCGATGATCCTGCATCCCGCGATCATCGCGCTCCTGGTGGCATCCATCCTTATCGCCGCGCTGGTCCTGTACGCGTTCTGGTACGGCGTAAAGATCCTCCGTTCCTGGGACCTCCGGAGCGGCAGCAGCCTGCAGCTGGAACTCGAACGCCGGACCTACCTCATATCCACGGTCCTTGCCTATGTCTTCGGCTTCCAGATTGCTTCCCTCTTTCTCCTCATCTATACGGCGGACAGCCTCAGCACGCTCTTTACCGGGGCCATGTGCGCCGCCGGGACCTTTAACGTCAATGCCTACGGCTATCCGCTATTGGTCTTAAAGCTCATAAACTTCCTTCTGGCCGGGCTGTGGCTTATCGTGAATTATGCCGACAACCAGGCATACGACTACCCGCTCATCAGGAAAAAGTACGCCTTGCTCCTGCTCCTCGGCCCGTTCATTGTGCTGGAGACGTTCCTCCAGGCCCGGTATTTCCTCGGTATGAGGCCTGACGTGATCACGTCCTGCTGCGGGAGTCTCTTCAGCGTCAACTCGTCCGGAGTGGCAGCTGACCTCGCCAGCCTTCCGGCCGTCCCCCTGCAGTACGCCTTCACCGCGATCATGGCGGCAGCGATCGCGCTCGGTGTTGCCGTTGCGGTGACGGGAAGGGGAGGATACGCACTCTTCGTCGCGGCGGGAATGGCGTTCATCATAGGGATAGCTTCCCTGATCTCCTTTATTTCTCCCGCGGTCTACGAACTTCCCACCCATCATTGCCCATTTTGCGTCCTCCAGAAAGAGTATGGCTACATAGGGTATCTTTTTTATGCTGCTCTGCTTGGGGGGGCGGTCACCGGGATGGGGGCGGGGGGCCTGAATCCGTTTCGGTCCGTTCCCAGCCTGGTCGTCATTATCCCCTCCCTGCAAAGAAAACTGGCCTTTATTTCCATTCTCTTCCATATATTCACCTCTCTGCTTACCTTGGCAGCAGTCTTTCGATCGAACCTCCGCTGGTAATCAAGGTCGTTTCTCTCATCCTAATGTCTGCGTATTGAGTGTCAGTCTGTTTCGAAAGTTCACACTTAGCCTTTTGAAGCAGATGAGTGTGGAAATTTGTAACAAAATGTGATACATTCCATCCATTCAAACATGGTTTGTCAGTTTTACCGGATCTGAACGCTCACGTAACCCGGTTTGTGCAGAAAGGTTACATGAAATGGGAGGAATCACCATGAGGCGTGACATCTGGATATTTCTATTCTTTCTTGGTTCGATCCTGTTCGGATGGCCCTTTCTCCGGATATTTCATAGAAGTCTTACCTACTATCTCTTCATCACCTGGTTTGTCTTCATCGGACTGCTCTTCCTGGCTTCCTTATTATCGGATAGAGGGGACGGAGGAAACTAAGTGTTCTCGCCCTGGGTCCTGCTGACGATCATACTGGCCTATCTCCTTTTTCTTTTCTTCGTTGCCTATATAGCCGAACGGAAGGAGCGGCAGGGGAAGAGCCTTGTCTCGAATCCCTATATCTACTCCCTTTCCCTGGCCGTCTATTGCACCTCCTGGACCTTCTATGGCAGTGTTGGCAGGGCGGCCAACTCAGGGCTCAGCTTTCTCACCATCTATCTCGGCCCGACCCTCATGGCGGCCCTCTGGTGGCTCATCCTCCGGAAGATCATCCTCATTTCCAAAGAGAACCGCATCACCACCATCTCGGATTTCATCTCTTCCCGCTACGGCAAGTCCCTGGGCCTCTCGGCCCTCGTGACGATCGTGGCGGTCGTCGGCATCACCCCGTATCTTGGCCTCCAGCTCAAGGCGATCATGTCGACCTTTTCGCTCCTTTCCGGCCAGCATGAGGGGAGCCACTTCGCGGGATGGTTCATATCGTTCATCCTGGGCGTGTTCGCCATCATCTTCGGCGCGCGCCGCCTCGATTCCTCGGAGCGGCACGGCGGCCTGGTGTTCGCCGTGGCCTTCGAGTCGGCCTTCAAGCTCGTGGCCTTCCTGCTCGTCGGCATCTTCGTCACCTACGGCCTTTTCGACGGCATCGGCGATATCATGGCCAAAATGAAGGAAAGCTCCTACGCCGGCCTCATGACGCTGAGCGAAGGATCGCAGGAGAGCTACCTCGAGTGGACGTCACTCACGTTCCTCTCGATGATGGCCATCCTGTTCCTGCCACGGCAGTTCCACGTGGCCGTGGTCGAGAACACCTCGGCGGACCACGTCAAGAAGGCGGTCTGGCTATTCCCGCTGTATCTTTTTCTCATCAATCTGTTCGTTCTTCCGATCGCTTATGGCGGGCTCATGCTGGGTGGAGCGCAGGAGAAAGCTGATTTCTTCGTGCTTTCCATCCCGCTCCAGCAGGGGAACCCGCTCCTGGCGGCCATCGTCTTCCTGGGCGGGTTTTCGGCGGCAACGGCCATGGTCATCGTCGAGTCATTGGCGCTCTCGACCATGGTGATGAACAGTCTGGTCCTGCCCGCCCTTCTCGGTTTTAATATCAAAAGCCTGCACATGGTGATCCTGAACATAAAGCGCCTGGTGATCCTGGGGCTTGTGTTCATGGGGTATATCTTTGCCGTGTCCATCGGCGAGTTCTACAGCCTCGTGGACATCGGACTGAAGTCATTCGAGGCGGTTACCATCTTCGCGCCCGCGCTTCTGCTGGGGCTTATCTGGAAGGGCGGGAACCGGAAAGGCGCCATTGCCGGCATCCTGGCAGGGTTCTCCGTCTGGATCTATACGCTGCTGATCCCGGCGATGATGCGGGCCGGTATCATCGAGAAGGGCGGCTTCATGGAGTCGGTGTTCAATTCGCATCTCCTGAATCCCACGGCGCTCTTCGGCCTCCAGGGGCTGGACCGGTGGACCCACTCCCTGTTCTGGGGTCTTCTGCTCAACCTTTTCTTTTTCTTCACCGTCTCGATCTTCACCCGGCAGAGTGATGAAGATACCCGCCAGGCCATCATTTTCGTCGATTCGTTCTCGCCGCGCCATTTTTCATCGATGCAGCGCCCCGCCACGATCGCGGTGATCGAGGACGCGCTCGGCCAGTATATCGGACCCGGTGAGGCGCGCGAGGCGATAGAAGGTTTTCTCAGGAGGAACAATCTGACGCGCGAGGCCATATCGGGTGAGTGGCTTATGCGGCTGCGCGAGGAGGCCGAACGGATCCTTTCGGGCGTTCTGGGCCCGTCCATCAGCACCCTGGTCTTTCAGGAACTGAGCGCGATGTCCCACGACGAGACGCACCGCGTCTCCAACTCGATCCGCCAGATATCCCGGAGCCTCAGGCTGTCGCGCCAGGAGCTCGCCGAGGCAAACCGTCAGCTTGCCATGCTCAAGGAATTCAGCGAGAACATCATCGAAAGCCTTCCTGTGGGGGTTGCAACCCTCGACGATTCCCACCGGGTCACGTATTGGAACTCGGCCATGGAGATGATCACCGGCGTAGAGAAGTCCGACGCCCTGAACAAGGATGCGGGACGGCTCCTCACGTGCCTCGAACCCCGCCTGTTCAATCCCACGATCGAGGAGGGAGAGATCACCTGCCGCCGCAACTTCGATCCCCAGATCATCCTGAAGGGTTACGTCAGCAGGCTGACCGGCGTCCAGAAGGGGTACGTGCTGGTGCTCGAGGATATCACCGAGAAGAAAAAGATCGAGGAGGAGCTGTTCAGGACGACGAAGCACGCGAGCGTCGGCAGGCTTGCGGCGGGCGTGTCCCACGAGATCGGGAATCCTCTGGCCTCCATATCCTCACTGGTGCAGGAGCTCCTGACCGAGGACGGGTCCTCGTTCGTGAAAGGGTCTCTTAATACCATCCATCAGCACGTGAACCGCATCGCCCGCATCGTGCGGAACCTCGGCGATTTCGCGCGGCTCTATCCCCGTCAGCGGGTGCCGACCAGCCTGCGGGACATCCTGCAGAACACCATGGACCTCGTGCGGTTCGACAAGAACTTCAAGAAGATCGAGGTCATAACGGACGTCCAGAACGTGCGGCCCGTCAAGATCGATCCCGACCAGATGCAGCAGGTCTTCCTGAACCTCCTGTTGAACGCGCGGGACGCCATGCCCGAGGGGGGGAAGCTCGATATCTCGATGAAGGAGAGCGAGGGCCGCGTGGCTATGGTGTTCGCCGACACGGGAACGGGCATCGAAACAGAGGTAAAGGACAAGGTCTTCGACCCGTTCTTTACCACCAAAGGGCCGACCCGCGGCACGGGGTTGGGTCTTTCCATCTGCTACAGCATCGTCAAGGACCACGGCGGTACCATCGAGGTGGAGTCCGAGAAGGATAAAGGAACGAAATTCATCATAACCCTGCCGGTCGAGGAGTAATAATGTCAAAGAGCCTGTTGATCGTGGAAGACGAGGAAACCCTGCGGGAGTCCATGAAGCGGATATTCTCCAAGGAGGGATATGCCGTGGAGGCCGTGGACTCGGCGGAGAAGGGGCTTTCTTTGCTGGAGGCCAATCTGTATGACGTCATCATCTCCGATATCATCCTGCCGGGGATGGACGGCATCGAGATGCTGACCAAGGTGCGGGAACAGCTCCCGGACCAGATCTTCATCGTGGTGACGGCCTATGCGTCCCTCGACACGTCGGTGAAGGCGCTCCGGGCGGGCGCTTACGACTACATCATGAAGCCCATCATCCACGAAGAGATCAAGCAGGTGGTGCGGAACGCCCTGAAGCAGAAGAGCCTGCAGGTCGAGAACATCCTGCTGAAGCGCGAGATCGCCAAGGAACATGATTTCAGCACGATCATCGGTGATAGTGCGGCGATCAAAACGATCCTTGCCGAGGTCAGAAAGGTCACTGACACGCGGAGCAACGTGCTGCTGCTCGGCGAGACCGGCACGGGAAAGGAGCTCTTCGCCCGGGTGATCCACCATAACAGCTCGCGTCGCGACATGCCCTTTGTGCCCATCAACTGCTCGGCGATCCCCGAGAACCTTCTGGAGACCGAGCTCTTCGGACATGTGCGCGGCGCGTTCACCGGCGCCGTTGCGTCCAAGAAGGGACTTCTCGAAGAGGCTGACGGCGGGACGGTCTTTCTGGACGAGATCGGCGACATGAGCCTCCCGCTTCAGGCGAAACTGCTCCGGGTCATCGAGGACCAGGTGATCCGTCCGGTGGGAAGCACCAAGGGGACCAAGATCGACATCCGCTATATCACCGCCACCAACCGTGACCTCCGGGCGGCTGTGCGGGAGAACGCTTTTCGCGAGGACCTCTACTACCGGATCAACGTGATATCGCTCCAGATCCCGCCGCTCCGGGACCGCAAGGACGACATCAGCAGCCTGGTAAAGCACTATCTCAACAAATATGTCCACGAGATGGGGAAACAGGTCAAGGACATCGCGCCCCAGGCACTTGATGTGATGGTGAACTATCCGTGGCCGGGGAATGTTCGAGAGCTCCAGAACGTGGTGGAACGGGCGATCCTTATCGCCGAAGGGGACACCATAACTCCGGAGTGTCTCCCCGAGGGGGTCAAGGCAGGTGACGGTTTTCAGCAGACCGTCTCCGACCAGAAGCTCACCATCGAGGACTATACCAAGGCCTTTATCCAGCGCTATCAGCTTCAGCACAACGAACAGCAGATCGCCGATATGCTCGGCATCACGCGGAAGTCCCTGTGGGAGAAGCGGAAGAAGTGGGGGATACCGAGGGAGCGGTGAGGCGTCTATTGGAAATTGCAAATTGTAAATTGTAAATTTGAAATTGTAAAGTATTTAAGAAAAGAATATTTACCGCAGAGTTCGCAGAGATCGCAGAGGAAAGCTTTGGTAAAGTAGTAACGGCGAGAGAATCAACAAAGTCGTAATAGTTAATTATCAGGATTTACTCTGCGTTCTCCGCGTTCTCTGCGGTGAAAAAAGCATTTTCAGGTGCGTTTCCCGTATTCAGGAGGGACAATGATCACTGGCATTATGGTAACGGTCGGCATCGCGCTCGCGATCATCGGAGTGGTCGTGGTCGCGCGCAGATCACGCCGCACAGGCCCTGACGAAGCGCTGCCCGGAAGACCGGACCTGGGCACCCGGCTCCCGGTGAACCGTCTTGCCGGGGTGAGAAGCGGGATGGCCTCCCGCGTCAATTCCCTGCTTGACGAGGTCGGCGCCGCGCTCAAGCATCTCTTTGCCCGGGGATTCGAGCAGACGCGGATATCCGACAGCGTAAAGAACGCCGCCGGCGAGATGGTAGAGGCCGCTGACCGGACCCGGGCGCTGGCCGGGCAGGTGGCCGCGTCCATGGATGAGATGGCGGCCATCGTTGCCGAGATCGCCCGGACCGTGAACGAGACCTCCCGGGACGCGAGGGCCGGAGAAAGGACCCTGGAACGCCAGGACTCCTCGCTCGATAGCGTTAAGAAGCTCTCCCTCCAGATATCGACCTGGGCCGAGACCAACAAGGCGCTGTCCCAGGCAACGAAGGACATTGCCGGCTTCATCAAGGTCATCAGCGAGATCGCCCGGCAGACGAATCTCCTTGCGCTGAACGCGGCCATCGAGGCAGCGCGGGCCGGCGAGAAAGGCCGCGGCTTCGCGGTGGTCGCCGGCGAGGTGCGCAAACTTGCCGACCGGACCGCCCAGCACACGCAGGAGATCGCCGGCACTCTGGGAGTGATCCGGGAAAAGGCCGAGGATTCGCTCATGAACATGGAGGCCACCCTCGACATCGTGGCGGAGAGCATTAAAAAGGCCCAGGCCACCGATGAGTCCCTGCGTCAGATCACGTCAAAGGCGTCCTCGATCGCGGCTGACGTGTCTTCGAACATGACGGAAGTTTCCCTGCACGCGAACAACGCGCGGGCGCTGGCGGAGCGCATCGCGCAGTCCGGCGAGGCGGTCGCCCTCGGCACCCTGGACATCTATTCGCACCTGTGCGCGTTCAGGCTCGACGACACCGACCGGACTGCCGAGGACTTTATCGTTACCGCCGCCGCGCGGTTCCGGGAAACGCTGCTCGCGGACCTGGCTTCCGGCAAGGTCCGCATGGAGGACCTGTTCGACGAGAACTATTCGCGGATCGAGGGGGACCGGTTCGGGAACCGCTCTTCCGCGTATTTCGATACGGCGGTACTGCCGAAGCTCAGGGAGTGGTCCGCGGCGCACCGGAACACGGTCTACGTGGTCGCCATGGACCGGAACGGGTTCATGCCGGTCCACGTCATGCCTGCACGGACGGGCGTGATCATGAAGGATGCCGTCTCGCAGCAGGGCGCCCGGTCTCCGAAGATCATCGGTCAGGCCTTCCGCCGGCCCATCGCGGCGGGCGGCCAGCTCGTCGTCGATGTGGCCTGTCCCATCACGATCCGTGAACGCCACTGGGGCTGCCTCAGGATCGGGTATTTGCCCTCCATCGGCGCATGAAAACATCGGCGCAGGACCTCGAAGCACGTCTGAAGGGAACGCGGTGGGGGCATGTCACGCTGGAGTTCTTCACGAACAGCGCACATTTCCCGATCGCGAACCTGTTCCTCGAACTGCTTAAGGAAGGCCCGGAGATCTTTCTGAAGCCGGACGTCTATACCATCGTCCTGGCGGCGCTCGTGCAGGCCCTGTATCTGGGAACCCGGGAGTATGAGGGCAGGCCCCGGCCATTCATCGGCAATCTTATCGGGCCGCTCATCTATACGGTCATCGAGATGTCGCTGGAGGGGTGGGCGTTCTTCAAGACCGGGAACCATCTTGCCTACCTCCTGTTCGGTCTTGTCATCGGCTTGCTCCAGGAAACGAGGTCGCGGACCGCGGGCGTGATCAGCAGCACTATCCTGGTAGCCGAAAATATCGTTCGCGCGAACATCCTGGTCGTCATGTACTGGATCTTCGAGGCGGCTGACGATCCAAAGTATGCGACCCTTCCAGGATTCCTGAGCGACGGGAGCCATATATTCATTATTCTTGCTCTGGCGTTCCTGGGAAGCATGCTCGGCCTGGCCAATGTACATGCCCATGCGTACCTGGCGATCCTCAGGGAGACGGCGCATCAGCTCAAGCGTTACTCCGAATGGTTCCTCGGGAAGGATATCCTTCACTCAGCCGTCGCTGACCCGTCGGCGCTGTCCATCCAGCGCCGCGAGCGAACGGTGCTGTTCATGGATATCCGCGGGTTCACGGGATGGAGCGAGACCCAGCGGCCCGAAGAGGTCGTCGATATGCTGAACGGGTTCTTTGAACGCTCGGAGAGCATCTGGGAACGGTTCAACGCCATCAAGACAAAGTTCACGGGTGACGAGATCATGCTCGTGTTCGCAGCGGAAAAAGACGCTGCCCTGGCCGGCCTGGGTCTCATCAGGGAGAACACCCTTCATCTCAAACAGTTCGGTCTCGCGGCGGGGATCGGCATTCATACGGGTGTCCTCGTGGAGGGGCTGATCGGAAGCAAGGAAGTGAAGGGATACGATGTGATCGGCGATACGGTGAACACGGCCAAACGCATCTGTGACAAGGCAGCGGGTGGCGAGCTGCTGGTCTCCGGTGTGGTGTTGCGGGCGCTCGGAGAAAGCGCCGTCATCCGGAGGTCCCAGCAGATCTCGATGAAGGGCAAGGCGGAGCCGATCGAGGTCTATTCACTTGAGGATGTGCGTTGATCGCCGGGCGGACGCTGGGAAACATTACAGCATTGCAGGTCTAACCCATACGCTCTCCGATATATCGCGGTCCCGGACAGCTGCGGCCTATTGAATCCGGGTATGATGAGTGGACAGCTGCAATAAATGCGCAAGGCCGGCAAAGAACTCTGCCTGCCTTTTCTTGTTTGGGGATGTTGCATGGCGGCAAAGATCCTTTTTCGCATAGCGTCCGCATGTTTCGTTGGTGGTATCCGAGATACAATGCATCCTTCGAAATTCAACACTCAATAACATCTAATAGTTGTCATCTCCAATAAATCAGAACTGAAAGTGCCCTTCCACGAATACCCCAAAACTACCCTATCATTGCGCTTGCGTTCCCCATAAAATTTGTTCTATAATTTGCCATCCTAATATTGTCAGGGAGGGTAATGTCATGAGTATGGATAAGCTTATTGCATCAGTGACGATTCTCTTTCTATCTCTTTTGGTCAGCGCGTGCGGCGGGGGAGGGGGCGGTGCTGCTCCTGCAGGTCCGGCAGTTGTTTCCCTTTCAACAGTAACTGCATTGTATCCATTGAACGGAGCCAACTGGAACGATTATGTCAAAGGGACCAGCATAACTGCTACCGATACGCTTTGCAATGCTGCGACCGATGCAGCCTGCTTGCACGGCGGCGAGAAGCGGGTTGTTACAGTGACTGGACGGTCCTCTTGCTCCGGCATAACAGCAACTGATACGTTAGGTGTATTCGATTGGACGTGCGACGCAAGCACCGGTACGGCTCGGGTCATTTCTACAGGCCTCAAGAACGGAAAATATCTCTCCGATCTGCTCAACTTTACGACGCCTGGATGGAATGCCAATGTGGTTAACGTAAATGTAGCAGGAACGATCTATTCCACAGCATCATCCACGCAGTGGTGGAGCAATCCAACGGTCATTAATAACATAGGCGGCAGTCTCGCATCCGCCGGCACAATCTATGTCGTTACGTCCAATTCTTCGGGCACGTATTCCATTGATGCGTCAAAAGTGGGCGTTGTCGTCAAGCCTGGGGCAGCGATCAACGGTCCTAACGATGTCTGGGCCCGATTATTAGAGGCGAACAATAAGGACTTCATCTGGATAGAGGGTATGTTCAACATTCAAGGCAGTGATATAGGAATATCCTGGAATTTCGTCAAATTCTCGGTCCTCATGAATGTTACTGCGAATAATGCCAGCGGCATCAATAAACGGGCGCTCCTTATTTCCGGGGCTTCCTACAACAAATTTACGGATATAGCGGCCTCCAATAACGGTGAAACAGGTCTTTGGTGCAACACGTGCAGCAATAACCTGTTTACGAATATACGATCATCAAACAACGGATTCTATGGTATACAGCTTGACAGTTGCTCAAATAATGTCTTCAGAAACGTGGTCCTTGAGAACAACTCCAGTCACGGCATTCAAGCCAATGTATCTTCGAACAATGTTTTTACTGCTGTAACCACGGGAAATACCGGCAGTGGCGGCGGAACGGGGATCGGGCTCCAGTTCAATTCCTCGAACAATAACGTCTTTTCGAACGTCTTGACGGCAAACAACGGCAGTGACGGGGTCGCGCTCGTTTCATCCTCGAGCAATACTTTTTCGGATATCGCCTCCGACAGTGTAGGCTACGATTTCTATCTTTACGGTTCTTCGTACAATCATTTTACCGGACTGCTGAAAGTGAACAATAATTGCTATGAGACCGGTGGAACGAACCCCGGTCTCGTTAACTGGACATGTACCATGTTGGGAACCACCGGTTCTAATACGTACGGTGCTGGTAATTCATCGAATGCTACCTTGACTTCAGGTATCACGCTGACCTCGTCATTTGCGGGCAAGATCGTGACGGATGACATCGTAAACACAAGTGACACGAACGGCGCATCGGCGACGTATCCTGCTGACCCTGCCGCATTTGACTGGTCAGGTTTCCAAAACACGTACAGGGCCTGGGGAAAGGACGGTACATTAGGTAATTTAGACAGCAGGGGGCGGTGGATCACAGGGGGGGCTGGCCGAATATGGGACTGGAGCCTCAGCAGCTCGGATACGATCGTAAATAGCGTCCTCGCTGTGCCTACTGGCAACGATACGTTGACCCATACGTGGTCTGACGCTTCGACAACGACGGTCCTCAGGCATGCTATAGAGCTCGTAGGCAACGGAAACGGACTTTGCGAATCGGGTGAGACCTGTCTCTATACGCCGAATATCGGTGCGTACCAGGGCCACGGCAATCTGATATCGGCCGGGGCTTTCTCCGACGGTACGATCACCGGAGTTACGCTTATGAAGTTCGAGACCAACGGACGGTGAGGATGGTTGTGACCCAGGTGAGACCTGAAGCGGGCCTGCGTAGGGCAGACTGATGCACACGGTCCGAGATTAGTGACCTGGGCATGATGGGTGGACAGCAGCAATAAATGATAGGGCCGGCAGGGTATCCTGCCGGCCTTTTCTTGTGTATGCCAGGCATGACGTTCTGTACTTTGGTACAGGCCGGTCAGATGTGGT
>CAKKRC010000002.1 GCA_919902495.1 Nitrospiria bacterium
CACGTACGGTGGTGTGGGAGGACGGCGGGGGCGACCCCGCCTCCTACCCGATTCGTTCCGATCGACGACGCAGCCTGTCAGTTCACGTCGTCTTCTTTTTCCTTCCCCCGCGGGCGGCCGGCGGACGCGTCCGCTCCTCGGCCGTCTGCTCTTCCCGCCGCCGCTTCGGATAGATCCTGATGGGAGAGCCGTGGAAGCCGAAGGCCTGGCGCAGGTTATGCTCGATGTACCGGATATAAAAAATGGACGCTCTCGACATCTAATAGTTGTTTTCTCCAGTTATTTATACGCAGAAATTGCCTTTTGCGCATACCCCGAAAATACCCCGTCGATTCGCTTGCCCTTCTTCTATATCTTGTCCTATAATTGGCTACTCTGAATGGCTAAGGAGGCGCATGTTATGAGGACGAAGATATGGCTGGTGGTATTGCTCGCGCTTGCGACGTTGTCGTTGGTGGTCGTTTCTTGCGGCGGCGGAGGGGTGAATGCAGTATCCTGGACCGGAACAAAACAGATGGGTGTTGCCGGAAAGAACACGATAGCTAATGGCATAGCTGTCGACGCAAGCGGCAACGTGTATGTAGCGGGTTACACGAATGGAGGACTGGACAACAATGCTCTTACTGGGAGTTTTGATTTTTTCATCACGAAGTTTAATGCTTTAGGGAACAAGGTCTATACTAAACAGACGGGTACAAGCGGCAAAACGACCATGGCCTCCGGCTTGGCTGTTGACCTTGATGGCAATGTGTACGCAGCAGGTTACACCGATGGAGGTTTGGATGGAAATGTTCTTACAGGAACGTCTGATTTTTTTGTCTCCAAATATGGTCCCTCTGGGAACTTGCTGTCAACGATTCAAACTGGCACGACAGGGAAGTCTGCCGGAGCCCAAGGCATTGCCGTAGATCCGATCGGAAACGTGTACGTGACAGGTTATACCTATGGTGGACTTGCGGGAAATCCACTCGTGGGCGTGTCAGACTACTTCCTTTTCAAATACGGTCCGGCATGGAACCTCCTCTATTCAAAGCAGACAGGCAGCGCGGGCAAATACAGTGAGGGATATGGTGTTGCCGTCGATTCAAACAACAATGCGTATGTTGCCGGCAGAACGACCGGCGGTCTTGGCAGCAACACCCTCGTTGGAACGTATGATCTCTTTCTCGCAAAACATGATTCATCAGGCGCTGCGCTTTCTACCTACGAAACAGGCAGTACCGGCCTTTATAGCAGCGCAGTCGGCGTGGCTGTAGACGCCGGAGACAATGTGTATATTGCAGGCGTTACGAACGCAGGACTTGACAATAACACCCTTACGGGAACCTCGGACTTTATCCTCATCAAAATCAACGCGGCGGGAAACAAAGTATATACAAGGCAGATGGGTGCAGCCGGGACGGACACTAAGTCCAGCGGTATTGCTGTCGACTCAAACGGTTATGTCTATATTACCGGTTATACGCTCGGAGGATTGGATGGACATGCGCTTACCGGCACAAGAGATTACTTTCTCGTTAAATATGATCCAGACGGGAACCGTATCTGGACAAGGCAGTCGGGTGTTACAGGGAAACTTGCCGAGGCAACCGGTGTTGCAGTGGACGCAAACAACAATGTATATGTAGCGGGTTATACAGATGGGGGGCTGGACGGCAATGTGCTCGCAGGTACATATGATTTCTTTATCGCCAAGTATGATTCTGACGGTAATAAGAAGTAGACGCATAGCAGGGGGGCATGGGAAAGCGATTTCAACGGGATCCTTTGCGGTCGGAACGATCACCGGAGTCACGCTCATGAAGTACTAGACCAACGGACGGTGATGATGTTTTGATCGGTGAGAGACCTGAAGCTGGCCTGCGTGGAGAAGGCGACGACCAATAAGGACCTGAAGCAGTGCCGGCCAGATTCTCCGATGGGCGGTCAGTAAGATCAGAAACAAAGGCCAGCAGGGTATCCTGCAGGCCTTTTCTTGTTCGTTCCGATCGACGACGCAGCCTGTCAGTTCACGTCGTCTTCTTTTTCCTTCCCCCGCGGGCGGCCGGCGGACGCGTCCGCTCCTCGGCCGTCTGCTCTTCCCGCCGCCGCTTCGGATAGATCCTGATGGGAGAGCCGTGGAAGCCGAAGGCCTGGCGCAGGTTGTTCTCGATGTACCGGATGTAGGAGAAATGGACCCCCTCGGGATAGTTCACGAAGACGACGAAGGTCGGCGGCTTCACCGCGACCTGGGTTACGTAGAAGTACTTGACCCGCCTGCTCCGGTACATCGGCGGTTCATGCCGCGACGTCAGGCGCTCGAACACGCGGTTCAGCTCGGCCGTGGGCACGCGCTTCTCCCGCTCTGCCACGATCTTGTCGATCTCGTCGAACACCTTGGTGATCCGCTGGCGCGTGAGCGACGACAGGGTGAGCACGGGCGCATAGTCGGCGAACTTGAGACGATACCGCACGTCATCGATGAGCTTTTTGTATGCCTCTTCCTTGTCCTGCACCAGGTCCCACTTGTTCAGGATGATGATGATGCCTTTGCCTTCCTCGTGGGCGATGCCGACGATCCGTTCGTCCTGCTCGGTGACGCCTTCCGCCGCATCGAGCAGGACCAGGGCCACGTCGCACCGGTCAACGCCCTTCATGGCGCGCATGACGCTGTACTTCTCCACGCCCTGGCTGATCCTGCCCCGGCTCCGGATGCCCGCGGTGTCCACCAGGACATATTCCCGTCCGTAATACTTGTACAGGCTGTCCACGGCGTCCCGCGTGGTGCCCGACACCGGGCTCACGATCATGCGGTCCTCGCCGGTGAGAGCGTTCACGAAGGAGGACTTGCCGACGTTGGGCCGTCCGATGATGGCGATCCGGGGGGGGACCCGCGCTCCTTCTTCGGGCTCGGGTCCTGCCGGCGTTTCGGGCAGGAGCTTCGCGAGCTCGTCCATGAGGTCGGAGAAGCCCGTGCTATGCAGGGCGGACAGGGGGATGAGCGTGTTCACGCCCAGGCGATAGAAATCAGGCAGGAGCCCTTCGTGCCGGGCGCCGTCCACCTTGTTGATGGCGTAGATGACCGGTTTTCCCGCGGCGCGCAGACGCTGGGCGACCTCGAGATCGGCAGGCAGCAGGCCCTCCTGGCCGTCCATGAGGAATATGATGTAATCGGCCTCTTCGATGGCAAGCGTGGTCTGGTCGCGGATCTTCATGAACATGGGATCTTCGGACTCGGGCTCGAACCCGCCCGTATCCACGAGGTGGAACTTCTTGCCGTCCCACTCCGCGTCGGCGTAGTTGCGGTCCCGCGTGACGCCGGGCATGTCCTCGACGATGGCGAGGTTCCTCCCGAGGATGCGATTGAACAGTGCGGACTTGCCGACATTCGGCCTGCCCACGATGGCGACGACTGGTTTGGTCATATTATTATCAATGCTATGTCTCTGCGTCTCTGTGGCGAAACGAGCAATTACTATAGCACTAATGTCCTTGTTAATTCAATAAAAAACCTTGCGAACCCTTGGTAATTATGATATTTATTAACATTCTTAGCATCCCATCACCCTGTACACGACCGGAGGCGCCTGTGTTGAGATCGCTGGTTCTGCTGATGTTGGTGGTATCTGTTCTGGTGACGTCTGAGGCGCGCGCGGAGTTCTATAAGTGGGTGGACCGCGACGGCAGGGAATTCATCACGAATGAAAAAGAGAAGATTCCGGCTGAATATCGTCATACGGCAAAGCCCGTGGAGGTCCGTGACGACCGGGTGAGCGTGGGGCAACAGCCGGTTGCAGCGGACAAGAAGACGGTCAAGGTCGCTGAGCACAAGGACCGGTACGGCAGGGGCGAGGAATACTGGAACAAACGGGCGGAGAACCTGCGACGTCAGATCCGGGAGCAGCAGGACGAGCTTGACCTCATCGTGCAGCAGGAAGAGAACGACAGGACAAAGCCGAAATCGAAGAGCAAAAAGAGCAATTCCCGGTCAGCGCATGACAAGAAAAAGGCGAAGATCGAAAAAAAGATCGCCCGTCTCAAACATGAGCTCGACGTGCAGCTCCCCGAGGAGGCAAGGAAGGCCGATGCGTATCCCGGCTGGATCCGGTAGGTCATAGGCACGACCGTATATCCAGGAGCGAACGCATTCTCCGTCCCGCCTGGGCGGGACTGCGGGATCAGCGAGCGATCAGAATAACTGATAATTTCCCGAACCCGGACAAGCCGGAACCAAAGGTCATCTCACGCAAAGCCGCAACCAAAAGTAGGCGCTTCTAAGCGAGGACGCAAAGGAAATCTTTAGGTTCTTGTTTTAAGCAGAATGACCTGCTTTTCTTTGCGAGCTTGGCGACTTTGCGCGAAATATTCTTGCCATTTTGTGTAGAATTTTATTTCTTAGTTACTAAGGACCTAAGCTCCTTGCAGCTTGCTGCAAGGAGCGTCAACCTGCATGAAGAATGTCATCATTGCACAAACCATCCTCGATGCTATCGAACTAAGAACAACGTTGTTCGGCAGGGGAAGTATCAAGCTGCATACGGCGCGGTCCTCGGAAGATATCCTGGATATCCACCGCCGGTTAAAGGCGGACCTCATCATCACGGAGTTCTCCTTTCCGGAGATGGGAGGAGTCCGGCTTTGTTCCTCGATACGCGGTGAACCGGGCCTCAAGGACGTCTCCCTCATCATGTACTGTGATGGCGGCCCTGTATTCCAGGCCGCCTGCCTCGATGCGGGCGCGAATGCCGTCGTCCAGAAGCCGGTGGACGCGTTCAGCCTGTTCTCAAAAATATCCGAACTGATCGTCATTCCGCAGCGGAAGGATATGCGGGTGCTCCTGCGCATTTCCGTGGAAGGCCGGCAACAGGACGCCTCATTCGTCGCTACGTCGTATAATATCAGCCTTTCCGGGATGCTCCTGGAAACCAAACGAGAGCTGAACAAAGGCGACAAGCTGTCCTGCTCGTTCAGTATTGCGCACGCAGAGGTCAACGCCCAGTGTCTGATCATGCGGGTGGACAGGACCGATGAGGGACGGTTCCGTTACGGGGCCAAGTTCCTGAGCCTTGATACGAAGTCTATTGTGGTCATCGAGCAGTATGTGAAAAGCAGGATCAGACCTTGACGGCGACTGCATTGCAAATTGGAAATTGCAAAGTGCAAATTGATAAGACAAATCTAATGTAAATTGAAAAATATAGATGGAAAACAAGCGGAACAGCTTTCAGAACGCTTTTTGTCGTATGCAGTTGATGTCGTAAAGATATCTACGCTGCTGAGAAAGACTGCGACAGGACGGGAGATCGCCGGACAATTATTGCGGTCGGGTACCTCGTCAGGGGCGAATTACGAAGAAGCGCGGGGCGCTCAGAGCAGGGCGGATTTTCTTCATAAACTTCAGATCGTTCTCAAGGAACTGCGCGAGTCATTGTTTTGGCTCAGGTTGATCGATAAAGCACAGATCATAAAAGAACAGGGTGTCGCAAGTGCCATCGACGAGACCCGTCAGTTGGGCAATATCATTGCGAAATCTGTCGTTACCGCCAAGAAACAGAAATAATTTTCAATCTGATATTTGCACTTTCCAATTTGCGCTTTACAATGCCTGGAGGTTCGTTTGGAAGAACGTTATAACCCGAAGACCGTGGAAGATCGATGGCAGCAGCAGTGGGCGGCCAATAAGACCTTCAAGGTCACCGAGGACGCGTCAAGGCCCAAGTATTACTGCCTCGAAATGTTCCCCTATCCGTCGGGCAGGATCCACATGGGCCATGTGCGGAACTATTCCATCGGCGACGTGGTGTCCCGATACAAGCGGATGCGCGGGTTCAATGTGCTCCATCCCATGGGGTGGGACTCATTCGGCCTGCCGGCGGAGAACGCCGCCATCAAGCACGGTATCCATCCCTCGCAGTGGACGCTGGAGAACATCGCGTTCATGCGCGATAAGCAGCTGAAAAGCATGGGCCTCTCCTATGACTGGGACCGCGAGGTGACTACCTGTCTGGAGGAGTACTACCGCTGGAACCAGTGGCTCTTCCTGAAGATGTACGAGAAGGGAATAGCATATAAAAAGCGCTCCTACGTGAACTGGTGCCCTTCCTGCAGCACGGTCCTTGCTAATGAACAGGTGGAGGAGGGATTGTGCTGGCGCTGCAGTTCGGTCGTGACATTCCGCGAACTGGAGCAATGGTTCTTCAAGATCACGGCCTACGCCCAGGAATTGCTCGACCATTGCGACAAGCTTCCCGGCTGGCCTGAGCGGGTCCTCACCATGCAGCGGAACTGGATCGGCAAGTCCACGGGTGTCGAGGTGGACTTCACGCTGGATGGGTCCGGTGAGAAGCTCACGATCTTCACCACCCGGCCGGACACGCTCTATGGCGTCACGTTCATGAGCATCGCTCCTGAGCATCCCATGGTGGAGACGCTCATCAAGGGAAAACAGCAGGCCGATGCGGTCCGGGCCTTCTGCCAGCGGATCATGGGTGAGGACAAGGCGGTACGCACCGACGAGAATCAGGAAAAAGAAGGCATTTTCACCGGGGCCTTCGCGGTCAATCCGCTGAACAACGAAAAGGTGCCCGTCTGGGCCGGCAACTTCGTGCTCATGGACTACGGGACCGGCGCCATCATGTCCGTCCCCGCCCATGACCAACGGGACTTCGAGTTCGCGAAGAAGTACCAGCTCCCGATCCGTGTGGTGATCCAGAATGCGGACCAGGACCTGGACGCGGCCACCATGCGGCAGGCATATGTGGGCGAAGGCGCTATGGTCAACTCAAGACCTTTTGACGGGACCCCGAACGTTCCGGGCAAGGAGAAGGTCGCGGAATATGTCGAGCAGAAGGGCTACGGCAAGCGGACGGTGAACTGGCGGCTCCGCGACTGGGGCATCTCCCGCCAGCGCTACTGGGGCACGCCGATCCCGATCATCTACTGCGAACGCTGTGGGACCGTGCCGGTGCCTGAACTGGACCTCCCGGTGATACTTCCGACGAACGTCGAGTTCACCGGCAAGGGCCGTTCACCGCTTGCGGAGTCCGCGTCATTCCGCGACACGACCTGTCCGAAATGCGGCGGAAGCGCCCGGCGCGAGACCGACACGATGGATACCTTCGTGGATTCTTCCTGGTATTTCCTGCGCTATTGCTCGCCGAAGCATACCGAGGCCCCCTTCGACAAGAAAGCTGCAGGCTACTGGATGAGCGTGGACCAGTATATCGGAGGCATCGAGCATGCAGTGCTCCATCTCCTGTACGCCCGGTTCTTCACCAAGGTGATCAGGGACCTCGGCCTGTTCGACGGCGACGAACCGTTCCAGAACCTCCTGACCCAGGGCATGGTGATCAAGGATGGCGCCAAGATGAGCAAGTCCAAGGGCAATGTGGTGGACCCGGACTTCATCATTTCCAAATACGGCGCTGACACGGCACGGCTGTTCTCGCTCTTTGCCGCGCCGCCGGAGCGCGATCTCGAGTGGAACGACCAGGGCGTTGACGGCGCATACCGGTTCCTCCACCGGGTCTGGACGGTCGTGTACAAGTACCATGGCAAGATCAGGACCGTACAGCCTGCGGGAAGGGAAGCCACGGGCGACCCGCTCTACCGCAAGACCCATCTTACGATAAAAAAGGTTACCGAGGACATCGAACGGGAGTTCCACTTCAATACGGCAATTGCGGCGCTTATGGAACTGGTGAATGAATTGTACGATTTTACCGCGCAAGGCGTACCGGACGACAAACTGCCCGTGCTTCGCACCGCCATCGAAGCGCTGATATTGCTGATAGCACCGTTCGCCCCTCATGTTGCCGAGGAGCTTTGGGAATCGCTCGGCAACACCACCGGTGTTGCCGGCACGGACTGGCCGTCCTTCGATGCCGGTGCGCTTGTTTCCACTGAGGTGACGGTGGTCGTTCAGGTGAACGGGAAGGTGAGGGGCAAGCTCACGTTGCCCGCCGGCCTTACAGACAAGGAGATTGAAGCGGCTGCCCTGGCAGAAGGCAAGGTCAGGGAACACCTTGCAGGAAAGACGCCGAAGAAGGTCATCGTTGTTCAGGGGAAACTCGTGAACGTGGTAGTCTAAATCCAGTGCGAAGTGCGGAGTGCGGAGTGCGAAATAACATCATCATAATCGTGCTGCTGGCGTCAATCCTTGGTGTGCACGCCTGCGGATACCGGCTTTCCGGAAAGGGATCTCTGGTGCCTGAGGGGGCAAAGACCATCGCCGTTCCCGCATTCATCAATCATACCAATGAGCCCTATGTCGACCTGGCAGTGACCAAGGCGGTCGTGGACGAGTTCATTGCGGACGGAAGACTTCGGATCGTGGATGTGGAGATTGCCGACCTCGCGCTGCGCGGCGTTGTCGTGAAATATGAAGTGGCAGCGCTTTCCTTCACGGCGGATTCCTATGTCCAGCAGTATAAAGTGCGTATCGTGGTAAATGCAAGCCTCGACGACCTCAGGTCGAAGAAGACCATCTGGAAAGAGGCGGGCATCGAGGCTGTTTTCATCTCCGACTATAAGGTGGCCATCGGCGACATCACCTCCACGAAGTCCGGGAAGGAATCAGCCATAAAAAAAGCGGGCCAGGACATCGCCTGGACGCTCAGAAGCAGGGTGCTGGAAGGATTTTGATCGATGACGAAGTATGAGGACCTGATCAAGAGCCTGAAACAGGGAAAGCTGCTTCCCCTCTACCTGTTCTTCGGCGAGGAAGAGTTCCTGGTCCAGGAGGCCGTCGACCTGATCATCAGCAAGGCGGTCGATCCGGGCGCCCGGGACTTCAACTTCAATACGGTCTATTGCAAAGGGTCGTCGGGCAACGAGATCGTGAATCTCGCCCAGACCTTTCCGTTCATGTCCGAGCGCCGCCTGGTGATCGCCAAGGAGATCGAGGCCCTCAAGGCGGGTGATCTTGAAGAGCTTGTCACCTACCTGAAATCTCCGTCTCCCACCACCTGCCTGGTGATGATCTCGAACCAGCTGAAATATGAGAAAAAGGCTGTTATCTCCGCCGTTGAGGCGAACGGCGCCGCCGTCCGTTTTTACGCGCTCCTGGACGGAGAGATGCTTGGCTGGATCGACCGCTGGGCCCGCCAGCGGGGCCTGGCCATCCAGCGGGACGCCGCGCAGTACGTGTGGCAGACCCTGGGAAACGACCTCCAGGCCATCAGCAACGAGCTTGAGAAGACGGCCATCTATATCAAGGTCCGGAAGAACATCACCTATGACGACGTGAAGGCGGTGGTGGGGGACTTCCGGGACTACACGCCCTTTGATCTTGCGGCGGCGCTCGGGGCAAAGAACCGGGAAAAGGCCTTTCTCATCCTCTCCCGTCTGGTCCAGGAAGGGGCGGCGCCGGTCGGACTGCTGGGTTCAATCGCGTGGAACTTCCGTCGGCTTATGCAGGTAAAGGCCATGGAGTTCGCCGGGACAGGGCTTGATGAGGGGATGAAGAAGCTCAGGCCCCCGGTGATCTTCCACCAGGCGGCGGCGTTCAAGGAGCAGGTGCGCAGCTATTCCCTGGCGGAACTGGAAATGGCCTTCGAAGTATTATTGAACGCGGACAAGGCGATGAAGTCAAGCGGTATCGGCGGAAGGCTGGTGCTGGAGCGGATGATCATGAGACTGTGCGGGGTTTAGAGGATAGATGATGGTGAGAGGGTAGGAAGGTGAGAGGGTAAGCGACAGGAATGGAAACGGGTTGTTTCTCAACTTCCCAACTTCTTACCTTCTCACGTTCGCGATTTTCGATTACGCAGCGCCGATCTTGCCGACCTTGATGGAAAGGCGGGAGATCTTGCGGGAGGCGGTGGTCCGATGAACGATGCCGGCGGATGCTGCCTTGTCATAGGCCTTCATGGCCTTGACCAGCGCGTCCTTCGCGGTAACGGCGCTCTTCGCTTCAACGGCCTGCTCGACCTTCTTGGACAGGGTCTTGAGCAAGGATTTCACGGACGTGTTCCGCTCGTGCTTTTTTACGTCCTGTTTCTGCCTCTTGATAACTGACTTGTGTATCGCCACGGTACTCCTCCTTGGAATAATTAAACAGGCTGTCTTTTTAACATAAACAACAGCTTACTGTCAAGGGAAAAAACGGTAAGTTCGCTGAAACTAACCCTTTTCAGACCGGGGAAAGTTTGTTAGAGTGGGCACGAGAGCAAGTCACGAAGCCTCAAAAGAGCCCAGCCGAACACGAATGTCACGAATGAGACGAATAGCACGAATACAGGCAGGAGCAGAAATGGTGACCGGGCATGTCTGAGAACATCAAGGTGGCAAAGGCGGCCGGGGTGGTGGGGGCGGCGACGCTCCTGTCCCGCATCATGGGGTATGTGCGGGACATGGTGATGTCATGGTCCTTCGGCACCAGCGCCGCTGCTGACGCTTTTTACGTTGCCTACCGCATACCGAACATGCTCAGGGAACTGCTGGCCGAGGGCTCCATGTCAGCGGCCTTCATCCCGGTCTTCACCGAAACCCTGACGAAGGGGACGAAGGAAGATGCGCGTCGTCTGGCGAATGCCGTGTTCGCGCGGCTCCTGGTCATCCTGGTGATCGTCACCGGCATCGGGATCATCTTTGCGCCCTATATCGTCAAGGCGATCGCCTGGGGCTGGAAGATCGAGAACCAGCGGGAAAAGTTCCTCATGGCCTCCACGCTAACGCAGATGATGTTTCCCTATTTGCTGTTCGTCGGTCTCGCGGCGCTGGCCATGGGAATGCTCAATTCGCTCCGGTCCTTCCTTACACCGGCGCTTTCGCCGGTCATGCTGAACATCATGACCATCAGCGGAGTGATCTTCCTGGCTCCGCGGATGCCGGAGCCCATCATGGGGGCCGCCATCGGCGTGGTGCTGGGCGGAATGTGCCAGTTCCTCATTCAGCTTCCCGGCCTCAGAAAGCAGGGGATGATGCTGAAGCCCCAGTTCGTACCGAGCCATCCCGGTGTCCGGAAGATCGGCAAGCTCGCGCTCCCGGTGCTCCTCAGCTCCTCGGTGACCCAGCTCAATATCTTCATCAGCACCATCCTTGCCTCGTTCCTGGCCACCGGGAGCATCACCTTCCTGTTCTACGGCATGCGGTTCATCCATTTTCCTCTGGGGATCTTCGGCGTGGCCATCGCCACTGCCGTACTCCCGACGCTTTCCGCCCAAGCGGCGAAACAGGAGATGGAGAATTTCCGCGAGACACTGTCGCTGGGTCTCCGGCTGGTGTTTTTTATCATGTTCCCGGCCATGGCAGGCCTTATCATGCTCCGGATCCCCATTGTGAATCTCCTGCTTGAGCACGGCGAATTCAACCGTCTATCCACGCTCGGCACGGCAACGGCGCTCCTCTACTATGCAGTCGGACTTTGGGCATTCGCCGGGGTGCGGGTGCTGTCGCAGGCGTTCTATTCGCTCCAGGACACGAAGACCCCGGTCAGGATCGCAATGCTGGCCCTGGTCGCGAACATCGTGCTGAGCGTGATACTCATCCAGACGCCGCTTCAGCATGGCGGCCTCGCGTTGGCGAACTCGCTTGCAGCTGCCCTGAACATCACCCTGCTCACCAAGCGGCTTCGCAAGAAGATCGGACACATGGACGGCAGGCGGATATTCTCGTCGCTCCTCAAGATCGTTCCCGCGTCGATCTTCATGGGCGCCATCGGCTGGTGGGTCAGCAGAAATCCCGTGTGGGACTCGCCGGGGAACATCCTGTACAAGATCGAATGGCTTGCCGGCGGCATGGCCGCGAGCGTGGTCTTCTATGTCCTCGCCATGTGGGCCATGCGGAGCGAGGAGCTCAGGTTCCTGTGGGGGATGGTGAGGAGAAAAAACAGACACGGTGACACGGGGACGCGGTGACGCGGAGACAAGGGGACAAAGAACAAAGGAGGACGAAATGAAAAAGGCGATATTCTCCACTCCCCTTGGGTGGGTTGGAGTGGGTATTTTTGAAAAGGGGATATGCAGGATCGTTCTGCCCCGGGGTTCTCAGAAGACAGCGAAGAGCGAACTGGCAAACGTGAAACACGAAATGGCGAACACAGCAGTGTCGCAAACCTCTGACCGTGACTTTAAAAAGACGGTAAAGCTCCTTCAGCAATATTTTTCCGGCAGACGTGTATCATTTGACCTGCCGCTCGACCTGAGTTATTATACGCCCTTCCAGCGGGCTGTCTGGAAAGCTGCGGCATCGATCCCTTACGGCGAAACGCGGTCCTATGCCTGGATCGCGAAAAAGATCGGAAAACCGAAAGCAGCCCGGGCGGTCGGCCAGGCGCTGGGGGCCAACCCGGTCCCGATCCTGATACCGTGACACCGCGTCATCAGCTCGGCAGGTACGCTGGGCGGGTTCTCCGGTGGGCTGGAAATGAAAAAAAAGCTTTTGAGACTGGAACAACATGACAGGAACCGACGCTGAATCGGCTCGCACAAGATTAAAGCTTTTTATCTTGTTGTTCTCTGTGCTCTCTGTGTCTCTGTGTCTCTGTGGCTGATCTGGTTCTTCGTTCCACATTCTTTTGTTAAAGGGAAAAGTACAATGCAATTAGCGAGACTGGTCGTCGGGCCGCTGCAGGTGAATTGCTATGTCGTCTATGACGAGAAGACCAAGGAAGCCATCGTCATCGATCCGGGCGACGATGGGCAGAACATCCTTCATCTGGTCAATGGCAAAGGGCTCAAGGTCAAGTATCTCGTCAACACCCACGCCCACTTTGACCACGTGGGCGCGAACGAACTGCTCAAGGAGGCCACCGGCGCAGAACTGCTTATCCACGAAGGGGACAGCAAACTCCTGGGGGCCACGGCGAAAGAGGCCAGAATGTTCGGCATGACCGCGCCCTCATCACCCAAGGCGGACCGGTTCGTGAAACATGGCGATGTCATACAGGCAGGTGCTATCGCGCTCAAAGTGCTCCATACCCCCGGGCATTCAGCAGGAGGAATATCTCTCGCGGGGGAGGGAGTGGTATTCACCGGGGACGCGCTCTTTGCCGGGTCCATCGGCAGGACCGACCTCACGGGCGGAGACCTCATGACGCTCATCACCTCCATCAAGGAACATCTCATGACCCTTCCTGACGATACGGTGATACTTTCCGGACATGGTCCGCAGTCCACCATCGGCGAGGAACGCCGCGAGAATCCCTTCCTGAACGCCCGATAAGGCTTTTAAGATAACACCGCTCTTGAGGTTTCACCTCATTTATGGTACAGTACATCCTCGATTTCAGCCCGTGGAGCTTATGAAACGCCTGTTTCCGGTAATCCGCAGTTTTCATTCATCGATAAGGAGATCCCCATGGTCGTTGGTCCCATCCGCGAAGCCCTGACGTTCGATGACGTTCTGCTCCTGCCGGCGAAGTCCGATGTCCTTCCCAAAGACACCGATATTTCGACGCAACTGACCCGGAAGATCACCCTCAACATCCCGCTTGTCAGCGCGGCCATGGACACGGTGACCGAGGCGAAAATGGCCATCGCCCTCGCCCAGGAAGGGGGCCTCGGGTTCATCCACAAGGCCCTGCCCATCGAGCAGCAGGCCGAGGAAGTGGACAAGGTGAAAAAATCCGAGAGCGGGATGATCATTGACCCCATCACGATCTCGCCGGATGCCAGGATATCCGACGCGCTGGACGTCATGAAAAAGTATCGCATCTCGGGCGTGCCGGTCACGAAAGGGAACAAGCTCGTCGGCATCCTTACCAACCGTGACCTGCGGTTCGAGAAGCGCATGACCCTCAAGGTCTCCGAGGTGATGACGAAGGAAAAGCTGATCACCGCGCCCCTCGGGACAACGCTCGAAAAGGCCATGGTCATCCTCCAGAAGTACAAGATCGAGAAGCTCCTGATCGTGGACAAGGACTTCAGCCTGCGGGGGCTCATCACCATCAAGGACATTGAAAAGAAGATCAAATATCCCCTTGCCTGCAAGGACAAGCTG
This sequence comes from Nitrospiria bacterium, assembly GCA_919902495.1. Classification (GTDB taxonomy): domain Bacteria; phylum Nitrospirota; class UBA9217; order UBA9217; family UBA9217; genus JAAXXJ01. The sequence continues at coordinate 13,921 of CAKKRC010000002.1, forward strand.
GGGAGGCTCAGGGTTGGAGCGGCGGTCGGCGTCGGCGATTACAGTGAACGGGTGCCGGAGCTCCTGAAGGCAGGCGTGGACATCATTGTGGTTGACACGGCCCACGGCCATTCCCAGGGTGTTATCGACGCGGTGAAGGGGATCAAGCAGAAATATCCCGACCTCGACGTCGTTGCCGGGAATATCGCGACGGCCGAGGCGACGCGGGACCTGATCCGCGCCGGCGCGGACGCCGTCAAGGTCGGCATCGGGCCCGGTTCCATCTGCACGACCCGGGTCGTCTCCGGGGCCGGCGTGCCGCAGATCACCGCCGTTCTGGATTGCTACAGCATTGCGGAGAAGGCAAAGATCCCGGTCATCGCGGACGGGGGCATCAAGTTCTCAGGCGATATCACCAAGGCGCTGGCAGCCGGCGCGTCGTGCGTCATGATCGGCGGCCTGTTCGCGGGCACCGACGAAAGTCCGGGAGAAACCATACTCTTTCAGGGCCGCACTTATAAGATGTACCGAGGCATGGGTTCCATCGGCGCCATGGAGCGGGGAAGCAAGGACCGGTATTTCCAGGCGCATGAGCTGGAAAAGTCCAAACTCGTGCCGGAAGGCGTGGAAGGCCGCGTGCCGTCCAAGGGGCCTCTGGCTGCGAGTGTTCACCAGCTCATGGGCGGTGTCAAGGCGGGCATGGGCTATTGCGGCTGCGAGAACCTCAAGGCGCTCAGGGCGAAAGCACAGTTCATAAAGATCTCGAGCGCGGGTCTGCGCGAGTCTCATGTGCACGACGTGGTGATCACGAAGGAAGCGCCGAACTACCGGCTCGACTGATTTCGGATTTCGGATTTCGGATTGCGGATTGTTTGTAGGGGCGGCCCTGTGTGGCCGCCCGTTCTATCAATAGTAGCCGCAGGCTTAAGCCTGCGAGGTCAGGAACAATGTCCAAGATCACCAGCATCAGCAAAGCGCGCGAGAAGAGAACGAAGAATACCGACACGGCAGTCCGGCATGACGGATTCCAACCCTGTAGTCCCGACATGACCATCTGCGGGGACTGTCAGGATAATCGCGCGAAGATAAAATGCCCGCGGCTCAAAGAGTGGCTGGCGAAAAGAAACATTCGACACGGAGACATGGGGACACGGGGACGCGGAGATCTTTAAGACGGAAAAGCGACGCGTTGCCGTTGCCTTGTGCGTATTTTGAATGTTTACTGTTCGGCCCTGGCGGTAAAGATCTTATAGAAGGAGCATTATGGAAGAACGACTACAAAAGATTCTATCGGCAGCAGGGATCGCCTCACGCCGGGCAGCCGAGGAGATCATCCTCGAAGGCCGCGTGCGGGTGAACGGGAAGGTCGTGACCGAACTGGGAGCCAAGGCCGACCCGGACAAAGATCACGTCAAGGTCGACGGCAAACTGATCAACCCGAAACAGCCCAAGGCCTACATCATGCTGAACAAACCGGCGGGTTTCGTCACGACCATGTCGGACCCCGAGGGCCGACCCATCGTCGCGAACCTCCTGAAGGGCGTCAAGGTCCGTGTCTATCCCGTGGGCAGGCTGGATTATGACACCGAGGGACTGCTCTTGCTGACCAACGACGGGGATTTCGCCCATCTGGTCACCCACCCCCGGCACGAACTTCCGAAGACCTACCTCGTAAAGGTCAAAGGCGCGCTGGAGGACCGGCACGTCGCAAGCCTGGAACAGGGCGTATTTCTCAAGGACGGCAAGACGGCGCCCGCCAGGGTCAGAAAGCTTCGTAAGGAAGAGTCCAACTCCTGGGTCGAGATCACGATCCACGAAGGCAGAAAACGCCAGGTACGTCGCATGATCGACTACACCGGCCATTCCGTGATCAAGCTCAAACGCACCAAGGTCGGCAACCTGAACCTCGGAGACCTTCCGATGGGCGCCTATCGTCACCTGACCCTCGACGAGGTGCGGGGACTGCGTGAAATGGCGACGCAGGAAGAAGCGAAGCGTCCGGCGCCGAAGTTCATTGCGCAGAAAAAGAGCGAAACAGCGCAGGTCAAGACCGTACAGCGCGATGAGGGAGATGGGGAGATATGGGGCCGCGGTGAAGAAAAACGAAGGTCCCGCGTTCATGCCCCCCGCGGTGCGGCAGGAGTGCGAGGAAGCATTGGCGAACGTCCGGCGTCAGGAACGGCCGGACAGCGAACGCCGTGGCAGGGAAAAGAAAAGGACAGCAAGGCTCGCGGGGGAGCCGTAGACTATCGCCCGCGAAGTGCAGGCGACAGGAGACCGGCGTTCAGTGGAAAGCCGGCAGCAGCGAGGCCGCCCTGGAACGAGCAGCGAGGTCCGTCCGCTGGTCCGCGACCGTCCGGAGAAAGACCGCGGCCATTCGCCGGGCGGGCAATGGATCATCGGGGTCCCCGGCAGGAAGAGCGGGGGACGATGGCAGGCGGCAGAGAGCCTGGAAGTGACGAAAAACGTACCTGGCGTCCGGCGGCCCCGGGCAAAGTGTACGGTACCCGGAACCAGGGGCCGGCTAGATCTTCGAGCTTTAAAACGGGAGGCCCGAAGAGGACCGACGCAAGACCGAGACCAACGGCGGCACCGGCGACGGATCATCGGGGTCCCCGGCAGGAAGAGCGGGGGACGCGAGCAGTCGGCAGAGAGCCTGGAAGTGACGAAAAACGTACCTGGCGTCCGGCGGCTCCGGGCAAGGTGTACGGTACCCGGAACCAGGGGCCGGCCAGATCCTCGAGCTTTAAAGCGGGAGGCCCGAAGAGGCCTGGATCGCGTCCTTCCGGACCGCGGCCGTCAAATCCTCGTGGCAGCGGCGGCCGCCGCAGATAATATTTAGTAGGTATGTCTTCATCGGGCATGACTAGCAACAGGGAACAACTTCGCGCGCATGTCACCGTCCGCGGTCTTGTGCAGGGCGTCTGGTTCCGCGCAAGCACCAAGGATGAGGCGGACCGCCTTGGCGTAACCGGATGGGTGAGAAACCTGCCGGACGGGTCCGTGGACGCTGTGTTCGAAGGGGAAAAGAAGAAGGTCGAAGAGATCGTCGGGTGGTGCCACCGGGGCCCCTCGGGCGCGAAGGTGAACAACGTGGAAATTGTCTGGGAACCTTATAGAGGAGAGTTCGGTCATTTCGATATTCGCTATGGCAGGTAGGCATCTCGTCATAATCGCGTTGGTCCTCATTACCGCTGTATCCTGCTCCAACGGGGATAAACCACTGGCGACGGGCAAGAAGGCTGCGCCTACGGTCATCCTGAGGCCCAAACCCAAAGTGATGACCGCGGAGCAGAGAGCAGAGCTTGGATTTTCCCCGGATATTATCGCCCAGGTAGAGGCCGCGGGAAATGCCCAGGCAGAACCGTTCTTTGACGAAGTGATGATACGTTCCTCGAACCTGAAGGGCGATGTCATGATCGCGACCGCGCGGTTGTCAGGATTCAGCGTTCGTTCAGCGAACGCCGACCGGATCATCATGGACCTTGCACCGTCCTTCCGGAAGAAGGGGTACCTCATTTTCAGGAGCCAGCAGAACTTCGGGAATGTCCCCGATGTGATCACGGTGGTCAGGGGCAACAATTCCTACGATATCCTCCTGATCCAGAGGACCGAGGCGCCCCGGCATCATCTGGACACGAAAAAGATCATCAAATGGCTCAAGGAACAGCAGAAGCTGGCGTCCTTCGTCATCACCGGTGCCGGGTCCGACTGGCTGGAGGCCCGTTTTATCAAGCCGCCGAAGAACATGAAGGCCTTCGCACGAAAGGTAGCGGCATTTTCGCCTGATGTCCTTGCCGAGAACAAAGGGACCCTTGAGAAGCTCGTGGACACCATGGAGCGGACCGGTGGGTTCTCCCTGTGGTGGGACTAAAGCGGCAGTGTCGAGTGCGGAATGCGGAGTGCGGAAGATCAGTGTTCAGGGATAGTTCATCGACCATGAAGCTATTTAGCATGGATTACACTCCATATATTTGAAACAGTAAAACATGAAGACTGCCGTGAACATCCTTCTCGGAATAGTGCTCCTCGTCATCGCGTTATCGTTCATCCTCGTTTACGCCAATACCCATCCTCCGCGTTATCCGTTGAACGTACCGCCGTCCGACTATCAAAGGGACTATGAAAATGTCACGTTCGTCACGAAGGACGGGCTGACGCTAGCGGGCTGGCTGATAAAGCCGGACCGCTCCGGCAGGAAAACGCCCGCTGTCATCATTTGTCACGGTCTCGGGGCGAACAAGTCGGACTTTACCGATCTTGCCGTCTTCCTGGCGCGGCGGGGTTATCTTGTCCTTACATTCGATTTTCGCGCTCACGGGGACAGTAAAGGGTCAAGGACATCGCTGGGATATCACGAGCGGAAAGATGTGATGGCGGCACTTCACTATCTGTCCACGCGGCCTGAGGTCGACCAGGGACGCATCGGCATCTTCGGGTTCTCCCTCGGCGGTGCAACCGCCATCCTGGCCGCCGCCGAAACGGGGAAATTCAAGGCTATTGCAGCCGACAGCGCTTTCACCAGCCTCAGGGACCAGGCCCGTCAGGCGATCACCGGTTTCTATCATCTGCCCGCATTCCCCTTTGTAGGTCTTTCGGTCCTGGGCTACGAACTCTATTTTCAGACGAGGGCGAGCAACATCGATCCTGAGTCAGTCATCGGTGCGATCGCTCCCGCACCCGTTCTTATCATCGCCGGCGAGGGCGACGACATGATCCCCGCTGAGAATGGAAGACGGCTTTTCCAGGCGGCGAACGAGCCAAAGGAACTTTGGATCATCACCGTCGGAGGCCATGGGGGAACCGTTGCCGCTGCGGGAAACGAGTACAACAAGAGGGTCGGGGACTTTTTCGACAGGTATCTGAAGCAGTGATCAGGAACCGCAGGTGTTTTGTTTGACAGGGAAGGATTTTTTCGCTAAGGTACGGTCTATGTATATTCTCGGCATCGAAACAGCCACCAAGACCGGAGGGGTCGCCATCGTATCGGAGACAGGCGTCCTCGCCGAGTACACGCTGAATATCGAGGTGACCCATTCGGAACGGCTCATGTCCACGGTGGACCGGGTGCTGAAGGATACGGGGTTCACCCTTGCGGAGATGGATGGATACGGAGTTTCGATCGGGCCGGGGTCGTTCACCGGTCTCCGTATCGGCCTGTCGACCATCAAAGGGCTGGCCTTCGCTACGGGAAAACCCGTGGCCGCAGTGCCCACCCTCAAGGCGCTTGCCTGGAACATTCCCTTTCCGCGCTATCCCGTCTGTCCGCTGCTCGACGCCCGGAAAAAGGAGGTCTATGCTGCGCTCTACAGGCACGACGGCGGGACCTATATTCAGGAAATGCCCGCTTCGGTCATATCCCTTGCGGAAATGGCGGGAACAATGACCGGGGACATCCTCTTCACCGGAGAAGGGGCGCGTCTCTTTGCGGGGGAGATACAAAAGGTCTTCGGCGACCGGGCGCATTTTGCTCCCTTGTCCTCATCGGTCCCGTCCGCCGCAAGCGTAGCAGAGATCGCCCTGATGATGCTTACGGCCGGTCAGCAGACCGAACCGGATTCACTTGTCCCAATGTACATTCGAAGACCGGAGGCCGAGGTGGCGTGGGAGAAACGTCAACGATCTCGATAGCCCCTATGAGAAAAGAGGACCTGGACCAGGTCCTTGCGATCGAGCAGGCATCATTTACCATGCCCTGGTCGCGGAACCTGTTCCTTTCGGAGTTCCGCAATGCTCCGGTCTCGCTCATGCTGGTGGCTCATTCATCGCTGGAGCCCCCTGCGATCATCGGGTACATCGTCTGCTGGATCGTCGCAGATGAACTGCACATCTTGGACCTTGCCACGGAGCCAACGCAGCGGAGAAAAGGGATCGCCCGTCACCTGGTCCTGGCGGCCCTCAAGTATGCGTATGAGCGAAGCGTCCGGAGGGCCTTTCTTGAAGTGAGGGCATCGAACGATTCGGCTTTGAACCTGTATGAGGGATTTGGATTTGTCAGATCGATCGTGCGAAAGGGCTATTACGACCTTCCCGTCGAGGACGCAGTCGTTATGTCCCTTGATCAGGAGGGGTTACAGAGATTAGTGCAGCAGGCGGCAAAATGAGGGCTTGGTAAACGGTACGCAATGATCATGTAAGCTGTTAATAGTAAAAGGAAATACATATAATTATCGAAAAATAATTTGCCTTGCCTTTTCAGGTCAATTGTGCTAACTTTTACAAAACTGAATAGCGTCCCACGATCTTCTTGTCATTCAAAGACCCCAATACGAAAAGGAGGGCATGCTTATGAATGTGATGGAGGTATCTGAGGAAGCACTAAGGGTTAAGCTTAGGACGGAGAATGCGGAGTTCCAGCAGTTGGAGCAGGAGCACAGAAAGCTCGATAGCGAGCTCATGAATTTCGAAACACACGTGTATCTCAGTCCTGAGGAAGAGTTCGAGAGGAGAAGGCTTCAGAAACTTAAACTGGCGGCAAAAGATAAAATGATGGAAATGATCAGGCGCATCAAAACTGGGAACGCCTGAAGAAGTAGAGGCAAGGGGAAGGTCCCTTGCCTTTGATATTTTCACTACCAGACTGTTCGAGATCCCTCCTTACGGAGAGCGTAAGGGGGGATTTTTTTATTGACTCTCCTGCTGTATCTATGTTAAAAATAATAACTATTTCGCCATTGGAGACGCTATTTTGAGAAGCGACAGGATCAAAAAAGGCGTTGAACGGGCCGGTCACCGGTCCCTTCTGTTCGCCACAGGGATCACCCGGAAAGGGCTCGATATGCCCATGATCGGTGTCGCCACGAGCTTCACCGACCTTATCCCGGGTCATATCGGCATGCGCGACCTCGAGCGGTTCATCGAAAAGGGAGTGCACACCGGAGGCGGCTGGCCGCTTTTTTTCGGTCTTCCCGGCATCTGTGACGGCATCGCCATGGGCCATATCGGCATGCATTACTCGCTGCCGTCGCGCGAACTCATTGCCGATATCGTGGAGTCCGTCGCTACCGCCCATGCGTTCGACGGCTTGGTGCTTCTCACGAACTGCGACAAGATCACGCCGGGAATGATCATGGCGGCCGCGCGCATCAATATCCCGACCATCGTCGTGACCGCCGGCCCCATGCATTCCGGCAATTTCCGCGGCCAGCGGGTGAACCTCATCAGCGCTTTTGAGGCCGTGGGCAAGGTGAAGAAGGGCGAGATGTCCGAGGCGGACCTCGCCGAGCTTGAAATGTGCGCCTGTCCGGGCCCGGGATCGTGCCAGGGGATGTTCACGGCAAATACCATGGCCTGCGTGACCGAGGCGATCGGCATGAGCCTTCCGGGGTGCGCGACCGCCCTCGCGGTATCCGGTGAAAAGCGCCGGATCGCTTTTGAGAGCGGCAGGCGCATCGTGGAACTGGTCAAAGAAGACGTTACACCGCGAAAGATCATGACGAAGAACGCCTTCGAGAACGCCATCAGGATAGACATGGCGCTCGGCGGTTCGACGAACACGTCGCTCCATATCCCGGCGATCGCCCATGAGGCCGGCATAGAACTGCCGATCTCGATCTTCGATGCGATCAGCAGGAAGACGCCCCATATCTGCAACATGCTTCCCGGGGGCCAGCACTATCTCGAGGACCTCGACGCAGCGGGCGGCATTCCCGGCGTGCTTTCACGGTTCGCGTCCGTCCTGAAGGACTCCCCGACGGTGAGCGGTTCGTCCATCGTGAAACTCGCGAAGGCAGGCCGGGTGCGGAACGCGGACGTGATCCGGCCGCTCGACAGGGCCTATCACCGGGAAGGCGGCATCGCCGTGCTTTCCGGCAACCTTGCCCCGAACGGTTCGGTGATCAAGCAGACCGCGGTGAGCGAGAACATGATGTGGTTCGAGGGAACGGCCATTGTCTTCGATTCCGAAGAGGACGCCATGGCGGCCATCATGGGCGGGAAGATCAGGGCCGGCCATGCCATCGTGATCCGCTACGAGGGACCAAAGGGCGGTCCCGGCATGCGCGAGATGCTTTCGCCGACATCCGCCATCATGGGGATGGGGCTCGGCGAATCTGTTGTGCTTATCACCGACGGCAGATTCTCGGGAGGTACCAAAGGGCCGTGCATCGGCCATGTTTCACCCGAGGCGGCGGAAGGCGGCCCCATTGCGGTCGTGAAGAACGGCGACAAGATCGTTCTCGATATTCCCAACCGGAAGCTGGAGCTCAAACTATCCAGTGCGGAGATCAAGAAACGGATGACGAAGTGGAAACCGCGGGAACCCAAGATCAAGAGCGGCTGGCTCGCCCGGTACGCGAAGGTCGTCACATCGGCGAACACGGGAGCAGTTGTAAAAGCGTAATTGAGCTAACAAGCTTGCAGGCTGACAAGCGTAAAAAGGATTCCATCATGTCAAACAAAGAGATCACCGGCGCGGAAATATTCCTTGAGAGCCTGAAGCGGGAAAAGGTCGATACCATTTTTGCCTATCCCGGCGGTGTCGTGCTCAAGATCTTCGATGTACTGTACGATCAGAAGGACATCCGCATCATTCTTCCCCGTCACGAGCAGGGCGGCGTGCACATGGCCGACGGCTATGCCCGCTCCACAGGCAAGGTCGGTGTCGCCCTGGCAACCTCGGGGCCCGGTGCGACGAACACGGTCACCGGTCTCGCCACGGCCTATATGGATTCCATCCCGATCGTGGTATTCACCGGCCAGGTGCCGACAGCGCTCATCGGGAACGATGCGTTCCAGGAAGCCGACATTGTCGGCATCACCCGGCCCTGCACGAAGTACAACTTCCTGGTGAAGGACGTGAAGGACCTGGCGCAGACCATCAAGGAGGCCTTTTACATCGCGGCGAGCGGAAGGCCGGGTCCGGTGCTCATCGACCTGCCGCGTGATGTGGTGACGACCAAGGCAGAGTTCATTTGGCCGGAGAAGGTGGATATCCGGAGCTACAAGCCGTCGGTCACCGGCAACAAGCGTCAGATCATGCAGGCGGCCGCGGCCATCGCGAAGGCCAAGAAGCCCGTCGCGTATATCGGCGGGGGCGTCATCAGTTCGAACGCAGCGGAGCAGATCCGCGAATTCGCCGAGTTGACCAGGATCCCCGTGACCCATACGCTGATGGGCATCGGCGGATTCCCGGGCACCCATCCGCTCTCGCTGGGCATGCTGGGCATGCATGGCACCTACTATGCCAACATGGCGATCCACCACTCGGATCTCATTGTCGCCATCGGCGCGAGGTTCGACGATCGGGTGACGGGCAAGGTGGAGGGGTTCGCGCCCGAGGCAAAGATCATCCACATCGACGTGGACCCCACGTCCATCCGGAAGAACGTGCGCGTGGACATCCCGGTCGTCGGTGACGTGAAGCACGTGATGGTGGAGCTCAACAAGGAACTGCGCGCCATAAAGGAACCGTGGGACGCGATCCGAAAGAGCTGGATCAAACAGATAGATGCCTGGCGCGAGGAACGGCCACTGACCTACGAGCAGTCCGACGAGGTCATCAAGCCGCAGTTCGTGATCGAAAAGCTTTATGAGCTCACCGGCGGCGATGCCATCATCGTCACCGATGTGGGGCAGCACCAGATGTGGGCGGCTCAGTTCTTCAAGTACGATACGCCGAGGAACTGGCTGTCGTCCGGCGGCCTCGGTACCATGGGCTACGGTCTGCCGGCGGCCATCGGAGCGAAGGTCGCCCGTCCGGACAAGAACGTGTTCAGCATATCCGGAGACGGCAGCATTCAGATGAACATCCAGGAGATCGCGACCTCTATTGAGAACAATATCCCGGTGAAGGTGATCATCCTGAACAATCGCTTTCTCGGTATGGTGCGACAGTGGCAGGAGCTATTCTACGCCGAGCGCTATTCATCCGTGGACCTTGGCAGTACGCCGGACTTTGTGAAGCTCGCTGAGGCTTACGGGGCGATCGGCCTGCGTGCGGTGAAGCCTGCGGATGTAGAGGCGGTGCTGAAAGAGGGGCTCAAGGCGAAGAGAACCGTGTTCATGGATTTCGTTACCGCGCGGTATGAAAAGGTCTTCCCCATGGTGCCTGCTGGAGCATCCATCAACGAGATGATATTCGGCGAAGAAAAGAAAAAGGAAGAGAAGAAACTAAAAGCGGTCAAGTAACGATAGTGCGGAGTGGTGAGTCCGGTGTGCGGAGTGAAAACAACCTATGAAACACATTATATCAGCGCTGGTTGAGAACAAATTTGGCGTGCTGTCGCGCGTGTCGGGGCTGTTCAGCGGCAGGGGGTTCAACATCGAGACGATCTCCATTGGTCCGACGCTGGATCCTACCGTCTCGCAGATGACGATCGTGACCACCGGTGATGAACGGATACTGGAGCAGATACTCAAACAGCTCAACAAGCTCATCGATGTCATCAAGGTCACTGATTTCGCGGACAAGGAGTTCGTCGAGCGCGAGATGTGCCTTATCAAGATCAATACCCCGGTGGAGCACCGGTCCGAGGCGCTCCGGATTGCCGACATCTTCCGTGCCCGCGTCGTGGACTCCACTCAGAAATCGTATACCTTTCAGGTGACGGGCGACGAGAAGAAGATCGAAGCCTTCATCGAGCTATTGAAGCCCATGGGTATCAAGGAAGTCGTTCGCACCGGCAAGATAGCCATCACCCGGGACTAAGACCATAAGGGAAGTTGGACGATGCAGGACACCGCTCTGCGGCACCCGGCATCTGGTTTTCGGACATCGGTTCACCGATGTCCGATGTCGTTCTCAGAGGTGCTTATGAAACAGGCTATGCTCCGTGTTCTTCTCAGTGTCATGACGGTCGGTATGCTGTCAGCATGCGCGGAAAAGGGGCCGGTGCTTCTCGACGGCATAAAGTATCAGGCGCCTGAGGCGCTGGTTGCCGGTGTCCCGAAGATCGTCGTCGGGGTAGCTCCGTTCAAGGATGACCGCGGAAAGACCGCGTCGGTTCTCGGCAAACGGACGATCCGCAACTACATCGAGAACGATCTCGTAGTGCAGGGCACGACGGCGGTCCTTGTCACTGAAGCGTTCAAGGACGCGCTCAAATCCCGCGGCGTCACGGTGAAAGATGCGCCTGCCTGGGACATGAAGTCCGAAACGGTACAGGGCGACGGTTTTGATATCCTGATCGGCGGCGAGATCAAGATGCTCTGGGTAGAGGTCGTTTCCCAGCCGCTGAATGTCAAGATCGCTGCGGAGGTCCAGCTCCGGGTATCTACAGCCGATGTTGCGGAGAAAAAGATATTCCGCACGCTGGTCCTGAACAGCAAAATGGAGCGCCAGGACGTGGCATTCTCATTCGAGTCCGTCTCTGGCGCGTTATCCGAGGCGCTTTCGTCGGCGCTGGACCAGCTGATGAAGGACGAAGAGTTCAAGAAGAAGATACACTGATATATTTATCCATAGTTGAAAGGGGAAAAAATGAAGCTCTATTACGACAAAGACGCCAATCTCTCAATTATCCGCAGCAAGAAGGTGACCATCGTGGGCTATGGCTCCCAAGGCCATGCGCATGCGCTGAACCTGAAGGACAGCGGCGTCAACGTCACGGTGGCGTTGCGTGAGGGCTCGCCGTCGGTCAAGAAGGCGCAGAACGCGGGTCTCGCCGTGAAGAACATCCCCGAAGCGGTGAAAGAGGCGGACCTGGTGATGGTGCTGGCGCCGGACGAGCACCAGCGCAAGATCTACACGGACAACATAGAGCCAAGCCTGAAGAAGGGGGTGACGCTCGCCTTCGCCCACGGCTTCAACATTCACTATAACCAGATCGTGCCGCGCGCCGATCTCGACGTGATCATGATCGCCCCCAAGGCCCCGGGCCACACGGTGCGCAGCGAGTTCGTGAGGGGCGGCGGCGTTCCCGACCTGATCGCGATCTTCCAGGACGCGTCCGGCAAGGCCAGGGACACCGCGCTTTCCTATGCCTCCGCCATCGGCGGCGGCCGCGCCGGCATCATCGAAACCACCTTCAAGGACGAGACCGAGACCGATCTCTTTGGTGAACAGGCGGTGCTCTGTGGCGGCTGCGTGGAACTCGTGAAGGCCGGCTTCGAGACGCTGGTGGACGCGGGATACTCGCCGGAGATGGCCTATTTCGAGTGTCTCCATGAGCTTAAGCTCATCGTCGATCTTATGTATGAAGGCGGCATCGCCAATATGAACTACTCGATATCGAATAACGCCGAGTATGGCGAGTATGTCACCGGCCCGAAGGTGATCAACGAATCGAGCCGCGCCGCCATGAAGGAGGCGCTGAACAACATCCAGAGCGGCGAGTACGCCAAGCGCTTTATCCTCGAAGGCATGACCAACTATCCGGAGATGACGGGGCGTCGGCGCCTGAATGCCGCGCACCAGGTCGAGGTGGTGGGCGAGAGGCTCCGCAGTATGATGCCGTGGATCACCGCCAACAAGCTCGTGGACAAGAGCAAGAATTAAGACAATAGTCATTGCCACGAAGTCACGAAGGCACGAAGTTTAAATCAGTAGTTGTGATCCGAATAATGAGGCGCAATTCTTTGTGTCTAAGTGCCTTCGTGGCTGGAGTTTGAAAATTATGATGAAAAATTACGGAATACCGGTCGCCGCCGAAGGCTGGCCGTTCATCGTGCCCCTCGCAGTCGTCACGGCGCTGCTGTTATTCTTCGGCTGGAAGAACACCGGGTACGCAACGCTTGCGCTGACCCTCTTCGTCCTGTTCTTCTTCCGCGATCCCGAGCGGACCGTACCCGAAGGCAAGAGCCTGGTGGTGTCGCCTGCCGACGGAAGAGTTATCGTCGTGAAGGACATCTACGAGCCGGATTATCTCAAACAGGATGTGAAGCAGATCAGCATCTTCCTGTCCGTGTTCAATGTGCACGTGAATCGTGCTCCGATCGGCGGGACCGTCGAAACGGTAAGATACAATCCCGGCAAATTCCATGTGGCGTCGGTGGACAAGGCTTCGCTGGACAACGAACAGACGGGAATGGTGATCTCTGACGGCGCGAACAAGGTCCTGGTGAAACAGATCGCCGGACTTATCGCCCGCCGGATCGTCTGCTACGCAAAACCGGGCGACCTGGTCAAGCCCGGAGAGCGCTATGGCCTGATCCGGTTCGGTTCCCGGGTGGATATATTTCTCCCGAAGAATTCCGAGATCATGGTCAAGGTCGGCGACCGTATCAAAGGGTCGCGTGACGTTATCGGAGTGCTTAAATGAGAAAAGGTATATACCTTCTCCCGAACATCATCACGCTGTCCAGCATGTTCTCAGGCTTCTACTCGATCATCGCGTCGTTCAACTCCGATTACGAGCGGGCGGCGTGGGCCATCATGATCGCGTCGGTATTCGATGTCCTGGACGGATGGGTCGCGCGGATGACGCACACGACATCGAAGTTCGGGATCGAGATCGATTCGCTGTCCGACGCGATCTCGTTCGGCGTCGCTCCCGGGGTGCTGGTGTACAGCTGGTCGCTCCAGTCCTTCGGCAAGATCGGCTGGCTTGGCGCTTTCTTCATGGTAGCCTGTGCTGCCCTTCGGCTCGCGCGGTTCAACGTGCAGATGGGCAGCGAAGAGAAGAAACATTTCACCGGACTGCCGTCTCCTGCGGCAGCCCTGATGATCGCAACAACGGTCCTGGCCTATCAGGAGGTCATTGACGCGCTGAAGGAAATGCATCTGGCGGGGCTGGCGGATGTGATCAGCCTCGATTACTGGGTCCTGGCGTTGACCTTTACGGTGGCCGGGCTCATGGTGAGCAACATCACCTATCACAGCGTGAAGGAGGCCAACCTGAAGGAACGCCGCCCCTTCGGACTGCTGGTGGGGATCGTTGCGCTCCTGACCGTCGTGGCCTACCATCCAGCCCTCGTGCTGTTCCTCATCTCGCTCACCTATGTCCTCGCGGGCATCGGCGAAGCGCTCTTCAAACTGCTGAAGCCGAGAACAACAGCGGCATAGAAGGGAACAGGGTTTGGCGCGCATCGGGTGCCGGGCCGCCTGGTCCACGCATCGCATTTCATGAAAACCGTTATTCTGCTGTCGAGCGAAGCTCGATGATGTGGAGGATAATATGAACAGGGTCATAAAAATATTCGATACAACGCTCCGCGACGGTGAGCAATCACCCGGCGCGAGCATGAATGTAGAGGAAAAGGTCACCTTGGCAAAGCAGCTTGCCCGGCTTGGCGTCGACATCATCGAGGCCGGGTTTGCCATCAGCTCTCCGGGCGACTTCGAGGCCATCAAGCGCATCGGGAACGAGGTGGAAGGTCCGATCATCTGCAGCCTCGCCCGCGCGAAGAAGGAAGACATCGACCGTGCGTGGGAGGCGCTCAAGGACGCTCCGAAACGGCGCATCCATACCTTCCACTCGACGTCTGATATTCATCTCAAACACCAGTACCGGATCTCGCGTGACGAGGCACTCAAACGCTCGGTCGAGATGGTGAAGCATGCCCGTTCCTATGTCGACGACGTGGAATTTTCTCCCATGGACGCGACGCGGACCGAAATTGCCTATCTCCATGAGGTCGTGGAGGCGGTGATCGAAGCGGGTGCCGGCACCGTGAACATCCCCGACACGGTCGGCTATGCCATGCCGGAGGAGTTCGGGGCTTTGATCAAGAGCGTCAAGGACAAGGTCAGGAACATAGACAAGGCGGTCATTTCGGTGCATTGCCACAACGATCTCGGCCTTGCAGTGGCGAACGCCATCGCGGCCATCCGGAATGGTGCCGGCCAGATCGAATGCACCGTGAACGGGATCGGCGAGCGCGCCGGCAACTGTTCCATGGAAGAGGTGGTGATGGCGCTGCGTACGCGGAAGGACTTCTTCGGCGCAGACACGCGGATCAACACCGAGGAGATAATCCGCTCGAGCAGGCTCGTGACCAAGATCACCGGGATCCCGGTGCAGCCGAATAAAGCCATTGTGGGCGCGAACGCCTTCGCCCATGAGTCGGGCATCCACCAGGACGGACTGCTCAAGGAGCGGACGACCTACGAGATCATGCGGCCCGAGTCCGTTGGGCTCGTCAAGACGAACCTCGTGCTCGGCAAGCATTCCGGCAGGCACGCCTTCCGCGACCGTCTCAAGCAGATCGGGTATGAGCTTTCGGAAGAGGACCTCAATAAGGCGTTCGAGCGCTTCAAGCGCCTCGCCGACCAAAAGAAAGAGGTCTTTGACGAGGACCTTGAGGCCATCATCTCAGATGAGGTCCAGCAGATCGCCGAGGTGTACGTTCTGAAAACCATCAGGGCGGAGAGCGGAACCGGCATAACGCCGGCCGCCACCGTGGAGATGGAGCTTGACGGCAGGGTTGTGATGCAGACGGGAAGCGGTGATGGTCCCGTCGACGCCGTGTACCGTACGATCGCGGCCATTACCGGGACAAAGAGCAAGCTTGACGCCTATCTGGTGAAAGGCATCACCGGCGGTACGGACGCCCTGGGCGAAGTGACGGTGAAGGTTGAGGAACAGGGAAAGAAGGTGGCCGGCCACGGCGCGGACACCGACATCATTGTCGCAAGCGCGAAGGCCTACGTGAATGCCCTGAACAAGCTGGAGTACTGGAAAAAGGGAAAAGCAAAAACCAGTTGAAACCACTCCAAGGATATTGTATATTCTTCGAACTATGATGACCATAACAGAGAAGATATTGGCCGCGCACTGCGGAAAAAAAGAAGTGAAGCCGGGCGAATTGATCAACGCCAGGCTGGACGTGGTGCTCGCGAATGACATTACCGCGC
Source organism: Nitrospiria bacterium (assembly GCA_919902495.1). GTDB lineage: Bacteria > Nitrospirota > UBA9217 > UBA9217 > UBA9217 > JAAXXJ01. The sequence goes on from CAKKRC010000002.1 coordinate 29,633, forward strand.
CCATATCCATCAAGGAGTTCCGTGCGGCAGGGGCGAAAAAGGTGTTCGACCCAGAACGCATCGCGCTGATCCCCGACCACTTTGCCCCGAACAAGGACATCGCTTCGGCCGAGCAGTGCAGCATGCTCCGACAGTTCTCGCGTGAGCACAGCCTCTCCCTCTACTTCGAGGTGGGCAGGATGGGCATCGAGCACGCGCTCCTTCCGGAGCAGGGGATAGTCGTTCCCGGCGATGTGGTGATCGGCGCGGACAGCCACACGTGCACCTATGGCGGGCTAGGCGCCTTCTCCACCGGAGTGGGCAGCACCGATGTCGCCGCGGCCATGATCACGGGCGAGGCCTGGTTCAAGGTGCCCGAGAGCATGAAATTCATCTACAAGGGCAAGATGGGCAAGTGGGTCGGCGGCAAGGACATCATTCTCCGCACCATCGGCGATATCGGCGTCGATGGCGCGCTCTACCGGGCCATGGAGTTCACCGGCGAGGCGATCACGAAACTTCCTATGGCCGGCCGTCTCACGATCTGCAACATGGCGATCGAGGCGGGGGGGAAGAACGGGATCATCGAACCAGATGAGATCACCGAGAAGTACGTGTCGAAGCGGGCCCGGCGGAAATACAAGTTCTACAAGAGCGACAAGAAGGCTGTTTATGCCGACGTGCGGGAGTATGATCTCACGGGGATGGAGCCGCAGATCGCCTGTCCGCACCTCCCGGAGAATGTAAAACCCGTAAGCGCAGTGGCATCCGTGAACATCGATCAGTCCGTGGTCGGTTCCTGCACCAACGGCAGGATCGAGGACATGCGCGAAGCGGCAAAGGTGATCAAGGGACACAAAGTACATCCCTATGTCCGGATGATCGTGATCCCGGCCACTCAGGCTATTTACAAGCAGTGTATCAAAGAGGGTCTCATTGACGTCTTCATCGATGCCGGCGCCGCCTTCAGCACACCGACCTGTGGACCTTGTCTGGGCGGCCATATGGGCATCCTCGCTGCAGGCGAGCGCGCCATAGCAACAACGAACCGGAACTTCGTCGGCAGGATGGGCAGTCCCAAGAGCGAAGTGTATCTGTCCAACCCGGCCATAGCGGCCGCGTCGGCAGTGCTCGGCAGGATCGGACGGCCGGAAGAGCTGAAGTAAGGAATTTCACCACGGAGTCACGGAGACACGGAGAAAAGCACACCGGAAAGTTTACCGCAGCAAAAGTAGGCGCCTCAAGGCGAGGACGCAGAGGAAAGCGAAGTCGTACCGCTTAGTTATTAAGGACTGGTATGCTGCCGGGTAAATAGTGTTTAACTTGCCGTTATCTGTGTTCATCTGTGGTTACAAAAAGAGGTTCTCATGAATTTCAAAGGCAAAACATGGAAGTTCGGAGCGGACGTTGACACGGACGCCATTGTACCGGCGCGGTATCTAAACACGTCTGACCCACTTGAACTGTCGAAGCACTGCATGGAAGATTCGACAAATCCCGACTTTATGAAGAAAATGAAGGTCGGCGATATTATTGTCGCTGAGAAGAACTTCGGCTGCGGGTCTTCCCGCGAACATGCGCCGATCGCGATCAAGGCTGCCGGGGTGTCCTGCGTCGTGGCGAAGAGCTTCGCCCGTATCTTCTACCGGAACTGCTTCAACATGGGGCTCCCCATCTTCGAGAGCGTGGAAGCAGTTGACGGTATAAAGGAAGGGGATCAGATAGAGGTGGATGCCGATGCGGGAGTGATCCTCAATCTGACATCGAACAAGACCTTCAAGGTAGCTCCGGTGCCCGCCTTTATGCAGGAATTAATAGCTGCCGGCGGTCTGATGGCGTATACCAAGAAGAAGGCAGGCCTTTAATCGACAGCGTGCATCAATCTGATGAGAACGATCCAGTCGAATATCAGCCAGGACTCTTTAAGACCACTCTGTGAGCCCTGCGTATATTACAGCAAGAACCTAGACCCGTCATTTTCCACTCCTGCAGAGCCATTACAAAACCGATGCGGATTGGATTTTGCTCCTGAGGATGATGGATGCGTCGAGATGCGGACGAATAACTGCAGAGCGAGAAAGAGCGCAGGCTAAAGCCTGCGGCTACCAAGTCGAACCGGAATGATTTTGCAACCGCACCCTTCAGGGTGTTTTTTTACAGGAGGACTCAGAAACATGTCCAAGACTTACAAGATCGCATTGCTGCCTGGTGACGGAACCGGACCCGAGGTCGTTAAAGAAGCGGTAAAAGTCGTGAATGCAGCTGCTGCCAAGGGCGGGTTCAAGCTTGAATTCAGTTCGTTCGATTTCGGCGCTGCACGGTATCTCAAGACCGGCGAGACGCTTCCGGACAGCGCGATCGGAGAGTTCAAGAAATTCGATTCCATGTTCCTGGGCGCCATCGGACATCCGGATGTGAAGCCGGGCATTCTTGAAGCGGGGATCCTGCTCAAGATTCGCTTTGCCCTGGACCAGTATATCAATCTCCGGCCAGTGAGGCTTTATCCGAACGTGGAGACGCCGCTCAAGGACAAGGGCCCCGAGGATATCGATTTCGTGGTGATACGCGAGAACACCGGCGGCATCTACACGGGACACGGCGGCGCGACGCGCGTCGGCACGTCCGAGGAGATCGCGACGCAGCTCATGATCTATGACCGGCGCACCGTGGACAGGTGCCTGAAATATGCCTACGAGCTCAAGAAAAAGCGTAATGCCATGAGCCCGAAGTACGCAGCGAAGCCCATCACGCTCATACACAAACGGAACGTGCTTACCCATTGCGGCGACCTCTGGTACCGGGCTTTTGAGGAGATGGGTGCGAAGCAGTATCCCGAGCTCAAGCGGGATTATAATCACGTCGATGCAGCGAACATGTGGTTCGTAAAGAACCCCGAGTGGTTCGATGTGGCTGTTACCGAGAACCTCTTCGGTGACATCATTACCGACCTCGGAGCCATGATCCAGGGCGGCCTCGGAGTTGCTTCAGGCGGGAACATCAATCCCGAGGGCGTATCGATGTTCGAGCCCATGGGAGGTAGCGCGCCGAAGTATGCAGGCCAGAAGGTGATCAATCCCATGGCTGCCATCGGCGCGGCTATGATGATGCTCGATTCTCTGGGCGAAGCCAAATCCTCGCAGGCGATCGAGGCGGCTATGATTGCCACCATGAAAAAAATGAAGAGCCAGGCCGCAGGAAAGATGGGCATGTCCACGACGGAAGTAGGGGATATGGTGGCGGGGTTGATCTAAAACAAATTCCGATTTCATAATATATACAGAAGGGATGAGCTAAAATGATGCGAGTAGGTTTTATCGGTTGGCGCGGCATGGTGGGCTCGGTGCTCATGGGCCGCATGAACGAAGAAAAGGATTTCGATCTCATCAACCCGGTGTTCTTCACCACGTCGAACGTGGGCGGCAAGGGGCCGAACGTCGGCAAGGATGTCCCGGTGCTCAAGGATGCGAAGAACATCTCTGAGCTGAAGGCGATGGATGCAATCATCTCCTGCCAGGGCGGCGACTATACGACCGAGGTCTACCCCAAGCTCCGTGAGGCCGGCTGGAAGGGCTACTGGATCGACGCGGCGTCAACGCTCCGCATGACGAACGACTCCATCATCATCCTCGATCCGGTAAATATGAAGGTGATCAAGGACGGCCTTGCCAAGGGCGTCAAGAATTACGTCGGCGGCAACTGCACGGTGTCGCTCATGCTTATGGCCCTCGGCGGCCTGTACGAGCGCGATCTGGTCGAATGGATGAGCGCAATGACCTATCAGGCTGCGTCAGGCGCCGGAGCGAACAATATGCGCGAGCTCCTGAAGCAGATGGGCTCCGCTCACGCGTCGGTCAAGACACTGCTGGATGATCCTGCAGGCGCCATCCTGGACATCGACAAGAAGGTCTCCGAACACGTTCGCTCTGACGCATACCCAAAGGAATTCTTCGGCGTGCCGCTGGCATGTTCGGTCATACCCTGGATCGATAAACAGCTCGAGAACGGCCAGAGCAAGGAAGAGTGGAAGGGACAGGCCGAGACGAACAAGATCCTTGGCCGCGAGGGGAATCCCGTACCCATCGACGGCACCTGCGTGCGCGTCGGCGCCATGCGCTGCCACAGTCAGGCGCTCACGGTCAAAATGAAGAAGGACGTGCCGCTGAATGAGATCACGGATATGATCGCAAAGCACAACAAGTGGGTGAAAGTGGTCCCGAACATACGCGAGATCACCATCAAGGAACTCACGCCCGCCGCAATCACCGGAACGCTGACGGTGCCGATCGGCAGGCTACGCAAGATGAACATGGGGCCGACGTTCCTGAACGCGTTCACCTGCGGCGACCAGCTCTTGTGGGGCGCGGCTGAACCGCTCCGGCGCATGCTGCGGATATTGGTGGAAAAGTAATATGCTCAAGAAAAAAAGCAAATACGTTGTTGCTGTTGTCGGCGCTACCGGGGCCGTTGGCAGGGAAATGGTCTCGATCCTCGAGGAACGCAAGTTCCCGGTATCCGAGCTGGCGCTGCTGGCGTCTGAACGTACCGAGGGAGAACGGATCGAGTTCAATAATAAGAACTGGACGGTTAAAAAACTGGGGAAAGACTCGTTTAAAGACGTGGACATTGCGTTGTTCTCGGCGGGAAGCGAAAGAAGCCTGAAATTCGCGCCTGTTGCCGTTGCAGCCGGAGCCGTAGTGATAGATAACTCCAGCGCTTTTCGTATGGACCCGAAGGTTCCCCTCGTAATACCGGAAGTGAACGCCCATGCGATCGTGAAACACGGCGGGATCATCGCCAATCCGAACTGTTCTACCATCGCCCTGCTTATGGTCCTGAAACCGATCCATGATGCAGTGAAGGTCAAGAGGGTTGTAGTCACCACGTTCCAATCCGTGTCCGGCACCGGGAAGGAAGCCATCGACGAGCTCGCCAGCCAGACCGTGGCGCTCCTGAACTTCAAGGACATAGAGACGAAGGTCTTTCCCTACCAGATCGCCTTCAACTGTATACCCCATATCGACAGATTCCTGGAGAACGGCTATACCGGTGAGGAAATGAAGATGGTACATGAGACAAGCAAGATCATGGAAGATGGATCCATTGGCCTGACCGCCACCGCGGTCCGGGTCCCTGTTTTCCGGTGCCATGCTGAATCGGTCAATATCGAGACCGAAAGGAAGATCAGCGCGAACGAAGCCCGCGCCGTTCTCTCCAAGATGCCGGGCGTTATGGTGTATGACGATCCCTCCCGAAGCATCTATCCGCTTCAGCTCGATGTGACCGGGAAGGACGAGACCTACGTGGGAAGGGTCCGTGAGGATGAGACCATCAAGAACGGCCTGAACCTATGGATCGTGACCGACAATATAAGAAAAGGCGCCGCGCTGAACGCGGTCCAGATAGCGGAACTCCTTCTCCCCTAAGGTGTATTGCGTGGTATCGTACTTCATTGATACTTATCCCGTATGATCAAATTCCTCGAAAACCTCTTTGAAAAGCTTGATCGCGGATTGACTACCCGGGACAAGACCATCCTTGTCTCGATCCTGCTCGTTATCTGCATTATCGGAATTGTCCTCGCGGTGCGATATTACACCTATATTCAGAAGAATCCTGAGTTCTGCAGCAGTTGTCATTTGATGGAAGAGGCGTATACCGCCTGGAAATTGTCAGGACATCGACATATCGTCTGCCAGGACTGTCATCAACTCGGGATCATCGAACAGAACGGACTGCTCATCAAATTCGTGTTCACGACAGACCGCAAAACGCCGGAGCCGCACGGCCTGGCGACCCCCTGGACCACGTGCACCAAATGCCATTGGGACGAGGCATCACAGGGCGCCACGCATATTACGAAATCAACCGGTCATGCGAGGCACATTTCCGTAGAAAAGCTGGAATGCAGGGACTGCCATCAGAGGACGGTGCATTCATTCCGTCCAGATAAAAACGCCTGTCTTCGCTGTCACAAGGAATGGAAGATCCACGGAATGGGGATGGAAGAAGTATCCTGCATGACCTGTCATCCTTTTGCTGCAAAAAAGCCGGGTGGATTCATCCCTGATCGGGAGCGCTGCCTCTCGTGCCACCGGTCCTCCACCAGGACATCGTTTCCACCAAAGGTCCCTATGGCCCGGTTGAATTGTTACGAGTGCCATAGGCCTCACACGCGGTTAAAACCCGTAGATGAGGACTGTCTTCGTTGCCACACCCGGGAAGTTCTGAACATCAAGGATGTTCATCGTTCCGGCAGCCGGTGCATAACCTGTCATCGACCTCACCGCTGGATCGCAAAATAAGTAGTATTAAGTAGTATTATAGAGAAACTGAGGACAGGCCCTGTGAGCAATTTCATATGGGATACAATTGCACTTATTTGTAAAAAAATAGATGCAGAAAGGTGCAAAAAAAATCATAAAATATGTCTTATCCTGCAAGTATTTGTGCTACAATTCTTACCATAAATCATAAATGTAGATAAGCTATTGCTGCAAATGTAGATATGAGAGGCATAATCTGAAAGCGAGGTGGCCTATGTATAACATCGACGTTCTGGAGAAAAAGCGGCTGGAAAAGGGTTTGAGCTATACCGAGATCGCCGACACTCTTGGTAT
>CAKKRC010000003.1 GCA_919902495.1 Nitrospiria bacterium
CTTATCGACCCCACGAACTATCATTTCACCCGTATCCTCTCCGCCATTGCCACCGATAAGCAGATGAACATCGAGCTGGTGGACAGCCTCGGCATCGTCATCGCCTCGAACCATAGCGAGAGCATTCTGACCGGGATCGACCACAATAAGTTCCTGAGCAGGCTTATTGCCGAAAAAAAGAGCACCGTGGCCTCCTGCCACCGCTGCCACATCACCGGAAAGGACACCCAGAAACGGACGGAGGATATCCTGGTCTTTTCCCCGCTCAACCTCGCCCCCTGGGGGATCGCCCTGCGGGTCCCGAAATCCGTCGTCTATGCCCCGTCCACCGCCCTGGAGAAAGGTTTTCTCCTGCTCGGCATCGTGTCCCTGGCCTCCGCTTTTGTGCTGTCGCTCGGCATGAGCAAGAGCATCGTGAGGCCGGTCCGTCAGCTCATCCGGGCAGCGGACCGGATCGCACGGGGGGACCTCACCGCACCCGTTTCCATCGAAAGCACCGACGAGATCGGCGCCCTGTCCCAGAGCTTCGATATCATGCGGCAGAAGCTCGCCGTTTCCCTCGAAAGCATCCAGCGTCAGAATATCCAGCTCGAGCAGCGGGTACGCGAGCGGACCCAACAGCTCGAGGAGAAGCAGTACATGAACGCGGCGCTGCTGCGGAAGCTCATCACGTCGCAGGAGGACGAACGAAAGAGGATAGCCAGGGAGCTCCATGATGAGTCCCTCCAGACCCTCGCGGCCCTCCTCATGAACATCGAAATGTGCCGCTTGCATCCCGATATGATCACGCCGGAGAAAGTCAGCACCATGAAGGACACCGTGACGATGGTCATCAATGAAACGACCAAGGTCATCCAGAACCTGCGGCCGACGGTCCTCGACGATCTGGGGTTCGAGGCGGGCATCATCTGGCTCATTGACCGCAACTTGAAGGAAAAGGGGATCACCTGTTTTGTGAACCTGCAGGATCTGGTGGAGGAGAACCTGCCGCCGGAGCTTCAGGTCACGCTCTTCCGGATGTTCCAGGAAGTTATCGTGAACATAGCCCGCCACGCGAAGGCGAAGAACGTCTTCATCTCCATCAAGAACGACACGAAGGCCTTTATCATGAACATCGAGGACGATGGGCAGGGATTCGATACGGCAACGGTGTTCAAGAACACCCGTACCGGCAGAGGCCTCGGTATTCTCGGCATGAAGGAGCGCGCTGCGCAGGTGAGCGGAAAGCTTATGGTCTGTTCCACACCAGGTCACGGGACCATCGTCCTGTGCACAATACCGATGTCACCGGAGGAGATACATGGCCAATAAAACAAGGATACTGATCGCCGATGACCATGCGATGGTCCGCCAGGGGATCGCATCGTTCCTCAACATGTCCGAGGATTGCGAGGTCGTGGGCGAAGCCGCCGACGGCGTTGAGGCCATCGAGGCCGTCAAAAAGCACAAGCCCGATATCGTGCTCATGGACATCTCGATGCCGAGGCTCGGCGGGCTCGAAGCGACACTGGAGATCAAGAAGCACCATCCCGGGACCAGGATCCTGGTGCTCACCCAGTATGAGGACATGATGTACATCAAACGGTTCTTCAAAGCGGGGGCCTCGGGATATCTCCTGAAGAAAGCGGTGGGAGAGGACCTCCTGACGGCCATTCGGGCCGTCAAGGCGGGAAAGGTCTATGTGCACCCCTCCATAGCGTCGGGGGTGGTTGACGGTTATCTGGGGATCCAAAAAGGAGAACTGCTGGAGGACCCATACGATCTATTGACCGACCGGGAAAAACAGGTATTGAAGCTCATTGCCGAAGGCCACACGCACAAGGAAGCCGCCGATATCCTGAACATCAGCGTGAAAACCGTCATTGCCCATCAGACCAACATCAGCGAAAAGCTGAAGATCCATTCCCGCGCCGGATTGATCAAGTTCGCGATCCAAAAAGGCATCATTCAGATCGACTGAATCCGTGCGGGGTGGTTCAAGGGAGCGACAGCCTCAGATCTTACCGTCGACCATCTCGCGCATCTCTTTCCCGGCCTTGAAGAACGGGACCTTCTTGGGGGGGACCGAGACCGTTTCGCCGGTCTTCGGGTTCCTGCCTTCTTTGGCGCGGCGATGGCGGATCCGGAAACTTCCGAAACCGCGGATCTCGACCTTGTCCTCTTTCGCCAGGGCGAACTTGATGCTGTCAAGGACGGTGTTCACGACCACTTCGACCTGTTTTCTGGTAAGTCCGGGCTTTTTTTCCGATATCCTGTCGATCAGTTCAGCCTTCGTCATGCACGATCCTCCTCTTGCGCCCTGTTCCTTAATACCGATACTGTAAACTGACCTTGCCGCGGTCAAGACTTCTGGTTATGATATCTGAGAACCACGCCGCAGTCTCCTCTTTAAAGTATTCGAGGAACGGCACCTTTTTCTCTTTCTTGACGACCTTGGGCTTTCCTTTGATCCCGGCGAGTTCCGCGGCCACGTTGATGCTGTCCTCGAGATCACCGAGCTGGTCGACAAGTTTCAGATGAAGCGCCTGCCGGCCGGTAAAGATCCTCCCGTCGGCAATCGCCTTCACGTCAGCTTCCGGCAGGTTCCGTCCCTTTGCCACTGCTTCGATGAACTGGCTGTGCACATCGTCTATGACCCACTGCAGCAGCCTTTTCTCCTGCTCCGTCATTTCGCGGAAGGGAGAACCCATGTCCTTATACTCTCCGGCCTTGACCACCATGCCCCTGACGCCGATCTTTTCGAGAAGCTTTTCAAGATTGGCGAACTCCATTTTCACACCAATGCTGCCGGTCAAGGTCCCGGGATTTGCTACGATCCGGTCCCCCGCCGCCGCTATATAATAGCCCCCCGATGCCGCGACAGAACCCATGGAAATAACGACCTTCTTGTTTCCCTGTTTTCTGGCGTTCAGCACGGCGTTGAATATCTCCTGGGACGCCACGACACCGCCGCCCGGGCTGTCGATCCGGATAAGGATGGCCTTCACGGACGAGTCGTCTGCATAATTATTGATCTCATCGACGATGGCGTCGGCGGTGATCAGCATCCCTTCGATCTTGACCAGCGCGATCTTCTCCATTCCCGGCAGGGGCGATAAGGACTTCGACGGCCTCCCTCCCGAAATAAGGGTGGCAAGGTACAGAACGGCAAAGAAAAGCGCGCCCAGCGCCAGCGCAGAGACAAATATGATGAGGATCGGTTTATTCTTCATCGGGAGCGTTATTTCCCCCGTTCCTTCAGCAGGGAACCGATGGAGGTGTCGAACTTTTCCTGCTGCTTCATGAATTCCTTCAGGCTGGTTTTGTCCTCCCCCTTGATCTGCGCTTTGATGGAGAGGGATATCTTGTGATCTCCGCGGTCCACCTTCAAGATCCGGGCGGTCACCTCATCGCCTTCCTTGATGTCGGGAGCATCCTTCGGGATCTCCGACAGCGGTATCAGCCCCTCGATCCCATGCTCCAGTGCCACGAAGAGCCCGAATTCCGCCTTTTTCGTGACCTTCACCTGCTCATCCTTCCCAACCTTGTATCGCTCGGGAATGACCGTGTCCCAGGGATCGGGCGTCAGCTGCTTGATGCCGAGGGATATACGCTGTTTCTGAGGATCGATGTTCAGGACCACGGCTTTGATCGATTGGCCCTTTTTGAACAAATCCGAAGGATGCTTCACATGCTGTGTCCAGGACAGGTCCGAGATATGCGCCAGACCGTCGATACCTTCCTCAAGCCCGACAAATGCCCCAAAATCCGTGATGGTCCTCACCTTGCCCTCGACCACGGAACCGACAGGGTATCGCTGTCCGATGGTATCCCAGGGATTTGGACCGACCTGCCGGGTCCCGAGCGAGATGCGCTTTGCAGCGGGATCAACAGCAAGGACCTGCGCATCCACCAGGTCACCGACCGCCATCACCTTCGAGGGATGCTTGATCCTCTGGGTCCAGGACATCTCGGACACATGCACAAGGCCTTCGATCCCGCGCTCCAGTTCTACAAAAGCGCCGTAGTCGGCCAGGCTCGTCACCTTGCCGCGCACCCGCGTGCCGACAGGATATTTTTCCACGACCGACAGCCAGGGATCCTGTGTCTTCTGTTTGAGGCCGAGAGAGATCTTCTGCTTTTCCCGGTCGTACTTGAGCACGACCGCCTCCACGGCGTCCCCGACCTTGAACAGTTCGGAAGGATGTCCGATTCTGGCCCACGACATGTCGGTAACATGCATGAGACCATCAATGCCGCCAAGGTCGATGAACACGCCGTAGTCGGTGATGTTCTTCACGATGCCGGACACGGTCTGCCCTTCGGAGAGGCCGGCGAGCAGGCCTTCCTTCCGGGCATTCTGCGCGCCTTCCAGAATGGCCCTGCGCGAGAGGACGATGTTGCCGCGGCCGGAATTCATTTTTATGATACGCAGGTCCAGCACCTGGCCGACGTACTGGTCAAGGTCCCTCACCGGCTTGATATCGATCTGGGACCCCGGCAAAAATGCCGGGACACCGATGTCCACCATGAGGCCGCCTTTGATCTTGGAAATGATCCGGCCTTTCAGGGTGGTCCCGTTCTGGGACGCCGCGTTCAGATCATCCCATACCTGCAGTTTCTTCGCCTTCTCACGGGAAAGGATGAGGTTCCCCTTCGAGTCCTCTGCCTGCTCAAGGAACATCTCCAGCTCGTCACCCGGCTTGAGCGTCGCGAGCTCTTCAGGCGTGAACTGTTCGATAGGGATGATCCCGTCGGATTTGTAACCGAGATCGACCAGGACCGCATTGGACTGGACCCGGAGCACCCTGCCCTTGACGAGGGATCCTTTCTGAAAGCTCTTGATCGACTGGTTATACAGCTGCTCGAACTCGCTGCTTTCTTCTTCAGCAGTGTTCGTATCCTCAAATTCAACATCTCCGATGCTCATGTTCATGAGACTTCCAACCCTCCTGACACCCTGTAGTGCTGATATGAACGCCTGCTGCTATACGCCGGCCTGTAATCGTTTGACCACCGCGTCGATGACCCAGCCCGGCGTCGAGGCCCCTGCCGTCACTCCAACGGTCCTGACGCCTTTAAGCCATTCCGGCTGGATCTCCTCGACGATCTCTACATGATAGGTCGGCTTCCCTGCCTCACGACTGAGCGTGACCAGCCTGCTGGTGTTGGCACTGTTCCGACCGCCCACCACGAACATCACATCGACCCGCGAAGCGAGCGCACGGGTCGCGTCCTGCCGTTCTTTCGTGGAGCTGCAGATCGTGTTAAATACCTTTAACTCCTTGGAAAGACGAAGCAATCTTAGCACAATTTCTGAAAAATTACCATAGGATTGCGTTGTCTGCGCCACCACGCCAAGCCGGCCCTGAAGTCGCAGCTCGCCAATATCCTCGGGCGTTTCCACGACCACGGAGTTCTCACCGGCATATCCCAGTATGCTCTGGACCTCGGGATGTTTTTTTTCTCCCACGACGACAATCTGATAGCCTTCTTTCCGAAGCATATCAGCATGCTGCTGGGCCTTCGCCACGAATGGACAGGTAAGGTCAATGATGATCAGACCCTGCTCCCGGGCCCTGGTGAGGACCGACGGCGGGACGCCATGGGAACGGATGATCAGGGAATCTCCGGGCTTGAGACCGCTAAAATCTTCGACGGTCTCCACCCCCGCATCCTTAAGCCGGGCAACCTCCTGAGGATTATGGATGAGCGGCCCCAGGCAGTAGACCCTGCCCTCGCCCGCGGCCTTGAATGCCGTATTGATGGCCCGCTGGACGCCGAAGCAAAAACCGGCCTTTTCCGCCAAGATGACTTCCATAGGTTATTGCGGGTCCCTTTCCGCACAAACGGACAGCATGGAGGCAACAACGTCTTCGATCGTCATGGTACTGGAATCCAGGTAGCAGGCATCGGGAGCGCGCTTGAGCGGCGCGATATCGCGGCTGCTGTCCTGAAGGTCCCGCGCCCGTATCTCTTCCGTTATGACGGCCTGATCAACGTCCATTCCTTTTTCCTTGAGTTCCTGCCAGCGCCGCCTTCCCCGCTCCTCCGCACTGGCGTCAAGGTAGAACTTGACCTCAGCCCCCGGAAAGACAACGGTCCCGATGTCCCTGCCGTCCATCACCACCCCGCCCGATGCGCCGAGGCCGCGCTGGAGCGTCAGGAGCTGCGCCCGTACCGCAGGAGATCTCGAGACCGCCGAGGCCAGCATGCCCATCTCCGGAGTTCGGATCTCGCCGGTCACTTCCACACCATTCACCAGGACCCGCTGAACGCTCGTGTCAGGCTTGATCGTGACATCGGTCCGGGAGCAGAGCTGCTGAAGTGCCGCCTCATCGGAGGGATCTACACCTTCCTGCTTCGCCTTCCACCCGATGGCGCGGTACATTGCGCCGGTGTCGATATAGACGTAACCAAGGCGACGTGCAAGCATCCGGGCAATAGTGCTCTTGCCGGCCCCCGATGGCCCGTCAATGGCGATGACCAGACCTTTCTTCCGCTGATTCATATCCCGTTGCAGCTCCCCGCAGTCCCGCCCCGGCGGGACAGGGAATGCGCTCGCTCCTGGATTTAAGCTCCCAACTGCAGACTGCATGGAGCTTCGATCCTCAGGGTTGAACTAATTATTCTAATCGCTCGCTAAGCGCTCGCTCCTGGATTCATTGGACAGCCGTATTCGGTCATAGAGCGCGCTGTTTACTTGAAATCCTTGCCGGTCAGTTTCTTATAGGCCGCACGAAGACGCTCCCAGGAAACCCGGCTGTCGGCCTTCTTGATCATGTCCGCCAGGGGTTCAGCTGCCCGTTGGTCGCCAAGGTTGGCCAGGGCCTCACCCAGGTCAGCCTGTTTTCCCTTCAGCCGCTCGGGGTCATGCGCGATCTTCAGAAGGGGCTCCACCGCCCTCGGGTCCTTTGTGTCGCCCAGGGCGTTGATGATCACCGATTGGTCGCGCGCGCCCGGCTGATCGAGCAGCTTTAACAGCAGATCGGTCGCCCGGGCGTCCTGCATCCCCCCCAGAAGCTTGGTGGCGGTATTGGCCACCTGGTGATCGGTGGACTCGGCCAGCTTCATGATCGTTCCGACGGGCTTCCACCCGGCGCTCACGATCGCCTTCACGGCTGCGTCCTGCCTCATGTAATCCAACCGCTCCAGCATCTTCATGAGGAGCCCCTGCGTATCTTCCTCCTTATAGAACGACAGCGCCCGTGCCGAACCGATGCTCACCTTGTCCTCAGGATCAAGGACACCGGGGATCAGCACCGGGATGACGGCTTTGTCGCCCAGCATACCCAGGGCCAGGGCCGCCTCACCGCGGACATCCTGCACACAATTCACATCCCCATAGACGCCGAGCAGGTAATCCTGTGCGCTGTGCTCCTTCAGATCAGAGAGCTTCCGCATTGCATCCGATCTGACGGTGACATCGATCTGAAGACTTGACGCAGTCATCGCATAGGACAGTCCATCGGCACTCTTTATTTTCAGGATCGCTTCGGAATACTTGTTCAGGCCATCCCACGTATTCAGCCCGAACACCCCTTTCATCTTTTTCAGTGCAGGGGCTGCCGGATTGACCGTGAGGGTAACGAAACGGGGAGGAAGTGCCGGCCTCCGAAAACCGGAAGGCTTTTCGTCCTTCAGCACGATCTCGAAGGTATTCTCCTTCTTCAAGTTCACAAAACCGCCGAAATAACTATATCCGTATTTGCCGTCCTTCAGGAGCTTTTCCCCGTTCAGGGTGAATTCGATCCAATCCGATCTCTCGGGAAGTTTGTCACCGTTCTGAAACTTGAGCAGATACAGAGCTTCGCTTGCCGTGAACGTACCGGTATACCGGTTCACCTTTCCGTACCGTTCCTTGACATCGTACTTCTCCGGACCGAATATCGCCTGTTCTGCAGCGCCCGCAAGGGACAACATGCCCGCAATCATCGTAACAACTGCAGCCATCATACGAAATAGCTTCATCATACCGTGCACTCCTTAGGGTCATGCGTTAATATGCCGATTGCCTCAGCATGCGTTCGAAACCGGGGAACGAGGTCTCGATCCATTCAGTGTCCCGAACGACGGTCTGACCGGTTGCCGCGAGCCCGGCCACCGCCAGCGACATGGCAATGCGGTGGTCGCCATGGCTTTCACAGGTCGCGCCGTCAAGCCGCTCCCGGCCGGTGATCTCCAGACCATCAGGAAGCTCATTGACAACAGCTCCCATCTTCCGGATCTCCGTGGCAATGGTCGCGATGCGGTCCGATTCCTTTACCCGGAGTTCAGCTGCATCCTTGATGATCGTCTTTCCCGACGCCGTTGCCGCTGCGACGGCAATGACCGGTATCTCGTCAATTGACCGCGGGATGATGTCGCCCTTGACCGTGGCCGCGTGGAGCCTTCGGTACCTGATCCGGATGTCGGCTACCGGCTCGCCGGCCTGTTCCCTCGGTGCAAGCAGGGAGATGTCCGCGCCCATCGAGACCAGGACATCGATGATGCCGGTGCGCGTGGGATTCACGCCCACATTCCTGATCAGGATATCGGACCCGGGAACGGTGCTCGCGGCGACCATGAAGAACGCCGCAGATGATATATCCGCCGGTATCTCGAGCGTTCCACGCGCACGGAGGGGCTGTTTTCCCCGGACACTCACCCCGAGTCCCTCTTCCTTGACCGAGGCTCCGAAAAAGCGCAGCATTCTCTCCGTATGGTCCCGTGACTTGTGCGGCTCGGTGACCGTCGTCACGCCATCAGCGTACAATCCACACAGGATGATCGCTGATTTCACCTGGGCGCTGGCAACGGGGCTCTGGAACGACAGCGGCTTCACGTTCCGTCCGGCTCCCCGGATCGCGAGGGGAGCAAGCTTCCCGCCGGACCGGCCATCGATGACGGCCCCCATGGCGCGGAGCGGCTCCACGATCCTGCCCATGGGACGCTTCACCAGGTACTGGTCACCGGTCAAGACCGAGAAGAAATCCTGCCCTGCAAGCAGGCCCGCAAGGAGCCGCATCCCGGTCCCGGAATTCCCGAGATCGAGCACCCCGGAAGGTTCTGAGAGACCGTTAAGGCCCTTGCCCTGGACGCTCAGTATGCCCGGCCCCTTCTCTTCCACGGTAATGCCGAGCATCCGAACGGCCTTCGCCGTATTCAGCGTGTCCTCTCCCGGAAGGAAGCCGGTGATCTCCGTTCTTCCTTCGGCGATCGCGGCGAAGATCACCGCGCGATGCGAGAGGGATTTATCACCGGGCGGTGTCAGTTCGCCGGTGATCCCTTTTGAAGGATCTATCACAAGGTCTGCCATGCGTTTACTGCATCCCCCGCCGCACGTCGCTTGCCGAACGGAACAATGCCTCAAGCCTTCGCCCATCGTTGTGTTTGATCGCCTTTTTGATCCTGTTGAGCGAAAACTGGTAATGCTCGATCATCTCGACGATGTTCTTGCCGTTCAAAAGGCAGATATCGCGCCACATCTCGGGAGAGCTGGCGGCGATGCGGGTGAAGTCCCGGAATCCTGCTCCGGAAAAGGTTGTGTAGTTGTCGGCGCCAGCGGTGAACTCCGCCACCGTGCTGACCATGGCGTATGCCGCTGCATGGGGCAGATGGCTAACAGCGGCGAAAATATGATCGTGCTGCTCCGGGTCCATGATGACGACGGTCATTCCCGCCGCGGTCCACAAGGCCGTGATCGCATCCAGGGCCTTCGCGTCGGTCTTCTCTGTCGGCGTGATGATGCACTTCGCGCCCCGGAACAAGTCTTCCGACGCTGCGCCGACACCATGTTTTTCCCGTCCCGCGATGGGATGGCCGGGTATGTAGTGCACTCCCGCAGGCAGCAGTCCTTCGATGGTCCTGACCAGACCGCCCTTCACACTTCCCACGTCGGTCAGGACAGCGCCGTTCTTCAGATGCGGTGCGATCTCCCTGACAATGGACTCGAAGGTCCCGACCGGCGTTGCGAGGACCACAAGGTCGGCATGCTCCACCGCGTGGGCAGAGCCCCGGCCCAGGTGGTCGATGACCCCCAGTTTGATGGCCTGTTCCAGCGTCTCGCGGCTTCTGCCGGCGCCATGGACCTCTCCGCAGATCTTCTGCGCCTTCATGACCTTGGCCAGCGAACCGCCGATAAGCCCCACGCCGATGATGGCTACTTTGTTGAAGAAAAGAGACATGCTTTATTTCGCTCTAAATTCCCTGATAAACGGAAACAGCCATATGAGGAGCAAGACGCCTACTATGATGAATACGAAAAACAATAGATTGCCCCAAGCGCTTACCTCGTACCATCCGCCTTTGTTGGCCATGGAAAACTCCACGCAGGCGAAAGCCTGCGGCTACTGAACCGATTCTTCTTTTGTCTCCGCGTCCCCGCGTCCCCGCGTCTCCCTGTCCAGCTTTAGATCTCCCGTCCCACCGCCGCAGCGATGGGCCTCATTTCTTCCATGAGCTGTTTGAAGGCCTTCGGTTTGAGGGACTGTTCGCCGTCGCAGAGCGCCTCTTCGGGATTTGAATGCACCTCGATCAGCAGCCCGTCCGCGCCGGCAGCGATGGCGGCCTTGGCCATGGGGGCCACGAGGTCCCATTTGCCCACGGCGTGGCTGGGATCGACCACGACCGGCAGGTGGGTCATCTGCTTCAGCACCGGGACGGCGGACAGGTCCAGCGTGTTCCTCGTAGCGGTCTCGTAGGTTCGGATGCCGCGCTCACAAAGGATAACGTCGCGGTTCCCGCCGGCCATGATGTACTCGGCGGACATAAGCCATTCTTTTATGGTTGCCGAGATCCCCCGTTTCAACAGGATGGGTTTCTTGCACAGTCCCACTTCCTTCAGCAAACGGAAATTCTGCATGTTGCGGGCACCGATCTGAAGGATGTCGGCGTACCGGGCGATGAGATCGATGTCCCGGACGTCCATCACTTCGGTCACTATGGGGAGCCCTGTACGCTCCCGCGCATCGGCAAGGTACTTGAGCCCCTCTTCTTCCAGTCCCTGGAAGGCATAGGGCGATGTCCGGGGTTTGAATGCTCCGCCGCGCAGAAAATTTGCCCCGGCGTCCTTGACGCTTTTCGCGATCTCCACGAGAAGGGTCTTGTTCTCGACGGCGCAGGGACCGGCGACGATGGCGATCCGCTTGCCGCCGATCGTTTCCTTGCCCACCGTTACAATCGTGTTCTCCGGCCTGAAGTCCCTGCTCGCGAGCTTGAAGGGCTTCAGGATCGGCAGAACCTTTTCCACGCCCGGTATCGCCTCGAGCGGGACCGCCTGCAGCGCCGCTTCGTCACCGATCGCGCCGATGATCGTGCGTTCGGTTCCCTCGGAGACGTGGGCCTGGAATCCCAGGCTCTTGATCTTCTTGATGATATGGTCCTTCTGCTCGCGTGTAGCGTCAGGACGAAGTACGATGATCATTATGGTCCTTTCATATCCGCGGCAGGTTGGCCGCGGCGGGAATTACGGTTTTACGAGCTTTTCGAGTTCGGCGACGAACCGCGTGTTCTCCTCGGGCAGGCCGATGGTCACGCGCAGTTTTTTCGGGCCCATGGGCCTGATGATGACGCCGGTCCTGAGCAGTCCCGTATACATGTCCTTGCCGTCGAACTGCGTCTCGAACATGATGAAGTTCGTCTCCGTCGGGATGTAGGCGATCCCCAACCGTTCGAACTCCCGGTACAGGAACTGTTTTCCCTCGTTGTTGAGGGTGACGGACCTCTCGACATGCTTCCGGTCGGCCAGTGCCGCGAGCGCTCCGGCCTGGGCAAGCGAATTGGTGTTGAACGGCTGGCGCACCTTGTTCATCAGCTCCGCTATCTCGGCTTTCGTGATGCCGTACCCAATGCGCAGTCCCGCAAGGCCGTAGATCTTGGAGAAGGTCCGGAGCGACAGGATGTTCCGGCCGTCCCTCAGATAGTCAAGCGCATCGGGATAATCGGCCCGCGTCACATACTCATAATACGCCTCATCCACAGCCACGAGCACATGGTCCGGCACCTTCGCCATGAACCGGTCCATCTCGGTTTTGGTGTTCATCGTGCCGGTCGGATTGTTCGGGTTCGCGATGAACACCAGTTTTGTCTTCGGCGTTATCCGTTCTGCCATGGCGTCAAGATCGTGGCGCATGTCCTTGCAGGGCACGATGACGTTCGTCCCGCCCGCGGCCTGGGTGATCATTTTGTACACCACAAAGGACGGATCTGCAGAAACGACCTCGTCGCCCGGCTGAACGAAGGTCCGAACAACAAGTTCGATCAATTCATTCGATCCGTTCCCGAGAATGACCTGGGCGATATCCACCCCGTAGTTCTTGGCAAGGGCCTGGGAAAGGTAGAAGCCGCTGCCATCGGGATACCGGTTGAGACCCTCCAATGCCTTCCTGATGGCGGCCACTGCCTTGGGCGAAGGGCCGAGGGGATTCTCGTTCGACGCAAGTTTGATACTTCCACTGATCCCCAGTTCCCTCTCGAGCTCTTCAACCGGCTTCCCCGGGACATAGGGTGAGATGTTCTTGATGTTCTCGGAAACGTTGATCATATCGTAATAAACTCCTGAGCGCTTAGAGTTGATGTTCCTGACCCCTGACCCCTGATCTACTGGCTTTTCGGGTACGAACCGAGCACCTTCAGGAACATGCAGTCCTTCCTGAGCTGCTCGATGGCCTGGGCGACCTTTTGTTCTTCGATATGGCCTTCCATATCAAGAAAGAAGACATAGTCCCAGACCTGCCTGCCCGAAGGCCTGGCATCAAGACGGTTCAGGTTGATCCCCGCCTCGGCAAAGGGCGTCAGCATGCTGTGGAGAGCGCCGACCTTGTCCTTGATCGAGAACATGATGGATGTCTTGTCGCGGCCCGTCTTCCCCTTCGGCTTCCGGGAGATGACGATGAACCGGGTGAAGTTATGGGGATTGTCCTCGATCTTCTTCGCAACGATCTGAAGGCCGTAGAGGATCGCAGCCATATCGCTGGCGATGGCGCCGACCTCGGGATCGTCCTTCGCCATTTCTGCGGCCCGGGCCGTGCTCGGCGCGTCCAGGATCTGGATGCCCGCCACGTTCTTCTCGAGCCATTGGCGGCACTGCCCGGGCACCTGGGGATGGGTATAGATCTTCCGGATGTCCTCGATCTTCCCGGAACGGTTCATCAGATTTTGGGAGACCTCGAGCAAGATCTCGGCGGTGATCTTGAGGTCCGAATCGATGAACATGTCGAGGGTGTAGTTCACCACGCCTTCGGTGGAATTCTCCACGGGGACGACGCCGTAGTCCACCCTTCCCCGCTCCACTTCCCCGAACACGTCCTTGATGCTCTCGACCGGCACATACTGGGCAGCCAGGCCGAACTGCTGCATGCCGGCCATGTGCGTGAAGGTCGCCCGGGGGCCAAGATAAGCGATGCGAAGCGGACGCTCCAGGGAGAGGGACGACGAGAGTATCTCGCGGTAGACGGCCTTCAGCGTGTCCTGGGGAAAGGGCCCCCGGTTGCGGGAGGTCAACCGCTCGAGGATCTCCCGCTCGCGGTTGGGCGAGTGAAAATCGAGCTTTTCCGCCTTCTTGATGTCGCCGACCTCGATCACGATCTTCGCCCGCTGGTTCAGCAGGTCTATGATCTTATCGTCCAGTTCGTCGATCTTTTTTCTAAGTTCTTGTATTTTCTCGATAGACATGATCGGTTTTTTATGCCCTGAGGCAAGAGTGTGAATTATAGTAAATTTTTTAAGGAGTTGCAAGGACTTTTTCGCGGACTGACGAACGGACCGGAACGGGTGGCAACTGCGTCTGATCTGTGCATGCCGTTGATTTCTTTGAATCCAGGAGCGAGCGCATTTCCCGTAGCTTGCTGCAGGGAATTTCAATACTGCTGTCAATCGGCTTTAACTGAAGGAGAGGAATTATTATTGATCAGCGTTTGCAGAAAAGACCAATGATTTCACAGAAGAACGATACCTGCGGTGCTGGTCACCTTGCCCTGATCATCAACAATAATGGCCTCGGCGCCGTATTCCCTGATAAGGCCCAATCCCTTTTCAACACCGAGGATGAACGGGACCTTGGCGAGCGGATCGATGAGCGCCCCCTTCTTTCCTACCAGCGTCACGGAAACGACCCCGGTTGACGGCTTGCCCGTGCGGGGATCGATAATGTGGTGGTACCGCTTCTTTTCCTTAATGATAAAGCGCTCATAATCGCCTGAGGTGCAGACATACTGGTCGCTGAGTTCGAGCACCGCAAGGGTCCTGTCCTTCTCGCGGGGATGTTGTACGCCGATCCGCCATGGTTTTCCATCCTCCCGGTGTCCCAGCGCCCAGATGTCACCGGCAAGGGCGATGAGAGCGTTCGTGATCCCGCGGCGTTTGATGAGACCGGCGACCTGATCGGCGATGTACCCTTTCATGCCGCCCAGGTCCATGATCATGCCCGATCTCTTCAGGAAGATCGTCGAATCCTTTTTATTGATACTGATGTTCCGGAAATTTACCCGGGGACGGACCCTGCTGATCTCTTCATCCGACGGGATCTTCCCTTCCTTCAATCGCATCTGCCATAGCACCACAAGGGGGCCGATGGTCACATCGAAAACGCCGCCCGAGCGCCGCGAGATCTCCGCTGCCTGCTCCACTGCTTCGATCATTTCGGGAGAGACCCTGACCGGTTGCTTTCCGGCAGCGAGGTTCAAGCGCGTGATCTCGCTGTCGTCCTTATAGAGCGACATCATGGCGTCGAAGCGCCGGACCTCGGCCATGCCGGCCTCGATCGCAGCCTCGCCCTGCTCCGCGGTCTGAGCGACCACCGTAATGGAGACCTGCGTTCCCATGATGGTCTCGGTCTTTTGTACGGTCCGCGGTTCCGTACAGCCGGAGACGAGGGTTAACAGCGCAATGACCATGATGCCGCATTGTTTCATTGGTTCTCCCGGGAAGAGCAAGGGCAGTAACGCGAAATTGAGAAGGGATGGCGCGCCCCGGATCAAACGGGCCGGAGAGGAATTACGTCGACTTCTTGCCCATTTTTTTCATGGCATTGAGACGCCGCGCCGCGCCGCGAACGGCTTCGGATACGTTCCGGCTCTTCTCCAGCATGGCGAGGTCCTTTTCGGTCATCTTGATGACAAAACCGACGGCAATGCCGGGAGGACATTTGGGATTGTTCACGAGGGCATGGGCAACGCTGTATTTCTTCGTCCAATCGGAGTTCGTACCGATCTTGCGCATGATGTCCTCGCTCAGGTTCGTGG
>CAKKRC010000004.1 GCA_919902495.1 Nitrospiria bacterium
GGGCATCATCTTCTGAGAGGGAAAAAGGGAGGTGGTACTTAGCTATCGACGACCGAGCATGCCGTAAAGGATTTTCGCTGGGCGCCCTTCTGAGGAGAACCGACAGAATGAGCCGCAGGCTCCCGATAAAGCGGCCCCCCGGCGACTAACCCTGGTTATCATCATATGTCGCCAGGGATTGGGTTGCCTTTCTTGGGCAAGCAAGAAAGGTAACAAAGAAAGAACAGCGATGAAAGGATACCGTTTGTGTTCTGATGGGTGACTTAGGCGGTAAATTATAGTTGAAGCAGAAGATCCGTGTCGCTGCGAGGCGCCTACTTCTGGTCATCCGTGGTTATTTGATCTGCTGGTTCACTCCTTGAGCAGCGCCGAAAAATATGGTTTCAGCCTGCTCAGGGTGTCCTCGGCCGCGAGGGTCATCATGCTCGCGAACACATCGAGGTTCACCAATGCGTTCACATTGGCGTCCTTCTTGGCGGCGGCGCGCATGCGGTTGGCAAAGTCCCGGTTGACCTGGCCCACCTCGGTATAGATCTTCTGGAGGCCGTCGAGGGACCATGCGGCTTCCTTGCCGTCCTGGTGGCGGAAGTACTGGGCGGTGAGGTGCATGGTGACCCCGCGGAAGATCGTCTCATCGAGGGACGCGAAGGGAAGGTGGAACCGCACCATGGGCTTGAGCTGTTCCATGATGGGGCACCCGCCCGTGGTCATGATGATGCCGAGCAGGGGGCTCAGGCCGCCCTGCACCGTGGTCTCCTTCCCGTAGAAACGCTCTTCAGTGGCCACGGTCACGCTGACCCGCTCATGGGACAGGAAGTTCTTGAACTCCTCCACGATGCCGGCGAAGTTCGCCGCGATCGGGCAGTACACATGGTCCTTCTCGCTCAGCGGGCAGATGGAGCATTTGCTGAACGGCAGCATGGCCCAGAGCGGAAGGTCCTCGGGCTGCTTCGCGATGAGCAGGAGGTTCGACGCATCGAGGCGGAGGTCGAAATGCTTGGTCGTTCCGTCCTTGAACTTGTAGATGTAAACAATACGGATCTCATTGTCCATGGGGCCCCCTCGCGATACTGACCGGCAGAACGATTGCTTATTCATCCTCGCGCAGAACTGTTTAGTTTATGCCTGTAAATCGTTCTTTTGTCAAGAGCGTTCACGGATGCCCTGCATTACTTGATGATGTCCGCGGAAAAACTGAACAGCTGTGTGTCCTTGTCCTTCCAGGCGTCCCTGGGCAGCCCCGCCTTGAAGCAAAGCTGTTCAAGGTAGGTCGGCAGGTCCCATCCCTGCTCGACCGGCACCTGAGGAAGAAAGATGCCGCCGTTCGGGCCCTTGACAAGATACAGCCCGTGGACACCGATCCGGATGTTCTTTACGTCGTCGAGCGGCTCGAGCGGCGAGAGGACGGTGATCTCTATTTCCGCGCCTTCAAGCTCCCGCGTGGTCATGGGCGGGAAGCGCGGGTCCTGCGACGACGCGGCGACGGCGTTCCGGATGACCGACCGGTAGAGCGGCATGACCGGCTGAATGTTCCCGATGCAGCCGCGCAGGCGGTGGTCCCGGTTGATCGTCACGAACGTGGCGCCGTTTGCCTGAAGGCGGACGTCCTTCACGACCGGCTCGGGCGTCCTCTTGTGCCGTACATATTCGGTGACGGTCTTCCGGGCCAACGCAAGAAGCTCCTGCTTCTGCTGTTGCGAGAGCGCGCTTTTGTAGAGCCCCATGGCGGTATATCCGACCACCCGTTTCTTGTCGCCGGTCACATCGCCGGAATTGGCATACCGGTAGAGGACGCCGTTCGTCGCTCCGAGGTTCCGGCTGACAAGCATGGCAAGGAGCACGGGATCTCCTCCGCACGCCTCCCCTTCCCGGGTGGACAGCAGGCCCTGCAGGTCCTCGACGGACATGCGCGCGACAGCGTCGATGACCTTCCGGTCCTTGACGACAGCCGCGTCGTACCCGTGGTAGTGCGACAGGTCGGTGCTCGCAATGATGATCACGCGGTCGTTCTTGCGGATTATTTCCGTAAGCCGGTCCGTCAGATGCGTGAAGGACGCCTGCGTCGGCGCGCCCATGAGGATGGGAACGATCGTCAGGTCCTTGACCGTCCGCTGCAGGAACGGCAGCTGGACCTCAAGGGAATGCTCCTTTGTGAAGGCGTCGCGGAAGAACGTGACCCCCGCCTTCTCATTGAGAAGCGACCGCGCGATCTTCTCGTTGATCTTCACGTTCCCCAGCGGCGTCCGCCACGATCCCTCGGCATAGATCGAGACCCCGGCATAGGCGGAGAAGTGGCTCGCTCCGATGAGAATGACCGTATCGACGCTCCGCTCGCTCAGGTGCCGGTAGGAATAGGCCGCCACCTGGCCGGAGTACATATAACCCGCGTGGGGCGCGATGAGCGCGATGAGCCTGCCTTCCGCGGGCGTTGAGACCGAGCTCGCAAGGAATCCGTCAACGGCCCGGCTGAGTTCGTCCCGCTCTCCCGGATAGAACGTACCGGCGACGGCGGGCTCCTTCACCGTCCCTTTGGACGCCAGAATGACCGTCGCTGCCGCGGCAAGGACGGCTGCCATGAGGATCGTGATCGTTCCTTTTCTGATCATCTAAACCTTCCTCCGCCAGAACAGGGCCTCTTTCGGCCGCTCCGTCCGTCTCAGGCCGAGCTTGTTCAGGACGAGGCTCACGAGACTGCCGATAAGGAAGAACCCGAGGAACTCACGACGCTTGATCTTCATTATATATATGCTCCCTTTTTAGACACTGAGGACGCTGAAAGAACAATTATGTAATCTTTGACGCGGATAAGAGCTGATCTAAACGAGGAAGATGCATGATAAAAAGCAGCCTTATCATGCTCCTTCATAGCCTTTCTCAGTGTAAATCAGTGTCAAAGTCTTTATTTCTTCTTTCTTCAGCTCCATACCCCGGGGATGGCCGTGCCGCAGGAGCGGCACTTCCCGCCCGTCAGGTTTATCTGCTGCACGTGATACCCGATCCGCTCGATGAGGAGCTTCCTGCACCGGTGGCAGTACGTGTTCTCCGCCTCGGTCCGGATATTGCCGATATAGGCGTACCGCATCCCCGCGTCCTGCGCCGCCTTCAGGGCGTCCTTCAAGGTCTCGAAGGGAGTCGGGGGAAGGTCCTTCAATTTATAATAGGGGAAAAAGCGGGAGAAGTGGATCGGCACGTCGGGCCCGAGGTTCTTCACGATCCAGCCGCACATCTCCCGGATCTTTTTCGGATCGTCGTTCAGCGTCGGGATGACGAGGTTCGTGATCTCGAGCCACACGTTCTCCTGCCGGAGCACGACGAGCGCGTCGAGCACCGGCTTGAGCCTGCCGCCGCAGATCCTGCTGTAGAAATCCTCGGTAAATGCCTTCAGGTCGATGTCCGCGGCGTCGAGCAGCTTTGCCAGCTTCCGCAGCGGCTTCTCGTTGATGTAGCCGCAGGAGTGCATGGTGTTCCTGACGCCGAACTGCCGGGCGATCTGCGCGGTGTCGACCATGTACTCATAGAAGACCGTCGGCTCGGTGTAGGTGTAGGTGATGCTCCGGCAGCCATAGAACATCGCCTGCCGGACCACGTCGGCGGGCGGCAAGTTCTGATGATCGACGTCCTCGGGGCTTGCCTGGGAGATCTGCCAGTTCTGGCAGAACTTGCACCCCAGCACACAGCCGGCGGTGGCGATGGAAAAGGCCTTGGTCGCCGGCAGAAAATGATAGAAGGGCTTTTTCTCGATGGGATCGACGGCAACGGCGCAGGGCTTGCCGTACACCAGGCTGTACAGCGTGCCGTCCTTGTTGATCCTCGTCCTGCATCCGCCCACCTGGTAGTTCTCCAGCACGCATTCGGTGGGGCAGAGCTCGCATTGCACCGTTCCTGCCATGGCTTATTCCCCGTGTTCCCCTGTCCCCTTGTCTGCTTTACTGTCCCCGCGTCTGTTATATCCATTCCGCACCCCGCACTTCGCACTGCTTCATTCCTTCTCCTTCCAGTACATGCCCTTGTGCAGATCGAGCCCCCTCTTCTGGATCGTGTTCTCGTAGTGCATCCGCCTCCGGGCCCGTTCGCCCAGTCCGGCCAGATAGTCGTCCAGGAAGACGTTCGAGGAAAGGACCAGCAGGACGAGAACGGACGCGCCGCTGAGAAGCAGTGTTGATTTATTCTGGTCGGTCATGGCTTGCTATCAGGATCACCGATGGTCATATTATCCCTCTTTCGGGAATGAAAGGGAAGCGTCTCAGATCCCCGGGTGCTGTACCACCCGCGTGCTCAACACAAGGGTCTTGATAAAGCCCTCCGGCGCCCGCTTCGGGCCGGTGATGAAAAAATGGATCTCCTCGTGCGGCCGCTCCCCGACCAGAACGATGTGGGTCTCCTCCTCTCCCTCGCGCGTCCCCTGGGTGATGTAGCCGCGCAGGAGCGGCGGCCCTACGCGATATACCGTGATGTTCTCCAGTCCCTGGAGCTCGAGCGAGCGGAGGAATACCGGTATGATGCCGATGCGGGTACGATAGGACAGGTCCAGCAGTTCATAGTAGTCCCTGACGCCCATTCCCCGGCGGAGCAGCGTTTCGAACGATGCGAGATCGGGCCGCTGGATGTTCGCGGCGACCTTGACCTTGAGCTTCTTTACCTTGTCCTCGAAGAATATCTGGCTTCCCATGTCGGTGATAAGTTTGACCCCGGCGGGAAGCGTGAATTCGAAGTCCTCGAGGTACTCGAGCTGCGGCCGCTTTTTGCTCTTCTCCGCGTCCCAGGTCACCGCCTGGGGGGTCTTTGCCAGCTGCGGAAAGCGTTTGTAGAGAAATCCGTGGGCGGCGCCGAATCCCGCCAGCAGCAGGGCGAGCATGACCGCGACTGCGACAGCCGTGGTCCATCGTTTGTTCCGGACCTGCAGGCCGGGAAGCCGCGTTGCCAGCGCCTTCTCGAGACGCCGGCGCTCGGACGCATCGAGCGCCTCGATCAGGAAGGTCGTCCCCCGCCACCCCTGCTCCATGAAAACATCGAGCGACCGGAGCCGTTCATTGATGAAGATGCCCGTGATCCGACCGAAGGGGATCGGCCGCCGCCCGGGCTTCACGATGGCGCCCTGCTCATCATCAAAGGAGAACCGGTTCCCCCATGCCGTAACAAGCGTGATCACCACGGCCACCGGCAGGACCGCCGCGAGGGAAAGCGCAAAGAAGCTTGCCCAGTTCGCGCCCATGAGGCCGTAGGAGACCAGCAGGCCGAACAGCAGCAGATAGAGGAACGTATTGACGGACACCCGGAGGGTGCTTCCTTTGAACGGGAGGACATCGGTCTGGTCAGGCATGGCGTTCTCCTTAGGATCGCGAGATGGCCGGCGCGTCACGATGCAGGCACCGGTTGCAGCGGATGCATTCCGACGTATCGGGATTCGGTTTGTTGCCCATGGGGCAGTCGTGCCTGCTGACGTACGCGGGCTCCTGCCGGGTGAGGATGCCGGTCACGGCGGCGACCGGACAGAGATAGCGGCACCAGAACCTCGGCACCCGCACGTTCGCAATTACCATGAGACCGGTCAGGGTCCAGGCGAACGCGTTCCCGTGGACGGCAAAGAGCGTGATGTACACCTCGTAATTCCCATAGTCGACCCGTCCGCTCAGAAATACCACCGGTGTGACAAGGACCAGCAGGATATATTTGAGCTTCCGCCACCGGTCATCGTGCCGCACGGGGAGGGACCACTTCCGAAGCGGGACCCTGCCGACCAGCTCAGCCAAGGCGCCAAAGGGACAGAGCCATCCGCAGTAGAACCTTCCGGCGACCAGGAGGGAAGCAAGCGTACTGCCGACCAGCACATACCAGAGCAGGGACGATGACGGCCGGCCGAGGGCCAGATTGAACAGGTGCAGGACCGAGAAGGGGCTGGCGAGATACACACCGATGATCAACATACCGGCGACCAGGCTGATGTCCCGCATGGTCAGATACCGCCGGTCCTGTCTCGTCAGGACATATCCCGTACCACCGAACAGGACAAGCAGTGCGTACCACAGCCATGACCAACTGCCGGCGCTTACGTGGCCTTCCGACGCCGTCTGCAGTCCATACACGTTCGCCGCGACAGCCCGCGAAGAATCCCGGACAGACCGTGCCAGGGCTTCGACGCTTACGGTCGCCTTGCTGATGCCGTCCAGGTCTTTGTCGATCTCGAAGCGGTCGTAGACGCTCTTGCCGACGAACCGGCCCAGATACGCCGGTGTCTCCATATAATATACATAGTTCTTCGTCTCCCGGTGCGACAGGATCTTGAGCCCCTTGATCCGGCCGTCGCTCCCGAGAACGACGAGCACCTTGATCGGCCCGGCATAGCCGCGGGTCTCCGGCCTGACGTCGTGTGAGTTGAACGCCGCAGCTCCGCGGTCCGAGCGGTAGTGAGGGGGAGAGCCGGCCTTCTCGGAGAACGCGGCATCGGGCGCAAGCTCCACGAGTACGGCGCGCTCGTCAACGCGGACGTCCTGCCGCAGGAACAGGCCGGCCGCCAGCGACACGATGGCGACGAAGGCCAGAATGGTCCTAAGCTTCTTCATGGCCGATGGAAACCAGAACGATCAGGGACATTAGCTTCAATGATACCACAAAGAGAAGGGTGATCTGAATACCGAAAAGCGGCACCAGGATAATGGCGGTCAGGAGGGCGCCGAGAAATGATCCGGCAAGGTCCAGGCCGTACAACCTGCCGGCATGTTCCCCTCCCCGGCAGTGCACCGCGGCGCCGAACACCGCGCCGTTGAGCATGCCCATCAATGCCGTCACCACCGCGAACAGCGCCTCATGCCCGAAGAACAGCGGAACCGCGAGCAGCAGCGGAACCGCGGCGGCCTCACAGATCCGGAGCGCGAAGAGCGGACGGGCGACGTCCCGCACGAGCCAGGCCCCCCCGGCGCTGCCCGCCATGAACAGGGCGGTCAGAAGCGCCACCCGCTCATATACATGACCGAACGCGCTCTGGTACGCGAGCAGGATGATGACGGAAAAGGACATGGCAGAAAACCCGGACAGGAACACGGAGTACGCCACGCCCCTGCTCCGCTTCCAGACGGCGGCGGCGGCGGCAACACACATCGCCATGGCCGCCAGTACCACGATGCCGCCCTGCTCCACGAACCAGGTCAGCAGACCGCTTCGCTGCAGGTCCGCCCACACGAGGAGGTTGTAGCGGTAGGCAAGGGGACGGATGTCCGTATTGTGCGCGGCATCGGTTCCCAGTCGAGCACGGTGCAGCTCGACCGCCATCGGATCGAAGGCGTCATCCAGCACGTACTGATGAAAGTGGTCCATGCGGGGGTCCCGCTCGCGCAGCCGTTTCCGGAGCTCGGCGGCGCTGGTCTCGATCGCCCCGTCCGAAGCGGCCAGAAGGCCATACTCCGCCGAGGACAGCGCGACCGTGCGAAAGACCAGCCGGAGCGATGACGCGATCGCGCCGTTGGCGGTCCGCAACCGCTTCCCCACGTAGCCGAACGACGCGGGGAGGGCCACGACGATCATTCCGTTCTCGTTCATTGCGCGCCTCGCTTCGCCGAAGAACTCCACCGTATAGAGCCGGTTGAGGCCGGCCGTCGTCGGTTCGGGAAGGTTCAGGATCACGAGGTCATAGGCTGGCCCGTTCAGCGATTTGATGAACCGCCGGGCATCGGACGTCAGGACCGAGAGCCTCTTGTCGCTGAGCGCCTCGCGGTCCCGCGGCGCAAGAAGGGCGAGGGAAACCCGGACCAGCTCGGGGTCGAGCTCGATGAAATCAACGATGATGCCGGGATATTTCAGGACCTCCCGCGCGACGCCCAATGATCCCCCGACGAGCAGGACGCGCCCGGGGGCGGGATGGAGCGTGAGCGGCAGATGGGCCCTCAGCTCATCGGTCTGGGCATCGGGATAGGAGAACTGGAATTTGCCGGAGGAGAACACGTTGAACTGCCCGTGCGCCTGGAACACCTCGATCGCCCCGTACCGCGACTCGGTCCTGCTGACCGGCACGGCCTTCTCATCGGTCGCGGCCATTCGCAGCCGGGACAGGCCGAAGGAAACCAGGAGCGGAACAACGATCAGCAGGGCGAGGGACTTCCTCCCGAGCAGGACCGCCCCGAGGACCAGGGAGACCATGCTCATGGCGGTCAGGAGCGCCGGGGTCGCGATCCTTCCCGAGAGCAGGAACGTGAACAACACGCCCCCCAGGAACGCGCCCGTGGCCTCCAGGAGATACACCCGTGACGCCTTCCCCGCCAGTGCCCGGACCGCAAGAGGGAACTGCATGCCGACGAGGATGCACAACGGGGCGAGGACCGCGAGCGTGGCCATGACGGTGGTGGACAGCGGAACGATCTCGCCCGGCTCCAGTCCGATGGCGATGCGAATGAGCGGTACAAGGGAGAGAAGCGGCTGCGCCGCAAGGCCTGTGAGCAGGACCACGAACCCCAGGGCGCGCGGATGCTTCATGTTCGACGCGGACGCGCTGCCGGCTCCGACCGCAAGGAGCCATACCGCGAGGGTGATCCCGAGGTCCAGTTCGTTCCCCGAGAAAACGGCCATGAACTCACGGAGGGCGATCACCTGGAAAAGAGCGGCTGACGCCCCCAGAAGAACGATGATGATCCTCGTGCGACCTGTCTGCTCCATGGTGCCGGTAAACCCCTTTGGATCTGAAAAAGGCTTTTGACACGGATCTGATCTGATACGGACCGGATTAAAACGGATGCTGCCGGGGAATGCACTTCATTCTATTCATGAGGGACGTATGTTCGATCATATCCGCTCTGATCTGATGTTCATCCGATCTTTCCGTGTCCAAATGTTTTTTGGTTGCTATGCTCCGCATCCATACTGCGGGACA
Source organism: Nitrospiria bacterium (assembly GCA_919902495.1). Classification (GTDB taxonomy): domain Bacteria; phylum Nitrospirota; class UBA9217; order UBA9217; family UBA9217; genus JAAXXJ01. The sequence goes on from CAKKRC010000004.1 coordinate 8,858, forward strand.
CAGTAAATAAAAAAGCTGCTGAAGGTTCGCTTCAGCAGCTCGCAGCATTGATAAAGATCGTCGATCAGACCAGGACGGTCACTGCTTGAAAAATACCTTGTCCTCGGCAAATTCTCCCTTGCCGCTGCTCTTGATCCGGTAGGTCCCCTTCAGCTTGGACTCGTTGTCGGACAGGGCAAGATCGTAATCCTCCGTCTTCCAGTAGGAGGTGAGGCCGGCAACCTTCCACGTGATCTGGATCCGGATGGAGTCATCATCGAGCTCGAAGACCGTGACCGTGCCGACGGCACCGGTGCTTCTCCGGGGCGCCGAGGCGATGAGCCTGCCGTCCGAGCCCATGTTGATGGTGAACGCCTGCGTGGTAAGCAGTTCCCCGCCGCGCGGCGCCGTGTCCTTATAGGACCAGCTGCCCACGAAGGCCTTGGGGTTGGTCTTCCTTTCCGGAGCGACCGGTTTCTTGGCCACCGGGGCCGCCTTCACCGGGGTCGGCGGAGGGGTCGCCAGCGGGGCGACGTTCGGGGAGGTCTTCAGTGCCTGTTTGGCATCTTCCGCATAGACCTCAAGTTCGTACGTGTGGTTCTTTATCTCCCGCGCGTTCTTTGTGTTGGGGTCCGCGAGAAGCGTAAAGTTCAGGCTCTGGATGGCCTCGGCGAACAGACCGGCCTTTTCCTGCGCCTGGGCAAGGTTCTCATAGGCCTCGGCAAGCCAGGGGGCGACCGCGACGGCCGCACGGAGCTCGTCCATCGCTTTCATGTACCCTTCGCTGTCCGCCGCTTTTTTCAGGTACGCAGTGCCGCGCGAGAAATGCCGCTCGTAATCTTCCGGCACCGGCGGCTTCTGTTTGAACGTCTGGGAATACTTAATGGTCTTTTCCCGAAGTTCGGCGTTCTCGGGGTTCTTTTTAAGATCAGCGACATACTGCCTGAGGGTCTCGAGGGATCCGCTTTTTTCAGCCGCGAGCACCGGCGCAGACGTCGCGAAAAGCATCGTGATCAACAGCAGCGCGACAACATTCTTCTTTTCTAATGCCATACTCTCTCTCCTTGCCATGCTATACCCGTCGCCAGCAAACCGGCATCCAATGCTGCATAGTGAAACGCACCATGGGAATTATGCCTTATTTATCCTGTAAATTCAAGAAAATTTGCATAAAAAGCAGGGAGTACCCTGAAAATACCCCGGGGGACCTGAACAGCCTAATAATCAACGGGTTGTGGTATTCTACGGATCATCCGCGGAAAAAAAAGGCGGGGAAGAGCTTTCCCCGCCCGCATGGTCTCTCTAGTGCGCGTCCTTATTTTGTCACTGGCGCGGCCGATGCCGTCTTCGCTCCCATCGCATCGTTGATGACCTTGATGCCGGCCATGGACTCGTCCACGGACTTTGTCAGTGACTCGCGCGCCAGCTCGGGATTGTGGAAGCCATCGGAGTTCTCGGCGGTCCAGTACTCCCAGAGGATGTGGGCCTTCAGGTGATGGTCCTGGGCCTTCTTGATAACATCGTCAGGTAGCACGGCCTTCTTGCCCTCCACGATCTTGTCGATGAGCGACGAGAGCCAGAACTCGGCCTTGCGCATCTTGCCCTTGCCGAAGGCCTTGATGGAATCGATGGAGTACTTCGCCTCTTCTTCGGTCCACTTCGGATGACACTTGGCGGACAGGCAGGTCTCCTTCAGCTGGACCCGCGGCGATACTGCGAAGTGGGACGTAAAGGTCTTTCCGGTCTTCTTGTTCTTCATCTTGGGCGTATGGCAGGAATCGCAGCCCGCGCCCGCCTTGGCATGCTTGGAGTTGTAATACGTCTCCGCTTCGGGATGCTGGGCCTTCCAGAGGAGACCGCCGGTCAGCGCGTGTTTGAAGTCGAGGAAGCTCACCTGGTTCACATAGTGGTCATAGAGACCGAGCACGTCCTTGTAAGGAAAGTGGTTCGTCCTCTGGTCCTTCATGGTCACCGCCTCGCCGGTCTTGGGGTCCGTGCCGGGATTGCAGTTGTATTCCACATGGCACTGGCCGCACTGCAGCCGCGTATCGTACTTGTCGAGGATCGCGATCTTGCGGTTGAAGCCGCGAAGGCCCATGTCGATGACCTTGATCCCCGTGCGCTTCTCGTCCTTGTGCCAAAGCGTGTCCTTCGCGTCCCGGGTCAGGGCCTGGATCAGGCCGTCGCGCACGATCCTCGGCTTCGCCGCGTGGGGATCGTGGCAAAAGAAGCAGTTCAGGCCGTGGTTCAGGTCCTTGACAAAGGCCGGTACCAGCGACGTGCGGTCCCAGGTCGTCTTGCCATCGACCTTGTCGCCCATGTACGACCATTTCAGGATCTGGTCCTGGGACTTGCACTGCAGGCAGACCGGGTTTGCCGCTGCCGCGCCCTGGGTGATAAAAGATCTATGCACCGTCGCGGTCGGCTGGGTGTCCATCAGCACGTCCCAGGCCTTGCCCTTGTCGAATATGTAGTTCCAGCCGTTCTTGCCCTGGAACCTTCCACCGTACGCCCGGTCCACCACCAGGTGATCCGGCAGCATGTTCACGTGGCTCCGGGTCAGGTTGTGCTCCTTCGTGAATCCGTGTCCCGCCATGAGCTTGTCCCAGAAGGGATTGGGCGAGCGGTTCGTGAGCTGGGACTTTTCGTCCCGCGCCGGCCGGTGCATCGCCACCTTCATGAAGCTCTCGAACTGTTCCTTGTGGCACGCCCCGCAGGCCTCCCAGGACATGTCCGTCTCCGGCCGCGTGTCCGGGCCGGGATTCGCCAGGTGCTTTGCCAGACCGCGGTGGCAGTTCACGCAGTTGTTCTTGCTGTGTTTTCCCATGGTGTGGAGCTGCTTGATCGGGTCGTGGCATCCGTAGCAAACGTCGACCTTCACGTTCGCTTCCTTCGCCGGCTTCTTCGCGCCTTCCGCCTTGTACTGCGCGTCGGCCGTCGTCAACCACGCTCCCGCGATGACGAGCGCCGACATCATGATGAAAATGATCACCTTCTTTGTTCGCATGTTCTGTCCTCCTGTAAGATAAGTTCGAAAACCTGTGCTCCTGCGATGATCCTGTTGTCTCACCTCCCTGGTATGATCTTTTGACGGCATAGTAAAACATGATCTCAGAGCGGATTGTATGATGTTAATCATAGCACAGCAGTCGCTGCATTTCGTTGCAAGGAGTGCTACTTACTGTATTATCCGCAATTGCCGGTTTTTTTGTATTTAATCGTTCTTGTAACAAGCCGTGTCTGCGAATGATAACATTCCCCCGTCAGGTCCATTTGCGGACCAAGCTGTCCGGACACTGCTGTCACGTTTTCTTTCGGGACCCAGTATCCCATGAGTTTTTCAGCCCTTACACCTTGACAAAGGCCTGCAACTCGTCATATTATGAGGCTTCCAGCGCAAGGTCCGGGACGGGTCGCTCCAGCGGTTTTCGGCATCAGCGCTCGTCGGGGGATCAATGAAGGTTGAGCAAATATCCATATTTCTCGAGAACAAGTCCGGGCGGCTGGCCGAGGTCACGGAGATCCTTGCCCGGAACAACATCAACCTCCGGGCCTTGTCCCTGGCCGATACCGCCGACTTCGGCATCTTCCGACTCATCGTGAGCGACCCCGCTGGAGCGGCGGCGCTCCTCAAGGAAAGCGGCTTCACTGTCGGCATGAACGAGGTCGTCGCCGTGGTGGTGCCCGACCGGCCGGGCGGTCTTGCCGGCATCCTGGGGACGCTCCAGGGGAAGGGCATCAACGTCGAATACATGTACGCCTTCGTCCAGAAGAGCGAGGGAAACGCAGTGCTGATCTTCCGGTTCGACGATGCCGACAAGGCCATCGATGTTCTCCGGCAGGGGAGCATCAGGGTCCTGAGCGGCGAAGAGATGAAAAAGCTTTAGGCTTACACCCTGCGGAGAGCAGGAATACCATACTGAGGAGGGAATCAGGACTATGCGTATGTTCACCCGTTTAGCAGCAGCATTGACCATTGTCGCCGCGTTCATCGCGCCGGCCATGGCAGCAGATACGATCAAGGTGGGCGCCATTCTGGCGGTGACCGGCCCGGCGTCGTTCCTCGGCGCACCGGAAGCAAGGACCCTCGAAATGCTGGTCGCGGACGTCAACGCGAAAGGCGGCATCGGCGGCAAGAAGGTCGAGCTGATCATCAAGGACTCGCAGGCAAGCCCGGAGAAGGCGATCTCCTTTGCCAAGCAGCTGATCGAAGAAGAGAAGGTCTTCGCCATCATCGGCCCGTCCACGAGCGGTGAGACCATGGCGATGAAGAACCTTGCCGAGGAAAGCAAAACACTCCTCTTGTCCTGCGCGGCCGCCGAGGTCATCGTGAAGCCCGTGGCCAAGTACGTGTTCAAGACCCCCCAGATGGACCGCGATGCGGTCATCAGGATCTTTGAGCAGATGAAAAAGATGAACATCTCGAAGATCGGCGTGCTTTCCAGCAACACCGGCTTCGGCAAGGCCGGCAAGGAGCAGATCGAGAAACTGGCCCCTGAGCACGGTATCCAGATCCTCGTCAGCGAGGTCTATGACAAGGCAGCCACGGACCTCACCGCCGAGGTGACCAAGGTCAAGGCGGCCGGCGTCCAGGCTGTCGTCAACTGGTCCATCGAACCGGCGCAGGCCATCGTGATCAAGAACGCGCGCCAGATCGGCATCACCGCTCCGATCTTCCAGAGCCATGGCTTCGGTAATATTCAGTATGTCAAAGCGGCGGGCGCCGCTGCGGAAGGTGTGATATTCCCGGCAGGCAGGCTTCTTGTGGCCGACACGCTCTCGGACAAGAACCCGCAGAAGTCCCTCCTGATCTCCTATAAGAAGGCCTATGAGGCGAAGCACGCCGGTGAGGACGTCAGCACCTTCGGCGGCCACGCCTATGACGCGTTCCTGATCCTGACCAAGGCCATCGAGAAGGCGGGCGCGGACAAGGAAAAGGTCCGCACGGCCATCGAGACGACGAAGGGTCTCGTGGGCACGGCCGGCGTGTTCAACTTCTCGGCCGAGGACCACAACGGCCTCGACAAGAACGCCTTCGAGATGCTGACCGTGAAAGACGGAAAGTTCGTCGTGTTGGATAAGTAATATACTCTTTGCCCGGTTTGAGATCAGGGAGTATCCGGCAATGACGGATACTCCCTGTTGTTTGTCGGCTCGCCCTGCCGGAGAAATTAATTCAACAGAGGCACAGAGAAACGGACCTTGTTTAACCACAGATGAACACGGATACGATCTGAGACTGTAAGAAGCCATCCCGGTTTGTCGTCTGCGGTCATCTGTGTTAATCTGTGGTTGTCATCTTGTTTATTTGCTTTCCTCCGTGAACTCCGTGACCTCGCTTAGGAGCGCCTACTTTTGGCTGCTGTGGTATATTTGTTCTTGTTGAGCTTTTAGCATTGAGAATCGAATGTTCTTAGAATTATTCTTTCAATACCTCGTCGCCGGCCTGACCTACGGCACCATCTACGCCATCGTCGGGATCGGCTTCAACATCATCTACAACACCACCGGCATCATCAATTTCGCCCAGGGCGAGTTCGTCATGCTGGGCGGCATGACCGCGGTGAGCCTGTACGCCTTCCTGCCGCTGCCGCTCGCCATCCTCGGCGCGGTGATCATCACCATGGCCGTCGGAGGACTGATCGAGATGGTCTTCATCCGGTGGCTCGTAAAGCCGTCGGTCCTCCGGATGATCATCATCACCATCGGCATCTCGATCCTGGTGCGGGAGGCGGGCCTGGTGCTCTGGGGAGAGGGCGTCCGCTCCCTTCCCTATTTCACCGGCAACGAGATCTCCGCACTGTCCTTCGGCGGCGTCCGCGTCTCGCCCCAGGTCCTCTGGAGCCTGGGGGTCTGCGCGATCGTGGTCGTCCTCCTGAACCTGTTCTTCAAGTTCACCATGCTGGGACGCGAGATGCGCGCCTGCGCGGCGAATCGCGACGCAGCGACGCTTTGCGGGATACCCACGCGGAACATGATCACCCTCTCCTTTGTGCTTTCTGCGGGCATCGGCGCCCTGGCCGGCTGCGTGGTCTCCCCCATCACCCAGACGCAGTACGCCATCGGGAGCGGGCTTGCCATCAAGGGTTTCACCGTGGCCATCCTGGGCGGGCTCGGCAACAGCATGGCGGCCGTTGCCGCTGGCTTCATCCTCGGCATCCTTGAATCCTTCAGCATCTGGGTCATGCCCACGGCGTACAAGGACGCCATATCCATCTCCCTCCTGCTGGCCATGCTGTTCCTGCGGCCCAGCGGACTTTTCGGGAACCGGGAGGCCTTCAAGCTGAAGGATTTCTGATGCGGACCGGACGACACTTCCATATTCTGATCCTCCTCGCCGCCGTTGTCGCGGTCCAGCTCCTGACGCTCGTCGCGGGCAAGGGGTTCTACCTCACGCAGTTCACCATGACGGCGTACTACTCCCTTATCATCATCGGGCTCTGCCTGCTCATGGGGTACGCGGGCCAGATATCGCTCGGGCATGCAGGCTTCTTCGCCATCGGCGGTTACACGTCGGCGGTCCTCACTACCGTGGACCTCTCCGCGTACAAGGGATCGGCGCTCACCGGGATCCTGATAAAACTGTCGCTCCTGACCGGCCGTCAGGACCTCTACGGCGGCCAGATGCTCTCATTCCATCCCTGGGCGGCATGCGTCGTCGCGGTCATCCTGACGGTGATCATCGCATATGCGATCGGCGTCCCGGTGCTCAAGCTGAAAGGGCACTACCTCGCCATGGCGACCCTCGGCTTCGGCACAATCATTTACAGCGTCGTGCTCGGCACCCAGAAGTTCGGGGCCGCCGACGGCATCTCGAGCGTGCCGGCCTTCCCGCTCCTGCCCGGCCTCGTCGTGAGCGGGGCTCCCGGCCTCCGGGTCCAGAATTTCTACATCGCCTGGGGACTCGTCGCGTGCGGCATGCTGCTGCTCCTGAACCTCATCGACTCGCGCGTCGGCAGGGCGCTCCGGTCCATCCACGGCGCCGAGGACGCGGCGAATGCCATGGGCGTCGACACCGCGCGGTATAAGCTCAACACCTTCGTGCTCTCCGCGGTATTCGCCGCGGTGGCCGGCGTGTTCCTAACACACTTCAACGGCGGCATCGGCCCCTCCGAGGCGTCCATCATGAAGTCGGTGCGGTACGTGGCGATCGTGGCCGTGGGCGGCATGGCAAGCCTCTGGGGCACGCTCATCATGAGCGCCGCGCTGAACTTTCTGTCGCTCCGCGGCTACTTCGGCTCTTTTGACGACGCCGTGTTCGGCGGGGTCCTGGTCCTCATCATGCTGTTCTCCCCCGAGGGGATCCTGCAGTTCGATGCACGAACGATGGTGAAGAAGCTGTTTCAGAGAGCATGACAAATAGCAAAGGCCTGTCTCTCGCCAAGGCGCAAAGGTCGCAAAGGAAGGCCTGAAGCTGATCCGTTAAAAAAGACTCAAAAAACATTTCTTTGTTCGCTTTCTTTGCGTCTTAGCGGCTTTGCGAGAAAATGAATTTCGTGTATTGTGATCTTGTCGGTCTTTGCGAGAGAAGGGTCCGTTGTGATCGTTCCTGATATTATGCCTCTACTTGAAGTCAACAATATCGGCAAGCGCTTCGGCGGCCTCCAGGCCGTCAAGGACGTGAGCTTTTCCGTCCAGCGCGGCACGATCAAGGCGGTCATCGGCCCCAACGGCGCCGGCAAGACGACCCTCTTTAACCTCGTGTCGGGGTTCCTTCCGAGCGACACCGGGACGATCACGTTCAGGGATACCGCGATCCACGGCAAGGAGCCCCACCAGATCGCCGGGCTCGGCCTCTCACGCACCTTCCAGCATATCAGGCTGTTCTCGCACATGACCGCGCTCGAGAATGTCATGGTCGGACGGCATGTCAAGGGGCGGGCGGGATTTCTGGCGGGCATGCTGGGCCTGCCCGGGACGCGTCGCGAGGACCAGGCGCATCGTGACCGGGCGCTCGAGGTCATGGACCTGCTCGGCATCGCGGCCTTCGCCGATACCGATGCGACCAGTCTTTCCTACGGGCAGCAGCGCGTCGTCGAGCTGGCGCGGGCACTGGCTACCGAGCCGGCCATGCTGCTCCTGGACGAACCCGCCGCGGGGCTCAACATGCGGGAGACCGCGGATATGGCCAAGTTGATCATGAAGATCCGCGATCGCGGGATCACCGTGCTGATCGTTGAGCATGATATGTCCCTGGTCATGAACATTTCCGACGAGATCGTGGTCCTGTCCTACGGAGAAAAGATCGCCGACGACATGCCCCTTGCGGTACAGCAGAACCCTCATGTGATCCGGGTCTACCTGGGAGAGGACGATGCTTAGGGTCCACAACCTCAGCGCTGGCTATGGGAGCCTGCACGTGCTCCGCAGGCTCTCGCTTCACGTGAAGCCGGGCGAGATCGTCACGATCATCGGCGCCAACGGCGCGGGCAAGTCGACGCTCCTCCGGACCATCACCGGACTGCTCAGGGCATCGTCCGGCGAGGTCCTGTTCAAGGGCGAGGACATCCAGCGTATCCCGCCCGAGCAGGTCGTGTTCCGCGGCTGTTCGCTCGTCCCGGAAGGCAGACAGGTCTTTGCAGCGATGCCGGTGAGGGAAAACCTTCTGCTCGGCGCGTATGTCCAGCACAAGCGGGGCAAGCGCGATGAGGTCGCTCATGACCTCGACCGGGTCTTCGGGCTCTTCCCGGTCCTCAGGCAGCGCGAGCATCAGCTGGCCGGGACCCTCTCGGGCGGCGAACAGCAGATGCTTGCCATCGGCCGCGCGCTCATGGCACGGCCGACGCTCATCATGCTGGACGAGCCGTCCATGGGCCTGGCGCCGCTCATCGTCAAGGACATCTTTCATATCATCGCCAAGATCCGCGATGAAGGATGCACGGTGCTCCTGGTGGAGCAGAACGCCCGGAGCGCCCTCAAGATCGCGAACCGCGGCTATGTCCTGGAGACCGGCAGGATCATCCTCGAGGGAGACGCCGGGGACCTTCTGGCCAACCGCGAGATCCAGCGGGCCTATCTGGGCAAGGACCTGGATGGGGAGAACAAATAAGACAGGGGACCGGTAGCCAGGGGCCAGTAGCCGGAAGGCGGCCCAACCCCTTGACCCTGGCCCCCGGACCCTGGACCCTGTTTCAATGGAGGTACCTATGTTCTGGCAGCAGGAAAGCGAATGCATGGACCGCAAAGAACTGGAACAGCTCCAGCTCGAACGGCTCGAGTCCACCCTGAACCGGGTCTATCTGAACGTTCCCTTCTACCTGAAGAAGTTCGACGAGATGGGGTTCAACCCCGACGACCTGTCCTCGCTCGACGACCTCGGGAAGCTGCCCTTCACCGCGAAAAGCGATCTCCGGGAGAACTACCCCTACGGTCTCTTCGCCTTTCCGCTCCGCGAGGTGGTGCGGGTACACGCATCCTCCGGCACGACCGGCGTGTCCACGGTCGTTGGCTATACGCGAAACGACATCAAGACATGGTCGAACCTCGTGGGGCGCGTCCTCACGGCGGGCGGCGTCACCGCCGATGACGTGGTCCAGATATCGTTCAACTACGGCCTCTTCACCGGCGCTTTCGGGCTGCACTATGGCGCGGAGCGCGTCGGCGCGTCGGTCATCCCCATGTCCAGCGGCAACACGAAACGCCAGATCAAGATCATGCAGGACTTCAAGACCACGGCGCTCGTCAGTACGCCGAGCTACGCCATGCTCATTGCCGATACGATCCGGGAGATGAACATCGATCCCAACTCCCTTTCGCTCAAGTGGGGCCTCTTCGGCGCCGAGCCCTGGTCGGACTCCATGCGCAGGGAGCTGGAACAGAAGCTGATGATAAAGGCCACGGACAACTACGGACTCTCCGAGGTCATGGGGCCGGGAGTCGCGGGTGAATGCCTTCACCAGAACGGCCTGCACATCAGCGAGGACCATTTCCTCGTCGAGGTCATTGATCCCGAGACGCTCCAGCCCGTCAAGCTCGGCGAGGTGGGCGAGATGGTCATTACCACCCTGACAAAAGAGGCCTTCCCCATGATCCGCTATCGCACCCGCGATCTCACACGGCTTATGCCGGAGACGTGCCCCTGCGGCAGGACCCTGCGCCGCATGAGCCGCGTTATGGGCAGGACCGACGACATGCTCATCATCCGCGGCGTCAACGTGTTCCCGTCGCAGATAGAAGCCGTGCTCTTCGACGTTGAAGGCACCGAGCCGCACTACCAGATCGTCATTGACCGGAAGGGCGCGCTGGACGATGCGACGGTGCTCGTGGAGGCCTCGGAAAAGATCTTCTTCGACGAGATGAAAAAACAGAAGGAGCTCATCGACACGATCAAGAAGCGCATGGCCTCGGAGCTTGGGATCGCCGTCGAGGTGAAACTCGTGGAGAAGAAGACCATCGAGCGATTTGAAGGGAAGGCAAAGCGGGTCATCGACAACCGGAAACTCTAATACACATATGAATCCACCACAGAGACACAGAGGCACAGAGGACGTCAACATCAGGATCTATTCTTTGGATTGTAAACCCGAATCAGGCTTTTGTTTCTTGATTTTCTCTGTGACCTCTGTGCCTCTGTGGTAAATAGTTAATTCCGTTTTTGACTTACTCTTTTTCATATGAACTGTATCGACTTCCATACCCATATTTTCCCCGACCGGATCGCGAAGCAGGCCGTCGCGGCGCTGGCCGAGGAATCCGGCGAATACGTTCCCCGGACCGACGGCACGCTCAAGGGACTGCTTGCTTCCATGGACCAAGCGGGCATTTCGTTGAGCGTCGTGGCGAACATCGCGACCCGGCCGTCGCAGATGCTGCCTATCTTCGAATTCTGCCGGCATATCGCGGGAGAACGCATTGTCCCGCTCATCTCGGTCCATCCCGATAATCCGATGAACGAGGTGGGGATGCTGTTCACCCGCGCCGCGGAGGCGGGCATCAAAGGCGTCAAGCTCCATCCCATGTACCAGGGCTTCGCCATCGACGACCGCAGGATGTACCCGCTCTACCAACTCATCGAGCATTACGGCTTCTTCGTCGTCTTCCATACAGGCGATGATATGGCCTTCCCGGGAAACAACCAGGCCGACGTGGAGCGGGTGAAAGCGATCGCCGATCAGTTCAAGGACCTTGTGATCGTTGCTACGCATGTGGGGGGATGGCGGCAGTGGGACCGGATCGGAGGACTGGGGAAATGCGGGAACGTGTATACCGAAACATCCATCACGCTGACCGAGATCGACGACGACCGGTTCATCAAGGCCCTGTCGCAGTTCGATGAAGACCGCGTCTTGTTCGGAAGCGACAGCCCCTGGTCGGACCAAAAGGAGATGCTGGAGCGCACACTGCGTCTCGGGATGGCGGACAGCAGGAAGGAAAAGCTGCTGTTCCGGAATGCCCAGGCGCTCCTGGGAGGCAATGCGCCGGCGAAGAGCTACTCGCCATAGGTCTTCGAAAGATAATCGGCAAGCACCTCGAGCTCTTCATCGTTCATCGGGCAGGTGCTTCTCTGCATCCTGCTGAGCGTGAGCACCCAGCCCTTGCGGTCGCTGGCCAGGTCCTTGAACTTCGTGTTCTTGTGGCACTTCAGGCACTTCTGCTCGAACAGGGCCTTGCCGTCCAGTTTCTTTGCTTTTTCCTCTCCAAACGCGTTCGGCAGCATCAGCAGCACAGCAGAAACCACAACGCATAGAACTGTAATAACGCTGTTTCTTGAGAACCTGTTCATGACATTCCTCCCTGGATCGCTTCGTACGGACATTGTGTTTCCCCAGGACAAGGTTAGCAGGGACGCCCGATTTTGTCAAACGGAGAAGTACCTGAGCAGCGTCTTCCGTGCTGCGGGGGGGAGGGGCCGGTAGCGGCAAACCGCTGTTTTTCGGGTCTCCACTGAGGTCTTTACCCGCATACCGGAGTAGTTTATAATGGCGGCACTTGACCGGCAAGGAGGAAGGCACATGGACGCGATGAAGAAGTTCGTTCAGCAGGACCAGTTTGCGCGGCACCTCGGCGTCGAGGTCCTGGAACACGGCAAAGGCGCCGCGAAGGCCCGCATGGAGATCGGCAGGCATCACTTGAACAGCGCCGGAATGGTCCACGGAGGCGCGATCTTTTCCCTGGCCGACGCGGTCTTCTCCATTGCGTCGAACTCCCACGGAACGCTCGCCGTGGCCATCAACGTGAGCATTTCCTTCTTCAAGTCCGTGACCAGCGGCACACTTACCGCTACTGCGGAAGAGGTCTCGATCAACCCGAAGCTGGCAACGTATCTGATCACGGTGACGGACGATACCGGGAACAAGATTGCCCTCTTCCAGGGGACGGTGTACCGGAAAAAGGACAGCATTGCGGATATCGTGAAGTAGCTCAGGATAATCTTGCCACCAAGACCCGAAGGCTCTAAGAAAAGCAAAGTCTTCCGTCTGAGGATCTACTTATCTTCGTGTCTTGGCGCCTTCGTGGCAAAATGAGTTCTTATGTCTGAACAAAACACTTCGAGCCCTTCCTTCCACTACGCCTGGATCATCGTCCTCACCGGCACGATCGTCATTATGGCCTGCCTCGGCTTCGGCCGTTTCGCGCTCGGCATGCTGCTCCCGTCCATGGCCGCGTCGCTCAAGCTTTCCTACGCCCAGATCGGCTATATCAGCACCGGAAACTTCATCGGCTACCTCGCCGCGGTCCTGCTCTGCGCCCCCATCGCGAAGCGGATCGGCTCACGCCAGCTCATCGTCGTCGCCCTTGCGATCATCGCCGTGTCCATGGCGCTCATCAGCCGGGCGCAGGGCTTCGTCTCGGTACTTCTGCTCTACCTCATCACCGGCATCGGCAGCGGCGCGGCGAACGTGCCCATGATGGGGCTCATTACGGCGTGGTTCGACCGGTCGATCCGCGGAAGGGCGGCCGGGTTCGTCGTGATCGGCAGCGGTTTCGCCATCATCATTTCGGGCAAACTGATACCCTTTGTCAATGGCCAGGTGGGCCCGGACGGCTGGAGGACGAACTGGATGGTCCTCGCGGGCGCGGTCGCGGCGATCGCCGTGTTCGCCTTTCTCGTGCTGAGGAACAAACCGGAAGAGAAGGGGCTGGGGCCGCTGGGGAGCGAGGACAGGATCGTTCCTTCCGTGACGGTGACCGCGGCGGCGGGCAGGGAGAACATCTACAGGAACAAGACCCTGTATCTTCTGGGCGGGATCTACTTCCTGTTCGGCTATACCTACGTGATCTATGCCACCTTCATCGTGACCACGCTGGTCAACGAGCACGGCTTTTCCGAGGCCGTCGCCGGCAATTTCTGGGCCTGGGTGGGCTTGCTCAGTCTGTTTTCTGGTCCGGTCTTCGGTACGCTGTCGGACCGCATCGGCAGGAAGGCCGGGCTGATGCTCGTCTTCCTTCTCCAGATGCTCGCCTATCTCATGGTCGCCGCAAACCTTCCCCCGCTCTTCCTGTATCTGTCGATCGGGTTCTACGGGATCGTCGCCTGGTCCATCCCGTCCATCATGGTAGCAGCCGTCAGCGAGTATGTCGGGCCGGAGAAGGCCCTCGCCGCCTTCGGGTTCATAACGTTCATCTTCGGCCTCGGCCAGATCGCCGGCCCGTCGATCGCCGGCGTCCTCGCCGAGCGGACCGGCAGCTTTTCTTCGAGCTTTTTCATGGCTGCAGGCCTCGCCGCCGCAGCCATCCTGCTGACGTCCTTCCTCAGAAGACCGCACCACCAGGAAAACAAATAAGAAAGCCGCCGAAGGCACCCTTCAGCGGCATACTGTTACCGGATTCCCGTCACGATGCCTTTCGTAACTCAGCCCGGGAGAAACGCCGGCATTCCAGACCCGGCCCTCGGCAGTCCCCGGCAGATGCGGTCCTTCACGGCGTGAACACCCATTTATTACCGCACTTCGGGCACCGTACGTTCAGCTGCCCGCGGTTGACCGGGACGTTCAACTGCTGCGAGCAGGTCTGACACGCAATGATCGTCGTTGTCTTCACTTCTCCGTTACTGTTCATCTCAGGCTGATAGAGCCACAGCGATCCGCACTCAGTGCATGTTACCTTTATCATCCCCTGGTCGGTCGGCACCCTCGTCTGCTGGTTGCATTCCGCGCAGAAGATCGTCCTCGTGTTCTTCAAGGAAGCGGCCTCTGAAGGCACGGAGGGTTCAAGGCTCTCTACGGACTCCACTTCCTCCGGCAGTTCCTCGTTGACGGTATCCTCGGGAGGAGCTGTCCCCTGCTCTGCGGCTTGTGCAGGCTCTGTTGCTTGTTCCGGTTCCGGGGCCTCGATCGGTACGGATGGCCTTTCCGGTTCTGGAACTGCTACCGGTTCCGGGGCTTTTGCCGGTTCCGGGGCCGCAGCCGGTCCAGGCGGCATATCCGGTTCGGGTGACTCTGCCGATACAAGCAATTTTACCGGTTCTGGCGCCTGGACCAACACAGGCGGTCTTTCCGGTTCCGGAGCTTGTGTCGATACGTTCGGTTTTCCCGGCTCGCGTTCATTCTTCCGGTCGGAGTCCGCGACCTTCTCATAGGTTGCGGCGCTGACGGGCTTCTTGACCGGCGCAGGAACGACCCTGGCCTTGTGTCCCAGCTCGGGTATCCTGCCGGTCCGCATGAACTCGTCGCCGAATGCCGACAGGAACAATCGTGTCGTTCGATCGCGGTTGAAAAGTTCGAGTCCCTTCCCGTGCGCGAATTCGTGCGCTTCAGGCAGGCAATCAGTCGTCGTGATCAGGTATCCTTCCCTGCAGCCGATCTGGCCCATTGCCGTATGGAACTGCTGAAGGACCGGCCGGCCGATGAAGGCGTCGCGGTATTTCTTGCAGAGCACGGCGATCCGGTCGCCGCTCTTGCCGACCAGGACCGCGTCGGCTCCGGAATCGGTGCTCCGCTCCACCTCGAAGCCCTGCCGCGAAAAGGCCTCGAGCGTCAGGCGCAGAAAATCCGAGTGAGAAAGTGAATTGAAGATAGTTGGTGTCATCGTTTCAAAAAGACGGTCATGGTCAGACGTGTTCGATGATCGTCGCTATGACAACGGGGAACTTCTTCTGCTCCAGCGTGGATCCCGGGGGTATCACGGGCGCCGGCCTCGAATCTCAATAATCAGGTGACCCCATAACGTTCCTTGCAAGGGTTTATTGACCAGTGACCGGCAAGCGAGTCAGGGGGAAGGGTTGGACAAAACAATAAAGACATTGATATTGGTCACAATGAAATTTATCAAGCCGCAAGACCGGACCCTAATGCTTCAGCGACAGGAGAATTTCAACATAGCATTTCTGTCCCTTACGGTCCGCAGGTCAATGTCAACGGCAAGGACCTGACCTTCAGAGGTGAGAAGGTTTTAGCCGGGCCTATCTGCTTTTGATGTCGAACGGGCTTTTCTGCTGCTTGTCCTTCTGCTGCTGCACGTCATGCACATGCTTTATCGTCTTCTGCTTTTCGCTCTTTTCCTTGCCTTTCCTGCCGCCCTTGTCTCCCATTGCGCGTCTCCTTCTTGCCCTGGAATAGAATGCCTGCGATCATTATACCATTAGAGTGGTCCCGTGCGTCGCACCGGGGCAATCGATGCCGGCGCTTATTTCCCCGTGATAACGAGCCTCACGATCCTCCCCAATACCGTTATCCCCAGGACAACGCCGGTAACCAAGGCAAGGAAGATGGCAAGATACAGGGTCAGCTTGAAGACCACAAAAAAGAGCGGGACCAGCAAGGCACAGAGGATGATCGTCAGGCAGCCGGTGGCAAAATCTTTTGTTTCCAGCATAACGGTGGTCCTTCCTGTTCTTCCCTTTGCAGAGGGAGTCTATGGCTAATTATAACAGAAGATGACGAGAGGAGAACTTCAGAGAAACGAGAGAAAGACAGGGTCAGACAGTATAGACCGGACCCTCACATAGCTCCTACTCTTTGGCTCCGGCCTGCTTGAGAACGTTGACCACAGCTAAGCGACGGGCCTGTACGGCTATCTTTAGGGCCGTATCGCCGTTGTTCGATCGCGCGTTCGACTCAGCGCCCCGGGCGAGCCGCAGCTTGACGACCTCGGTCTTGCCGCGATACGACGCGTGCATGAGCACTGACAGGCCCATGCCCGGCCCACCCCCCGTCGAGTCCTTCGCATTCACGTCCGCGCCCTTGTCCAGCAGGGAACAAATGGGGGACCCCAAGTTGTTAAAAGAAATTCTTCCTTCTTAATTCTTTCTTGCTTTCCTGCCCCCTACTGACAAACCCCACCAGGATCAGAGCAAGAAAGGCCGGCTGCGCACTGTGTATCACCGATAGTGCAGACCGAACCGGACGGCAGGTTTGTGCAATCACCCGACGCGGCACAGGTCCCAAGCAGACTGCTGCATTGCGATTCGCAGCACATCGAGGTGCCGGTCGTATCGCAGAACAGGCCCGTGCCGCATTGGTCGCTGGCAGTGCATGACGCTCCCTTTACCGAGCCGGTGCAGTTTCCCGTAGCGTCGCAAGTCCCTCCGATACACGGGCTCTCACAGCAAACGTTGCTTATGCAGAACCAGCTGATGCAATCGAAGCCGATCGTGCATGATGCGCCCAAGGCGGACTTGAGCACGCAGTTCGGGGCTGCGCAGTACTTGTCACTGTCGCATTGGGCGTTCTCTGAGCAGCTCGTCAGACAGGCGCCGAAACCGTCGCACTGGAAGTCCGGACAGGCGTTCAGCGGGTCAGTCCAGGCGGTCAGGGTGCTGGCACAGCCCGAACCGATGTCATTCACATACTGGCACACACAGCTCGCTGCTGCGCACCGTTTCGTCGCGCATGCCGGGTCGGCGCACTCGCAGATTTCCGATATGCATGCCGCATTAACGGAGCAGAAACTTCCGTCGACCTGAGGTATGGTCGTACAGGCCACGGCAACATTGGTTATCTTCGCGGCGTCCACCGTGCCGGAGCCGCTGCTCACGACGCAGTCCTGCACCGGGCTGCTGGGCTGCGTGCCGACCGTCACGCTGTAGAGCGCTCCGTCGGCGATCCAGGTCGTGAAGGTGAATGTGCCGCTCGACGCGACGGCAAGGCTGTTCCCGCCGTTGTTCAGGAGTGTGAGCCCGGTCCCCGCGAGGCCGCTCACGGTCCCTCCGACGGAATAGGTCCTCGTGCCGCTGATCAACGCTTCTTTTTTTAGCGCGGGTCCTGCGCTTGAGTTGCTGCTCGCGCGTACTGGCTGCGGTAATATCTGAAAAGGCCCCCGGAGCAAGACACCCTCGATCAAGGATCCTTGAGGAATCGCTGAATTCCGCGGGCCTTGATCTTTTTTTCCAGGTTCATGGCTTCCGCGCGTGTCTTCGTCGAGACGGACCAGATCGTGGTCCAGGGGCCGGGAAAGCGTTTGGTCGTCTTGGTACCCTGGTAACCGGGGTCATTATGCTGGCGCAGGCGGCGAACAAGATCATCGGTGTGGCCGCAATAATGCCGACCGGTCGTGTCGCTCCGTAAGATGTATACGTGGAAGCTCATAAAATGAAAAAGCCAGAATGGTTTATATTCTGGCTTTTTGATTGTATGGCTCCCGGAGCAGGACTCGAACCTGCGACATGGTGGTTAACAGCCACCCGCTCTACCGACTGAGCTATCCGGGAATTTGATGGATCTCTGTAGCTTACTTCTCTTATTTCAGTGAATCTCCAGTATCGTGCTTCTCAGCTCAGGTGGTTAATCCCGCCCTGCGGGACTCTACCGACTGAGCTATCCGGGAATTATAGGTTAGTTAGGGAAAATTACGCGATTTGCAGGCGGTATAAATACCATATACTGACATTGCTGTCAACGGGTTATTTCGCTTCCGGACCCTTGACCCTGTTGTTCTACCCGCCCTCCTGGCCCTTCTTCAGCTCCATGATGACCTGCTTGGCGATGGCCTTGAGGGTGTCGAACACGCCGGTGCCCTCCGACGCGACCGCTTCGAAGTCCGGTACGCCGCGGGGATTCAAAGCTTTTTTCATCTCGGCCATCGGTACGGCGTTCGGGAGGTCCCGCTTGTTGTACTGAACGACATAGGGGACGGCATCGAGATTATAGCCCTGCTCGGCGAGGTTGATCCGAAGGTTTTCCACGCTCTCGACGTTCGCCTCCATGCGCTCGACCTGGGAGTCCGCGACGAACACGAGGCCGTCCACGCCTTTCAGGATGAGCTTGCGGCTTGCGTCGTAAAAGACCTGGCCGGGGACCGTGTAGAGATGGAACCGGGTCTTGAATCCGCGGATCTCGCCCAGCGCCAGCGGAAGAAAGTCAAAGAACAGGGTGCGCTCGGTCTCGGTCGCCAGGGAGATCATCTTTCCCTTGCTGTCGGGATTCGTTTTCTTGTAGATGTAATGCAGGTTCGTCGTCTTGCCGCAGAGGCCCGGGCCGTAATAGACGATCTTGCAGTTGATCTCTCTGGATGAATAATTAATGAACGACATGGGACGGTAATTCCTCCCCTGACCTGTTATCCGAACAGCTTGTCGATGTCCTCATCGGTGATCTCGGCAAACGGCGAATCGGCGCCCTTGGGAGAGCCTTTTCCCGTCTCGACCTTCTGCAGAAGCTGATTGAAGATGTTTCCCAGGAGCTCGGCGCTCTTTTTCACCCGGAGCCTGACGAGGCCCAGGGACGAGCGCTGATCGAAGATCACGACCAGGATAACGCGCTGGCCGATGATGGAGATGTGGATGTTGTCCCGCTGCCCCTCGTGGAAGAGGATCGAGAACTCTTTTTCTCCGAGGAGCTTGGCCATCCCGCCGGTCGCGGCGATATTGCCCGCGGTGAGCGAGGCCAGCGACGTGGTGTCCAGGTTCTCGGTCTCTCCGGTTGCCGCGATCAGCTGACCGTTCTTGTCGACCAGGAACACGACTTTCGCGTTGGACTGCGCAAGCAGCCGCTGGAGTTCCGCATCGATCAGCTTGAACTCTTCGTCGTACATCACCAGATCGGAACCGATCATACGCTCATCTCCTCATCGTCGTTCAACGCAGTTCACCTGCGTACAGGTTGTTATTAAACCATAGTAGTGCCGAGATTTCAAGGGTTTTTTTGCTTTTCCCCGGCCGGAAACGAACACAGCCGGGTCAAAAACACCCGGCTGCGAATAGTTGCTTGTTCAATCCCGTCTTCCGGTCTACTTGGTACCGAAGGCGGACGCCATTTTATGGAGGCTTTCCCAGTCGTCGTCCACCAGCTTCTGGAATTTCTCGAGCATCCCCTCGTTGCCCGGCGCGAAGAGGTGCTTGAACCTGCCCTGGGGCTTGAGCCACTCGACGATCGGCTTCTTCCGTTCCTTGGGATCGTAATTGATGGTCCATTTCCCATCCGCGACCTCGTAGAGCGGCCAGTAGCAGGTGTCCACGGCCAGCCGGGAGAGCAGGATGGAGTCGTTGGTCTGGGTGCGCCAGCCGCGGTTGCAGGGGGCCACGACGCCCATGTAGGCGGGGCCGTTCGTTGCCAGCGCCTTCTTGACCTTGGTCATGAGGTCCTTCCAGTTATGGGGCGAGGCCTGGGCGGCGTAGGCGACGTTATGCGCCGCCATGATGCGCGTGAGGTCCTTCCTGCGCTGGGTTTTGCCCTGGACATGGGAGCCCACCGGCTGGGTGGTCGTGTCCGCGCCGAAGGGCGTGGCGCTCGACCGCTGGATGCCCGTATTCATATACGCGCCGTTGTCGTAGCAGATATAGAGCAGCTGGTGGCCCCGCTCCATAGCGCCTGAAAGCGCCTGAAATCCGATATCGTACGTGCCGCCGTCGCCGCCGAAGGCGATGAACTTCATTTCCTTCTTGAGCTTCCCCTGCTTCCGGAGCGACCGGTACATGGTCTCGATACCGGTCGCCGTGGCAGCGGCGTTCTCGAAGGCGCTGTGCATCCACGGCACCTTCCACGCCGTGTACGGGAAGAGGCAGGTCGAGACCTCGAGGCAGCCCGTGGCGTTCGCGATGACCACCGGTTCATCGACGGCCAGCAGCACCTGGCGCACGATGGTCGGGGCGCCGCAGCCGGAGCACATGCGGTGCCCGCCGGAAAGGTTGTCGTTCTTGTGGGTCAAGGATTTCAGGGTCATGGGTTTTTCTGTCGTGGTCATCGTTAGCTCCTCACCGAGAGGTAATCTTTCAGCATAGTGACCTTGCCGGTCTTCGCGACCTCGATGGTTTCGTCGATCACCTTGTCCACGTCGTGGGGCATCAGGTCCCGGCCGCCGAGGCCGTAGATCTTATTGAACAGCACGGGGCCCTTGAGCGGCGCGAGGGCCGACGCGATCTCCATGAAAAGCGGGCCGTAGCCGCCGTAGGAGTCCGCCCGGTCCATGACGCAGACGGCCTTGGCGTTCTTGAGCGCCGCGCCTACTTCTGCATAGGGGAAGGGCCGGAAGACGCGTGGCTTCAGCAGGCCGGCCTTGACACCCTTCTCGCGGTAGCGGTCCACTTCGTCCTTGATCGTGCCGGCGGCCGAGTTGAGGGCGACCAGAACGACCTCGGCATCTTCGAGACGGTACGATTCGAACAGCTCATACTTCCGTCCGAAAAGCTTCGCGAATTCGGCCGAAACGTCCTGTATGACCTTCTTCGCGTTGATCATGGCCTCGTGCTGGGCCCGCTTGTGCTCCATATAGTAGTCCGTCAGCACCAGCGCGCCGATGCTTTTCGGATTATCGATATCGAGGAGCGGATCGATCGCGATGTAGTCGCCGACGAACTTTGTTACGTCAGCGTCGGCGATGAACTGCATGCTTTCGATGGAGTGGCTGATGATGAACCCGTCCATGTTGACCGCGATGGGGAGCCGCACGTCCTTGTGCTCGGCGATACGGTAGGCCATGATCGTGTTGTCGTAGGCCTCCTGGGCGTTCTCGGAGAACAGCTGGATCCAGCCGCAGTCGCGCATGCCCATGCCATCGGAATGATCGCCGTGGATGTTCAGCGGCGCCGACAGCGCGCGGTTCACGAGGGCCATCAGGATCGGCAGCCGGTAGCCCGATGCGATATGCAGCATCTCCCACATGAGCGCGAGTCCCTGGGCGCTGGTGGCGGTCGCCACCCGGCCGCCTGCTGCCGCGGCACCGATCCCGGCGCTCATGGCGCTGTGTTCGCTTTCCACGAGGATCATTTCGGTGTCCACCTTGCCGTTCGAAACGAAGGAGGTGAACGATTCCATGATGCCCGTTGACGGTGTGATGGGATAGGCCGGCATGACATCGGGGTTCAGCTGACGGAGCGCCTCGGCAACCGCCTGGTTGCCCGTGACGGCAACGGTCTTCGTTGTGGTTATGCCCATGTTATTTGCCCTCCTCTTCCATGACGATGGCCTTGTTGCCTTTTTTTCCGGGGCATTCCATGGCGCAGACACCGCAGCCTTTGCAGTGGTCAAAGTCAAAACCGGCCCGCTTTTCGTCCTTGACCATGACGGCGGAGTCAGGGCAGTAGATCCAGCAGAAGAGGCACTGGATGCAGTTCTCTTCGATCCAGCGCGGCTTATAGGTGCGCCACGAACCGGTCTTGTATTCGTTCGCATTGCCGGCCTTCAGGACCGTTCCGGCGTGGGGCAGTTCTTTCCAGTTCATCTGTTTCATCCCTGCTTTACCTCCTCGTACCCGCGCTTCACGGCGGTGAGATTCCCGTCGATGATCTTCTGGGCGAACTTCTTGCCGAAGCTGCCCTTCACGTCAGCCAGCAGCACGTCCTGGCCCACGATCGCAATGGCCTTGTTCAGCGCGCCGAGCATGGGCGCGTTCGGCATGGGCCGGCCGATGGTGTCGATGGCGATCTTGGTCGCGTCGATGGTAAAGACCTTCTGGGAGGGTTTTGCCTTCAATTTCTCCCGTACCTCTTTCGGGTCCCTGCTCGTGTTGATGATGAACACGGCGTCGTCCTTCGCGCCTTCGGCGACGTTGATTGCGTCGAGGAGCGTCGCGTCCACGACGGCGACCACGCCGGGGTTCAGCACCGGGCAGTGCATCCGGAGGATCTTCTCGCTGATGCGGTTGTAGGCGCGCAGCGGCGCGCCGGCGCGCTCGGGGCCGTATTCCGGAAAGGCCTGCACGTTGCGGCCGCCGGAGAGGCATGCGTCGGCCAGCACCTTCGCCGCGGTGACGGTCCCCTGCCCTCCCCGTCCATGCCATCTGATCTCGATCATCTCTGCCATAAGTACCTCCCTGCGAAAAGCTTATTGAAAATTGTAAATAGCAAATTGGAAATTTAAGAGAACGTGCCGAAGATACACATCAAATTTACAATTTAATATTTTCAATTTGCACTTTTCAATGCCCTTTGATTTACATCTCCCGTCTTCCCTGGAGCGCCCGCTGCACGGTATTCTCGTCGGCATACTCGATATCGCCGCCGACCGGCAGGCCGTAGGCAATACGGCTGACGATGATGCCAAGCGGCTTGATCAATCGTGACAGGTACAGCGCCGTTGTCTCGCCCTTCACCGTGGGATTCGTGGCGATGATGACCTCTTTCACGCCGCCCGCCCTGAGCCGGTCCATGAGGCTCTCGATCTTCAGGTCCTCCGGTCCGATGCCGTCAAGAGGAGAAAGAGCGCCCAGGAGCGCGTGGTATCGGCCGCGGAACGTGCCGGTCTTTTCCAGGACCAGGATGTTGCTGGGCTCCTCGACAACACAGACGAGGGAGCGGTCCCGCTTTTCGTCGCGGCAGATGCCGCAGATCTCGTCTTCGGTGATGTTATTGCATTCGGCGCAGTACCGGCTGCTGTTCTTGAGGTCTACGATGGCCTGGGCTATGCTGTTGGCCTCTTCCTTCGGCATGCCGAGCACTGCGAACGCAAGCCGTTCCGCGCTTTTCCTGCCGATGCCGGGAAGCCGCATGAACGACTCGACCATCCGGCCAAGCGCCCGTCCGGAGATCTTGCCGTCCTGGTCCCCGGCCTTTTCGCGCTTCCTGCCCCGCGTCGTTTCCGACAGCGGTTCGTCCTGATCCTTGATTTCCACCGGCTGGCCCTGTTTGCCCTGTTCCATAGTTACACTTTTCGGATCATCGATCGTGCTGTGCGGAGCTTTTTATTTCAATCCGCAATTCGCAATCCGAAATCCGCAATTAGAGCAATCCCGGCGGGAGGCCCATGCCGGCGGTGATCCGGCCCATCTCATCCTTCATGAGCTCCCGGGACTTCCGGAGCGCCTCGTTCACGGCGGCCGCGATCAGGTCCTGGAGCATTTCTATGTCATTCGTGTCGACCACCGATCTGTCGATCTTGATGGACAGCACTTCCTGGCGGCCGTTGGCGACCACGGTCACCATGCCGCCGCCGGAGGAAGCATCGACGGTCTTGCTTCCGGCCTCTTCCTGGACCTTCTTCACCCGCTCCTGCATCTGCTGGGCTTGTTTCATCAGGTTATTCAGCAGGTTCTTTGACATTGGGTTGCCTTCTTCGCCGTTAGGGATCGCGACCAGTCGCTCGTAGAGCGAAAGGAGTACTATAGTAAAAAAATTTCACCTGATTTGCAAGTAAAAACAGGCGGATTATGGCAATATAAGAAAATCAAATGGCGGTGTCCTTTTGCTATTCCGTTACTCGGTGCCGTCAGGCTCAATGACCTGGCCGTTAAATATGCTGAGGGTGTCCTTCAGGAAAGGGTCCTGCTCTTCGGCGGCGGACTTTTTCGATGACGTTCCCTTGGGTGGGCTCTTTTTTTCCTCTGCCAAGAGCTGATATTTTATCTGTATCCGTCTTCCGAGGACTTCCGCTGCCAGCTGCTCGACAAGGTCGCGGCTCTCTTTCTGTTCCGCCTGTTCCAGCTGGAAGCTCGTCCCCTTGATACCGACGACCAGCGTGTCCGCGGTGCTGTTCAAGGCCTTGCTGTGACCAAGGACGGACGCAAGGCTCGCCTTCTTTTGCTTGAGCAGGCCCAGGATCCTGCCCCAGGGATCACCGTGCACCGGGGCGGAACCCGCGGAGGGCTGCGGCGCAGGGGCCGTGGTCCTGGCCGATGACGCGTAGCTCCCAGGCCGCTCCCGGACCGCCTCCGGCTTGCCGGCCTGACCCTGTCCGCCGGAGCCGAGCTGCGCCTCCAGGGACCTCATGCGCTCCAGGACCTCTCCCAACGGCTTCAGGGTCGCGACGCTGCACGCTTTCACCAGCCCCACCTCGAGCGTAAATCGCTGGTGCGGCGACCACCGCATCTCCTCCAGCGTTCTCGACAGGCTGTCGAAAAGCATGACCAGCCTTTCCGTGTCGGTGCCCGATGCCTGCTGTTTGATCGTCTCCAGGTCCGCCGCGGGAAGTTCGATGATCGGACCGGCATCCTTGACGGTCCGCGTAATGATGAGGTTCCGGATATGTTCGACCACGCCGGCCAGGAATTGACGCATATCCTGCCCCTGTTCCAGCAGCGCATCGATCTGCCGGAGCAGGCCGGACGCGTCCCGGGCGAGAAGGCCGTCCGCGAAGGTCTTCAGTGTTTCCTGGGCGACCGCGCCAAGAATGGCCTGAAGGTCCTCGTTCCTGATCTCCATGCCGCCGTAGGAAACAGCCTGGTCCAGCAGGCTCTGGGAATCCCGCATGCTGCCTTCGGCGGCCCGGGCTATGAGGTTCAATCCCTGGTCGCTGACCTTGATCCCTTCCTTGTCCGTTATCTCGCGGAGCTTCGAGGCGATCTCGGTGAGCGCGATCCGCTTGAAGCCGTATCGCTGACAGCGGGAATGGATCGTGGCGGGGATCTTCTGGGGTTCAGTGGTGGCAAAGATGAAAATGACGTGGGGCGGCGGCTCTTCGAGGGTCTTGAGGAGGGCGTTGAACGCCTCGTTCGTGAGCATGTGGACCTCGTCGATCACATAGACCTTGTTCTTGCCGCCGACGGGCGCATACTTCACGGTCTCGCGGAGCTCGCGAATATGTTCGATGCCGCGGTTCGAGGCGCCGTCGATCTCGATGACGTCCACCGAGGTCCCTGCCGCGGTCTCGATGCAGGGGTCGCACTTGCCGCACGGCGTGGGTGTCGGACCTTCCTTGCAGTTCAGGGCCTTGGCAAGGATGCGGGCCGTCGTGGTCTTGCCGACGCCCCGCGGTCCGGAGAACAAAAAGGCATGGGCAAGGCGGTTCGTCGAGATGGCGTTCTGGAGGGTCCGGGTGATGTGGCCCTGACCAACCACATCCTCGAACACCTGGGGACGCCATTTTCTCGCGAACACCTGGTAGCTCATGGGATCCTCACGACGACGTCACGTAAAAAAGAATATGACCTGAAACGGCCGGACGCGTGCTGTAAAATAAAAAGGCTCATGAACCCGGGTTTCCCTGCGGCACACCCGGTTCCCGCTTACCGCTGCTTCCTTCCGGACCTGACGGGGTTCACAGGACGTGGTTGCGCAGGACCCGGGCCCATGAGCGCTTAAACTTGATACATTGGAAATTGAAGATTGAAAATATTAAGTTTCAAATTTACATTTTCCAATTTTCAATTCTAAAAAATTGGCGGAGAGGGTGGGGTTCGAACCCACGTTAGGTTTCCCTAAACACGCTTTCCAAGCGTGCGCCTTCAGCCGCTCGGCCACCTCTCCATTTTCTACCGCAATTTTACAATTTACAATTTGAAATTTACTATGTATTTATACTGGCGGAGAGGGGGGGATTTGAACCCCCGGTGGAGTTACCCCCACAACAGTTTTCGAGACTGCCGCCTTCAGCCGCTCGGCCACCTCTCCCGATGATACTATAACAAGCCGAACCGTTATTTTTTGCGGAGCTTTTCAAAAAAGCCCTGAAGCACTGCGCGGCACTCTGCCTCAAGCACTCCCGGCGTGATCGGGTAGACATGATTCAGCCTGCCGTCCCGTACGACATCGTATACCGACCCCAGGGCGCCGGCCCGCGGGTCCCGGCAGCCATACACCAGCCTGCCGATCCTGGCAAGCACCAGGGCGCCGGCACACATGAGGCACGGCTCCATGGTGACATATACCGTAGCATCGGAAAGGCGCCATCTGCCGCATCGCGCCGACGCTTCGCGCAGGACGATCGACTCAGCGTGGGCGGTAGGGTCCTGCCAGGTCTCGCGCATGTTATGCGCGGCGGCAATGACCTCACCTTCGACGACCAGGACCGCGCCGATCGGGGTCTCACCCAGGGCAGCCGCCTTCTCGGCCTCTGCCAGGGCCATCCGCATACATTCTTCGTCCGGTCTGTGCGACGGGAGGCTCATTTCGTGTCTGCCGCGGTCATTCCTGTAAAATGGTGCGCCCAAGAGGATTCGAACCTCTGGCCTACGGATTCGTAGTCCGTCGCTCTATCCAGCTGAGCTATGGGCGCAAAAAAAATAGGATGCACAGATGCCGACCTCGCACCTGTGCATCGTTAAAAGGCAACCGCTCTCGATCTTACTTGGACACGCCGCCGTTCAGCACCAGGCCGATCTTCTCATGCTGGAACGGGTGAACGCCGGGGTGCATGGAATAGAGCCAGATCTTCTGTTCCGGTTTGCCCGGCTCCTGTATGAGGATCTGGGCCGCGGGATTGTTCGGCTTGTCCGATGCCGACGTGATGTCCTTATCGCCCATCCGGAAATCCGGCAGGAACGACAGGACCGTCAGTTTTACCTTCGTGCCCGGTACGTCGAGCGACGAACCGACGTTGATGGTATACTCCTTTGTGGCCTTTTTCGTCTTGTCCTCAACGGCAAGCTTTACGGCCTTCCACTTCGCCGCGATCTCCTTCGGGACAACGACCTTGCGGTCGACCTTCGGCATATCGGGCATGCCAGCCGGGGGCATCCCGCCTTCGGTGCTCGGATGTCCGGGCGGCAACTGCGGCTTTTCCTCTTTCTTTTTGCAGCCGGCAAATGAGACCAACAGACCGGCCACCAGAACTGCTGCTACGATCCTCTTCATGGGTACTTCCTCCTTTAGACGATGTTTCCTGATATTCTATCTTCGGTGCTCCCGACCTTGTTGCAAACTGGCGGAGAGGCCGGGATTCGAACCCGGGGTGGAGTTACCCCCACAACTGCTTAGCAGGCAGCTGCCTTCAGCCGCTCGGCCACCTCTCCGTGAAAATCTCTACGGCATTGGAAATTGAAGATTGTAAGATGAAAATCTAAAATTTTCTATTTCCAAGTTTCAATAATCGATTGTGATAACTGGCGGAGAGAGAGGGATTCGAACCCCCGGAGCTTTCGCTCAACGGTTTTCAAGACCGCCGCCTTAAACCGCTCGGCCATCTCTCCGTTCCTGAAACCTCTTTCTCAACGTACCGCCTTCGCACCACGACCGCTCTGCGGGACCTGCAGGGCCGTTATTTTTTCCTGGGCTCGATCCGCTCCGCCCCGCCCATATACTGCCTGAGCACTTCCGGGACCACCACGGTTCCATCGGCCTGCTGATAGTTCTCCAGGATCGCCACGACCGTACGCCCCACGGCCAGGCCTGATCCGTTCAGCGTGTGCACGAACTCGGTCTTCTTGCTCCCCTTCGGTCTATAGCGGATATTACCGCGCCGGGCCTGGAAGTCCTCGAAGTTCGAGCAGGACGATATCTCGCGATAGCGGTCCTGTGCCGGCAGCCATACCTCGATGTCATAGGTCTTTGCCGCGGAGAAGCCCATGTCGCCGGTACACAGCGTGATCACCCGGTAAGGCAGGCCGAGCCGCTTCAGGACATCCTCGGCATCGGCAAGCAGCGCCTCCAGCTCCGGGTACGAGTCCTGGGGCCTCGCGAACTTCACGAGCTCAACCTTGTTGAACTGGTGCTGACGGATGAGGCCGCGCGTGTCCTTGCCGTAGGAACCTGCCTCGCGGCGAAAACACGGCGTGTAAGCGGTGTACTTGAGCGTGAGGTCCTCGTCAGGCAGGATCTCGTCCCGGGGGATGTTCGTCAACGGGACCTCTGCCGTGGGGATCAGGAAGTACGTGCCATTCTCCACCTTGAAGAGCTCTTCCTCGAACTTGGGAAGCTGTCCCGTGGCGGTCATACTCGCCCGGTTCACCATGAACGGCGGCAATATCTCAAGATAGCCGTGCTCGGTGGTATGCAGATCGAGCATGAAGTTGATGAGCGCCCGCTCGAGCCGTGCGCCCATGCCTTTATAAAGAGCGAATCGGGCACCCGTGATCTTGGCTGCCCGGTCAAAATCGATGATATCAAGATATTCTGCGAGGTCCCAGTGCGGCTTGGGCGCGAAGGAGAGCTTCGGCGGTTCGGTCCCTTCCGGCGACCACCGCTTCACTTCGACGTTCGCGGTCTCGTCCCTGCCGTCGGGCACCGTCGCGTGCGGCAGGTTCGGGATGGTGAGCAGGATGTTCCGCTGGGCGTCTTCGGCCTCGCGGATCACCGCCTCGAGCGCCGCGATCGAGTCGCCCACCGTCCGCATTTCGGCGACCTTGTCCTCAGCCTGCTGGCCCGCCTTCTTGAGCCTGCCGATCTCTTCGGAAACGTCGTTGCGTTTTCGCCGGAGGTCGTCCGCTTCCTGCTGCGCCGCGCGCCGCTTTTCGTCCAGCGCAAGGAACTCGCCGAGGTCGATCTCGCCCCCGCGCCTGCGGATCCCCGCCTTTACTTCATCTGTCCGTTCCCTGACGAGCTTTAAATCGAGCATAAAAAGTAACACGCTCCCCTGGAGATGTCAATAGCTTTTCTTGATGATCCGAGTTTCAAGGGCCCTGATCTTGATCTGGATGGCCTCTTTGTTCTGGTACAGCGGCTCCAGCTCCTGGTAGATCGCGAGGGCATCCTTCAGATGTTCGGACGCTTCCAGGCACTGGGCCAGTGCGTACTTCGCCTTGATGGCGATCTCCTTGTCCTTGCTTACTTCGAGGGACCTCCGGTAATAGGCCGCCGCTTCCTCGATGTTCCCTTTCGAGAACGACAGGGTCCCGAGCCGGTAGAACGCGATGTCCGCCTTCCCGCCGCGGGGAAATTCCTTGACCTGGCCTATCCAGGTGTCCCTCGCCTCGTCGCTCTTGCCGACCCGAAAGAGGTTGTCGGCAAGACTGTACAGGCTCTTTTCCCGCACGTCCTTGTCGGCGTAGGGGGCCGCCTTCCGGTACTCCTCGATGGCGCGGGGATAATCATTATAACCCAGATCGTAGATCTCGGCGATATAGAGCTGCGCCGCAGGGGCCATATCGCGGCGCGGATATTTTTTCAGGAGGAGTCTGAACGTCTGCAGGGACTTCTCGGTCTCTCCAAGGTAGAGGAACTGGGTCACGCCGACCCAGTACAGTGCGTTATCCGCATGAGGGCTGTAGGGGTGGTTCTTGACCAGGCTGATGTACATCGATACCGCGGCCGGGTAATCACCGGCATACCAGCGTTTCGTCGCCGCCTCATACTCAAGCGCTGCCTGCTTGTCGAAGACCTCACACCCCGCCAGCGCGGACACGAGGGCGAGCATGACCACCAGCCGCCTTCCCATCCTACGCGTTCCCGGCCACCGGCGATACGGGACCATCCTTCTCGACCGCGGCGTCCTTCTCGTCATCCCGCTCAACGACCTTCGCGAGGCTCTTCACTTTGTCGCCTTCTTCCGTCTCCAGGAGCCGCACACCCTGGGTGTTCCTGCCCTGCACGGAGATGTCCTTTGCCCGCGTGCGGAGGATCTTGCCGTTCCCGGTTATGAGAAGGATCTCGTCATCCTTGGATACCTGGGCGATACCGATGACCCTTCCGTTCTTTTCCGTGGTCTTGATGGTGATAATGCCCTTCCCCCCCCTGCTCTGGCTCCGGTAGTCCTCGAGCGAGCTTCGCTTGCCGAAGCCGTTCTCCGTCACGGTGAGGATGGTGGAGTCGTCGCGCACGATCTCCATGCCGATGACCTCGTTCCCCTCCTCGAGCCGCACACCGATGACGCCTTTCCCCGTGCGGCCGATGTCGCGCACGTCCTCTTCGTTGAAGCGGATGGAAAGCCCGTCGCGGGTGCCGAGGAACACGTCGCGGGTGCCGTCCGTCACTTCGGCGGAAATGAGATCGTCGCCCTCCTCAAGGGTTATCGCGATGATGCCTGAAGGCCGCGGATGGCTGTAGGCCTCCAGTTCCGTCTTTTTGATGATCCCCTGCTTGGTGGCCATCAGGATATAATGGCCCGGCGTGAACTCGCGCACCGGCAGCGCGGCGGTGACCCGTTCGTCCTGGCCGATCTGCAGCAGGTTGATAATGGCCTTGCCCTTGGCCTGCCTCCCCGCCTCGGGGAGCTGGTGAACCTTGAGCCAGTACACGCGGCCCTTGTTCGTGAAGAAGAGGATATAGCTGTGCATGGTCGCCATGAACAAACGTTCGACGAAATCCTCGTCCCGCGTTTCCATGCCGATCTTTCCCTTGCCGCCGCGCCGCTGCGCCCGGTAGTTCGTCAGCGGATTCCGCTTGATATAGCCGGCATGCGAGATGGTGATCACCATCTCTTCGTCCTTGATCAGGTCCTCGATGCCGATCTCCGTGGTATGGACAACGATCTCGGTCCGCCGGACGTCCCCGTACTCAGCCTTGAGCGCCGAAAGCTCGTCGCGGATGATCTTCATGACCAGCGCGTCGGAACCCAGAATCTCGCTTAGCCGGGCGATCTCCTTGAGCACCTCTTCATATTCGGAGATGATCTTTTCGCGCTCAA
The DNA here is from genome assembly GCA_919902495.1 of Nitrospiria bacterium. Taxonomy (GTDB): domain Bacteria; phylum Nitrospirota; class UBA9217; order UBA9217; family UBA9217; genus JAAXXJ01. Next base: position 39,361 of record CAKKRC010000004.1, read on the forward strand.
GCCCGGTCAGGCGCTGGAGCCGCATCTCGAGGATCGCCTGTGCCTGGATCTCCGAGAGCTTGAACTCACGCACCAGGCCGGTCTTCGCCTCGTCGGGATTCCTGGACGCCTTGATAAGGGCAATGACGGCGTCGAGGTTATCGAGGGCGATCTTGAGTCCCAGCAGGATGTGGGCGCGCTCTTCGGCCTTCCGAAGGTCGAACTTGGTCCGTTTGATGACCACTTCGCGACGGTGCTGGAGAAAGTTCGACAGGATACGCCGTAGGTTCAGGACCCGGGGCTGGTTGTTCACCAGCGCCAGCATGATCACGCCGAAGGTGGACTGCAGGGCTGTGTGCTTGTACAGCTGGTTCAGGATAACGTTCGCGATCTCGCCTTTCTTGAGGTCGGCGACGACACGCATGCCCTGCCGGTCCGATTCGTCGCGGAGCTCGGCAATGCCGTTGATCCTCTTGTCCCGGATGAGCTCCCCGATGTTCGCCAGAAGCCTCGCCTTATTGACCTGGTACGGAAGCTCCGTGATGACAATGCTCTCCCGGTCGCCCTTGCCTTCCTCGATGGTCACGCGGGCGCGCATCTGGACAATGCCCCGGCCGGTCAGGTAGGCCTGGCGGATCCCCTCATAGCCGTGGATGAAACCGGCCGTCGGAAAGTCCGGACCCTTGATGGCGGTCATGAGCTCGGGGATCGTCACCTCGGGATTGTCGATCATCATCACCAGACCGTCGACGATCTCACCGAGATTGTGCGGAGGGATGTTCGTGGCCATGCCGACCGCGATGCCCGAAGAGCCGTTGATCAGCAGGTTCGGAACACGCGTCGGAAGCACCGCGGGCTCAACGGTCGTGTCATCGAAGTTCGGAGTGAACTCAACGGTCTCTTTGTCGATGTCCGCGAGCAGCTCCTCCGCCAATTTCGTGAGCCGCGCTTCCGTATACCGGTAGGCCGCCGCGGAGTCGCCGTCAATGGAACCGAAGTTCCCCTGGCCGTCCACGAGCGGATAGCGCATGTTGAAATCCTGTGCCATGCGCACCATGGTGTCGTAGACCGCGCTGTCGCCGTGGGGATGATATTTCTTGAGCACCTCGCCGACAACGCCGGCGCTCTTGGAATATTTCTTATTGTGAAGGAGCCCTTCCCGGAACATGGCGTACAGGATCCTGCGGTGCACCGGCTTCAAACCGTCCCGCACATCGGGAAGGGCCCGGCCGACGATCACGCTCATCGAGTAATCGAGATAGGCGGTCTTCATCTCCTGCTCGATGTTTATCTGTGATTTTATTTCCTGTTGTTCCATGGTTTCAACCGTGTCCCGCGGGTATTTTCGAACTGTTATTGAACCAGCTTCTTGAGCTCAGGGTCGTTCCAAAGGCCTTCCAGGTCCGGCTCCCGGCCGGCCTCTGCTTTGAGCCGTCCATCCAGCAGAAAGGCCCGCGCAAGGCTCGCGAGCGCGTCTTCCCGGGCGTTCTTCAGCGCAGCGTAGCAGGCCTTGTTGTACCAGATCAGCGCGTTCCGGGGATCGAGCTTCAGGGCCTGCTCCGTAGCCGCAAGCGCCTCATCGTATCGGCCCTGCAAACGCAGGACAACGCCCTTGTTGCTCCAGGCCAGGGCATTGTTCGGCAAAAGCCCAAGGGACCTGTCTGCTGCTTCAAGCGCGCCGGCGTGATCGCCGATGCCGATAAGCGCCACGCATTTATTGTTCCAGGCGAAGGCGTTATTCGGATCGTACCGTATCGCGCGGTCCGCGGCCTCTGCCGCGGCCGGATACCTGCCGTCCTGGTTCAACGATGCGCTCTTGTCGTTCCAGGTTTTTGATGCTTCCGGATCTATCGTTCCGTGCTCACCCGTATGTTTCGGTGCGCAGGCCGCTGTGATCAACACGATCAGCAAGACAACCATGACACATCTTTGAAGGCGGATCTTGCTCTCCCTGATCGTCACATCTTCAACGTATGTTCTGTTCGCAGAGAACAGCTCAGATATCCAGGTTCCTGGCCTCGAGCGCGTGGCGCTGGATGAAGGCCCTGCGCGGCTCGACCTGGTCTCCCATGAGGATGGTAAAGATCTCATCGGCCTTAACCGAGTCCTCGACGGTGACCTGCAACAGCGTCCGCTTCTCCGGCGTCATGGTGGTCTCCCACAGCTGTTCCGGGTTCATCTCGCCGAGACCTTTGTACCGCTGGATCGACAACCCCTTCTTCCCAAGGTCGATGATGAAATGGACCAGCTTGTCCGTATCGCTGAAGCTTTTCTCTTCACCCTTTTCCCGCAAGCGGTAGGCCGGACCATCCAGCCCGAGAATTGCCGGGGACAGGCTCTGAAGCTCCCGGAATTCGGGAGTGGTCACGAAGTTCTCGTCGACGACAATGCTTGAATGGATCGCGTCCCATTTCGTATCGAACCGGAGCTTGAAGGCCTGATGCTCCTCATCCGGTTCGATCGCCCAGTCGATCCGGGTCTTGGGATGGAACTGTATGACATACTTTTCGATGGATGCGGCCAGCGTTTTCAGGTTCGCCTCTTCTTTGAGCGCGGTCTTGCTGAAGGCTTTGTCCAGAAGTACGGCCCGGAGTACAACGGTATCAAGCCGCTTCCGCTTGAACTTCTCGAGGTTCTTCTCGAACTGTACCAGCTTCTTCAGCGTGCTGGTCAGGCGTTCGCCGGTGAGCCATGCGTTCTGCTCAGGCGAGAAGAGCTCGACGTCCTCGGCGGCCAGATCGAGCAGGAAGTCCTCCATACGCGAATCGTCCTTGATATACCGCTCGGTCTTTCCCCGTTTTACCTTGAAGAGCGGCGGCTGGGCGATATAGAGGTAGCCCCGCTCGATGATCAGGGGCATCTGGCGGTAGAAGAACGTGAGCAACAGCGTCCGGATATGCGCGCCATCGACGTCGGCGTCGGTCATGATGATGATCTTATGATACCGGAGCTTGGCAATATCGAACTCCTCCGGCCCGATGCTTGTGCCCAGGGCGGTGATCAGCACCTTGATCTCGTCGCTGGAGAGCATCTTGTCGAAGCGCGCCTTTTCCACGTTCAGGATCTTGCCTTTCAGCGGCAGGATAGCCTGGTTCTTTCGGTCCCGGCCCTGCTTGGCGGAGCCGCCTGCCGAGTCGCCCTCGACAATAAAGATCTCCGAGAGCGCCGGGTCCTTCTCCTGACAGTCCGCAAGCTTGCCGGGGAGCGATGTGGAATCGAGAAGCCCCTTGCGCCGGGTGAGCTCCCGCGCCTTGCGGGCGGCCTCGCGGGCCCGCGCGGCGTTCAGGGATTTTTCCGTGATCCGTCGCGCGATCGGAGGGTTCTCCTCGAGGTACGCGCCGAGGGCCTCGTTCACCATGGTCTCGACGATGCCCTTGACCTCGCTGTTTCCCAGCTTCGTCTTGGTCTGGCCCTCGAACTGAGGATTGGTGAGGCGTACGTTCACCACTGCCGTCAGCCCTTCGCGCACGTCCTCTCCGGAGAGCGCCTCCTCGGTGCTCTTGAGCAGGCCGCTTGAAACGGCATAGCTGTTCAGCGACCGCGTAAGAGCAGACTTGAAGCCGACGAGATGCGTGCCGCCTTCGTGGGTATTGATGTTGTTCGCGAAGGCAAAGACCTGTTCGACATAGCTGTCGTTATACTGGAGCGCGATCTCAATGAAGAGGCCTTCCCGATCCTTCTGAAGATAGATCGGCGCGGGATGGAGCGGCGTTTTGTTCTTGTTCAGGTGTTCAATGAACGAGGCGATGCCGCCTTCATACAGGAATGTCTGCTTTTTGCCGGAACGCTCATCCTGGATGGTGATCTTGATGCCCCGGTTCAGGAAGGCCAGTTCGCGAAGCCGCGTGGACAGGATGTCGTAGCTGTACTCCCGGTCCTCGAAGATCTGGAAGTCCGGCTTGAAGGTGACCTTTGTTCCCGTGGCGGTGGTCGTACCGGTCACGGCCAGGGGCGCCTGCGGATTGCCGCGTTCGTAGCGCTGCTGGAAAACCTGCCCCTTTTGTTTGATCTCGAGCTCGAGCCATTCGGACAACGCGTTCACCACGGAGACGCCCACGCCATGCAGGCCGCCCGACACCTTGTACACGTCGCCGTCGAACTTGCCGCCGGCGTGAAGCACGGTAAGGGCCACCTCGGCGGCTGAGCGCTTCTGGATGCTGTGCATCGCCGTGGGAATTCCCCGGCCGTCGTCTATGACGGTAATGCTGTTGTCCACATGGATGAACACATCGATGTTCTTGCAGAAGCCCGCCATGGCCTCGTCCACGCTGTTGTCCACGATCTCATAGACCAGGTGGTGAAGACCGACGCTTCCCGTGCTGCCGATGTACATGGCCGGCCGCTTTCGCACCGCCTCAAGACCCTCGAGCACTCTTATGCTGTCTGCAGTGTATTCCATCTGCTCCTCGTAAAAAGAGGGATTCGACCGCTCACTGCGGTCAATCCCTCACACCATTACTGAATCGCACTTTGAATGTCGTACACAAGTGATCGGAAGATGCTGTTCTCCGAAGGGGTTATTGATGTTCAATCCTGCCGTTCCTGTCGCCCGGGAATACAGAAGGGCGGTTATACACGCATCGGCATAACGACGCATTTGTACGCGTCGTTCCCCTCTTCCTTGACCAGGCAGGGGCTGAGGGAGTCGTTCAGTTCCAGCGTGATGTTCGTCCCGTCCATTGCCATAAGCACATCCATAAGATAACGTGAATTGAAGCCGATGGATATGCTCTCGCCTTTGTAATCAATGGAAAGCTCTTCGTTCGCCTCCCCCACTTCGGGATTGTTCGTGGACAGCAGGAGCGTGTTCTTCTCGAGTTGAAGCTTCACGGCGTTCGTCTTTTCCTTTGACAGGATCGATACGCGCTTGACCGCATGCGTAAAGATATCTTTGGACACAGATACCTTCTTGGTATTTTGCGTGGGGAGCACTTGCTGATAGTTGGGGTAGTTGCCGTCGATGAGCTTGGAGACCATCACCAGGCCGTCCCGTTTGAACAATGCGTGATTCTTGCTGAGCCCTATCTGGAACCCTCCCTGGGACGAATCCTCTTCGAGAAGGCGGCGAAGCTCCATCATTGCTTTTTTCGGGATAATAACGCTTTCCTCTTTATGCTTGGCATCCACGATCTTGTCGATCATGGACAGGCGGTGGCCATCGGTGCCCACCATCCGGATCCTCAGCGCGCCTTTTTCCGGCGTGAGTTGCACAAAGAGACCGTTCAGAACATACCGCGCGTCGTTCTCGCCGGCGGCATACAGTGTTTTCTTGATCATTTCACGGAGGGTTTCGCCGTCCATGGTGATCATGCCCTCTTCGGCAACGTCGGGCATGCTGGGATACTCTTCCTTCGGCAGGCCGACCAGCTTGAACTGGGAGTGACCGGACACGATCTTCACCCAGTTCCCCTCTTCCACGCGGATCTGGATGTCCTCTTCCGGCAATTCCCGCACGATCTCGAACATCTTCTTCGCCGAGACCGTTACCGCACCGGGTTTCTCCACGTCCGCAGCATATCGTCCGCGCAGGCCGATCTCAAGATCGGTAGCGATGATCTCAACGCCCTTTCCGTCCGCAACAAGAAGCATGTTGGAAAGGATCGGCATGGTGTTCTTCTTATCGACAACACCCTGAATGCGCTGTAAGCCCTTGAGGATTTCGTCTTTCTTTATCTTCAGTTTCATTCAGAAAGCCTCCATCGAGATGGTCAATACTATCAGAAAGCCTGGTAAATAGCAACACAAATATCCGGCTAAAAACCCAGGCAAATCAAGACTTTAACTGCTTTATCAGCGTCTCGATCCGGGCCTTGAGCTCGGGGTCTTTTTCCCTTTTTTCTTCGATGACCTTACAGGAATGAATAACGGTGCTGTGGTCCTTCCCGCCGAAAAAATTTCCGGTCTCCGGGAGCGAGGAACCGGCAAGCTGCCGGCAAAGATACATGGCGACCTGACGGGGCAGAACAACTGTTCGGGTGCGCCGTTTGGACTTGAGGTCCGACGGTTTTACCCCGAACGACTCTGCAACGACCTTCTGGATAAGCTCGTTGGTGATCACCTTTTCCCGAAGATTGGCCAGATGCTTCATCTCCGCTTTCGCCAGATCGACGGTTATGTCCGTGTTCGTGAGGGAGGCGATCGCGCCCAGCCGCATGAGCCCTCCTTCAAGTTCGCGGATATTGTTCTTGAGAATCGTGGCAAGATATTCCGCAACGGCATCGGGCAGCCGTATGTTCTGGAGGTCGGCCTTCTTCTTCAGGATCGCGATGCGTGTTTCCAGGTCCGGCGCCTGGATGTCCGCAATCAGACCCGCTTCGAACCGCGACCGGAGGCGCTCTTCGATGTCCGGGATCTCCTTGGGCTGCCGGTCGCTCGTGAGCACGATCTGCTTCTCCGCCTCATAGAGCGTATTGAATGTGTGAAAAAATTCTTCCTGGGTCCGTTCCTTGCCCGCCATGAACTGGATATCGTCGATGATGAGGATGTCCATGTTCCGGTATTTCAGCCGGAAGGCGTCCATCGTCTTGTGGCTCAGGTGGCTGATCAGCTCGTTCGTGAATTGCTCGGAAGAAAGGTAGGCAACCCTCGCGCGCGGCGCTTTGCTCTGGACGAAATGGCCTATTGCATTGACCAGGTGGGTCTTGCCGAGACCTACCCCGCTGTAAATAAATAGCGGATTATAGGCCCGGCCCGGCGTTTCCGAGACCGCCTTGGCGGATGCGTGGGCGAACTGATTGCTGGGACCAACGACAAAAGAGTTAAAGGTATATTTCTTGTCATGGAGAAGATTGGTTTTTTCCTGGCGGTCCTCTTTTTTCTCTTCCTTTGCGGTCTTGGCGGTCTTTTTTTGGGGCTCCTGCGGTTCAACAAAGAAATCGATCTCGATGGTGTCCTTCTTCGTGACCTCTTTGATCACATCGTTCAGAACCTCTCCGTGATGTTCCCTGATCCAGTCACGGTGGAATTTGCTCGGCACCTGAATGACCATCTTGGAACCGTCAAAGGAAACAAGTCTGGACTGGGCAAACCAGGTATCGTACCCCTGCCGGGTCATCTTATTTTCTATGAGGAAAAGTATCTCCTCCCAAACCTTTGCTAAATCCATAGGTTACCTCAATAAACCCCTACTGTTACACACACCCTTATCCACACCTGTTAACAATTGAAAAACGCGTTACAATTCAAGTGATTATCGGCGCGCAAGGAGGTTGTTTGTCCGGTTTATCTGACCCCGTATTTGCTGGTGTTCGCGGGTCCGTGAAAAACGCTGCTGAGCATGTTTCTTGCTGATATCATTAAAAGCCGTGGGGCAACGAAAAATGACTATACCAGAACGTCCTATACCTGGCAAGGTCTTTTTCATAGCCGGCCCTTCTCGAGCGCATTGGTATGCACAGCATCCCTGCTATATAGTCTAAAAATTGCTTGACTTCGAAACTATGTCGATTTATAATAAAACAATTGTTTCATGACTTCCGTTTCTACTTCATTTCATGACCAAGGAGGAGAATTAAGCCATGTCCGCAGACATCAAGGTTGATCAGGTTTTGGATGCAAAAGGTTTAAGCTGTCCGTTGCCGATCCTCAAGACAAAGAAGGCCGTTGAGGCGCTGACCAAGGACCAGATCCTGAAGGTGGAAACAACGGATCCCGGTTCCAAGAACGATATGGCCTCCTGGGCAAAGAGGACCGGTAACGAGGTCCTGAAAGTGGAAGAGGGGTCGGGAACATTCACCTTCTATATTAAAAAATCGGCATAAGGAGATCAAAAAAATGACAAAGAAAAAAATGACCATTATCGCGTCCAAGGGTACGCTCGATATGGCATATCCGCCTCTTATCCTTGCGACCACTGCTGCGGCCATGGACGTCGATGTTACAATTTTTTTCACCTTTTACGGGCTCGAGATCCTCAAAAAGAATAACGCTGACAAACTGAAGGTCTCGCCTCTGGGCAATCCCGCCATGCCGATGCCCATGCCGATCCCGACTCTCGTCTCGTCGCTTCCCGGTATGGAGGCAATGGCAACCGCTATGATGAAGTCTATGTGCAAGAAACATGGTGTCGCCTCTATCGGGACCCTGCTTGACCTTGCGATAGAAAGCGGCGTTAAGCTCATCGCCTGCCAGATGACCATGGATCTGTTTGGCTATAAAAAGGAAGCGCTTGTTGACGGTGTCGAAGTCGGCGGAGCAGCAGCCTGGCTGGATATCGCCGCTGATTCACAGATCAACCTCTTTATCTAAGTCACCACACAACACCACAGAACCCGTGAGCCGATCCTGTGAACATCAGGACCGGCTCTTTTTGCTTTCGTGTCTCTGGACTTTTTCCTCTGTTTGTGATAAAAAAATCGCATGAAAATACCTGCGGATCTTAAGTTCGATGAGAAGGGTCTTATTCCTGCGGTGGTCCAGGAGTGGAAGACCGGCGATGTGCTCATGGTCGCATATATGAACACGGAGTCACTGAAAAGGACCGTTGAGACCGGGTTCACCTGGTACTGGAGCCGTTCGCGCCAGATGTTCTGGCAAAAAGGGGAGACGTCGGGAAACGTGCAGCAGGTCAAGGATATCTACTATGACTGCGATCAGGATACGCTCCTCATTAAGGTTGAACAGACCGGACCGGCTTGTCATACCGGGGAGCGAACCTGTTTTTTCAGGCGGTTTTCTTAAAGGAGGACGATACGGTGAAGCATGATCCGAACTGCCTTTTTTGCAAGATCGTGGATCGCAAGATCCCCGCGAAGCTCATTCACAACGACGAGATGGCCATTGCCTTCGAAGACATTAATCCGCAGGCGCCTTCACACATCTTGATCGTGCCCAATGAACACATCTCGGATATTCAAAGCATGAAGGAAGGCGAGAGGGAGCTTATTGGTCACTTGTTCTTCGTTGCCCGGAATATTGCTGCGGCGCGGGGACTTGACAAGGGGGGCTACCGTCTGGTCATCAACAACGGGCGAGATGCCGGGCAGGCGGTCTTTCACATACACCTTCACCTGTTATCGGGACGCGCGTTCGCCTGGCCTCCGGGATAACAACGGGTTACAGCCCTTTCCACAGTTCGATGTTGATACTGTTCTTAAAACGCTGTGGATTCCCAAAACAGCGCATTCATCAACACGAATCCTTTCATAATCTGTTATGGATCATCACCCTTGTTCCTGACGTTTTCCTGTTCCTTTTCCTGCTGTTGTTTTCTCTTCCCACGTTTCAACACCCACTACTACTACTACTACTATTTTTCTTTATATATGTATAGTAATAATAATCTTAGCGAGAGCTGATCGCCGTTTCATAAAAAATATTTCAGAAAAATAGCGCATGAGGAAAAAAATAGTCGCCTTTCTGGAAGGTACGTGGTATTGTTCTTCCTCGATAGAACAAAGATAACTTCCTTGAGGATAGATGTTTATTCTTTAGGGAATTTCCATAGACAAGAGTTCAGACAAGGAGAAGCGCTGTGGAGAACAAAGAGTTCGTTTTCATCCTGACACATTCGTATGACGCAATAGAGCGATCTGCAGGGGCATTGCAACTTGCCGCCAATATGGCAGCGATTGACGCAAAAATAGATTTTTTTCTTATGAACGAAGGTGTTCATCTGGCCCGAAAAGGATTTGCGGAGACCATGAGCTGGCAAAAGAGTTTTTCTCCGGTTGCCACGCTGATAACGAGCCTGGTGGATGATTTTGATTGCAAATTCTACGTCTGCGCATCATGCGTAAAACCCTATGGAATTGAAGGGGCAGAACTGATAAAAAATGCGGAAGTGAAATCAGGATTATATCTTGGTGAATTGCTCATGAAGAGACAGGGACTGACGTTTTAATAGGGGTGGATAAAGAAAAAAGTCTTCAATAAAACACCAGCAGCTATCATAAAAATGGAAGAATTTAAATTAACCGGGAAAGAATTTATTGAGTTGAACGATCTCTTGAAGATCACCGGAATGTGTGAGAGCGGCGGGATGGCGAAGACCATGATCATCGATGGCAGAGTAACGGTTGATGGTAACGTAGAATTGAGGAGACGGCGCAAGATCCGCACGGGACAGCTCGTTTCCCTCGAAGGCAGGAACGTGCGGGTCAAATAAAACAGAGCGACGGTATGCACGGCAATGAGCGAAGGAAAAGGACCAGCCATGAAGAACATCGCGAATTTCCTGTTTGAAGCGGGAATGCTGAAGCGCACGCCGCGAAGCGGATTCCAGTTTCTCGGGACAGGCGCGGAGTCGGTGGCCGAACATATCTTTAGAACGACCTATATTGGCTACGCACTGGGGAGGCTTGCGAAGGACATCAACGTGGAACACCTGATCAAGATGTGCCTGTTCCACGATCTGCCGGAAGCAAGAACGGGAGACCTGAATTACGTCAACAAAAAATATGTAAAGGCCGACGAGAATAAAGCGATCAAGGACCTTGCGGCAACACTTCCGTTCGGAAACGAGATCGAAAAGCTTGTATTGGAATATGAGGAGGGAACCTCAGCAGAGGCAAGGCTGGCAAGGGATGCCGACCAGCTCGAGATGATCCTGGCGCTTAAGGAATACAAGGACCTGGGAAATAAATATGCAGATGAATGGCTTCAATTCTCGCTGAAGCGTCTTCAAACCGACAGCGCAAAGGAGCTCGCCAGGGTGATCCTCGAGACGGACTCATCGCTGTGGTGGTTCAGCGACAAAGGGGACTGGTGGGTGACCGGAGGCAGGCATTGAGATCTGCCTGAAGGCATCTTCGGCCGTTGTCGTATCGCCTATCAAAACCGGGATGATAGCCGATCCCGTATTATTATAATGATCAACGAGCGGCGCGGTCCGCTCATTGAACAAACGAAGCTTTGTATCGACAAGCGCACCATCATCATCAGACCTTCCCGTCCTGTCTCCTCCCACATTGCCACGCAATCTGCAGAACACGGAGTCGACCGAACACTCGAGAAGGACCAGGACCCGGACCGCGGCTACCGTGGCCATGTCGTTGGCCTGTCCGGCGTGTCGGGGGATCCCGTTAAGAATGAGCACATCATCCGGGGAAAAGAAGGAGCGTTCAAGGAACGCGCCGATGATCTTTCTGGCGAGGGGGAACTGCCGGTCTTCGAGAAGCAGGCCTTGTTCGAGAACACGCTTGATAAAAGCGATCTCGGACGCTGTATAGTGCAGCGACGGACCGTTGCGGGAGAGTATGGCGCGGAGCTCTGCACCGAAATCAAGGTGATGAGCCTTTTTCCCGAAGAGCCCGTTCCTTGCAATGTGTTCGCCCAAGGGGCTCTTTCCGGAACCCGTGGGACCAAGAAGAAGGACTGCCTCAACAGGGAATGAATAGGTTGTCTTCATGGATAAAGGTGAGATATGGATACTCATTCAGCAGACAGGTATTTTTTGAGGCTTTGCAGGCTCTTTTGGGATGCCCGGGAAAGGTCCTTCGCTGGAATGGCGCCGATATTGAACCAGCCTATCTCCTCGCACTTGTGGGGCTCTTTGATGCAGGGTTTGCCGTTCTTGTATCTGCAGAGATAGGTGGGGGAGACCCAGTGCTGTTTTTCCTCGGGTAAAATATGGTTCACCACATCGAGGAGCTGTACGACCTCGATGACGAATCCGTATTCCTCCCTGATCTCTCTGACCAAGGCGTTCTCGAGGGTCTCGCCGAACTCGACACCGCCGCCGGGAAATTCCCATCGATGCTTTTCGTTGCGCGCTTCTGCTCCGCGTTTTGCCAGGAACACCTTGCCGTCCTTGTTAAAAATGATGGCGCCGGCGCCGACGCCGATGTAATCGGTCCCTTTTTTCATGGCCGAATAATAAACCCTTTTTCAGGCGGAGTCTATAATCATCTTGCTATTGGTGGCAATTTTTAGATAGAATCCGGTGATGGCCAAGAAGGCGGAAAAAGGGTGGTCTCTGTACATGCTGCGGTGCAGGGACAGGACCCTGTATACGGGCATTACGAACGATATTGCCCGCCGCCTTTTACTGCACAAGAAGGGGATTGCTGCACGGTACACCAGGGGTAGACTGCCTGTGAAACTGGTCCACCAGGAGCCGTGCGGCAGCAGATCGGACGCCCTTAAGAAGGAACATGCCCTCAAGAAACTGAAACGCGCAGAAAAAGAGGCATACATAAAAAACTATGGATCTGTTAACCGTTGAACGATGCCGCAGCGAATTCCCGATCACGAAAGACCATATCTACCTGGACCATGCCGGTGTTGCTCCGGTATCTCTCCGGGTAACGGCCGCTATCAACACGTTCCTTGCGGAGTCAGCGGAAGGAGCGGCATTCCACTATCCACGATGGGCGCAGCGGGTCGTTGAGGTAAGGAGGATTTGCGCACAGTTAGTGAACGCGACGGTGGATGAGATCGCATTCATCAAAAGTACGTCCCACGGTCTTTCCCTTGTTGCGGAGGGCATGGACTGGCAGAGCGGGGACAATGTTCTGTTCTTTGAGAAGGACTTTCCCTCGAACATCTATCCCTGGATTAATTTAAAGAGAAGAGGTGTGGAGGCGCGTGCCATTACTTCACGCGGGGGCAGGGTACTGATCGAGGACATCGAACGGTTAATGGACGGCCGGACACGCCTGATCGCCGTAAGCTCTGTCCTGTTCTCGAACGGATTTCGGACCGACCTGAAGCGGATCGGTGAATTATGCAGGAGCAAGGGGGTCCTGCTCTGCGTTGATGTCATACAGAGCCTCGGGATCATCCCTATGGATGTGCGGGAGCTCAATGTTGATTTCCTTGCTGCTGATGCGCACAAATGGCTGCTCGGGCCGGAAGGCATCGGCATCTTCTATTGCCGGAAGGAGCTTGTTCAGAGCCTGCGGCCGCCGCTTGTGGGCTGGAAGAGCGTGCAGAACGAGTTCGATTTCGACCATCCGGCACTGCGATTGAAGAACGACGCGCAGCGATTCGAGGAAGGATCGCAGAATGTAATGGGAATATTCGGGATAGGCGCGGCGGTCGAACTTCTCCTTGAGGTGGGGATACCGAACATCGAGAAGCGCGTTCTGGATCTCGGCGACCAGATCATCCGGGAAGCCGGGAAGCGGGGTTTCGCCGTCCTGACGCCGGAGCAGCGGGATCAGCGCGGCGGGAACATCACGATCGCGGGTGCGTTTGACCCGGCGGCCGCGCGGGACGCGTTGCGGGAGCGGGGGATCATGGTGAACGTCCGCGGCGGCGGGCTGCGCCTGTCGCCGCATTTCTATAACACCACGGACGATATCAATACCGTATTTCAGAACCTCGACCGCTTGTACCCGCAGTAAAGTCCGTTACCGTGCCATGCCGTAGTGAGACAGGAAGGCATTCGCATGGGCGGTCTTCTTGATCCGATGGTCCCTGTTCGCCGAGGCATGTTCAAGGATCTTGAACACCGTCTCGGCCTTTTCTACGACGCCGATCGCCTGGGCAAGCTCTTCCGCGGTGAATGTTCTGCCGTGATTCTTGTGTAAATAACCCATGATCTCTCGCTGAAGCTCGATGATCGCGCCGGCCATTTTCTTACCGGCCTCGACGCCGGGCTGATGGTAGGCGTTGATGTTCACCAGGACCGCATAGAGGCCGACGGCGCGCTCGAACAACGCGATGATCGCGCCGACCGTACGGGCATCAAGTTTTTCAACGGTGATCGTGAGGGACGCCCTGCCGTTCTCGAACAAGGCATTGCGTGTCCCCTGCAGGAAACTGCTGAGATAGTCGCCGCTCGTAACACCTGGGTCGACCTCGGGGGAGCGCCCGTCCCGATCGTTCAAGACCTCGATGAAGGAAACGAAAAAGTTCTTCACGCCGTCGCGGAGCTGCTGGACATAGGCATGCTGGTCGGTCGTGCCCTTGTTGCCGTAGACCGATATCCCCTGGTTCACGACCGTTCCGGCCAGGTCCTTTTCCTTGCCGAGAGATTCCATGATGAGCTGCTGCAGATATTTGGAAAAGAGCTGGAGGCGGTCCTTATAAGGGAGGACGACCATGTCCTTCTGACCGCGGCCGCTCGTTGCGTGATGCCACATAAGAGCAAGAACCGCGGCAGGATTTGCTCCAGTTGATCTATTTCGTGTAAGCATATCGCAGTCCGCGGCTCCGCCAATAAAGTCCGTTATATCAATGCCTTGAAGTGCCATAGGCAATAGACCAACAGCCGAAGCAATCGATGTTCTCCCACCCACCCAATCCCACATGGGAAAACGAGCAATCCAATTACCACTAATGGCTAAATTATCAAGGTTGCTTCCCACTCCGGTAATGGCGACAGCATGTCTCTCAAAAGAGAGTCCGGATTTGCGATAAGCCTGCATTACTTCGAGCATGCCGTTCCTGGTCTCGGCTGTCCCACCGCTCTTGGAAATGACAATGGTCAGCGTTTTGGAAAGAGAGCTTCCAATACCGGAAAGCATCCGGTCAAAACCATCAGGGTCGGTATTGTCCAGGAAATATACTTTCATCCTGTCTTCTGTCGATGCAAGGGCGTCGGTGACGAACTGCGGACCGAGAGCGGAACCTCCGATGCCGATACACAGGATCGTGTCAAAACGACGGGCTTTCTGGGGCTTTATCTTGCCGCTATGCACGTCATGGGCAAATTGAAGGATCACCTTTCCTGTATCCTCGATCTCACAGCGAATCTCAGGCGAGGGGGCGAGGGAAGGCGTTCGCAGCCAGTAATGGCCCACCATGCGGTCCTCGTCGGGATTCGCGATGGCGCCCGTCTCAAGGGCGTCCATGGCCTTGAAGGCTTTCTGGATCTCAGGCTCCATGCGGGCAAAGAAATCATCAGCAAAGTTCATCCTGCTGATATCAAGCGTCAACCCGATGGATGGGCACTGGCAGAGATATTTTTTATACCGTTCCCAGAGCGATCGTTGGTCCATGTTCTCTCCTTTGATCGTTGTCGAAAAAAGCATCTCCTGTTCACTATCGGAGCTATTTTATCATAATTAGAAGCTTCCGTATATCACCGCTCAATGCTTTTCAAAAAGAACGTTTTCGGGGCCGAATGCTTTGTGGTAATATACGCCCATGCTTGACCAGGACACAATTTGCGGCGTATCAACGCCGCCGGGAGAGGGCGGGATCGGCATCATCCGCATAAGCGGTCCAAAAGCTATCGAGATAGCCATAATGATATTCAAGACAGCCAGCGCAAAGAAACTTGGAGATAGCGCATCACATACGCTGCTCTATGGTCAGGTGTGTGATCCCGGAACCGGAGATGTCATCGATGAGGCGCTGGTAAGCGTCATGCGCTCACCGGCATCGTATACGCGTGAGGATGTCGTTGAGATCAACTGCCACGGCGGGATGCTGCCGCTCTGGAGGACCATGAACCTCCTGATCTCGTCAGGCGCACGTCAAGCCGAACCGGGAGAGTTCACGAAGCGGGCCTTTCTGAACGGCCGCATCGACCTTGCCCAGGCAGAGGCGGTGATGGATATCATCCACGCAAAGACCGAGCTCAGCCACCGGGCGGCGAACGAGCAGCTCATGGGGGGGCTGTCAGCAGAAGTGGCAGCGCTCCGGGACGGCCTCGTCTCCATAATTGCCGCGGTCGAAGCGGGGATCGATTTTCCCGAAGAGGAGATCGAGATGCAGACCGGTCAGCCGCTTGCCGATGAGGTGGGGAGCGCGCTCCGCACCGTCGAAGAGCTGATCTCCGGCCATCGCTACGGACGGGTTCTTCGCGAGGGGATCGCTACAGCGATCATCGGAAAACCGAACGTGGGCAAGTCATCGCTCCTGAACTGCCTGCTGAAACAGGACAGAGCGATCGTGACCGATATCCCCGGTACGACCCGGGACGTGCTGGAGGAATATCTAAACATAGGCGGACTGCCGTTCAAGATATTAGATACGGCGGGGATCAGACATTCGCATGATGTGGTGGAGCAGGAAGGTGTGAAGCGGAGCCTTGCGGTGATAGGCAAGGCTGATGTCGTTCTCATCATCCTCGACGGATCGCAGCCCTTAACGGCGGAAGACAAGCGGGTCATTGAAGAGGCGAAGGGTAAGCCAGCGATCGTGGTGATGAACAAGTGCGATCTCGAACGAAAGGCAGAAGCGCCGGCCTGCCCCGAAGTGGTCGCCGAGATTTCGTGCATGACGGGCGCGGGGCTCGATAGTCTGCGGAAATCGATCGTCGGGCTCGTGAAACAGGGGGTGGTCCCGCCGCGGGAGCATGCTTGGGCAGTGAATCAGCGCCACAAGACAGCGCTTGAGCACGCAAAGGCGAGCCTGGAAAGGGCGCTTGCTTCGACAACGTCAGGCCTGTCCGCGGAGTTCATCGCGCTCGACCTCCGGGATGCCATTGACAGCGTGGGCCTTATCAGCGGAGCAACCCATACTGACGATATCCTCGAGAGGATATTCAGGGATTTCTGCATTGGGAAGTAACACCATGGCCACCGAGGAAACAGAGTTCACAGAGAAATGCAAAGAGCAAAAATATGAGATATTAGTTTTCCTCGGCGTCCTCGGTGTTCTCTGTGGCGAAGGGATTTTTCTGCCCTTGTTAGGAATTGTTCAGACGTTTTAGCGATGTAGCGGCAGATCTATCTTGGAGAAGCACTCATGTCTTCCCGTAAAAAATACGACGTCATCGTGATCGGCGCCGGTCATGCCGGCTGCGAGGCCGCGCTGGCCTCGGCGCGCATGGGATGCTCCACGCTCATGCTGACGATGAACCTCGACAGCATCGCGCTCATGTCCTGCAACCCGGCCATCGGGGGGCTTGCCAAAGGGCACCTGGTGAAGGAGATCGATGCGCTCGGCGGGGAGATGGCGAAGATCATCGACCGGACCGGCATCCAGTTCCGCATTCTGAACAAGAGCAAAGGGCCGGCGGTACGGGGCACCCGCGCCCAGGCGGACAAACAGCGGTACCGCATGGCAATGAAGGATTCACTCGAGAAACAGCAGGGGCTTGATGTAAAGCAGGGGCTTGTCGAAAAACTGATCGTTGAGGAGGGCAGGATCGTCGGCGTCGAAACGAACATCGGTGCTCAGTATCGCTCGTCGTCGGTGATCATTACGACCGGCACCTTCCTGAAGGGGCTCATCCATATCGGGCTTGTTCATTACCCGTCGGGCAGGGCTGGGGAATTCCCGTCGGTCGGACTATCGGACAACCTTCGGGAGCTTGGATTTGAACTGGGAAGGCTCAAGACCGGCACGCCGGCGCGGTTGAATGGACGGACAATAGACTTCTCGAAAATGAAGGTCCAGCCGGGAGATGACCCGGCACCATTCTTTTCATTTACAGAAAACGAGCATCCTCTCCCACAACTGCCCTGTTTTCTTACCTATACTAATGTTGATACCCATAAAATAATACGCAATAACCTCGATAAGTCCCCACTTTACGCGGGAATCATCAAAGGCATCGGTCCCCGGTACTGTCCCTCCATCGAGGACAAGGTCATGCGGTTCTCGGAGAGGGAGCGGCACCAGGTGTTTCTCGAGCCCGAGGGGCTGGACACCGAGGAGTATTACGCCAACGGGGTCTCTACGAGCCTTCCTTTCGAAGTACAGACGGAAATGTATCGGACCATCCCGGGGCTCGAGGACGCGGAGATCATGCGGCCGGCCTATGCCATAGAATATGATTTTGCCCCGCCGACCCAGATCAAGCATACCTTGGAAACAAAGCGGGTGTCAGGACTCTATTTCGCGGGGCAGATCAACGGCACGTCCGGGTACGAGGAAGCAGCAGCGCAGGGGCTTATGGCAGGTATCAATGCCAGCCTCATGGTCCGGAAGCTCCAACCGCTCATTCTTTCCCGATCGAGCGCGTACATTGGGGTCCTGATCGACGACCTGGTGACCCGCGGAACCAGCGAACCCTACCGGATGTTCACATCCCGCGCCGAGTACCGGCTCATTCTGCGCGAAGACAACGCCGATTTGCGCTTACGGGAGAAGGGCCGCGAGATCGGGCTTGTATCCGATGATGCGTACCGTCAATTCGCAGAGAAGAAAGAAACGGTTGAACGGGAGCTGTCTCGTTTGAAAAAGACCTGGATACGACCGCAGCCCGAGATAAATGCCGTGCTCGCGGCAAAAGGTTCATCGATCCTTTCAGGAGAGGCATCTCTCGAGCAATTGCTCAAGCGGCCGGAACTGAACTATCGGGATATTGCCGCGATCAGCCCCGCGCCGACGCCGGTCAGGAGCGATGCTTCCGAGCAGGTGGAGATCCAGGTGAAATACGACGGGTACATCAGCCGTCAGCTCGACCAGGTCGAGCGGTTTGCCGGACTTGAGCAGAAGGCCGTTCCGCCGGACCTCGATTATGATGCCCTTACCGGATTAGGGGCCGAGGTGAGGCAGAAGCTGAAGCAGGTGCGACCGGTATCTCTTGGCCAGGCATCGCGCATTTCCGGTGTCACGCCCGCCGCCATCTCGCTTCTCCTGGTCGCGCTCGAGAAGCGGAAGCGGGGAGGCATGACGCCATGACGCTCCGAACACTGCTGACCTCGGGCGCCGAGAAACTCGACATCATGCTTTCGGACCGGCAGACCGATGCGTTCCTGGTCTATCTTGTCGAGCTTGAGAAGTGGAACCGTAAGATCAATTTGACGGCGATCAGAAACGAGCAGGACATTGTCATCAAGCACTTTCTCGACTCTCTGTCCTATCTGAACGGTTTTGTGCCTGCGCCCGGCCTCCGGCTGTTGGACATGGGATCGGGCGCCGGTTTCCCCGCTGTCCCGATCAAGATCTGCCACCCGGAGATCGGCATAACCATGGTCGAGGCGGTCAATAAAAAGGCATCGTTTCTGCGCCACATCACGAGAACGTTGAAACTTACGGAGATCGTTATTGTCGATAAAAGGACCAACGAACTTCCCGCCTCTCATCATGGGACATATGATGTTGTTACTGCCCGTGCCTTTGCCGAAATGAAAGCGGCAATTTCTGAGGGAGCGACCTTTCTGAAGCCCGGTGGTCTTATGGTCCTGAGCAGAGGGCCGGAGGAGACCGTAGGGGAGGGGGATGTCCTCAAGGCGGGGCTGGTCATTGAGAAGAAGCTGGACCTCAGACTTCCCCATTCGAATGATCCCCGGGCCATCTGGGTCTTTCGAAAAAAGCGATAATGTTCCACGTGGAACAATCATGAAACAGGAGTCAGGAGTCAGCATCCAGGAGACAGGAGAAAAACACAGAGCGAACGATTTCAGCCCGGCCACTGGCCCCGGACCCAAGGCGAGAGCGCATTCCCGTCGCCTTCTATAACGCGCGTCAACACAGAATATATTCATGTCAGAAACAAATCTCCATATCCCGCCTGAATGGCGGGAATCAGCCGAAGAGGTCGAAGCACATGGCGGGCCGGTCATGGTCATCGGTGCTCCCGGTTCTGGCAAGACCACGTTCTGCCTTTATCTTGCCGGTTACTTTTGCCGCCAGGGAAAGCGTGTTGCCTGGATCGACGCCGATCCCGGCCAGCCGTTCATAGGCCCGCCGGCGGCCTTTTCGCTTGGACTCTATGACAACGCGGCGGAACTCCTGAAGCACAAGCCCCCCCTTATCATGAGTTTCGTCGGCAATGTCAGCCCGGTCGGACATCTTCTCGATGCGGTGACCAGCATCCAGAAGATATACAACAAGGCGTTGGAGCTCGGTCCTGACCTGGTCCTCATCAATACCTGCTGCCTGGTGAACGGCGGCGCCGCCCGGGAGCTTGCCTATCATCAGATCGACATGCTCGCGCCCCGCTACGTTATCGCCATTCAGCAGAAGAGCGAGGTCGAACATCTCGTGTCTCCCCACGCTCATCGCGCGGGATTATTGATCCACCGTCTCCCGGTATCGCCTGATGCCAGGATGTCGACCAGCGAGGCCCGGAAGGCCGCACGGGAGCAGCGGTTCAAAGAATACTTCCGCGGAGCGGATTTTCACGATATTGCATTGAGCGATGTAGGTGTCCACGGGCCCGGTCTCGGGACAGGCGAGCGGCTTGGGTTCCGGGACATCAACCAGCTGTCAAAGATCCTTAACAGCATTGTGATCCATGCCGAACTTTCAGCCGACAGGCTGTTCGTGATCACCGACGGGGATTATTCCGAGGAAGAACAGTACACCGCGCGAGAACGTTACGGGGTCAGGGAGATCTCCATTATAACGAGAGCAGAGCTCGACTATCTTCTCGTTGGTCTGAACGATGACCGGAATCTCAGTCTCGGAATGGGTATCATCAGGGACCTGGACCTGAAAGAACTGACCGTGCGCGTGGTCACCCCCCTGAAGGATATTTCGGCGGTCCGCCACATAGCGCTGGGATCTCTCCGCGTAAATCCTGCGGGGAAGGAACTGGGGCAGTGGTGATGTTCCACGTGGAACATAATGAAGTGCGGAGTGGCGAGTGCGGAGTGCGGAATGAGGTAGGCGTGGTGCGGCCTTACTTTGCCACCACCGCTTCGCGGGGCTTTCTGTGCTCAGTCCTGACGCTCTGGTTTATCTCATACAGAACAACAGGTTTGCTTCCCCCTTCGCTGCTATATGAAAACGAATTTCTCCTTTCTTTTATCAGCCTCCTATGGTAAAGTAACCCGGTTTTGCAAGGCAGTTTCGGAGGTTTCATGGGTAAGGTCATTGCCATAGCCAACCAAAAGGGCGGCGTCGGGAAGACGACGACCGCCGTGAACATCGCAGCGTCGCTCGCAGCGGCGGAGAAGAAGGTGCTCCTTATCGACTCGGACCCCCAGGGCAACTCCACGAGCGGCATGGGGATCGACCGGAAGGACATTACCGGCAGCACTTACGATCTTTTTACGGGCAAGAAGCCTTTTGCCGAGATCAAAAAAAACACTCACTTTCCCTGGCTTGACGTGGTGCCGGCCGGCATCGACCTCGTGGGCGTCGAGATCGAGCTCATTCAGACCATCGCCCGGGAGCGTGTGCTCAAGAAGGCGATCGCCCTGTTCCGGGATACGTATGATTATATTTTCATCGACTGCCCGCCGTCCCTCGGCCTTCTGACCGTAAACGCCCTGACCGCTGCCGATGGTGTGCTGATCCCTGTCCAGACCGAGTACTACGCGCTCGAAGGCCTGTCGGCGCTCATGAATACCGTGAAGCTCATCAAGCAGGACCTGAACCCGGAGCTCGTTGTCGAAGGCGTGCTCCTTACCATGTACGACAGCAGGAACAATCTCGCCGACCAGGTGGCGGCGGAGGTCCGCAAGTACTTCGGCGACAAAGTATATAAAACGGTGATCAACCGGAACGTGACCTTGAGCGAGGCGCCGAGCCACGGCAAGCCCGTGATCTTGTATGACATCCGCTCGAAAGGCGCGCAGAGCTATCTCGATCTCGCCAGGGAGGTGCTGGGCCATGCAAAAGTCGGCGCTCGGTAAGGGGCTCGGCGCCCTGATCCCGGACCTTTCCGTCCTGGATGAAAAAGAGAGGAAGTCCCTCGGGATCATGGATGTCGAGTTGGACAAGATCGTCCCGAACGAATACCAGCCGCGGAAGGTCTTCAACGACGAGAAGCTCAAGGAACTCGCCGCCTCCATCAAAGAACAGGGAGTCATCCAGCCCATCATTGTACACCGCATCGGAACGAACTTCGGCCTCATTGCCGGCGAGCGGCGGTGGCGGGCGGCCCGGCTCGCCGGGCTCAAGTCCATCCCGGCGCTGGTCAGGGAAGCGACCAAGCGCGAGCTGATCGAGCAGGCCCTCATCGAGAACATCCAGCGCGAGGACCTGAACCCGCTCGAAGCGGCAGAGGCGTTCAAGCGTCTCCAGGACGAGTTCAAGCTGACCCAGGAAGACCTTGCCCGGCGCGTGGGCAAAGAGCGCTCGACCATCACCAACTTCCTTCGCATCCTTGGCCTGCCGAAGGAGATCAAGCAGCACCTGGCGACGGGCGCTCTCAACATGGGCCACGCCAAGGCCCTCCTGTCCCTTGAGCGTCTCCGCGACCAGATGTTCGCCGCGAACCAGATCGTGAAGAAGGGGCTTTCGGTGCGCGAGGCCGAGGCGCTTGCCCACGCGCTCAAGAAACCCGCAAAGGAAAAGAAGACAAAAATTGGCACCGAGTACAAGGCGGTCGAGGAGCGGCTCAGGAAATCCCTC
Source organism: Nitrospiria bacterium (assembly GCA_919902495.1). Taxonomy (GTDB): domain Bacteria; phylum Nitrospirota; class UBA9217; order UBA9217; family UBA9217; genus JAAXXJ01. Next base: position 61,429 of record CAKKRC010000004.1, read on the forward strand.
GGCACGAAGGTGAGCATCGCGCCCAAGGCAAAGGGCGGCAAGATCGTCATCGAATACTTTTCCGGCGAGGAGCTGGAGCGGATCCTGGAGAAGATCGGCTGACAAAACGAAAAGATCTTGCCACAGAGTTCACAGAGGACACCGAGAGAGGCGGGAATGTTATGTTACTGTTTTTCTCTGTGCTCTCTGTGACCTCTGTGGTGAAAGACGTTTATAAGAATTTCTTGAGGAGGATTCATCCATGTTGAAGAAGGGCTCAGGCGTATCAGCGGAACATGCGGAGATCACCGCGTTCCTCGGCAAGGGCACGGAGTTCAAGGGTGTGCTCAGTTTCGAGGGGACCATCCGGGTGGACGGCAGGGTGGAGGGAGAGATCCTGTCCAAGGACACTCTCATCGCGGGCGACGAGGCCCACCTCCAGGGCGAGATCAGCGTCGGAACGATCATATCGAGCGGGAAGATCGTAGGCAACGTCAACGCCAGCCAGAAAGTGCATATCCTCGCGCCGGGCGTCATCGAGGGGAATATCAGGACCCCGAAGCTCATCATCGAGGAAGGCGTTACCTTCGACGGCAAATGCGAGATGGCAGGCCAGAAAAAGGCGACCGACCAGAAGGTCGTGTCCCTGACCGAGCGGCAGTAATCATCGTACGATCGATCTCTTGCTGCTGCATCCCGCGGAGCAGAAAAGGCGGACAACGCTTCGCAACCTGTTCCAGAATGCATGCGGCTCATCCCGGGCAACCATAACAAGACAAACATGATCCTCTTTCATCTCTTCCGCACCCCCGCGCTTTCGTCGTTCCAGACCGACGGCCTGCTTGCAACAGCACGGCACAAGGTTGCTCGCGCCATCACCGGGATCGAGACGGAATTCTGCTTCAATATCGCGTCGTCATCGCCGCTCTCGCCGGACGAGAGGCGCCTGCTCCGTTGGCTGCTTGCCGAGACCTTCGAGCCGGAGAAGTTCTCCGATACGTCGTTTCTCAATCCGCAATCCGCAATCCGCAATTCACAATTGGTTCTTGAGGTCGGCCCCCGCATGAGCTTCACCACGGCCTGGTCCACGAACGCCGTCTCGGTCTGCCATGCCTGCGGGCTCCGTAAGATCGCGCGCATCGAACGTTCGCGCCGCTATCTGCTGACGCTCGAGAAAAAAGCAGCCCTTCGCCGTGAGCAGCAATCCGCGTTCCTTTCCCTGGTCCACGACCGCATGACCGAGTGCCCCTATCCTGAGCCGCTCACGACCTTCGAGACCGGCGTCACACCTGAGCCCGTGCGTATCATCCCGCTGATGAAAGAGGGAAGGGCGGCGCTCGAGAAGATCAATCGCGAGATGGGCCTGGGGCTCGACGAGTGGGACCTGGATTTCTACACCAATCTCTTTGTGAACGATATCAAGCGCGACCCCACCAACGTGGAATGTTTCGACCTATCGCAGTCGAACAGCGAACACTCGCGCCACTGGTTCTTTCGCGGCAGGCTTGTCGTGGATGGCAAAGAGGTGCCGGATACGCTGATGAAGATCGTGAAGGCAACGTACGAGGCGAACCGGAACAACAGCGTCATCGCCTTCAGCGACAACTCAAGCTCCATCAAGGGATACGGCATCACTACGATCATTCCGGAGGTCCTTGGAAAACCATCTCCCTTCCGCGAAACAAAGCGGAAACATGACATCATCTTTACGGCGGAGACGCATAACTTCCCCTCGGGCGTGGCGCCATTCCCGGGCGCCGAGACCGGCACCGGCGGCCGGCTGCGCGATGTGCAGGCGACCGGCACCGGCGGACTTGTCGTCGCCGGCACGGCGGCATACTGCGTCGGAAACCTGTGCATTCCGGGCTACGCGCTTCCCTGGGAGGACGCGTCCTCCGCGTATCCGTCGAACCTTGCCTCGCCGCTGCAGATAGAAGTGGAAGCAAGCAATGGCGCATCCGATTATGGGAACAAGTTCGGCGAGCCTTTGATCCAGGGCTTCACGCGTTCCTTCGGCCTCAGCCTTCCCGATGGCGAGCGCAGGGAATGGCTCAAGCCGATCATGTTCAGCGGCGGCATCGGACAGATGGACAGCCACCATACGAGAAAATCGCAGCCGGAAAAGGGCATGCTCGTGGTCAAGGTGGGCGGGCCAGCCTACCGCATCGGCATGGGCGGCGGCGCGGCGTCGTCCATGATCCAGGGCGAGAACCTTGCCGAGCTCGACTTCAACGCGGTCCAGCGCGGCGATGCCGAGATGGAACAGAAACTGAACCGCGTGATCCGCGCCTGCGTGGAACTGGGGGAGAAGAACCCCATCGTGAGCATCCACGACCAGGGCGCGGGCGGGAACTGCAACGTGGTGAAGGAGATCGTCCATCCCGCCGGAGCGAGGATCGAGATACGAAAGATCCAGGTGGGCGACGAGACCCTCTCGGCGCTCGAGATCTGGGGCGCCGAATATCAGGAGCAGAATGCGCTTCTCCTGAGGCCGTCGCATGCGCCGCTCTTCGAGGACCTCTGCAGGCGCGAGAAGGTGCCGGTCGCGTTCATCGGACAGGTCACGGGCGACGGGTACATCGTGCTCCATGACGCGAAGGACGGCTCGACGCCGGTGAACCTTGAACTGTCGAAGGTCCTGGGCGACATGCCGCAGAAGACCTTCACGCTCGACCGAAGGAAGAACAGCCTCAAGCCTCTTGAACTTCCCCGGGACCTTACGGTCCGGAAGGCCCTTGACCGCGTGCTGAGGCTCCTCTCCGTCGGATCAAAGCGCTTCCTTACGAACAAGGTAGACCGCTCCGTGACGGGACTCATCGCCCGGCAGCAGTGCTGCGGTCCGCTCCAGCTCACGGTCTCGGATGTCGCCGTCATCGCCCAGTCCCATTTCGGCACGACCGGCGCCGCCTGTTCGATCGGCGAACAGCCGGTGAAGGAACTGATCGACCCTGCTGCCATGGCGAGGATGAGCGTTGCCGAGGCGCTTACGAACATCGTCTGGGCGGAAGTGAGCGGACTCGGGGACATACGGTGCTCGGGGAACTGGATGTGGGCGCCGAAGCTTCCGGGTGAGGGCAGCCGTCTTTACGATGCCGCCATTGCCATGCGCGATCTCATGATCAAGCTCGGGATCGCCATCGATGGCGGCAAGGACAGTCTTTCCATGGCAACCCGGGTCACCAATGCCGACGGCACTACGGAAACAGTGAAATCGCCGGGCACGCTTGTCATCTCCGCATATGTCACCTGTCCCGACATCACCAAGACGGTGACCCCGGACCTCAAGACGCCGGGCCGGAGCAAGCTTCTGTTCATCGATCTGAGCAGCGGGAAGAACCGCCTGGGCGGTTCTGCGCTTGCCCAGGTATTCGGCCAGGTCGGCAATGAGTCGCCGGACATCGAGGACGCCGGGCTCCTTAAACACGGATTCAATGCCGTGCAAAAACTGGTCGGCAAGCGCTTCCTTCTTTCCGGCCACGACCGCTCCGACGGAGGCCTCATCACCACGCTGCTCGAGATGGCCTTCTCCGGGAACTGCGGCATCGACGTGAACCTTCCGACCGAAAGCATGCACAGCGGAGAGCCGCTCGCCGTACTCTTCTCCGAAGAGGCGGGCCTGGTCATTGAATACCTTCCGGAGAACGAAGCAGAGATCTTCAAAATATTGAACAAGAACGATGTGCCGTTCTTCATGATCGGAAAGCCGGCGCAGGACAAGCGCGTCAGGATAAAACTCGGCTGGAAGAGCGTCCTTGATGAGGACCTGCGGGTGCTTCGGGACATCTGGGAGGAGACGAGCCACCACCTCGACCTTCTGCAGCGCGATCCCGAGAATATACGCGAAGAGCGGAAGAACAGCTATGACCGTAAAGGTCCGCACTTCATCATTCCCTTTGTCCCGAAACCGACGGCAACCGCCCTTCTCCGGCGGTCCGATAAACCGCGGGTAGCGATCATCCGGGAAGAAGGGAGCAACGGGGACCGCGAAATGGCCTCGGCGTTCCACCTTGCGGGTTTTGAACCATGGGACATCGTGATGACCGATCTCCTCGATGGACGCGTCACCCTTGACGGGTTCCGGGGCGTGGCGTTCGTCGGCGGGTTCAGCTACGCGGATGTATTGGATTCGGCAAAGGGGTGGGCGGCAAGCATCCGGTTCAACAAAAAGGTGTGGGACCAGTTCGAGCGGTTCTATCATCGTTCAGATACGTTCAGCCTCGGCGTGTGCAACGGCTGTCAGCTCATGGCGCTCCTGGGCTGGGTCCCGTGGCGCGGCATCGCAGACGAGCTCCAGCCGCGGTTCATCCATAACAGGTCCGGCAGGTTCGAATCGCGGTTCTCGACCGTGAAGATCCTGAAAAGCCCGGCCATCATGTTTCAGGGCATGGAAGGATCCGCGCTCGGCATCTGGGTCGCTCACGGCGAGGGCATGGCGTATTTCCCGGACAAGAGAATATATCAGGAGGCGGAATTCGGCCTTGCACCGGTCCGGTACGTTGACGATGGAAACGAGATAACCGAGGCCTATCCCTTCAATCCCAACGGTTCGCCCGAGGGCATCGCGGGGCTCTGTTCGCCAGACGGCCGGCACCTTGCCATGATGCCGCATCCTGAGCGGGTCGTGCTTCCCTGGCAGTGGGGATGGCTTCCCGAGGACCTCAAGCGGTCTCTCGTGGCATCACCCTGGCTGCGCATGTTCCAGAACGCCCGGGAGTGGTGCGAGACGGCTGGCAAGTAGATACAGATCGAACCGCTGGAGACCGCGGGCGACGACTCGACCGAGCTCGCCGAGGTTTTCGCCGCATACAGAGGGCACCAAACGACAAACGTCGAATCGGATAAGATCAAACGGGGGAGAACGGAATGGCACAGGTAAAGCAGGGAGACACGGTTAAAGTAAATTATACGGGAAGACTTTCGGACGGGACGATATTCGACTCCTCGATAGGACGGCATCCGATGCAGTTCACGATGGGCAAGGGCCAGTTGATCGCGGGTTTTGAAAAAGCCGTGCTTGGCATGGCGGCGGGCGATAAGAAGACCGTGGTGATCCCTTGTGCCGAAGCCTACGGGCTCCGGCAGGATTCCTCGATAACGGAGGTGGAGCGAAAGAACCTTCCGACGAACCCCGACGCAAAGGTCGGTCAGCGGTTGGAGCTCACCCAGGAGGATGACAGCACCGTCCTGGTGACCGTGACAGGCGTTTCCGAAACAAGCCTGACCCTGGACGCGAACCATCCTCTTGCGGGGAAGGACCTGACGTTTGAGATCGAACTTTTGACGATCATCGGATAGACAAGCGACCGGGGGAGCGGAGCATGCTTAAACACATTGTGTTGTTCAAATTAAAAGATTCGGCCGGGGGGGCGGGCAAAGACCAGAACGCCTGGAAGCTGAAGGCCGCGATCGAAGCGCTTGCCGGAAAGATCCCGCAAATAGTAACGATGGAGGTCGGCATCAACACGGTTCCTGCGGAGGCGGCGTATGATGTTGCGCTCTATTCGGAGTTTTCGGACAAGGACGGCCTCGAGATCTATCAGAAACATCCCGAACATATGAAGGTGGTCGACCTTGTGAAATCGGTCGCGGCCGGAAGGGTGGTAGTGGATTACGTTATTTAGTCGAGGGGCAGTCGATATTAAACAGTCTAGGAGCAGTCGTGAGGCAGTCGAAAGGCAGTTGAAAAAAATTCGGTTCTCAGAATGGTTGTTTTAGATTGACGGCATCAAGACTGACGTATGACCGCATTTAGACTGCAACCCGACTGGCTGATCAATCCAGCGCCACGGCGAAGCTTCCCGGATATCCCTGATCTGCGAAGCGCTGCTCCGCCTCTTCGGCGGCCTGCAACGAGGTAAACACACCAGCCTGTACCCGGTAGAACTGCTCTCCGTTCACGACCGCCGTTTTTACCTCGGAATACCCGTGCAGCTTCTTCATTTCTTCTGACAAGCGTTTCGCGTTCTGCTGGTCCTTGAACGAACCGATCTGGACCGAGAAATTTCCGCTGTCGTAGTTCTCCGGCGCCTGGTAGCCCTCGCCGCTTGATTTATAGCCCAAAGCTTCGATCCTGACCGGCGCGGTTCCCTTGACATCGACACCCAGTTTCTTCGCAGCTGAATAGGACAGGTCGATGATGCGGTTCTTGACGAAGGGTCCCCGGTCGTTCACCCGAACGACGGTCTCCTGCCCGTTGTCCCTGTTCCGGACCCTCACAAAGACGCCGAGCGGCAGGGTCTTATGGGCCGCGGTCATGGCATGCATGTCGTAGACCTCGCCGTTGCTCGTCTTCTTCCCGTGAAAATCCTTTCCATACCAGCTCGCAATACCTTCCTGCGAGAAGCCCACGTGGGTCTTCAGGGGCTCATAGCGTTTTCCGAGGACCGTATAAGGCTTCTGGGTGGCCTTTTGCTTACCCGGTTCTTTCACTCCGGGGGCTTTTTTGCCCCCGCAGGAGATCACGACCATGCCGGCCAGAAGGACCGCGAGAAGGGATTTTGTGACGATGCCGAAGCTATGTGCGAAAGGAAAACCCATGATCGTGCATTTTTACCAGACGCCGTCCTTTTTGTCCATAAGAAAACGACGCGGGACCAGTACATTGATGTGAACAGCGTGGGTGGGCGGGTTGGGTGCTGTGCGATCAGCGGGACGGGGCAAGCACGACATCAAAAACAGCATTTGCACTGCCCGGCAAGGGGTAGTGCTGGGTGACGAGCGTCTTGAATCCTTTCGCGGAGACGCGCAGGTGAATGTGCGGGGGCCGGCCATCATAGGGCGGCGGGTCGTTGCTTTCGAAGCGATAGGCGCTCGAGGCGCCGGTAATGATGGTTGCTCGATGGGCGTCGTCATACCCCCCATCAGGCCCCGCGAGCCAGAGCTCGACCACGGCTCCCGGAACAGCAGTACAATCCTTCGATGACCGGACGACGCCCTGCAGGACGTAGCCCTTTCCCACGCTCGATCGTATCGGCGCGCCGGGTTTGTAGAACGGACCCAGGGCATCTTCTTCCGTGGGCGCGCAGGTTGCGGCGGACGCGGTCCTATCCGGAGTTCCCGGTAACAATGCCGCCAGAATGGCAAAGATGAAAAGGATGTTCTTCATGAGGATAGAATAGCTCTTTTGTATCACCTTCGCAAGTGCGAGACGCTCCCTGCCCGTACGATTACAAACGCACTTACTATTGCATCAGTGCGAGAAGCATAGCGAGGAAGCGATCATTTTCTTTTCAACGAGATTGCCGCGCTCCCTTCGGTCGCCCGCAAAGACAACGTAACAATACTTTATTATTTAATTTATTTCCCGCAGCAACGAGAGCCTAACTAATTGTTTGCAATTGCAAAGCATTCTTATCTGGTATATAATGCCCAACATTTCCGACACTTCACCCGCCGGGAGCGTCCGGCAAGGGACGTTGCCACAGGAGCTGTCCATGCATTGGAATAAAGAAGAATCACTTACCCGAACGGAACTTGCGAAGCTGCAGGGAGAGCGCCTTGCAAAGGCCTGTGAGCGCGTCTATGCCCGCGTGCCCTTCTACAAGAAGGCCTTCGACGAAAAAGGCATCAAACCGGGCGATGTCAAGAACATCGGGGATGTCGTCAAGCTTCCCTTTACGAAAAAAGCGGACCTCCGCGACAACTATCCTTACGGGCTCTTTGCCGAACCCCTCGAGAACATCGTCCGCATCCACGCCTCCTCGGGCACGACCGGAAAGCCGACGGTCGTCGCTTACAACCGGAACGACATCAACCTCTGGGCCGATGTGATGGCCCGCACGTTCACCGCCGCGGGGACGACGAGCAAGGACATCGTGCAGAACGCCTACGGGTATGGGCTGTTCACCGGCGGCCTGGGCGCCCATTACGGCGCGGAGCGGGTCGGCGCGGCGGTCATTCCCATCTCCGGCGGGAATACCCAGAAGCAGATCATGCTCATGCTGGATTTCGGCAGTACGGTCCTGTGCTCCACGCCGTCCTTTGCCCTCTATATTTATGACGTCGCCTGCGAGATGAAGGTGGGCTTCGAGAACATCAAGCTGCGTGTCGGCCTCTTCGGCGCCGAGCCCTGGACCGAGGAGATGCGGCGGGAGGTCGAGGAGCGTCTCCGGATCAAGGCCATCGATATCTACGGCCTGTCCGAGATCATCGGCCCCGGCGTCTCCTCCGAATGCATCGAGGCCCAAAGCGGCCTCCATATCAACGAGGACCACTTCTATCCCGAGATCATCGATCCCCTGACCGGGGATCAGCTGCCCTTCGGCCAGGAGGGCGAACTGGTGATCACCAGCATGTCCCGCGAGGCCATGCCGCTCATCCGGTACCGCACCGGCGACATCACCACCCTGAATCCTGAGAAGTGCGTCTGCGGCAGGACGCTGGTCCGCATGAAGCGTGTGCGCGGCCGCGCCGACGATATGCTCATCATCCGCGGCGTCAACGTGTTCCCGTCCCAGGTGGAGTCGGTGCTGCTCCGCACCAAGGATATCGCGCCGCACTACGTCATCGAGGTGAACCGCAAGGGCCGGATGGACGAGATGAACGTCCGTGTCGAAGTGACCGGCAACTTCATGGAGCAGATGGCCGCCAAGGTGCTCACGACGGACCTCAAGGCCTTCGCCCAGGAAGAGGAAGACCTCATCAAGGTCAAGCGCGATATCCAGAAGAACGTCAAGGATATCATCGGCGTGAACACCGAGGTCACGCTGGTCCCGCCGGGATCCATCCAGCGAAGCGAAGGCAAGGCCAAGCGGGTAATCGATAACCGGCCGAAGTAACGGCCGACGCGGGGACACGGAGACGGGGAGACACGGGGAAACGACAAACCGTATTCTCGCAGAGGCGCAGAGTTCGCAGAGAAAACGAATATGACATCTTTTTCTCTCGCAAAGCCGCCAAGACGCAAAGAAGTAAAAAGCGAGAAACCTTTTTTAGATAGTATATTTTGTTGTGATCGCCGTGAGACGGGAGCGGTCTCTGTTCTTCTCTGCGTGCTCTGCGCCTCTGCGAGAGACCGCAGTTTGATTTTCTTGTCTTGAAGGAGTTCTTTTGACCAAAGCAATTCTTTCCGGAAACGAAGCCATCGCCCGCGGGTTCCTCGAAGCGGGCGGCAAGGTCGCCGCGGCCTATCCCGGCACGCCGAGCACGGAAGTGCTCGAGGTACTCTCGCAGGCGAAGGGCATTCACGCGGAATGGTCCACCAATGAAAAGGTGGCGCTCGAGGTCGCCATCGGCGGGTCGCTCTCCGGCGTGCGCTCCATGGCCTGCATGAAGCACGTGGGCGTGAACGTGGCCGCTGACCCGCTCATGACCGTTGCCTACACCGGCGTCAATGCCGGTCTCGTGCTCATGGTCGCCGACGATCCCGGCATGTTCAGCTCGCAGAACGAGCAGGATACCCGGCACTACGCCCGCATGGCGAAGGTCCCCTGTCTCGAGCCGGTGGATTCCGACGAAGCGCGCTCCTACGTGCGCGCCGCCTTCGAGCTCTCTGAAGCCTTCGACACACCCGTGATCCTGCGCACAACCACCCGCATCTCCCACTGCAAGAGTGTCGTCGAGACAGCCGAACCAGCCGCGGTCAAGGACAAGGACCTCGCGAACGACGTACCGAAGTACGTCATGCTCCCGGCCAATGCGAAAAAGCGCCACCTCGTGGTCGAGGAGCGGCTCGCGAAGCTGCGCGACCACGCCGAGACCGCGGCTTTCAACGAGATCCGTCCGGGGAAGGGCGATATCGGGTTCATCGCCAACGGCATCGCCTACCAGTACGTCCGCGAGGCGTTCCCGGACGCCCCGGTGCTGAAGCTCGGCATGACCTACCCGCTTCCGGAGAAGAAGCTTCGCGCCTTCGCCGCGTCCGTCGCGAAGCTCGCCGTGGTGGAGGAGCTCGACGGCTTCGTGGAAGAGCAGCTCAAGGCCTTGGGGCTGACGGTCCACTTCGGCAAGGCGGCCTTCCCGCCCTGCGGCGAGCTCACCGCCCGGACCATCCGCGAGGGGGTCGGCGGCACCGCGGTCGTGTGCAAGCTCCCGGTCGGCGGTCTTATCGTCCGACCTCCCACGTTCTGCCCCGGCTGTTCCCACCGCGGCCTCTATACCATTATCGCGAAGCTGAAGCTCTATGTGTCCGGCGACATCGGCTGCTACACCCTCGGGGCGCTGCCGCCGTTCTCGTCGATGCACACCTGCATCTGCATGGGCGCGAGCATCTCCGGCGCCCACGGGATGTCCCGCGGCCTCGCCCTCAAGGGCGTGAAGCAGAAGCCCGTGGCCGTCATCGGCGACTCCACGTTCCTGCACTCCGGCATCACCGGGCTCATCGACATGGTCTACAACGGCGGCGACGCGCTGGTCGTCATCATGAACAACGACACCACGGGAATGACCGGCGGCCAGGAGCACGCGGGCACGGGACGGTCCGCCTCGGGCGCGGCAGCGCCGAAGCTTGACATCGGGAAGCTCTGCCAGGCCATCGGCGCGCAGCGGGTGCGCGAGATCGACGCCTACAACCTGAAGGAGCTCGAACAGATCATGAAGGAAGAGCTCGCCGCGCCGGGGACCGCGGTGCTCATCTCGAACCAGCCCTGCGTGCTGCGCTACAAGGTGTCGAAGAAGCCGTACCACGTCGACACCACAACCTGCACGGGGTGCAAGATGTGCCTCAAGTCCGGGTGCATTGCGCTCTCCTTCGTGCCCGGGGGAAAGAAGGGGCATGTCGAGGTCGATGCGCTCCTGTGCAACGGGTGCAGCGTGTGCAGCCAGCTCTGCGCGACGAAGAGCATGATCAACACCTAGAGTATCACCGCAGAGGACGCAGAGGAAGATCCATTTAACCACAGATGAACACAGATGACGTCAACGGCAGGAACGTAAGATATCTGATGAGGTTTACGGTTTTATCTGTGTTCATCTGTGGTTACAAACAGTCTTTGTTTCTCATCTTAGTATCTCCGTGGTAACGATGTAACGAGGGGTTTATCGTGAAGGTCTTCAATATCCTTATCGCCGGGGTCGGCGGGCAGGGCGTGCTGCTGACCAGCAAGATCATCGCCGAAGCGGCGCTCCTGCAGGGCCTCGACGTGAAGCAGAGCGAGGTGCACGGCATGGCGCAGCGCGGCGGCAGCGTCCTGTCGCAGGTCCGCTTCGGGGACAAGGTGTTCTCGCCCATCGTGGCCGAGGGCGAGGCCGACCTGCTCATCGGGTTCGAGCCGCTCGAGACGGCGCGGTACCTCCACTTTTTGCGCGAGGACGGCACCGTCATCTATAATACGCGATCCATCGGCACCATCGGCGTGTCCATCGGCAAGGAGACCTACCCCCAGGACATCCACGAGACCATACAGAAGAACGCTTACGCGGTCCATCCTTTCGACGCGACGCATGTCGCGGTCGAGGTCGGCGAGAAGCGCGCGGTGAATCTCGTCCTGCTCGGGGCGGCGATCCGCTTCCTTCCGCTGGACCCGTCCGTGGTGGATAACGCTATCACCAACTCGGTGCCGAAAAAGCTGCTCGAGCTGAACCGCAAGGCCTTCCAGGCGGGGGTGGGCCAGGCGTCCATCCGTTGACGCCTGCTCCGTCCCGACCGTCTCCCGCGCATCCCTCCGCAAGAACCATTTCTTGACAAAACAGCGCCCGGCAGGTTAAAGTACATTCAAGGATGCTTCCGCGGAACAGACGCGACCCGGCAGCAGGCGGGAGCCGAAGCGGAACGAATTCCCGTGAAGGAGTGCCCCGGGTTCATGCTTGCCTCCCCCGATCTGGACATCCTGAACGCCTGCAGAACGTTGTTCGGATTCGATTCCGACGTTTCCATCGATTTTCTCCTTACCCTGAAACCGCACATTGTAAAAACAGCCTTCCGGAAAAAAGCCAAGGAAACCCATCCCGATCTTTTCACCGCCCATGATCCCCGTGTGCGGAAAGAGCAGACAGAACAGTTCCGCGTGGTGAACGAGGCCTATGAGATCATGCGGAAATATTGTGAGCTCCGTGACCGCGGACGCGTTCCCGCGCCGCGCCGCGCCGCCGCATCGACTCCGTCGTTCCGCGTGGACGAGACCGGCTGGCTGTATCGTGGAACGGTGCCGGAACGGCGGCTTGAGATCGGCCGCTTCCTGTACTATCGGGGCAGCATTCCCTATCATATCCTGATCAATGCGCTGGCATGGCAGATGCGCCAGCGTCCTCCGGTGGGGACCATCGCCAAGCAATGGGGCTGGCTCAATGATGGAACGATCCGCGCGATCCTGTCCCACCGGGGACAGCCGCATCTTTTCGGTGAACGGGCGCTGCAGCTCGGGTATCTCTCCTCACACCAGGCGCGGATCCTGCTCGCCTATCAGCGCACGCTCCAGAAGCGGCTCGGCAGATACTTCGTGGAGCACGGACATCTTTCGCACGACGAAATGGAGCGTCTCGCCGCCGAGCTCCGCAGGCACAATGCCCGTTATCCCTTCCCGTCATCCTTTCCTAAGCAAGAATCGCATTAGCAAATAGAGAGCTGCCAGGAACAAAAGACAACTGCGTGATGGATTGCACTTCTACGAGCGGGCGGGAGCTTACTGCGCAAGGACCTGTTGCGTTTTCGCAATGATATCGGCGCGGGTGGCCGGCTTGGGGAGAAAGGGTTGTCCGGCGGCAAGGATCCCGGTCTTCATGAGCAGTTCTTCGCTGTATCCGCTGGTGAACAGGACCTTTGCGCCCGGTGTGATGCTCCGAACGAGATTAAAGACCTCACGGCCGTTCATTTTCGGCATGATCATATCGGTGACGACAAGATGGATGCCCGCGTGGCCGTCACGGTATTTTTTGACCGCGACCTCGCCGTCCTCGGCCTCGATAACGGTATATCCCTGGTCCTCGAGGACGGTCTTGACATATGCGCGGGCGGTCTCATCGTCCTCCGCCAGGAGAATGGTCTTGCCGCCTGATGCGGGGGCGGCCGCGTGCGCGGAAAGCCTGGGGACAGCGGCCGCTTCGGTCAGGGGAAGATAGACCGTAAAGAGGGAGCCTTGTCCGGGCGTGCTTGCAACCGCAATGTACCCGTTGTGGTCCTTTACAATATCGTAGACGATGGAAAGGCCAAATCCGGTTCCCTTCCCGGAGCCTTTTGTAGAGAAAAAGGGCTCGAAGATCCGCTTGCGAACGCTCTCGTCCATGCCTGCCCCGGTATCGTTCACCGACAGAAAGGCATAGGTCCCCGGTTTTCCAAAATCATGTTTCTTGGTAAAATCCGTATCGATGTCGACAATGCCTGTTTTGACCTCGATCGTACCGCCGGAGGGCATGGCGTCCCGCGCATTCACGATGAGGTTCATGAGGATGCGCTCGATCTGTGGACCGTCGGCCATGACCGGGACCGCATACACGTCAGAGGCAATGACCAGCCGGACCGTCGCGGGCAGGACGCCGGTCAGGAACTTCGCCTGGTGGCCCACCAGCGAAGCAAGGTCACAGGGATGCAGGGCAGACCCTTTGCGCGTGCCATACGTAAGGAGCTGCTGGGTGAGCGTTGCCGCCCGCTCGGTGGAACTGAGGATCTGGTTCACATTGGCCTGGAGCGGGTCTTCCTGCGGTATGCCCAGCTGCAGAAAGCTTGCATGGCCGACTATAACGCCGAGGATATTGTTGAAATCGTGGGCAACGCCTCCGGCAAGCTTGCCGATGGCCTCCATTTTCTGCATGTAGTGAAGCCTGCTCTCGAGGTTCTTTCGCTCGGTGACCTCAAAGACCGTACCGATGATCGCCGGCCTCCCCTGGTAATCCATGGCCCCCGCGGACATGATCACCCACTTTTCCTCCCCGCTTCGGGCGATGATCTTGAATTCATACTGGCTGGTCAGCTGCTCGCCCGTAAGGCGCTTTCCCGCACGGTCGCGGATCAAATGCCGGTACTCGGGGTGCACGATCTCCCAGAATTCCATATTCAGAAGCTCGTCAGGGCCGTATCCTGTCAGCAGTTCCGCGGCAGGGTTGGCATACAGGAATTTCCCGCCCTGGTGAATGAAGATCGCCGCGGGGATCGTCTCTGCCAGCGTGCGGAACTTGCCCTCGCTTTCCCGCAGGGACTCCTGGATGCGGAGGGTCTCCTGGAACAGCGTTGCGTTCTCGATCGCCGCCGCCGCATGTCCCGCAAGGGTCTCCAGCAGCAGGATATCGGTCTGGTTATAGGCCGATCGATTCAATTTGAGGCCGAGGGAAAGCGCGCCTTGCAGGCGTCCCTGATAGAAGATGGGGACCAGGACCTCGGCCCCGATCGCTTTCAACGCCTTGGCCAGCGTGACGGCTGATTCCTCGGGAAGGGACTTCTGGACGAGGTGGATAACGGGGAGCCTTGTCGCGAGCAGATGCTGCACCACGCTGCCGGAAAGCTCGGAGCTCGGGGCGGCCCCGGCCTCTCCGCCGAAGCCCTTCCGGAGCGCCAGACCGCCGGCAGCGGTACGAAGATACAGGGAAGCGCTTTCCACGCGAAGGCTTTCCCTGAGCGTATTCATGATATGGGCCAGGAGGTCGTCCAGGTTCAGGATGGCGGACATGGCGCGGGTTGCATTGCTGATGATGTCCTGATACAGGTATTTGTCCTTCAGGACGAGGCTGTTGACCAGCGACTGCACCTTGCCGCTGAACGGCGTTCCGAAAAAGAGGAATCCGATGATGGCAAGCGACGCGAACACGGAAAACACGCTGCCGAGGGCCTGCTCGAACAAAAGAAAGAGGCCGGCCTGGAGCGAGGAAAAGATGATCAGCAGCAGTATCGTCGCGATGGTGCGCGACAGAATGAGCCGGATATCGAAGAGCTGATACCGGGCTATGGCATAGACGGTCAGCGCGACCCAGGGAAGGCTGAAGTACGAGGCGAGCCCCGGTTCCAGGCCGAACCCTCCGAAGAGCTGAAGCACCCCCGCCGTGAACCCGGCCCCGCTGCCGAAGACGAAGACGCCGAAAAAGAAGAAGCTGAGCTCCTTCTTGATGAGTCCCGAGGCGCTGCGCCGAAGCAGGAAGGCCTTGACGATGACCCAGACCGCGAGACAGGCTCCGAAGAAGCGCAGCAGATTGTCGAGCGGGCCCGGCTGGCTGGAGAACGGAATGAGGACGTAGTTGCCGGTGACGATAAGGTCGGTGAAGATGCTCAGGGCGAGCATGAGCGACCAGAACGGGTAGAGGATGAGGCCGATGCGATACGCGGTCCGGCTGTCCTGGCTCTCGCTGTAGTAGAGGAACTGCAGCGCCGCGGGGAGCGTGAACCAGCCTATCCAGTTGGCCCGCGCGTAGAACGTAAAGCCGAGCCCCAGGGAGGCGCTGACATACATCAGCCCGGTGCAGAGTGAGAAGGCGGCGGAAAAGAAGGCGAGAAGGGCAACGGACCGGTTGACCGGGCTGTTCTTCGGATTCTGCATGACCAGGAGGAATCCGAGGAGCAGTTCAAGTCCCGCGACAATGAAGAGCGGATATCCGATTATGGCGTGCAGGTTTGTCATAAGAAGAGCGTACAGGTTGAAATTATATCACGATAATCCACCCGGGGGACAAGAAAATTTCCGGATCCGCGGTCCTGATCGTGAGCAGGGACCGGCCCGGGAGCGCCCTCCCTCAACGGTAACGGCGGCACGATCAGCAAGCGCAGAAAATTGCCTTGCGAACGCCGGGTCGCCGGGTTACACTGTCGCCATGCGGGAAAGCGGGAACGGCGGCATGCGGGTCATATCGCTCCAGTCGGGGAGCAACGGCAACTGTGTTTACGTCGAAGCGGGAGGCGTGCGGCTGCTGTTCGATGCCGGCATCAGCGGCTCCTGCGCCGAGGAGCGGCTTGCCTTTCACGACCGGGACATCCGCGCCGTCGACGCGCTCATCATCTCCCACAACCATTCAGACCACATCAGCTCGGCGGGAGTGTTCCAGCGGAAGTTCGGCATCCCGCTCTATGTCACGCCGCGCTGCCTTTCCGCGGCCCAGACGCGATGCTCCCTCGGAAAGCTGAGCGAGGTCCAACACTTCCGCAGCGGCAGCTCGATCCGCATCGGCGGCGTGTCCGTGCACACGATCCCCACACCCCATGACGGCGAGGACGGCGTCGCCTTTGTCATCGACGACGGCGCGCGCCGCCTCGGGATCCTGACCGACCTGGGCCACGTGTTCCAGGACCTCGGCAGGACCATCGCCTCCCTGGACGCGGTCTTTCTGGAGAGCAACTACGATCCGGAGATGCTCGCGAACGGACCCTATCCCCGCTTTTTGAAGACGCGCATCAAAGGGCCCGGAGGACACATCTCGAACCATGAAGCCGCTGAGCTTCTTGCCGGCGCCGCAGGCTCCCGTCTCAAGTGGGCGTGCCTGGCGCATTTGTCCGAGGAGAACAACAGCCCCGAGGTCGCCCTCCGGACGCACCGGGAGGTGCTGGGGACGGGCCTTCCGCTTCATATCGCGAGCCGCTATTCGGTGTCGGACATTTTTACGCTCTGATATGCTCAGGCGAGAATCCCATCGTTAATATATCTTGAATATATCTTGCCACCGAGTTCACAGAGAGCACAGAGAAAGGCAAGCGTAAATCAGGGTATAAATCTTTTCTCGGCGTCCTCGGAGACCTCGGTGGCAACAATTTTTTCTTGTTTTTCGTGTTTCTGTTTTCCTCTGCGGTGAAAAGTCATTGACTGTTTGACAAGCGACTTTTATCAGGTGACCGTATGCCCGGCGTGAACGCATTCGACAAGAACGTTGACCGGTACGAGCAGTGGTTCGTGGACAATCCCCTTGCCTATGTGTCCGAACTGCGGGCCGTACGGGAGCTGTTGCCGACGAGCGGCAGCGGTATCGAGATCGGCATCGGGACCGGCAGGTTCGCGGCCCCCCTTGAGATCAAGAAGGGGATCGAGCCTTCGCGGTCCATGGCGGAGGTTGCGCGGAAAAGGGGGATCGAGGTCATTCATGGAGTAGCCGAACATCTGCCGTTCGCGGACGGGGAGTTCGATCACGCGCTCATGGTCACCACGGTCTGCTTTCTCGACGACATGGACATGGCGTTCCAGGAGGCGCGGCGCGTTCTGAGGCCCGGAGGTTCGTTCATCATCGGATTCGTCGACCGCGAAAGCCCGCTGGGAAGGGAATATCAGGACCGGAAGGACAAGAGCGCGTTCTACCAGAACGCCAGGTTCTACGCCGTTGATGAGGTCGTTGCCCGACTGCAGAAGAACGGCTTCGGCGGCCTCGCGTTCCGGCAGACCCTGTTCGGCCCGCTCGCGGAGATGGAAGAGGTCGATCCGGTCAAAGAGGGTCACGGCGAGGGGTCGTTCGTGGTCGTCCGGGGCGAGAAGCAATGAACCTGACCCGAACAAGCCGGAACCAAAGGGCATCTCTCGCAGAGCACTCGGAGGACGCAGAGAAAGTAAATTGTAAAAGCTTTTTCTCTCGCAAAGTCGCCAAGGCGCAAAGAGAGCTAAATCGAAAAGTTTTTCTGTAGATCTTGTAATTTTTCGCGACCGCGGCAAGACAAGAACGTTCCCAGCTTTTCACTGCGCGCTCTGCGCCTCTGCGAGAGCAAGGTTCTTGCTTTTCTCTGCGCCTCGCTTAGAAGCGCCTGCTTTTGGTTGCGAGAAGATGAATTTTCACTATAGAAGTGCCGGATAGAATGCAAACACCTTTCTTGCCGATCACCATCCGCGGTCTTCAGATCGATCCGCCCTTATTGCTCGCGCCCATGGCGGGCCTAACCCACAGCGCGCTCCGGCAGATCATGTTCGGCTTTGGCGGGGTCGGCCTTGCCTCCACGGAAATGCTCTCGGCAAAGAGGCTGCCCACGGAAAGCCCCCGGGTATCACCCTATCTGATCAGGACCCCCATAGAGCGGCCCCTTTCCTATCAGCTCCTGACCTCAACGCCTGACGAGATCGCGCGGGCTATCGAAGCGCTTCACGCACTGAAGGCCGACTCGATCGACCTGAACATGGGCTGCCCGGCCGCCGCCGTGGGCAGGTTCGGCGCGGGCTTCAGCCTGATGGAACAGCCCGAGGACGCCCGCCGCATCGTTGCCGAGGCGCGGAAACGAACGGAACTTCCCCTGTCCGCGAAGATCCGGCTCGGCAGCGAACTGGACGAAGCAAAATTAAAAGGCTTCTGCACCATGCTCGAAGCAGAGGGCATTGACCTGCTCTCGGTCCACGCCCGGCTCAAGAACGAGTCCTTCGCCAGAAGGCCGCGCTGGGAAAGCATCGCCGGCATAAAGAAATGGCTCAAGATCCCCGTTGTCGTCAATGGCGGCATCTTCTCCGTCGAGGACGCGGAAAACTGTCTGGCGGCCTCCGGCGCGGACGGCCTGATGCTCGGCCGCGGCGCGGCGATACGGCCCTGGCTGTTCGCAGAAATTGCCCGGCATCTGTGCGGCAGCACGATCGCGGAACCTGCCGTGTCCTTGCCGGCGGTGTATGGAAGCTTTGTCGATAACCTCAACGAGCTGTTCCGGCCGGAATACCGGCTGGGCAGGCTCAAGGAATACACGCATTACTTCGCCCGGAACTATGCGTTCGGACATTACCTGGCATCGAGGGTCCAGAGCAGCACGAGCGTGGAGGAAGCAAGGGAGCGGGCGGGCGTTTTCTTTGCGGACGGCGCGTGAAATGGCCGCCCTTGCCCGTGCAGCAGGGTTTTTCAGGTCAACTCCCGATATTGTTTCGGCTTTTTCCCTTGACAGCCTCGGAGCTTTTGGATATAGTGTCCGCCTGTTCCCTGGGGGATCGTCCAGTGGTAGGACGACAGGCTCTGAACCTGTTTACGGGGGTTCGAATCCTCCTCCCCCAACCAACAATGATCGTTGTAAATTGAAGATTGTAGGTTTTAGATTGCAAAATGAACGGCAAGTTTTAAAACTTTCCAATTTACAATTTTATATTTGCAATGCTTCACGCCTCACCAAGCAGGTCCCATCGTCTAGCGGCCTAGGACGCTGGCCTCTCACGCCGGAGACACGGGTTCGATTCCCGTTGGGACCACCATTTGATAATCCAAAGTAGTCCGATATAGTCCGATAAAGCGTATAAGCCCCTTGATAAAAGGGGCTTTTTCTGTTTCTGTTGTCCGTTAGAGTGTGCTCCGGAACGTTGACATTTAGGGGTATATTTGGGGGTATCCGATATCAGGTGAAAGCAAGATACCCCCAAAACGGAGGAACCCCTGTGTTAACAGATATTAAGGTCAAAAGCGCAAAGCCGAAAGAGAAACAATACAAGCTCACCGACGGGCAGGGGCTCTACCTGCTCGTGACGCCGCAAGGCGGGAAGCTCTGGCGTTTTAAATACTACTTCAACAACAAGGAGAAGGTCCGGGCCTTCGGCATCTATCCCGATATTTCCCTTGCCGACGCGCGGGAGAAACGGGACGCGGCCCGGAAGCAGGTCGCCAACGACATCGATCCCGGCGAAGTGTACAGGGCTCAGAAGAAGGCGACGCTCGCTGTCACGGAAAACAGCTTTGAGGTCGTGGCGAGGGAGTGGCACGAAAGGTTCAAGCAGCGGTGGACCAAGGTCCACGCTGATACGACGATCCGGCGCATCGAGCTGAGCGTTTTCCCCTGGCTGGGAACACGGCCTATCGGCGAGATCAAAGCTCCGGAGCTTCTCGCCGTGCTGCGCCGCATCGAATCTCGGGGGGCGCAGGAAACAGCGCACAGGGTAAAGACGATCTGCGGGCAGATCTTCCGTTATGCAGTTGCCACAGGCCGCGCAGAGCGGGACCCGGAAACGGACCTGAAAGGCGCTCTGCCGCCCGCCCCGAAGACCAACCTTGCGGCATTGACCGATCCGAAAGAGGTTGCCGATCTTCTCCGCATCATGGACGGCTATGAGGGTTCGTTCGTGACGCGCTGCGCTCTTCGCCTTGCACCGCTGGTGTTCGTCCGGCCCGGCGAGCTGCGCCAGGCGCAGTGGGCTGAGATCAATCTTGATACGGCGGAGTGGAACATTCCCGCCGAGCGCATGAAGATGAAGCAGGCGCACCTGGTTCCCTTGTCGCGGCAGGCGGTCGAGATTCTGCGGGAACTAAAACCGCTGACCGGCAACAGCCGCTATGTCTTTCCATCCGTTCGATCCTCCGCTCGGCCCATGAGCAACAACGCCATTCTCGCTGCGCTGCGGCGCATGGGGTACAGCAAGGATGAAATGACCGGCCACGGCTTCCGGGCAATGGCGCGGACGATCCTTGACGAGGTTCTGCAGGTCCGGCCCGAATTCATCGAGCATCAGTTGGCTCACGCTGTTCGCGATCCGAACGGCAGGGCGTACAACCGAACAGCGCACCTTGAAGAGCGAAAAAAGATGATGCAGTTGTGAAGCGATTATCTGGACGGACTGAAGGCAGGAGCGAAGGTGGTGCCTTTCGCGAAAAAGGCGGGATAGCACTTCCCTTGCAGTTGGGTTTTGTGTTATTATCAGTTCGAGGTGGCGGTCACGATCGAAAGCGAAATCGAGAAAAAGCTGATGATCGACACTATCAGGATCGACACGTCAAAATGGAAATTCAACAGGGACGAGATATCCTGCGGGTAGTCCGTATCGGGTTGGAGGTGGAAGTATGGCGCAAACGGTGTCCAATATCAAGATGATAAAGAAACAGGAAAAGTTCATCCGGGAATTCGGTGATGATGAGCTCATAACAAGCTCTATTTCCAAGATGATGGATTACAAACTGATGAAGTATGAAGAGGAGATAAAAAAACTGGATAAAGAGCTCAAACAGTTTGAGCGCTCCTATAAAATGGAGTCATCCTCCTTTATCAAAGAATTCGCATCCGGGCGGCAGGGGGACGAGATGGACTTCGTAGAATGGGCGTCGCTCTACCGTATGCGGCAGCGCCTTGCAGAGCGCAAAGCCAAGCTGGAAGGCATGAGGTGATGGTAGACGCCTACCTCGAAGAAATAATTCGTGAGCTTTTCATCCACCCATCGATATCCGCGTTCAAGGTTGTGCGGCAGGAAGCAAGTGATGAAGAAGGATATATTCGCGTCAAGTGCTCTCTTTCAAACGGCGGCACCCTTGAGTTTTCCGAATATGTCGAGCAGAGCGCCGGCAGTATCCAGATCATCACCTACAACTACCATTGGCAAAATGCAAAGGGCGCTCTCGTCAAACGATGGGATAATGTCGAACATCATAAAAAAATAAGAACGTTTCCTCATCATCTCCATCTATCGGATGAGAAGGTTGTGGATTCCAGCCCGATGAATTTGAAAAGAGTCTTGCAAGAGATTGAGAAATACCTTACCGAATAGAGCTGTGACACGCTCGTTACCGTGATTTGCGGCACGGCCAGGTGATAGATAACAGGCTCACCGTCAGAAATCCCTTCAAAGCATTGTAACGAGTCTGCACCCTCAAGGCATTTACCAACGATGAAAAAGAAAAATATCAAAATCGCGATCAAGTCCGACGCGGAGATCCTGACCGAGATCAAAGACGTGGTCGGAAAGATCGAACGCGGCGAGAAGGTCAAGAAGCATGAGGGCGTTTCTTTTGACAGCATCGATGCCATGCGAAAAGTGCTGACCGAAGAGCGCCTGCGGGTTCTCCGGGCCATTAAGAAGGAGCATCCCGAGTCTGTTTATGAGCTGGCGAAAAAGCTGAAACGGGATATCAAGAACACCTTCAACGATGTGCAGTTCCTTGCCGAGGCGGGATTGTTGGAGCTCAAGAAGACCAAGGACGGTCGGGAGAAAACCACGCCCCTTGTGAATTACGACAAGATCATGCTTGAGATCACCGTGTAAACCCCTGGCTACCTGACCCTTGCCCCTGCCTTTCAGCATACCTTTCTCCGTGTCCCCGTGTCGTTATTCCTTTCCCCTTGTCACCTTGTCGGTTTAATTGTCCCCATGTCTGATTTAACACTCCGCACTTAAAAGCCCTCCCCCATCAATACCCCATGGAAACCCTTGCAATTTGATGTTCTGTGTACTATTCTCGTGTTGTCATCAGTGCTCGATCCTTCATGGTTGCTCAGTCCCTAAACCATGCCGCAAGACCCCGAAGTCATAAGACTGTGAACGATCGACCGGATGCTGGTGTTGGCAGAGAGGGCTGTTCAGGTCGCTCAATGAAAGAGCGCGTGGAATGACATGAAAGTAGATCTGACCTTGCGGGGTCTCCCTTTCTTATTCTACGTGCGATCGAGGCATATGAACATTCAATAACTGACCCCAAGAAGTTCTCAAGAAGTTCCTGCTGAGTTGCTGCTGAGTTCCTTATGAAAGAATTGAAATACTATATCGAGCAATTTTCGCGATTGCGTCGCGCACCTGGCGCAGTCTGGACAGAGGCAACCAAGAGACAAGCCCCTCACAAGCCGATTCTACTTCTGGCAGTTTTAGATCTCATCAGTCGAAATGTTATCACATCTAGTTTTCTTGATATCCAAGGCGATTTGAATGAGCTGAATGAGTTATTTACCATGTATTGGCGGCGTGTAGTGCCGCTCTCACAGAAAAGCAGTATTGCTTTTCCATTTTCACGCCTTCACAATGAGCCGTTCTGGCGTCTGGTTCCCATTGAAGGGAAAGAGATTACTCCTGCCGAGATAAATAACATCGGCACAGTTAGTCAATTGAGAACCCTCGCAATTGGAGCGATGATAGATGATGACCTCTTTTACCATATGAGCAACCCGGATGGAAGGCATGCACTGAGACAAATCCTGATCAATGCTCATTTTTCTCTACAAGCAGGAGCTGCAATAAGCGAACAAGCGCAGATAAATATGGAAGCTTATAAATACAGTGAGAAGTTGGAGAAAGCAGCGCATACCCCCATAGTCCAAGATATGATCAGTGATGTAACATATAGAGAAGCGGTTAGAGATCAGGGATTTCGCCGGGCTGTGGTAGGAGCTTATGATCACCGATGCGCACTCTGTGGCGTCAGGATTATCACTACAGAAGGCCATACTATAGTGGATGCCGCTCATATTCAACCGTGGAGTGTGAGTCATAATGATGATATCCGGAATGGTATGGCGCTTTGCAAAATGTGTCACTGGGCATTTGATAAGGGTGTGATGGGTGTAACGGACGACTTCTCGATTGTCACTTCTAGCCAAATGACACAGAATCCCAATATCCCTGGCTCCCTCGTAACTTTGTCTGGCAGGGAAATTATTCCACCAGCGGATAAGGATATGTGGCCGGCGAAAGACTATCTTCACTGGCATCGTAATAATGTATTAATCGAGGCTAATCGATGAAACATATTCATGTAACCTGTGCCATTGTTGAAAAAGACGGTAAGGTGCTCTCTACCCAGCGAAGTGAGGCCATGAGTTTGCCGCTGAAGTGGGAGTTCCCCGGCGGTAAAATCAGTGATGGCGAACTTCCAGAAGAATGTCTCAAGCGCGAATTACATGAAGAACTTGGCATTGCTGTTGTTATATTTAGGTCTCTCAATCCAGTAACCCATCAATATCCCACTTTCCTTATTACGCTTTATCCTTTTGTCTGCAGAATCTCAACAGGTGAAATAAAACTACACGAACATAAGGCTTTCACCTGGCTCTCGCCAGAAAAGCTTCACGTGCTTGACTGGGCGGACGCGGATATACCTGTCATGAATAATTATCGAAATACATTACAGCACTGCTTTAAGAAAGCACCCTAATGCCGAGACCACCTCAAGATCAAAGCGATAATCTTAATTACGGAATATACGACGCGCTAATTGACGAAGCTATGCAGGATGCTTTGTTGCGACATCCTGAGTTACGATCAGTCTTGACAAAAATAGACCCTGAAGAACAACCCGCTCGTTATGCTGCCTTCATCCAAAAAATCGTTGAGAAAGCTTTAAAACAAGAAACGAACGCAAGTGAACGCCTTAGATTCAGCAACCGAATCATTGATCTAGTTTCAAAGGGTTCTGATGCTAAGTATCTTGCTAAACACAAGCTAGCAACTACTGATAAGTCAGTTCTGTCTGAAATCACTCCGCCAAATTACCACATTCATGGTATTCCTAGACCGCATACATCTATATCGATAAGCAGCTTATTTACAGGATCGCCTAGCGAACCGCAACTCGTACACGAGTTGCAGGAGGAAATGCGATCCGCTGATGGTGTCGATATTCTGATTTCATTCATCAAGTGGTCTGGTCTGCGGCTTTTAATGTCTTCCTTTGAAGACTTGCGTGACAGAAATATTCCCGTTCGCCTAATTACTACATCCTATATGGGCGCTTCAGATGCCCCTGCTGTTGAGTGGCTTGCAGGATTGCCGAACGTCAAGGTTCGGGTCTCATATGATACTGATAGGACCCGCCTTCATGCCAAAGCGTATCATTTTAAACGGATGTCTGGATTTTCAACGGCATATATAGGTTCAGCTAACATGTCACATGCGGCAATTACCAGCGGCCTGGAATGGAATCTCAAAGTAACAGCTCAGGATATGGGTCACATTCTCGAAAAGTTCAGCATTGAGTTTGAGACCTACTGGAACAGTCATGAGTTCGTGCCTTTTGATACTACCAATCCAACCCTCTTCCGAATGGCGATTGACCATGCTCGCAATCACCGTACTGATGGCCCAGCAGTCTTCTTTGATCTTCGTCCGCATCCGTTTCAGGAGCGAATTCTCGAGGCGTTGGAGCGGGAACGCAACGCACACGACCGCTGGCGTAATTTGGTGATAGCCGCTACCGGTACCGGTAAGACGGTGGTTGCCGCTTTTGACTTCAAACGCTTCTTCGAGGTGAAGCAGCGACAGGCCCGACTCCTGTTTGTCGCCCACCGGCTGGAGATTCTACAGCAGGCACGGGCTACCTTTAGCAATGTTCTCCGAGATCAGAACTTTGGTGAGTTGCTGGTCGGCCAGTTTCAGGCTAATCGAATGGAGCACTTGTTCTGTTCCGTAGGTATGCTGACGAATCGACGTCTGTGGGAGCAGGTCGGAAGAGACTTTTACGATTACATCGTGGTGGATGAGGCCCATCACGGGACTGCTGCCAGCTATCGGCCGATATTTGACAACTTTGACCCAAAGATTCTGCTTGGCTTGACAGCTACGCCAGAGCGGATGGACGGTGACAATATTGCCGCAGATTTTGGCAACCGTTTTGCCGCAGAGATTCGCCTACCAGAAGCATTAGAGGAAAAGCTTCTTTGTCCTTTCCATTATTTTGGAGTGGCCGATCCGATCGCCCTCGATGGGGACCAATTCTGGCGCAACGGCAAGTATGATGCAGCCGCGCTTGAAAACGTTTATGTTCTGGACCATGCCCGGGCCACGCAGCGCGTAGATGCTATCCTCGCTGCACTGACACGCTATGAACCTGATTTGAATGCCATTAAGGGACTCGGTTTCTGCGTCAGCATCAAACATGCTATCTTTATGGCGGAGAAGTTCACACAACGGGGTATACCCTCCGGCGCCTTTGTCTCCGGTGTCGAAGACGAACGTTGCCAGGAATTGCTGAACGATCTAAAGGTGGGGCGACTTACCTTTCTCTTTACAGTCGACAAACTAAGCGAAGGCGTTGATGTGCCGGAAGTGAACACGGTCCTTTTCCTCCGCCCCACGGAGAGTCTGACTGTCTTTCTTCAGCAGTTAGGCCGGGGTCTACGTCATGCACCGGAGAAGGATTGTCTCACCGTGCTCGACTTTGTAGGTCAGGCCCACCGCCGATACCGGGTTGATACCAAACTCAAGGCCCTTTTGCCGCGACATCGTTTTTCTATCGATAAGGAGGTTGAGCTTGATTTTCCTCATCTACCGGCCGGTTGTTCCATTCAGCTTGACCGCCTCTCTCGGCAGTATGTACTGGAGAACATCAGGGAAAACTTGGGCAGATTGGCCATACAGGTCCCCGACAGGCTCCAGACTTTTACAAGCGAGACCGGACAGGAACTGACCTTTAGTAACTTCATTCGTTATCACGATTACGAGCCAGAGGTATTGATGGTCAGTGAGACTTGGTCGGGTTGGAAAGCAAAGGCACAGCTTGGCCCAATTCCCAATGATCCGGATCTGGAGAGACTGAAGAAAACACTTGTACGGGCTGTATTTATAAACGGGCCAAAGGAAGTAACCTTATTGCGAGAGGTTCTCGTCAAAGTTGGCCAGGGTGCAATTGACGATGCGCTGAAGATAGCTGGGGATTCTGTTATGTCCTTCTATTATAGGATATGGGGAGATAGAGGTAGTAATCTCGGGATTACCTCTATTGATGATGCTTTCCGTAGGCTTGCAAAAAATCCGTCAATTCTTGCCGACCTGAATGAAATTCTAGCTTGGTCATTCGATACGACGGAGGTCAGTGGACAGAGGCCGGAATTGGCCTTTACTTGTCCACTTGAACTACATGCCCATTACGGAATCAAGGAGATTCAGGCGACCTTTGGCCGCGCGAATCTGGAGACAGCGGGACAAGCCGGCGTGGGTTCCTTTCATTTTCCGGAGTTTAAGACTTACGCTCTGCTTATCACCTTTCAAAAGACCGAGAAGGAGTTCTCGCCTAGCACCATGTATGCGGATTACCCGATTAGCAGAGAGTTGTTGCACTGGGAATCACAATCGACGACTTCGCAGCAGTCCAAAACCGGACAGAATCTGATACACCATCAAGAACGCGGATACACGATTCTGGTTTTTACCCGTGACCAGAAAAGACGGAATAACGTTACTGTGCCGTTCACCTATCTTGGGCCTGTTGAGCGGATGAGTTACGAGAGTGGGCGGCCGATTAAGATGGTGTGGCGATTAAGGCACCAAATGCCAGTGGAGATGTTTGAAGATAACCGGAAAGGCGGATAGGGGCTATATAATTCATTCCGCGATCGCATACTATGAGTATTGCTGAATCTTACAGCTATCGCAAAGAAGTCGACTGGTCGCTGCTCCATGAGGGGCTGACGATTCCGGTTCGCCTTCAAATCGAATTTAAAAGCCTGCTCAATGACAATGAGCGTGGCGTTGGCAGGCCTGTCACTCTTCTCGTTCAGACAACTTAGGGTCAGGTATTGAATGTTTGACTTTCCTTTTAACCTCTGATATTCTTCCTTCGTGACCCGGCCCCTACGAATCGAATATGCTGGCGCTGTATATCATGTCACCTCTCGAGGCAACGAGAGAAAGCCTGTCTTCAAGTCCGACCAGGACCGCCTCAATTTTCTGAATACCCTCCACACGTTAACAAGCGTTACAACTGGATCTGTCACGCCTACTGTCTGATGGACAACCACTATCACCTCCTCATTGAGACGCCGGACGGAAATCTTGCGCTCGGCATGCGGCAGTTGAACGGCGTGTATACGCAGCTCTTTAACCGACTGCACGGCCGAACCGGTCATCTCTTCCAGGGTCGGTACAAGTCCATCCTCATTCAGAAGGACAGCCATTTGCTCGAGGTCTGCCGGTACGTCGTCCTCAATCCGGTCAGAGCAAATATGGTGGAAGTATCCGAGGCGTGGAAGTGGAGCAGCTACCGGGCCACGGCGGGAAGAGAGGCAGGCCATTCCTGCCTGACAAAAGAATGGGTCCTGGGCCAGTTCAGCAGAAAGCGGACCGTTGCAGAGAAAGAATACCGGAAGTTCGTCAGCTGGGGCATCGGCAAGTCCATCTGGCACGAGGTGCGGGGGCAGGCGTTGCTGGGCGAGGAATCCTTTGCCGACGGGCTGGTCGATCATCTGAGGAAGCATAAGGACATCCCCGACATCCCGCGGAGCCAACGGCACGCGGACAGGCCGGGATTGGACAAGATATTCTCTTCGCGCATTCTGCAGGACCGGCAGAAGCGCGACCGGAAGATCGCCGAGGCCGTTGAGAAATACGGCTATACGCAGCGTGCGATCGCCAGACATCTGGGAATGCATTATTCCTATATCAGCTTGATCCTGCGTACGCTCAAGAGTATATAAACATTCAATACCTGACCCTCAGGGGTTTGCTCAGGGGTTCCTGACCCTCAGGGGTTCCCGCGGAATAGGGCATAGCGGCATTGCTCATGCGGAGGAGCGGAGAGAAGGTCGTGAAAGTTATGATAACATGAGCGGGAAATCAGTCGGTGACAAAATGTAACCGACTGAAGTTGGCGGCGGCAAAGAACAGTTCAGGGGGATTGTGAGGATTTGGATTAACGCGGCAACGCGAAGGGAGAGAACATTGAAGGATAAATCGCTGGCCGTTTTTGAAAATTACAGCATTCGCAGAATATATGATGAAAAATCCGAAGTCTGGTATTTCTCCGTCGTGGATATCATTCAGGCGTTGATCCAGCAGCCGGATTATCAGACGGCACGGAAGTACTGGAACAAGCTGAAGGAACGGCTGAAAAAGGAAGGAAGTCAAACGGTGACAAATTGTCACCAGTTGAAAATGACGGCCGATGACGGCAAAATGCGTCTTACCGATGTCGCTGATCCTGAAACGCTCTTGCGTCTTATTCAGTCCGTACCCAGTCCCAAGGCGGAACCGATCAAACTCTGGCTGGCCAAGGTTGGCTATGAACGGATGCAGGACATGGCGGACCCGGCGCGCTCTCTTGACCGGGCGCGGGAATACTGGCAGCAGCATGGAAGAAGCGAAAAGTGGATCCAGCAGCGGATGATGGGGCAGGAGACCCGCAACAAGCTGACGGATTACTGGAAAGATCACGACATCAAGAAGGAAGAGGAATACGCCATTCTGACGAACATCATTCACCGGGAATGGGCGGACGTGTCCGTAAAAAAACACAAGGCAATGAAGGGGCTGAAGACGCAAAACCTGAGAGACCATATGAGCGAAGCCGAATTGATCTTTACCGCCCTTGCCGAGCTATCCACCCGTCAAATAGCGGAGACCATGAAGGCCGCCGGAATGAAAGAAAACAAGGTTGCCGGTAAAACAGGCGGCGGAATCGCTAAAAAAGCAAGGCGTGAGCTGGAAGCAAGGACGGGTAAAAAAGTCGTTACCGGGGAGAGCTTCCTTCCGCCGGATGCAAGAAAGACATTACCCCGGAAAAGTGACAGGAAGAAACAATGAACGTATCCTATGCAACGCTAAGATCAGCCAGGCGGCGCAAACTGACCATCACGGTTGAACGGGATAGAAGCGTGGTAGTGCATGCTCCTGAAGGATATTCCGACGATAAGATCCGGAAGGTCGTGGAATTAGAACCGATAGACATAATGGTTGACAGTTGAAAATCAAGTGACCTGCCCCTTGCAACGTGGGTTATACTTGGGAACCGGGTTCCCAAATACAGAGCCACAACCAAGGAGGCAGGTCATGAAACATTCTATCATTTATGTCGGACTCGATGTACACAAAGATTCTATCGATATCGCCCTAGCCGATGACGGCAGAAACGGGGAGATCAGATTCTACGGCACCATCGGCGGCGATCTGGATTCTCTCGACAAGGCGATCCGGAAATTCCGTCGTTCCAGGAGGCGATAGGGTCAGGTCTTTACTCTTGACATTTGCCTTTCATAACTACTTTTCGGCATTTCTCCGCTTTATATCGGTCAACCAAGAATATTGACATACCTGCTATGATAGTCTATATTATACCTATCAATGCAAGGAGGTTCCTGATGAAAACCGTAACTGCGCTCGAGCTGCGCAAAAAACTAGGCAGTGTTCTCAATTCCGTGGCGGAAGGGCATGAAGCGGTGACGATCACGCGGGCGAACAAGCCGCTTGCAGTCATCATTTCCGCTGACGAGTATCAAGACAAAGTGCTGAAAGGCGACCGGGGGAGGAAGCTCAAGGAGCTGTCCAGCCGAATGGATGCCTGGAAGAAGGAGCACCGGAAAGAGACCAGCCATGTAGACGTCGTAAAGGCCATCCGTGAGGCACGGGAGCGCAGATGATCGTCCTGGACGCCTCGGTGGTACTTAAATGGATATTCGATGATGAGGATGGTGGAGAACAAGCCGCCAGATTGAAGGACAGTCATGTCGCCGGGCATGAGATCGTAGCGGTGCCGGACCTGCTGTTTTATGAGATCGGCAATGTATTGGCAACAAAGACACGACTAACCGAAGCGGCCATCGCAGAGGCATTTTCGCTTCTCTGGGATTTTTCCCTCGAACGGTTTGACCTCGGATTGGAAGAATTCCAAGGCGGTCTCGTCTTATCCAGAAAATTCAAAATATCACTCTATGACGCAGCTTATGTTGAGCTCAGCAGGAGGCTCAAATGTCCATTCGTGACCGCAGACAGAAAACTGTACGAAAAGGTCAAAAGCATAAAGTCAATCGAGCTTCTGTAACAAAGGCATCGGCCTGCACGACTACCATTCTCGGCTTCTGTCTCCATTGCATGGGTTTACGAAACATGAGGGCGACGCAGACGACGAGGGGAATGGATCGGGCGATTATTATTGCTCATCACTGTGAGGCTTGTGGCTTGTTTGTGGGAAACGAAACTGCACGGCCGCCTTCCTGGGACGAACTGATCAACAGCCTGGGCAAATTCTCAGCCGACTTCATGACTGAACGTAAACAACCGAGGCTGCAGAAGTAAGCAACTTGTTCAAGCGCAAAGGAAAGGCATTACCTTCCATGACCTCATCTGCTATCGTTCAAAAGCTCTGGAACTACTGTAACGTCCTCCGGGACGACGGGATGAGCTACGGCGATTACGTAGAACAGCTTACGTACCTGCTGTTCCTCAAGATGGCCGATGAGCGCACGGAGGCGCCGTACAATCAGCCGAGTGCCGTGCCCGCGAAGTACAACCCCGCAGCTGTCCCGAGAAAATGGAACTGCGGGATGTCGTTTCATGAAGTCGCCTTTGGCTTCGTATTGATGTGCTCCACTGGCCCACGCTCTTAAAGAAGGACGGCGACGATCTGTTCGACCACTACCGCCAAATCCTCGAAAGCCAGGGCTTATTCTCCCGCAGCTTCAGAATCAGACACCTCTTGGCCGTTACCATACAGTCTGTATAATCGATGCCGTTGTATGGTAACCGGGAAGAAGTTCGGCATGGGTACGTTCTGCCTGGTTTGAAAATGCTTTACACCTGTTACCATACAATATAAAATTAGTCGTCCTCAGTAAGGTAACCACTCAAAGATGAAAATCATCAAAGACGTTCTGGAAGAAGAACTCAGAAAAGCCCTGCTTGTCCAGGAAGGGCATGAGAAGGCCCTGTCCGCACTTCCTCGCGGCGTCCTGGTGAAGAAGCTTGTCAAGGGATACCAGTATTATTACCTTATGTCGCGGGAAAAGGGCAGTGTGCGGTTTGAGTACAAGGGCAAACTGCTCGGCAAAGATATCAAATATTATGACACGGTTAGGAAAGATCGGGCGCGGTATCGGCAGCTGCTCTC
The DNA here is from genome assembly GCA_919902495.1 of Nitrospiria bacterium. Classification (GTDB taxonomy): domain Bacteria; phylum Nitrospirota; class UBA9217; order UBA9217; family UBA9217; genus JAAXXJ01. Next base: position 92,695 of record CAKKRC010000004.1, read on the forward strand.
GGAAGTGAAGAAGCGCATTGCATTTATCAAGAAAACCCTTCGGGGCAAAGAGTTGCGGGTCGCATAAGCAGCATACTGTCGATGAGTCTTCATTTCGTCTTTAGAATATCCGGGATGCTTCTGTCGTGAATACCTGCAATATAACTTCCTTGGCCGTTACCATACATGGTTATCAATTTAGCGCATTGTATGGTAACCGGGAAGGTGTCTCGATCTGTGATGAGAAATGAATAGAGATAAAGTCCGTTATGACACATCGGAACTGATCGAAGGGCAGTTTGAGCCTGGATCGGGCAGACGTGTCCTGAAGAATCTCCTCGGCATAAAGAGTAAACGGGAGATAGGACAGGCTGAGACGAGGGAACTTCTCCGCGCACTCGACGAACTTGTGGATGTTTACGGCGAAGACCATCGCTTCAGGTCTGCTGATATCAGGAAAATGCACGGGCTTTGGCTCGGGAATGTTTATGCATGGGCAGGGTCCTATCGCCAGGTAAACCTGAGTAGGGATGATTTTGCGTTTGCGGCTGCGGCTCACATTCCAATGTTGATGGCTGAGTTTGAGCAGGCTCCCCTCCGCCAGTTTACACCCTGCCATTTCACCACTGTGAGCGAATTAGCGTTCGCTTTGGCAGTTGTGCACGTTGAGCTGGTGCTGATCCATCCGTTTCGCGACGGTAATGGGAGGGTTGCCCGTATGCTTTCTATTCTTATGGGGTTGCAGGCGGGTTTGCCTTCGCTCGATTTTGGCGACATTAAGGGAAAAAAGAAGAAGGAGTATTTTTCAGCAGTGCAGGCCGGATTGGACAGGAATTATGAACCAATGGAGAGGATATTCACCGACGTAATCGGTAGGACGCTGCGGATTCATGGACGGTAACTGCCGATTTCTTCCTTTTATTTGTTTTAGACGATTTGGCCGGAGGTAACGCGACAGCCCAGGTTGTGTTCTGCTCGTCGATAACCTTGGGAAGGTGAATCCCTTCAATTGCAGAAGAGGTCACAACGGAGGTATAGAGCATGGCTCTCCGTTCAGCTGGGTTTTTGAGGTACGGGTTGGTTTTGCTTAACGATTTTTTCTGCATAAGTAGGCGACGAACCATCCGTCTAAAAACATTATAAAGGTTATCCGTATCAAGTCAATTGATTCTTGAACGGTATAAAGGGATTATTACATGACATCTGCCGCAATTGTTCAAAAACTCTGGAACTACTGTAACGTCCTCCGGGACGATGGAATGAGCTACGGCGACTACGTGGAGCAGCTCACGTATCTGCTGTTCCTCAAGATGGCCGACGAGCGCACGAAGCCGCCGTACAATCAGCCGAGTGCCGTGCCTGCGAAGTACAACTGGCCCACGCTGCTCAAGAAGGACGGCGACGACCTGTTCGATCACTATCGCCACATGCTCGAAAGCCTGGGCAATGAAAAAGGTCTGCTCGGCCTGATCTTCAACAAATCCCAGAACAAGTTCCAGGACCCTTCGAAATTACGACGTCTTGTTGTCGACCTGATCGATAAGGAAAACTGGTCGGTGATGAGCGCTGATGTAAAAGGGGACGCATACGAAGGTCTCCTGGAGAAGAACGCGCAGGACACCAAGTCAGGCGCTGGCCAGTACTTCACTCCCCGTCCTTTGATCCAGGCCATGGTTGACGTGATCCAGCCGAAGCCGAAAGAGACCCTCTGCGATCCTGCGTGCGGAACCGGCGGGTTTCTGCTTGCTGCGCACGATTACGTGGTAAAGCACAACCCGAACATGAGCGCCGACGAGAAGCGCAAGCTCAAAGGCTCGACCTTCAAGGGCTGGGAGCTGGTCCAGAGCACGGCCCGGCTCTGCGCCATGAACCTGATGCTCCACAGCATCGGGACCGACAAGGACCTTCCTATCATTGTTTCGGACTCGCTCTCGTCCGACCCCGGCGACCGGTTCGATATCGTGCTGACCAATCCTCCCTTTGGCAAGAAGAGCAGCACCACCATCGTTGCAGAGAACGGTAAGGTATCACGGGAGACCGATATCATCGAGCGCGAGGACTTCTGGGCCACGACGTCGAACAAGCAGCTCAACTTCATCCAGCACGTAAAGACCCTGTTAAAACAGAATGGCCGCGCGGCAGTTGTCGTGCCCGATAACGTCCTGTTCGAAGGCGGGGCAGGGGAGACGGTCAGGAGAAAGCTCCTGCACGAGTGCGACGTGCATACGCTCCTGCGCCTGCCCACGGGCCTGTTCTACGCCCAGGGCGTGAAGGCGAACGTGCTGTTCTTCGACAAAAAGCCCGCAAGCGAAACGCCCTGGACAAAAAAGCTCTGGATCTACGACCTCCGCACGAACATGCACTTCACGCTCAAGACGAGCTCTCTCCAGCGCACTGATCTCGACGAGTTTGTGAAGAACTACAATCCCGAGAACCGCCATCAGCGTAAGGCCACCTGGACCGAAAAGAAGCCCGAAGGCCGCTGGCGGTCTTATGCTTATGATGAGTTAATCGCTCGCGACAAGGCGAGCCTCGACATCTTCTGGCTCAAGGATGAATCCCTCGAAGCCTCCGACAACCTACCCGATCCCGATGTCATCGCCCAGGAGATCGTGGAAGACTTGGAAGCGGCATTGGAGCAGTTTAGGGAGATTGTAGGGGATTTATCACCAGACAAGTTATTACCACCATCGTGATTCCCATCATTGCATCCGTTCTGGAAAATCGGTTAAGAACATTTGGAGGAAGCGAAAAAAACCGATAGAAAACCGATAGGGTCGCGTCTTGAATGTTGCTGTTGACAGTGCATAGACGGTAGGAAGCTGCAAGAATCCTGCAAGTAATGATCTTATGGCCAACACTCTTTTCACAATCGGCTATTCAAACCGATCGATCGAAGACTTAATTGCCCTGCTCAAGCAGCATAAGATAACTGCGCTTTGCGATGTTCGATCCGCGCCCTACAGCAGCCGTAATCCTCAGTACAACCGCGAGATATTCAAGCAGTCGCTAAAACTTCGTAATATCGAGTATGTATTCCTTGGCGAGGAACTCGGGGCGAGGCCAAAAGACCTGTCCTGCTATGTCGAGGGGAAGGCAATCTATGAAAAGATTGCTGCTGCGACGTTGTTCAAAAAAGGCCTGGAACGCGTTAATCTCGGAATTAAGAAAGGTTACACTCTTGCCCTTATGTGCGCAGAGAAAGACCCGATGACGTGTCATCGAACGATATTAATTTGCAGAAATCTGCGCGGGCAGGGCGTTGATATCCAGCACATCATCGATGATCAAACCAATGAGACGCAAACTGATCTTGAAAAGCGATTGATCGCACAATTGAAGCTTTATCCCGATATGTTCAAGGACGCGGATCCGAATGCGCTCATCGAACGCGCGTATGACGCGCAGGGCGACCGGATCACTTATGTGGAGAAGGGCGAACGGGAACCGAACGAAATAACGGTGGGACCGGGTCTATAATAGTTGTGCAAGAATCGGATAGGATCACCTTATTCATGTCCAAATCCAAAACAGACAAGTCCCGCGAGACACGCATCGATGACGAAATCATCGTGGATTGCTACGGCGAAGCCGAGCGTGCCATGGGGTGGTATTACTACCTTCAGGACCACCTGGAATTTCCCTTTGCCGCCAAATGCATTGCAGCCAGATCTATTTCCCCTTTAAAGACCGGCGAGGCGGCGGAAGTCGTCGGCATGGCGCCGGAGGTTGAATGCGAACGGGAAATGTTCGTGGCGATCCGATGGGAGAAGCGGAAATTCGGCGTGCCGCTGGCGCAGTTGGAGGGCATCAAAACGAGCAAGGAAACCAAAGAGGCTATCGAAGATCGGCGCTACTGGGTGGCGCGGGGATATGAGTTCTGAGTGAGATGATTCTGCGGAGACGGCATGATGAAGAATCGATCTGCAAAGACGCTGGAGAAAAAGCTGAAAAGCGGTTTCAAGGGCTACCCGCTTGCCACGATCGCACTCTACGGACCGACGGACAAGTTGGCTACGAAACTCGTTGTCGGCATTATCCCTCGTAAAGATGCGGAACCTGAGCCGTTAAAGAAGTGGACTTCGGAGGGCGACATCAGGCAGAAACAGGGTGTGGCGGAAGAGAGTCTTCAGTTCCTCAAGGAGAACAACGCGGTTTCTGTGGCCATGACGGACCGGATTATCGGCTGTCCGCATGAGTCAGGTGTCGATTATCCGGAAGGGCAATCCTGTCCTCAGTGCCCCTTCTGGGCGGGACGCAATCGCTGGACCGGAGATGTTGAACATTGAGACAAAAGAGTCTGGCCCTGACCCTCAGGGCGTTGGGCGAAGTCTATCCTGCAACTTCCCGCAGGGAGTACAAGCAGCGAAATGCGTATAGCATCGCAGGGGACAGTATGAGTACAACAGTCAAAACAAAGAAAACAAACGCGTCATGGAACGACGTCAAGAAGGCGCTCGCGGGCCATGGCAAGACCGCTTTGCTCGGCCTGATAGCCGATCTGTACGACTACAGTGCTCAAAATAGAAATTTTCTGCATGCCCGTTTCTCAACGGGCGCTGATCCTCTGAAGCCGTACAAAAAAATCATCGACGACGCTTTGTTCCCTGATGTCATGAAGAATAAACCGGTGCGGATCGCCGACGCGAAAAGAGCGATATCGGATTACAAAAAAGCGATCGGCGATCAAAAGGGGAGTCTCGAATTGATGCTCTTCTTCGTCGAAACCGGCACCGCGTTTACGCTCGATCTCGGCGATATGGATGAGAATTTCTACCTCGCGCTCGAACGAATGTATAAGAAGGCCATTGATCTGCTGCTGACATTTGACGAAGATATCGTTGACGCCTATTATCCCCGGTTCGAGAAGTTGGTTTCATCCTCGGAAAACATCGGCTGGGGCTATCATGATTCGCTGGCCGACATCTTTTATGAGGCCTTTCCGGATGAGGAGGAGTCAGATCATTGATTGGGTCGGCGTCGGAGCCGATCTGATCGATTTCCGGAAAAGGGGTGCGCTATGTCGAAAGATGCCGGCAATCGCGGACGGAAGAAGCTCAAAGTCGACCTTTCCGAACTCGTCTTCGCAATGGAACTGGGCGAAACCATGGAGCGGAGCGGGTATCTCGACACCGAGACCGGCGCGATCATCGACATGCCCGACGACATCATACGAGCCGTGGAAGACGGAGAAACCGAATCGGCGCTGGTCGATTGGGACGACGAGCTCGCGGAGAAGGCCGATGCCATCCTGAGCGATGAGAAGTACCGCTTCCTGCTGATCCCGAAGCGCGATTCCCGTGAAGCCTACGATCTGATGGCCGATTTTGCGGAGTCCGTGAAGGACAAGGGACTTCGGGAAAAGCTCGCAATAGCCCTGGACGGCAAGGGCGCGTTCCGGCGGTTCAGAACCGTACTGGAGCAATCCGGTGAACTGGACCGATGGTACGCATTCAAGGAGGAGAGATCGCGCGACGCGGCCGTTGAATGGTTGCTGGAGAACGGCATCGAGCCGGTGCAGGTGATCTCCGGCTATTTCAATGATGATGGGACGGAGATCAACCCCGATCTCGTACCGAAGCCGGGGCTGTGCCTGACCTGCAAAAAGGACAATGTCGGCGGACAAGAGGAAATCCTCTGCATGCTGACGCGGAACGATCAGAAGGGCGGGAAGGTATTCGAATGCGGGGCCTATGAGCCGAAACATTCCGGATAGCTCGGATGAAGAAAAAATTCAACAGGGTATATCAGTTCAAAATCACGCTCGAAGAGATCCTCCCGCCGGTCTGGCGACGGATACAGGTCCCGGAAACCTATTCGTTCTGGGATTTGCACGTCGCGATCCAGGACAGCATGGGGTGGCTGGATTGCCATCTGCATGAATTCGAGATGGAACATCCTTCGACAGGCGAAAAGGAACACATCGGTATTCCCCCGGAGGATTATTTCGAGGATGATCCGGAAGTGTTCCCCGGCTGGAAGAAGAATATCAGGGCGTACTTCACGCCGGACAATGCCTCGGCAAAGTATCGATACGACTTCGGCGATGACTGGCGGCATGAGGTTGTGCTGGAGAAGATCGAACCAATGGCGGATGGCGTCTCCTATCCGGTCTGCATCGGCGGTGAACGCGCCTGTCCGCCGGAAGACTGCGGCGGGCCGCACGGGTACGGGGAATTCTTGGAGATCATCATGGACCCTGCCCATAAGCAATATGGAGAAATGACGGCATGGGCCGGCGCTCAGTTCGATCCTGAGCGCTTTGACCCGGGAAAGGTCCGGTTCGATGATCCCTCGAAGCGGCTGAAGCGGGCCATGGAATAGTTGGAACGGGGCAGGCACGGCGGGCGCTCGGACATCATTTCAGACTGAGAGGACGCAGGGGGGAGGCGGAAGACCATGGCCAAGAAAACAGACATGAACAAGCGGTGCAACAAGGCCGCTCAGAAGAAGCAGCAGAAGCGCAATACGAAAGCGGAGGCTGCGCGCAGAAAGCCGATCGTCCAGGTCGTGCCCCGGCCCGGCATCTCGGAGATGGGCGCGCCGGAGGGGTTCCGAGCCATCGGGATGGCCCAGGCCATGATGGAATATGCCAAACCGCTCGATGAATATTACGGGAAGGAGCCGCAGAGTATTGATGATTTGAACAAGCTGATGAAATTATCCATGCTGCTCTGGAACCACGCCCTGGACGTGGAAAAAGGCGAGGAACGGGCCGCGCGGAAATCCGAGGTCGTCAAGGCGCTTTCCGACGCATTCGGCATGAGCGGCGAAGATGCCGAGGCGCTTCGCGTCCGCATGGTCGCGCGCCGGACCTGGCTGTTCCCGGAGGACGTGCAGCCCGCGGAGCGCACGTCTCCCGTCATGATCATGCGCAAGGAAATCCTGGCTGACATCAAGTCGTTCAACTACGACCGCATGCAGCACACGAGGGACGAAATTCTCCCGACCGATGAGGACCGCGCTCTGATCGATAAAATCAAGCAGCTGGACCGCTTCATGGAAGAGGAGGCGGACTATGGGGAATACGAGAAGCTCCTGACGGAAACGAAGGATGAGGCGGAAAAGCGGTTCAAACTGTGGCTCGCCGACAGAGGCTTCCCGGCCGAGCACCACGGTCTGTCCGGATGTCTTCACATCTACTTCGACTTCGTCTATGGCTATATGCACGATCATGTCGTGACGCTGAGGACGATTACGCTCAATTATTTAACGGAGTTTTTCGAGGATTTCCTGATCCGAAAGGTCTACGGCGATCCGCGGGAGTACGTCGAATGGCCGCCGGCGATCAAGCTGTTTTATCTGTTCCTCAAGGACAAGGGGTATATGGAAAGCCTTGATTCGATCACTTCGATGATCAATGCGATGGAGCTGAGGTTGATGAGCGTGCTTAAGAAGCAGTTCGGGTGATGGTTTGTGGCTGAAGAGGCAGCGCTAGGCCGTCTTGGGGCCAGGTTTATATTGTTGCACTTTGTACATACGTGATTCGCAGCGCGTGGTCTCGTTCTTCTCACTAAGGCGGCTGAACCGTCTCGATTCCTCCTCTTCGATCGAGATCGTGAATGTGCTGCTCGATCCCCGGGATCCCGAGGGAACACCTTGCGGTCGTTAAAGGCAATAAGCAGGGGGGCCATGTTCTACATGGCGCGTCTCCCAATGAAATCACAAAGGCCCGGGATGATCCCGGGCCTTTGTGTTTACGTCCATGCTTGATGTTCTTCTTACGCGGCCTGCGGTTTCGCGATCGGCGGCGGAGCCATTTCCCGGTAATTGGGTATGCCCACGGATTCGAGGAAGCGCTGCATCGCTTCAGGGTCCAGGGATCCGGCCGGGATCACGACATCGGGACGGCAGGCGTTCAGCACTGTCTGAACAAGGTTGCGCGCGCTG
>CAKKRC010000005.1 GCA_919902495.1 Nitrospiria bacterium
CGCACCCCTGGGGCCGTTACCTGGGGCCATCATCCGTGTCCCCGACCCTCAACCTGTCCATGGGATCGATCGCGCCCCAGTCCTGCGCGACCGGACGGTGGGAAATGATCACCACGCTCTCGGGGAAATTCATCGATTTCAACGCCAGCTTCACCCATGCCAGCGAACTGGGGGGGACCCTGACATCGCTTATCCAGCAGGTGAACGCCCATTTTCTTACTCATGAGATGCTGGTGGACCTGCCGGGCAGCGACAAGCTCCGCGACTTCCTCGCCTATGATGATCCGAACGGCGACCGGACGCCGACGATGATCTATACGTCCGACTGCCAGAAGCTGCCGGTGAACGCACCGCTGGAGGCCGCCGCCATCGGCGCGCCGACCCCGCAGGACCCGACGGTGACGGTCACGGCAACGGTCATAACCGGCTGGATCTATGCCAAGGTCCTCGATCCGGCGAACGGCAAGCTCCGCCTGGCCGGCGTCTCCCGCTCCGACGGCAGGGCGGTCAATCTCCAGAACGCGTGGATCAGTGAGGAGAAACCGACCGGCAAACAGTCCGATCCGTCGGCCTTCTACCTCAACATCGTTGATAACGGCACCACCGGGAGCTATGTGTTCACCTATGAAACTCCTGCGGTCGACAGCACGGCCCCGGTGACGACCATGGTCATTGCAGAACCCAAATACGGCATCGATCCGGTGTATGTGACCTCGACGACCAATTTCCTCTTTACGGCGACCGACGATCTGAGCGGGGTTGCGTCCATGGAGTATGACCTGGACGCTACCGGATACGCGCCTGCGCTGCCGTTCGATCTCGCCCGGTTGATCGTGGTCCCCGCGGAGCGCGAAGGCAGCCACACGATCGCCTATCGCAGCACCGACCGGTCGGGCAATGCCGAGACGGCCAAAACAGCGAATGTGGTCGTGGACGATTCCGCGCCTGTGGTCTCGCTGTTCTCCGCCGCACCGGCCGTCATCACGCCTTCGGCGCCCGAGTCATCCACGCTCGTCAAGCAGACCGTGCTGAGCGCCCGGGCAGCCGATGCGATCGCTTTGATGAACGCCCGGTATGATGTGGCATCCGGATCCGCGGCGGACGACGCCGCCTTTGCCGGCCTGCCGGTGGTCCGGACCATGATCGGCGCGCTTTCGAGCGGGATCACGGCGAACGTATCCTGGAACGGACGGGACACGGCGGGTAATTTCGTTCCCGCAGGCATGTACACCATCAGGCTGACCGCGACCGACCAGCTCGGACACGCAAGCACCGCCTTTGCCGCGGTCACGGTCAATGAGTTCCTGGCCGTACGGCCGCTGGCCGCCGCGTCCGGAGAGCAGATCAATCCGTCCCTGTCCGGGTCGAAGGTCGTGTGGCAGGATTATCGCAATACCAAGTGGGACATCTATCTCCATGACCTGGCGGACAGTTCGCTGGCGAATCTCACGGCAGGCAAACTGGCCGACCAGATCAATCCCGCGATCGACGGCACCTACGTCGTCTGGCAGGACCGGACCGCGGGCAACTGGGACATCGTCCTGTACGACCTGAACACGCAGACGGAGACGGCGATCACCGCGACCTCGGACGATGAGGTGAACCCGGTCATCAAGGGGAATTGGGTCGCCTTCCAGGGCACGACGGCAGGGAACAAGGACATCTACCTGTACAATATCGCGACCATGGTGACCCAGCGCATCACGACCGATCCGCGCGATCAGATCAACCCCGCGATCAGCGGCGGCACGCTGGTATGGGAGGATTATCGGAACGGGCTGGGTGACATCTACGCGTACGACCTGACGAACGCCACGGAAACCGGCCTGACCACGGACATCGACAACCAGACCCGTCCGGCGGTGACCGATACCGATGCGGTCTGGGTCGACCAGCGCGACGGGAACCGCGAACTCTACCGGTACAACGCCTCTTCCGGCCGGACCGAACGGCTGACCTATTCGACGACCGATGAGGCGCAACCCTGGCTGAACGGGAGCAACGCGGTATTCGTGGATTATGCGGCGGGCCTGGCTGACCCGAACCTGTCGCTCCTGAATATGTCCACCAAGCGGAGCATGCGGCTGCTTTCCGAACCGCACCGGCAGGAACATCCGCGGCTCGACGGGAACACGCTGGTCTGGCAGGATGACCGCTCCGGCGTCTGGCAGGTGTACACCAGCGACCTGACCCTGCCGCCCACGGTCGCCCAGTATCCGTTCACCGCGGGATTCAATCTTGCCGCCGTGACCGGGGCAATGCAGACGCAGTTCACCAGCGCGTTCCCGCTCCTGAACGACTGGAAGACGCGGTTCCCGGTGAAGCGGATCGAGGGCTATGACTACCAGAACAGGGTGATGCAGCGGGCGGAGCTGGACAGCGGGGGAGCGCCGATCGGGACCGACTTCGCCATCACCGATAACGGGGCGCTGTTCGTGTATGCCGATACCGGCGCTGATCTGAACCTGGGCACGATCCAGACCTGCGCGCCGCTCTCGCTCAAGGCCGGCTTCAACCTGGTCAGCTTCGGATGTCTGCCCGACAACTATCAGGCGACCGACCTGTTCGCTTCCCTCGGCGCATCTACGGTCGTGAGCATTTCCCGCTTCGACAATCTCACGGCCAGATGGATGACGCTTGGCGTGAAGGACGCTGCCGCGGTCAGCCAGAGCTTCCCCCTGCGGCCCGGCGAAGGATACATCATCTATACCAGCGGCGACATCAATGGATGGATGCCGTAAGGGAGATACGAAACGTATGAAACGATCGCGATACTTGTTGCCGGTGTTCCTTCTGATCCTGCAGATCGCGTCCGCTGCGCCGGTCCTGGCCGCGGAAACCGTGACCGCCGGCCAGGTGCGCCGCTGGCAGGCCGACAAAAAAGCGTTCTATCTTGTCGACGTGCGGCCGAAACAGGTCTTCCTCCGCAAGCACATCGAGGGCGCGATCAACATCCCGGCGTTCGTCGTGGCGAAGAAGGGGCTTGCCAGGGACAAGGACATCGTTCTGTACGACAACGGCATCGGCACGGTGGACGCCAAAGAAGCGGCGGACAACCTTGCCGCCGGCGGCTATGGAACGGTCTTTCTCCTTGACGGCGGGCTGGCCCGCTGGGAGGCATCCAATCTGCCGTTGCAGCTGCAGTCCGGGGTGCTCGATACGAAACTGGTGGAGCTCGTCACTGCCGCGGAACTTGCCCGGGCCCTGCACGACAGCCTGCCCATGGTGCTCGTGGACCTGCGGGAACCGGCGCTCTTCAAGTCCGGCAGCATTCCGGGCGCAGTGCATGCGGCACCCGCGAACCTGCTGTCGTTGTCATCGGGGTGGCAGAAGGACGGCCTCATCGTTCTGTTCGATACCGGCGATGCGGAGGCCGAGCGGCAGGCGGAACAGCTTCGCCGGGCGGGATTCAAGATGGTCCGCTATTTATACGGGGGATTCCCTGAGTGGAAAAAGTAGGTCGCATCATAGGGGCGGTCAGAGGCCTGTGCGCGGGCCTGGCGGCGTTTCTGCTGCTCGGCATCACACCGGCCTTCGCTGACACCTCCGTCGGCGGCGCGCTGTCGACGAACATGACCTGGACGGTCGCGGGAAGTCCGTATCTCGTCACGTCCGATGTCATTATCAGCAGCGGCGCCACGCTGACCGTCGATGCGGGGGTCGTTGTGCGTTTTCAGGCGGCCACCCGGTTGACGGTGCAGAACGGAGCCCTGCGCGTGCCCGGAACCGCGGCTTCGCCGGTCCTGTTCACCTCGTGGAGGAACACCGCGGGCGGCAGCCCCGCTGCCGGGGACTGGGGCGGCGTTCACTTCCAGGCCGGCACCATCGACAGCCGGACCCTGCTTGACCATGTGACCGTCAGCTACGGGGACTCGACAACGCTTGCTGCCGCGTCACCCACGTTCAATCACTGCAGCTTCGAGAACAACAGCGGATATGCCTTGTCCATCGATCTGGCTTCGTTCCCGCGCGGGACCGGAAACACCGCGACCGGCAACGGCGTGAATGCCATCCGGGTCCCGGCAGGGGAGATGACCGCATCGGGCGCGTGGGACCTCACCTCCATACCCTATTATCTCGATGGCGAGGTATCCATCGGGGCGGCCCCGCGGCTGACGGGCATCACGCCTGCCGATGTTGAGCAGGATTCCTCGATCAGTGTCACCTTGAACGGAACGCGGCTTTCCGGCGCGCAGACCGTGTCCTTCACCGCGTCGGGATTGACCGCGTCGATCCTTCCCGGCGCCAGCGACATCTCCCTGCCCGTACAGCTCGCCGTGGGCGGCGCCGTTCCGCTCGGACCGGTCGATGTCACGGTCGCGGCAGCGGCCGGCAGCGCCAGCCTGCCGAACGGGATCAACATCATACCGCCGGTCCCGCGCATTACGGGGATCGTTCCCGATCGCATCTTTATCAATCGGCCCGCAACGACGATCGATATTTCGGGACGGAACCTTACTGCCGGGACAACGGCATACCTGAACGGCGCCGGCCTCGTCACGACCTTCACCAGCTCCGTGCTGGTCCAGGCCGCGGTGCCCCTGCAAGCGTTCGCGACCATGGGCCAGCTCATCGTGAAAAATCCTGACCCGCGCGCTCCGGGCTCATACATCGATTCACCTGCATCCCTGTTCACGGTCGAACTGCCGCAATTCACGTTCAGCCCGGACACGCTGACGCTGCACCAGGGAGACAGCTCTTCATCGCTCAATATCACGATCCCCTATGCGGCCCCGGCGGGCGGCGTAACAGCGGACCTGTCGAGCACGAACACGTCAGTACTTTCTGTTCCCGCTGCCGTCGTGATACCCGAGGGCGCGACAGCAGCAGCAGTCACCGTCACGGCACTGAACACGGGCAGTACCGGCACCGTCCTCGCGTCGGTCCGTGCGACAAGCGTGGATTGGACAGAGGGAACGGCACAGGTGGCCATCCGGCCCCGGCTGACCGTCAACCTGACACCGACGTTGACGCTCACCGGCAACGGATGGACGTACTATCTCACCGTTTCGTTGACCGAACCGGCTCCGGTCAGCGGCGTCACCGTGACGCTGACGCCTTCTCCCGCGGGCATCGTAACCTGTCCCGCGACCGTCACCATCCCGCAGGGAGGTGTAAGCGCGCAGGTGACGGTCACCGCGATCAATCCGGGCATCGCGACGATCACGGCGACAGCGCCGCCGCCGGTCCTGTCCGGGACCACGAACACGGCGACCGTAAAAGCGGTCCAGACGTTCAGTGTCAGTCCGATCATGGGACGGCCTGTCGGCCTAGTGGTATCGCAGCCGTCTTCATCCATGGGGAACCTGGCATCCTACACCCCGGTGCACAGCACCCAGGTGGGCGTTGCTGTTGGTCCGGTCATGACGGGCCTTGCGCCTGATCACGGGGCACTGGGCGCAAACAATATGACGCTGCGGATCAACGGCAGCGGACTGTCCTCGGTCACCGCAGTCTCGTTCAACCCGTCCACCGGCATCACCGTTCAGAACGGGACGCTGGTCGCTACGGATACCGCCGTCGATGTCCAGATCAGCATCGCGGATGATGCGCCGGTCAGCCAGCGCACCGTGGTGCTCGGCGGGGTGACCGCCTGGCCCGCGGCCCCGGGCGCGAACATTTTCAGCGTCACCTATCAGCCGCCGCAGCTCTGGTCGCTCATCCCGGTCTCCGCCACGACCGGATCGACCATCACCCTCCAGGTGAACGGCCGGAATCTGCAGCAGGCAAGCGAACTGGCGTTCATACCGCCTGACGGCATCAGTGTGGGCAATCCTCCGTCGGTCAGCACCGACGGGACGCTCGCGTCGGTGAGCATCACGATCTCCTCCAATACGGCGACGGGTCTGCGCGCCGTCACCATCACGACCCCTGGAGGAGCAACGCCGGGCGCGCTCTCTGCCGCAAATACCTTCGAGGTGAGAAGCACGACGCCGCCGGTCGGCAGCGCGTATGCGAACTATACGCCGGTCATTTCGTCCTCCGTGGGCGTCCTGGTACAGACCCCGTCATCGGCAGGGACCACGACAGCATCCTATGCTCCTGTTGTCTCTCTGCCGGTCGGTGTGGTTTCCGGCGCAACGATCGCCTCGCTCAGCCCGGCAAGCGGGACACTTGGCGCGACAGGTTTGCTGGTGAGGGTGCAGGGAACAGGTCTTGCTTCGGCGGCAAGCATAACATTCATCCCCTCTACCGGCGTCACCGTTCAGAACGGGACGCTGGTCGCTACGGATACCGCCGTCGATGTCCAGATCAGCATCGCGGATGATGCGCCGGTCAGCCAGCGCACCGTGGTGCTCGGCGGGGTGACCGCCTGGCCCGCGGCCCCGGGCGCGAACATTTTCAGCGTCACCTATCAGCCGCCGCAGCTCTGGTCGCTCATCCCGGTCTCCGCCACGACCGGATCGACCATCACCCTCCAGGTGAACGGCCGGAATCTGCAGCAGGCAAGCGAACTGGCGTTCATACCGCCTGACGGCATCAGTGTGGGCAATCCTCCGTCGGTCAGCACCGACGGGACGCTCGCGTCGGTGAGCATCACGATCTCCTCCAATACGGCGACGGGTCTGCGCGCAGTCACCATCACGACCCCTGGAGGAGCAACGCCGGGCGCGCTCTCCGCCGCAAATACCTTCGAGGTGAGAAGCACGACGCCGCCGGCCGGCAGCGCGTATGCGAACTATACGCCGGTCGTGTCGTCCTCCGTGGGCGTCCTGGTCACGACGCCTGCCTCGACCACCGAGCAATTGGTCACGTACGGCCCCGTTGGGTCGCCGGCGGTCGGTGTTGCCGTGCTAACCGCACCCACGCCCACGACGACCAGTGTTAATTACGCCCCGGTGATCTCCCTGCCGGTCGGGGTAACCGTCGGGTCCTCGATCACCGGGATCGCTCCGAATGTCATCAGGCCCGGCGCCACGACGGATATCACGATCCTCGGCGTCGGATTGAACGCGGTGAATGGCGTGCAGATACAGCCGTCATCGGGCATCACCATCGGCGCGATCACTCCGGCGCCCGATGGGTTGAGCGCGATCGTATCGGTTACCACCGCCACAACACTGCCCATCGGGGCCAAGACGGTCATTGTGTCATCACCGTCCGGGACAATAGCGGCAGCGGTTCCCGGCGCCAACAGACTGCTCGCGGGACCGGCCCCGGCGATCGTCTCGATCGAACCGATCTCGCAGGTGGCCGGAACGCCGTTCACCCTGACGATCAACGGGACGAACCTGCAGGGAGCGACAGAGATCCGGTTCTCGCCCGCGGACGATATCCTGGTGAACAACCCGCCCGTGTATACGTCGGACGCCCAGGGAGAGCATCTGACGGTCTCCGTCATGACCAGTCCGACAGCCACGGGCGGAGAGCGGGTCGTGATCGTCAGCACGCCGTACGGGGAAAGCGATCCCTCGGCCACCGCTGCCAATACGTTCACGGTCGTCTCGCTGTTCGGTTGGAACGAACCGGCCACGGTCAAGGAAACGGTCATCACGGCGTGTACAACAGCGCCTCCGGCGAACAGGGGCAACCTCATCCCCGGGACCGACCCGCGGGGATCGGGCGTCGCTATCAGCACACTTTCGCCCAAGCGGGGTGATCAGAGGCAAACGGATCCGGTCAGCGCTGCTGCTGCGCTCGATGCGTCCCTGTCCCGGGCGGACAGGAACAGGGTGATCGTTGCCCTCAATGACCGGAGCGGGCAGCGTCTGTTCCCGGCGTATCGGGGACCGCCGCAAGGGGCGGATCGATCGGATCCCTCAAAGGGATAACGACCGGACAACAGGTGCCGACCGGGAGCTGTCGTTCTTCAGGTACATTGAAATTATGCATTTCTATTGAAGTATATTTTGGGAGGTTCATTATGAACAGACAGATACAGAAGTTATGGTTGATCGGGCTCATTCTGCTCGGCCTGGTGTTTGCCGGGCCGGCCATACAGAGCGTCTCTGCTGCTGTTGCGTTCGACAGCGGCACCACCTGTACCAGCGCATCGGATCCGGGCGGTCATGACAAATGCCTGGGCATCTTCGCCCCTTCGGTCAATACCGTTGTGACATTGCCGGTTGACGGGATACTGGATTATTCGACCTTTACGGTCCCGACCGGTATTACCGTCACCTTCACGAAGAATGCCGCCAACACCCCGGTGATCATACGGACCTTCGGAAACGTGTCCATCGTGGGCACGATCAATGTGAGCGCTACGTCCGCAGGCAAGAACACAGGAACCGCCGGGGACGGCAACCTTGGGGATGACGGCCAGCCCGGCATCGGCGGTCCCGGAGGGTTCGACGGCGGATATGGCGGCTACTCACTGCTCTTTGGCGGAGCAGGCGGCAAAATGGGCGGCGGCGGCAATGGCCTCGGAGGAGGTCAGCCGGGATCAGGCTTCTATAACAGTAACGATTGGGGCTATGGCGGCGGCGGCGGGAGCTTCGCAACTGCCGGTGCAACGGGTGCCTGGCCGTATTATGCCGCAGCGGGATCGACCTATGGTCAAGCATCGATCCTTCCCCTGGTGGGCGGTTCAGGCGGCGGCGGCGGCTCTGCCGGAGCCACCTTTAGCGGTGCCGGCGGAGGCGGGGGCGGAGGCGCTATCCTGATATCGGCAGGTACCGCGTCATCACCTGCGACGATATCCTTTGCCACGTCCGGAAGGATCTACGCCAACGGCAGCGCTGGAGGTGTCACTGCAGGTACCTCCTGCGGCGGCGGCGGCGGCGGCGGGAGCGGCGGCGCCATCAGGCTTGTGGCGGATACCCTTACCATGACCGGCAGTCCCTTGCTGCAGGCCGTCGGTGCTGCCGGCGGTGGAGCCTGCGGAGCAGGCGGCGGTGCCGGCGGTTCGGGCTATACCCGGCTTGAGGCCAACATTCTTACCGGCTGGACCGCCGCACAGACCGATCCGGACCACACCTTTGCCTTGCCCGGTCATGTGTTGGTGCCGAACAGCCCGACACTCATGATCAGCAGTGTAACGCCGACGAGCGGCGTGCCGGTGCCGGTCCCTGCCAATCCTACGGGGAATGCCGACATCACGTTCCCGCAGGGAACGACGACCGTCACGGTGAATCTGGATGCGGCCAATATCCCGATCGGCACGACCGTTCGGGTGTATGTCGTGCCGTCATCGGGAGCATCGCGTTCTTCCGTGCTCAGCACCGCTCTTGCCGGAGCATCGGACGCTGCCACGACAGCGACGGCGACCATAACCCTGTCGCCGGGCAACAACGTGCTGCTGGCTTCGGCCACGTTCTCCGTCACGGAACTTATCGCGCTGAACCTGCCCACGTTCGACGACGGGATCAGGGTCGCCAGGATCCGGGTGGATTCCACCATGGGCGGGGAGTCCAAGGTAACGTACATCACCGCCTCGGGCAAGGAGTACCCGGCTGATTCGCCCCATCGGGACAAACTGAAGAAGGGGTAAGGAGTCAGGAGTCAGGAGTCAGGAGAACCTCCTCCTCGCTGTCAGCGTTCAGTTTCTGGTAGTCGGGGAACTGGATGAGAGAGCGGGAGACCGCGGGTCAGGACCACTACGTATATGAAGAAGACGATCTACATAATCCTGTTCGCCCTGCTGTGTGTCGCGGTGAACGCGTTTGCCGGGCTGCCGTCCGTCTCGCAGATGGAGGTGACCGATGTCACTCCGGCGTCGTTCGCGGTGACGTGGGTGTCCAGCGAGCCGGCCACCGGCGCGCTTGCCCTGTATCAAAGCGACTGTGTCACGCCGATCACCGGGCTTGTCTCGACGAGCGAAGGGAATGATACGACGGGGGTCATCAGGGTCACGGTCTCCGGGCTGAGCGCCGATGCCGTGTATTGTTATCAGGCATCGACCGTCTCAAAGAGCACCGCCGAGGTGGCGCTCTCGCCGTCCCAGCCTGCGGCCGTGCTGACGGCCAGGATGGTGGTCCGCTCCATGACAACGGGGACGGCGCTCGTTCCCTTCGGCAATGACCTCCTGCGGGCGCCCGCGGTCTCGGGCGCGGCCGACGGTGTTCTGGAGGTCCTTTATCTGACCGGTGGAAAGGACCCTGTTTCGCTTCTGCTGACCAACGATATCACCAAGCAGTATTTCAACATGAACAATCTCTTTGATGCCGCGACCGGCAGTACGTTCAACCTTACGGGCGGTGAATCCGTCCGGATATCGGAACGCCACGGCATATCGGGCTGCGTCATAGACCGTTTCCGTAAAGTGCCCGCTGATCTCGAAACGACCGGCGTGCGTGATCTCGTCGGCACCCCCCGTATACAGGACATCGATTTCAACGGCACAGTGAACATCCTGGATGTCCTTCGCGCGGTCGGGGGAGCAGGCACTGCCGCGGGTGACGTCTGCTACAATAGCGACCTGGACATGATGGGACACAATAAAGTGGACAGTACGGATGTGCAAAGCGTGATAGGGAGCTTTGATGCGATTCCATAGCCGGACATATGCCGTCCTTCTGGCGCTTGCGCTGATTCTCGCGCTTGCCGGTGCGGTCCATGCCGCGGTGGTCGGCATTTCGCCCGCCTCCGCCAATGCCACGGTCGGCGATACGCTCCTGCTTACGGTCGGGGTCGATCAGGCAAGCGACCTCGGCGGGTTCCAGTTCGGCATCAGCTATGATCCCGCCGCGCTCGGCATCAACACGGTGACCGTCAACAGCGCTTTTGACCTTCCGGTCATGAACCAGTTCGACAATATAACGGGTAAAGGGACCGTGGCGGCCTCGGTGTACAGCTCCCCCACGCTTTCCGGTACCGGACTGCCGCTGGCGGTCATCTCGTTCACCGTCAAGTCCAGCGGCACCACCAGCGTCGGATTGGCGAATGTGATCCTCGGCAGGATCGGCGGTACGGAGATCCCGTCCACATCCGCGGGAGCGGTTGTCTCCGCGGTGCCCGGCGCGGGTCCGCCGGCCGTCACCCAGGTCTCCCCCGTGAACGGGGCATCCCTGGTCCCGGTCGGCACGGCGGTTGTTGCCAGCTTCAGCGTTCCGATGAACAGTTCCACGATCGACACGGCCTCATTCCTCCTGATCGGGCCTTCCGGCGCGGTGGCAGGCAGCGTCGTGGCCTCAGGACAGACAGCCACGTTCACGCCGGCCTCTGCGCTGGCCTCGAACACGACCTACACGGCCACGGTCACCACGGCCGCTAAGGACCTTGCCGGCGGCATCGGTCTGGCGGCGGACTACACCTGGTCCTTCACCACGCTGCTGCCGACCCGCACGATCACGGCCTCTGCCGGAACGAACGGCGGCATTACGCCGTCCGGTGCGGTCGTGGTGAGCGAGGGCACCAGTACGACCTTCATTATCCAGCCGAACACGGGCTACTCTGTCCAGGCCGTCATGGTCGACCTGGTCTCGCAGGGGTCCGTTACGACCTACACGTTCAGCAATGTCACCGCGGACCATACGATCAGCGCGAGCTTCGTGGACGATATCAAGCCGGTCGGCACGATAACGATCAACAGCGGCGCATTGTACACGAACAACCCGAGCGTGTTGCTCAGCCTCACCTGCAGCGACGCGGGCAGCGGCTGCAGCCAGATGCAGCTTTCGAACGACGGCATTGCATGGTCCGGACCCGCATCCTTTGCAACGGGCACGGCATGGACGCTCGCGGCGATCGAGGGGGCAAAGAACGTCCACGCGCGGTTCACGGATGTCGATGGAAATCAGTCCCTCTCCGTGATCGGAACGATCACCCTTGATATGTCCGCTCCCACCACGACACTGTCGGCGCCGGGAGGGAACTATCCCGCGAACCAGAGCGTGACATTGACCTGCAATGACGGCCTGGGTGCGGGCTGCGCGTTCATCCGTTACACGATCGATGACAGCGACCCCCTGGTCTCGGGTCTGACCTACACCGCGCCGGTCCTGATCAGCGGGCCGACCACGACGCTCAAGTTCTTTGCCGTGGACCTCGCGGGCAATGCCGAGCTCATTCAAACGCAGGTATACGTCATCGACGCGAACATGCCGCAGATCACGAATGTGGCGCCGGCATCGGGCAGCTTCGTGAACAGCTCGACGGTCAGCTACACGCTGAACAAGCTCATGGCGTCGGGCAGCGTGGTCTACACGCGCATGAGCGGGACGGCGGATGCCCAGTCGCCGCACAGCTATACCATGATCCTGCCGTCCGACCTCTCGGCCGGCAGCCACATCGTGACCGATCCGGTCGCGCTCGTGGACAGCGCCGTCTACAGCATCGCGTTCAGCGCAACGGATGGCGTCACCAGCGCGCCGACCGTAACGGTCACCAATATCACCCACGACCAGGCTGCGGCGGGTGTAACCATCACCAGCCCGACTTCCGGCGGCAGGGTGAACACGCCGGCCGTGAGCTACCTCCTGAGCGAACCGACCACGTCCGGCCGGATCGTGATCGATGACGGGAGCGTGCCGTTCGTCCATATCCTGAGCGGCGCGGAACTGACCGCGGGAGCGCATGCCGTGACCACCTCGGCCGTACTGGTGCACGGAATGACCTATACGTTCAGCATCACCAATGTGACGGACCGCGCCGGGAATGCCTCACCGCCGGCGAACGTACCGAACGTGACCTTCGACACGATGGCGGTCGTCATTTCGAACACGTCCCCCGTGACGAAGAGCATCATCACGACGCCGACCGTTACCTATACGCTGAGCGAACAGGCGGCATCGGGAACGGTCCTGTTCACCCGGTCCGGCGGCAGGCCCGATGCGGCCTCGCCGCACCTGTACACGATGACCGTGTCCGACCTCACGGGCACAACGCACGGCGTCACGCCGCCGGTCACCCTTGTCGACGGGACGTTCTACACGGTGTCGTTCGCGGCGACCGATATGGCGGGCAACCCTGCCACGACGGTTTCGAACGCCCTGGTCTTCTTCGACAGCCAGTACGGCAAAGGCCCGATGGGGAACGTGGACAATACCGGTACGTCCGCGGATATCGTGGACAACGCCGACGTGATCAAGCTCCAGGACGCCCTGGGGACCCGGCCCGGCGACGGACGCTGGAACCCGGTCTGCGACCTCGACCGGAACAACGTGATCGACGCGCGCGACCTCATGATCCTGCATTCGCACTACGGTCAGACAGGGCAGTAAGTACAGAAGAAGATGGAATGGATTGACCAAGACGACGGTTATAAGAACAAGATGGTTGAATCCAGATGCGATCGCATTCTCCGTAGATCGGTTCACGGTTACGAGAGGTCAAAATAGATAGTACTTCCTTGAGGATTGAAGCTCCCTGCAGCAAGCTGCAGGGAGCTTCAATATCTTCGGCAGCATCCGGAGGGATGATGGTGACATCAAGAGCCGTTCTATCCATGGTCGCAGTAGTGATGCTCTCGGGTTCGGCAGGGGGCGCGTTTGCCCAGGCGCAGGAAGCGCCTCAGACCGCTCCGGTGACCCAGGCCACGGTTACCCCACCGGCGGCGGTTCAGCCTGCATCACAGCCGGCCCCGCTGACTCAGGCCACAGTGACCCAGCCCGAGGTGGCACAACCTGCGCCGCCTCCAGCGCCTGAGCCGGACCTCATGCTGCAGGGCACCCTGAACTTCCGGCTGGGGAACTACGAGGAGGCGCTTGCCGACCTGACCAAGGCGCGCATCAAGGACCCCCGTTCCGCGGCCGCGGCCTATTACCTTGGCGCGACGCTCAAGAAGATGCAGCAATATACCAAGGCGCGCCCGCACCTCATGGAGGCAGTGACCCTCCAGCCCATAGCGAAGGAGGCGTATCTCGACCTTGCCGACGTGTACTTTGTCCTCGGCAAGAACGATGAAGCGCTCAAGGCATTGGAGGCCTCCGAACGGGAGGGCGTCGAGCCCAGCCAGACGGCCTTCCTCAAGGGGCTCGTGTTCATGAAAAAGAGAGGGTATGCTGAGGCCGAGGCGGCCCTCGAAAAGGCAAAGTCACTCGATCCAAAGCTCGGGGCCGCTGTGGATTTCCAGATCGCCACGATCTACCACCGGCAGGGCAAGCAGGCCGAGGCGCGGGACCGGTTCGCCGCGGTGGCGGCGAAGGACCCGGGGTCCGACGTGGGCCAGATGGCGAAGCAGCAGGCTGACGCGCTGTCCAAACGCATGCAGACCGGGGAACGTTTCCAGGCAACGGTCAGCGCCCAGTATCAGTTCGACAGCAACGTCATACTCAAGCCCGAGAATGCTCCCTCGGCGGCGTCCATCTCGAACCAGTCCGATACCGCTCTGGTCGTTGCGGTGCGCGCCGAATATGCGCCGGTGCTGCAGGGACCGTACAGCATGAAGCTCCAATATGCGCTGTATCAGAGCATGTATCAGGACCTCAAGGCGTATGATGTTCAGAGCAACACCTTCGGCATTGCTCCGGGCTATGCGTTCGGGGACAGTTCCGTGCTGGTGCCGGTAAGCTACAACATGACCACGGTCAACGGGAAGGACTACCTGAAGGCGGTCGCCCTGGCGCCCGTCACTATTTTCACGCCTGCCGAGGGCCAGCAGGCGCAGGCATCGCTTCGGTATCTGCAGAAGGATTTCCAGTATACCGTCGTGCTTCCGGACGAAAACCGCGATTCAACGGACCTGGGTGCGGTGCTGTCCTGGTACTGGCTCTTTGCCCAGCAGAAGGGTTTTGTGAACGCGAAATACGAGATCAACCAGGAGAACGCAACAGGCAAGAACTGGAGCTACCTGGGAAACAAGTTCTCCGTGGGGACGCTCTATCCCGCGACCGACGTCCTGAAGTTCGCGTTGGGGCTCGAAGCCTATCTTCAGTCCTTTGCGAACACGAACACCTCGTTCAACATGAAGCGGCAGGATACGACCGTCACGCTGACCGTCCAGGCGCTGTATCGCGTATGGCGGAACATCGATGCGCAGATGCAGTATGTCTATATGAAGGACGATTCCAATATCCCGGTCTATGCCTACAACAAGAACATCGTGGGCATCGGTCTCTATGCCAAGTTCTGATGCAGGTTATGAGCGTTTGGAGGATCGCATGAAAATCTCGTGTCGATACATTGTCTCGGTGGTTGTGGCAGTCACGGCCCTGGCGCTATTGACCGCCGGCCTTGCCGTCGCTGCTCCGGTGGGGACCTTTACGAAGGTCGAGGGGAAGGTGGATATCCTCCGGCAGAGCGAGATCGCGGCGGCCCCGGTCCAGGCCGGAGATCCCGTGTCCCTGGGCGACGCGATCAGGACCAAGCGGAACGGCAGGGCGGAGATCCAGTTCAAGGACGAGACCGTGATCCAGCTTGCACCGGAGACCCGCATCACGATCGATGAGTATTCCTTTCGCGGCGAAGACACCCGTGAAAAGGGCCTGATCGGACTGTTCCGCGGAAAGATGCGGGCCATTGTGGCCAAGCTGAAAGCTACGGTGCTTCCCGTATCACGGACCGATGCGGGCTTTAACATCAAGACGCCCACGGCCATCGCCGGCGTGAAGGGAACGGATTTCATTGTCTACTACGAACGCGGGGTCACGGGGGTCATTTTCATCGACGGCGAGGGGTTCGTCTACAATCCCGGCCAGCCCGGCAAGGTCGTTACGGTGAAGGGCGGCCAGGCATCCTTCGTCCTGGACGAAGCGGACGCGCCGCTTGACGCCCAGCCGGTGAGCGATTCGTTCGTCGATCCGCATTTGAAGGACATGCCGGGCCAGAGCCCCGTGACGATCACCGGTTCAGAGGGCGGTGAGCCGGCGCCGATCGATGTGGTCCTGCTGAACTCGTCCTATATGGCGCTGACCGATACGTCCATGGGCGGAGCCGGCGTTCCCGGGACCGGCGGATCGAGTCCGTCGTTCATCAACAATCCCGGCGCCCTGCCGCCCGGACCGCCCGGCGGAGTGACGAACCTTATTCCCATTACCCAGACATACCCGGCGCTGCTGCCGACGCCGGTGAGCCTGACCATCACGATACCGTAGAGGCGGTCGAGAGGCAGTCGAAAGGCAGTGAAGAGGCAGTCAAGAGACAGTCGAGAAGGCAGTCAAGAAGAAGTCGACTGCTCCATGACTGCTTTATGACTGGTCCATGACTGCAGTTTGACTGCTCTTAAGGAGGAAACGCCTATGAAATGGCGATCGCTGTTCATCATTGCCGGAGTGGTCTTCGCCGGCCTTATCTCGGGTTGCAGCGGAAGCGACCAGAAGGGTATGACGCCGGTCACCGTGACCGTTGGTGGAGGTAAGACCGCCCAGAAGGCCTTGTATCGATCCGCACTCCATTCCAAGGCAACTCCGACCGTGGCGACGATCACCTTTACCATTACCGGCCCCGGCATGGACCCCATCGTCCGCGTTGTCCCCATTACGCCGCCGCAGACCATCACCGAGGTCTTCTCTGTCCTGAATGGCCCGTCCCGGAACTTCCTGATAGAAGCAAAGGACGGATCAGGCACGCCCATCTACAGCGGGAGCATGCTGGCGAACCTTGACGGCCAGCCGATCACGCTCACGCTGCCGCTCCAGACCATGATCTTCAACCGGCTGATCTGTTCGCCCTGGGGCGACGAGGCGACGGCGATCGCGCGGGATGCGAATGGGGACATCATCATCGTCGGGCATACCTACGGCGATCTCGAGGGAAACGTGAACGCTGATCCGGCGCACGGCACCACCGATGTATTTGTGTCCAGGATCACATCGACCGGGGCCCGGATCTGGACGAGACAGTTCGGAACAACTGGCTTCGATATCTGCTACAGTGTCGCAACCAGCACGTCCACCGGGGACATTTACCTTGCAGGCAGCACCGCCGGTGCCTTGAACGGCGCATCCTTGTCCGGTCTCGGCCCGATCAACGCCTTCGTTACCAAGCTCAGTTCCACGGGCGTCCATCTTTGGACGAGCCTCACCGGAACTACCGGCGCGGACACGTTCGGCAACGCGGTGGCCATCGATAGCGCGGGGAACGCATACGCGGCAGGCGACACGACGGGCGACCTTGCAGGCGCGAACCAGGGACTGTTCGATCTGTTTTTGGCAAAATATGATGCCTCCGGCAGCAGCTTGTGGACCCGTCAGGCCGGGACGGCAGGGGATGACTTCGGCGAAGCGATAGCCTTCGACCTTTCGGGAGCGAGCGTCGTCGTCGCAGGATCGACGCGGGGCGACCTGGACGGAACCGGCCCGGGGATCTATGCAGGCCTGACCGATATCACACTGATCAAGTACGACGCGTCTGGGAACAATCCCCTGACGCAGCAGATCGGCACGGCCGATGACGACAGCGCCTGGGCAGTTACGGTCGATCCATCCGGAAGCGTCTATGTCGCGGGCAGCACATCGGGTGACCTGGATGGAGCAGGGCCCGGCGTATACGCGGGCCTAAGCGACTTTTTTGTAGGAAAGTTCGATGTCAGCCTGGCGCCTCTGTGGATCCGGCAGATCGGGACGCCGGGAAATGATGTTGCCCGCGCGATCGCGTTCGATCCGTCGGCCGGAATTATCGCGACCGGCAAGACCAGCGGTGATATGGAGGGCGCAGGCAGTGACGGATTCGATGACAGCGTCACCGTGCGGTACGATGTGAACGGGAATTCGCCATGGGTCCGTCAGTACGGCACCCGGGCGAATGACGAGGGCGTGGGCGTTGCAACCGACGGCAGCGGGAACATCTGGGTCGGAGGCAATACCTTCGGCGGGTTCACCAGCTCGGCGACCGAGGACCTGTTCCTGCTGCTGTTTAACAGCGTCGGCGTGAAGCTATAAGAAAGCAGGGGGCCGATCTCCTCTATGATCAGCATGGAAAAACTTAAACAGCTTGCCGCCCCCACCGGGTTCAAGATCGGCCTGATCATCACGGTCCTGTCCCTTTTGATCTACGGCCTGGGCATTCCGTTCCTGAACGTGATGGAGCTCAAGGCCTACGACCTTCACTTCCTGTCGCGAGGCACCGTGCCGCCGGGCAATGAAGTGGTCATCGTGGGGATCGACGAGAAGAGCGTGGACGGCATCGGCAGGTGGCCGTGGCCGCGCACGAGGATCGCCGACCTCATCAACCGTCTGGGCAGCTACGGCGCAAAGGTCGTCGCCTTCGACATCCTGTTCTCCGAACCCGACGAGAGCTCCGGGGTGGCAGTGGTGCGGGACCTCAAGGAGCGGTTCGGGAGCGGGGCCA
This sequence comes from Nitrospiria bacterium, assembly GCA_919902495.1. Lineage (GTDB taxonomy): Bacteria > Nitrospirota > UBA9217 > UBA9217 > UBA9217 > JAAXXJ01. The sequence continues at coordinate 18,109 of CAKKRC010000005.1, forward strand.
TGAAGGCGGCGCTGGAAAAGGCCGAGCAGGAAACGGACAACGACGCGAAATTGGCAACCGCGCTCCGGAAGAACCAGAGCGTCATCCTCGGCTATTTCTTCTTCATGTCCCGGGAGGAAGTGAAGCACCGCACGGAGAAGAAGGGTGATGCGGCGGCGTACCACATCCCGGGGCGGTATACCTCCGTGCGCTCCCTGGAAAAAGGTTCAGAGCAGCCCCGGTTTCCCACGGCCCGGGAGGTCGAGCAGAACATCCCGGTCCTGGCCAAGGCGGCGTCGGACTTCGGGTATTTCAACATCGTTCCCGATTCAGACGGCACCGTGCGATGGGTACCCCTTGCCATAAAGTTCGGCGATGATGTGTACCCCCATATCTCCGTGGAGGCGGTCCGCCGCTACCTCGGTTCGCCGCCGACCTTCGTGAACACGGCGTCCTATGGCGTCGATTCCATCTCGATCGGCAAGCTCCAGGTCCCTACGGACGAGGAGGGGCGGCTGCTGATCAACTTCCGCGGACCCCAGAAGACCTTTCCCCACTATTCCTTCATCGACGTGCTGAACGGCACGGCGCCGGCGTCGGCGTTCAAGGACAAGATCGTACTGGTAGGAGCTACGGCCATCGGCATCTACGACATGCGGGTAATCCCCTTTTCGGGAACCTTTCCGGGGATAGAGATACACGCAAATATCATCGACAACATCCTTCGGAACGATCCTATCAGCCGGCCGGACTGGGTCACGGTGGTGGACGTTATTACCATTCTCCTGTGCGGGATCTGCCTGTCCCTCGCGATCTCACGGATCCGGGCGCTTTTCGGCACGCTCGTGACCATCGGCCTTATCTTTCTCTATGCGTTTGTGAACGAATATGTCTTCGTAGCCGGAAAGGTCTGGCTCACGGCGGTCTATCCGGGAATGACCATGGTGTTCGTCTTCTTCGGCGTGACCACCTACCGGTTCATGACCGAGGAGAAAAAGAAACGGGAGATCAAGGAGGCCTTTTCGCACTACGTGGCCCCGTCGCTCGTCAACAATATCCTGCAGGATCCCACCAAGCTCGTGCTTGGGGGAGAGGAGCGCCGTCTTACGGTGCTGTTCTCCGACATCCGCGGGTTCACCACGATCTCCGAGAGCCTCAGCCCCCAGGCGCTGGTGAAGCTCATGAACGACTACCTGACGCCCATGACGGACATCGTCCTGAAGCACGGCGGGACGATCGACAAGTACATGGGCGACGCCATCATGGCCTTCTGGGGGGCCCCGGTATGGCAGGAGGACCACCAGGCCCGCGCGTGCCGGGCAGCCCTCGAGATGCTGGAGAAGCTGGCGGTGTTGCAGGTCGAGTGGGAGAAACAGGGGATCCCGCACCTCGATATCGGCGTCGGCATCTCCACGGGCAAACTGACCGTGGGGAACATGGGCTCAACGACGCGGTTCGATTACACGGTGATGGGCGACTCGGTGAACCTGGGCTCGCGGCTCGAGGGACTGAACAAGGAGTACGGCACGCACATCATTGTCCCCAAATACACCTACGAGGACGTGAAGAACGATTTCATCCTTCGCCAGCTGGATCTTATCCGGGTGAAAGGCAAGAACATCCCGATCAAGATCTATGAGCTTATGGGGATCACGGACAGCGGACGGCTGAGGGAGATCGCAGGATTGTCCGAGGCGGGCCTCAAGGCCTATACGGAACGGGATTGGGACAAGGCGGAGAAGATCTACAATAATGTGATCCATATCAGGCCGGAGGACGGCCCGGCGGCTGCGTTCCTCGAGCGCATAAAACATCTCCGGCAGGAGGGTGTTCCCGCTGATTGGGACGGCGTGTATGTGATGAAGAAGAAGTGAACTGACGGTTCTGAGATCAGGAGCGAAAAGCAAGGCCCCCTCTCCGGTAGCAAGGAAAGGGGGCCTTTGTCATGATCGGTCGGACGCGCTGCCCGGCAGCGGCGAGCTTCGCAAACGCGTTATGCTATGCGATCGTGCCGTACAGCTGCGCTGAGGTCATCGGGCAACACCCTTGAAAAGGGGTTCGTATTGCTTGAACTCGGGCCGCTTTTCCATGCCGGCAAAACGCGGGTCCGAGGCAAGGGCGCGGAGCTCCTTTTCATACTCGGGTTTACTCATGACGCTCTCCAGACGGGCGCCGGCATAGGCATAATCGCCCGTGAGATAGCCTGCCTGGAACGAAAGCCATTCAAGGTTGGCAGAGCGCCCGCGGGCGACCTTCTTTGCGTCCCGCAAATAGGCGTCGGCCGCCTGATAGTTCTTCTTTTCCAGCTCCGCCTCGCCCAGGATCACGTAGGGGACGGAATCCTTGGGCTTCGTTGCTATGTACTGTTTCAGGAATCCGAGCGCCGTTTCGGTGTCCTTTGAAGCGTAGATAAAGTAGAGCCCCATGTAGGCCGAGGTCGAGCCGTACTCGAGCGCTTTCCTGCAGAACTGCTCTTCCTGCTCGGGGGTGTTGGTCTCCCGCCCGGCGATCATGAGATATGCCTGACCGATGATGCTTCGGGACGCATCGGAGTACGTTTTCTTTGCATCGATCGCGCCAATGATCTTGTCGTACTGCTCCGCCTCGGCGAGCCTGGAGAATTCCCGGCACTGGTCATCTTTTTCGGGGCACTTATTTTCAGCGGCGATGATGCCTGAAGGGGCAGAAAGAGAAAGACAGAGAACGATGAACAACATGATCGACTGCGTGTGCATGGCGAACCTCCAGCAAAAAGGAAATCTCCCGTGCCGGGTGTGACCACCAGGCACTCGTGCGCAAGATACGATCTTATCGACAGGAGGGACAAATTACCGGAATTGCCGGAAAAAAGCAATAGTCAGTTCGTAATATATCTATAGTGATATCGGCGGGGAATGGGGCGGTTCGCAGGAGACTGACGGCGCATCGGACCGGTCGTGGGAGAGGGCACGAAAGGAAAAAAAAGGCGGAGCACATGCTCCGCCTTGTGTGGTTTGATGTCCGGGCTACTGGACAACGCCGCCTATCACTGCGGGAGGCGCGGTTATGACCGGTTCCGCTCCGATGATCGGATCGATCCAGGAAGCCATGCTCGGGAGTTGATACGGAGTCGTTGTCAATCCGGCGCAGGTCCCTCCGGTCCCAAGTCGTTGTTCAGTTTCAAGTGCTTTGATGAAATAGGTGATCGCCGGCTGGGCGACATCCGTCAGTTCGGTCAGATCGCCGGCGGCGTCTGCCCGGGGGATCGAGAACTCCGGAACCCAGCGGATCGCCCTGTTCGTGCCGCTGTCGCTGCAGTTCACATTCAGGTTGGAAGGATCGTCGATATCAACACACTTGCCGGGTATGCCGTTCAGTTCGCCGAACCCCGAGTATTCAAGGAAGAACGTCACATTGTTGTATTTATTGTCCGGCGCTGTGGCGGTCGGCTGGCTGTGAATGTATTTCACCTGGAGCGGCGGATCGAACCGTATGGGTGTTCCACCGGTGTCCAGGACCGTCACGAACTGGTTCCAGGTGCCTTGGCCGGTTTCCCAGATATAGAACTCGGGAAGCACGCTCCCTGCTTGTCCGGGGCAGGTACTATTGGCGTCCCAAGGACAGGCGAGCAGATCCCAGTACGTGCTCGTCGGAGAGGTCAAAATGCCGCTTGTTATGCCATTCTCATAGGGGGAGGTAGTCGTTGCAGCGGTGACCGGAGCGCCCGTGATGCCGTCGGTCAGAACCATGGCCGTGGGAGATGTCCCCGTTGAAATGAACGAGTAGGAAACATAACTAGCAAGCCCCGGGGTTACGGTCTGATAGCTCATCAGACTGGTATCATAGATCGGCGATGCAGTTGCGAGCTTGCTCGCATCGGGGCATCGATCGAAGCAGGCAAGCCGTGACGGCACCGGGTCGCCCGGGAAGATGATGGTTTCTCTGTAATACATGACGGGAGTCGTTGCATTTGCAGCGGTCGAACAATTATACGGACTTGATGTTGTTATACAGACATGACTCGTCGCGGGGTCATGAAGCTTTACGATCACAGAGCCCCCAAGCGCTTGGGACCAGAAGCCGAGATCGACCCAGGGCAAGCTGCTCAGATTGATCTGGGGGAACGTACCCGTAGAGCTCCACGAACCGTTTGACTGCATTTGCGCAACTGTTAAGAAACCCGCTCCATCCCAGATGACCATGTATGCGGCTCCGCTATCGAACCAGACGAGCGGTATGTTCTTGATATTGTCCAGGGTCACATTTTTCCTTGCGTACTTCTTCAGCTTGCCGCCCCGCTGAAACACCGTGAAGGCCGTATCGGTGTTGTTCGAATAGTCATGCTTGAAGACCTGCTCCCCGTCGCTGACCGTCACCGGGATGCCGTTCACCGGGGGGAACCAGGCCCCCCAGTAGCCGATGGAACCATACACGCTGCCCTTTTTCACCTGGAAATTCGAGTTCCTGGTCACCCTCGTTCCGAGGGGCACGGCCGGATTCGTATCGGTCGTGTACAGACCATACCGCCAGGAGGACTCAACGATGTTGTCGCGGTCGAGGCAGATGGTGCCGGAACTGTCGGTCCTCAGGAAGTTACCCAGGTTGTAGGCGAGGTTGAACCGCATGATCTCCGGAGCCGGCAGCCAGGGACCGGTCTCCGCCTTGAGAACGCTGCCTGCGCCTTGATTGTTGACGATATCCTTATACAGCGTGGCCTTCTGTATCTCGTAGCTGTCCTTGTCCTCTGTTGCGAAATAGAGAAGTACCTGTCCGCTGACGTCCCGCTCGGCATTCAGGAAGCCCCGTGCCAGGATCGTTGTCAGGTCAGCCGGATCGTAGAACTTGAAGTTCATCTTAAAGACGCCATAGGGCGGTGCGGTGTCGGCGCCTTCCGTGATGACGATCTTTGCGTAAATAAGCCTGGTGGGACTGGAAGGATTGTCCTGCGAATGCACCCAGACCTGGACGATGTGAGGGGACTGTGAGCTGCTGCGGCTGGAGTTGACCGTCCAGTTCTCGTACATCGGCATGGTCGCGCCCGATGATTGGTTGGTGCTTGCCTGGCCTGCGGAGGAGGCGTCCGAGCGGGCGCTGCTGCAGAGGTTCTTGTCCACCTGGGCGATGTAGGGTCCCTGGTTCAACATGACATCATACCGGGACTGACGGACCATGCAGAGGATCTCGCTTACCGAGCGGAATGAATCCAGCGACCGCTCGTTGACATAGACCGTCGTTTTGTCCATCTTGTAATCAGAGGTCGGCGCCAGGTCGGTCAAGACCGCCCCGAACAGCAGGGAACTGATGGATTTCTGGCCCGGTTTGGCGCTGGATATTGTTTTCGGGTCGACGACGCTGACATTGTCCGGAAGGATGAGCGACGAAAGGGTGACGGAACCGTTCGAACTGACGCCGCTGTCGCCGGTACCGCTGCAGGACGAGAGAAGGATCGCCGCAAGCACAAGCAGTATTCCCGATACTGATGTCCTGAATGAACGCATGATAGCCTCCTGATACACGTTTTTTCTATGGTAAGTCGGTCCACGGGTGGGTGAATGTTTACATATATTATTCACACGGCGGCCTGAAAAGGCAAGGGAATTTTACCCAAGATCGGGTGATTTTAGTGCATCCATGCTTATTATACGGTGGCTACCGACGGTAGCATTGTCCCTCTGAAGAGAAGGCCAGCCGGCATCCTGGTCCAACGCGATATCACGCGTCCGGAACAGTGCCGCCTGCGTGCTCAATTGACACACCGGGAAGGGTGGAGTAATATCAGCTATGCACAAGTTCAGGATAACATCGGAGTTCAAGCCAACGGGAGACCAGCCCCAGGCGATCGAGAAACTTTCCGACGGTATCGTCAGGGACCTGAAGCACCAGGTGCTGCTCGGTGTGACGGGCTCCGGCAAGACCTTCACCGTGGCGAACGTCATCGAGCAGGTACAGCGGCCCACCCTCGTGATCGCCCACAACAAGACACTTGCCGCGCAGCTTTACAATGAGTTCAAGGAGCTCTTTCCCGACAACGCCGTTGAGTATTTTGTTTCCTATTACGACTACTACCAGCCGGAGGCCTATCTTCCGAACACCGATACCTACATCGAAAAGGACTCGTCCATCAACGAGCAGATCGACCGCATGCGCCACGCGGCGACGAACTCGCTGTTCGAGCGGAACGACGTGATCGTCGTGGCATCGGTGTCCTGCATCTATGGCCTGGGTTCGCCCGAGGCGTACCACGGCATGCTGCTGTTCCTCGAGAAGGGCCAGCACATCGAGCGGAACGACATGCTCAGGAAGCTCGTGGACATCCAGTATTCCCGCAATGACTTCGACTTTCACCGCGGCACCTTCCGGGTGCGCGGGGACGTGTGCGAGATCTTCCCGGCTTCCCACGAGAGCACGGCCATCCGCATCGAGCTGTTCGGCGACGAGATCGACGCGATATCCGAGTTCGATCCGCTGCTCGGCACGCCGCTCCAGAAGCTCGACAAGGTCGCCATCTACCCGAACAGCCATTACGTGATCCCGGAGTCGCGCATGAAGGCGGCTATGGACGGCATCCACGACGAACTTCGGGAGCGCATCCAGTACTTTCGCAAGGAGAACAAGCTCATCGAGGCGCAGCGCATAGAACAACGGACCATGTTCGACCTGGAGATGATCCAGGAGATGGGCTATTGCCACGGGATCGAGAACTATTCACGCCACCTGTCCGGCAGGCTGCCCGGCGAGCCGCCGCCGACGCTGCTCGATTACTTCCCGAAGGACTTTCTCCTTGTTGTGGACGAGTCCCATGCCACGATCCCGCAGATCGGCGGCATGTACAACGGCGATCGCGCGAGGAAAATGACGCTTGTGGGGTACGGTTTCCGCCTGCCCTCGGCGCTCGACAACCGGCCGCTCAATTTCGACGAGTTCAACGCGCGGGTGAACCAGACCGTCTATGTCTCGGCGACACCCGCTGACTACGAAACAGAGAAATCAGGCGGCCGCATCATCGAACAGGTCATCCGGCCCACCGGGCTCACGGACCCGCAGATCGAGGTCCGGCCGGTGACGGGACAGGTGGACGACCTTCTTGAGGAGATCCGGAAGCGATCGGCAATACAGGAACGGGTGCTCGTGACCACGCTCACGAAGCGCATGGCGGAGGACCTGACCGAACACTATAAGGAAGTGAACGTCAAGGTGGCCTACCTCCATTCGGACATCGACACGCTCGAACGGGTGGACATCATCCGCGATCTGCGCATGGGCAAGTATGACGTTCTCATCGGGATCAATCTGCTGAGGGAAGGGCTCGATATCCCCGAGGTCTCGCTGGTGGCCATTCTGGACGCGGATAAGGAAGGATTCCTTCGCTCGGCCCGGTCCCTCATCCAGACCATGGGCAGGGCTGCGCGCCACGTGAACGGCGAGGTGATCCTCTACGCCGACAGGATCACCGATTCCATGAAAAAGGCCATCAACGAGACGAACAGGCGCCGCACTGTCCAGGAGGAATACAACCGGAAGAACAACATCACGCCGCAGTCCATCAAGAAGAACATCCAGGCCACGCTCCGCACCGTGTACGAACAGGATTACTTCACCGTGCCGATCGCGGCGGAAGATGCCGGCGAGTACGTGCCGACGGTGAACATCCCGCAGCTCATCAGCCGGATGGACAAGGAGATGCGGCAGGCGGCCAGGGAACTGGATTTCGAGACGGCGGCGGAGCTGCGCGACAAGATACGGTCCCTCCGGAAACAGGAGATGGCGGTGGGGGTGAAGGTGGAGTAGGGCCGGAGCGGACTTCGGGAAGCGGAGTGGGGATCGTATATTCGGGAAGCCCGCGCAGGAAGGATGGCGCGAGACATCGTGGCATATCCTCTATTTCATCATGGATACATCTATACTTGATAAATTCGGTTGGAACGATTTTTTCGCGCAGCAGTTCCTCACGCTCGCGGATGGGCTATTTGTGCCCGCCCGGGTATCGGCAGAACATCGAGGCGCTTTCCTGGTACTGACCGTGGGGGGTGATATCCCGGCGGAAGTGACCGGGCGGATGATGTTCCAGGCGGAGGACCGGCTGGACTATCCTGTCGTAGGGGACTGGGTCCTGGTCGATCTCCTGGACAGGGGGACCCAAGCCGTCATCCATTCTGTGCTTCCCCGGCGTACGCTTCTCGTTCGCAAAACAGCGGGGAAGGACGTCGCGGTGCAGGCGATAGCGGCCAACATCGATATGGTGTTCATAATCACCGGACTGGATGGGAATTACAACCTCCGAAGGATCGAACGCTATCTGGTCGCGGCCCGGGAGAGCGGCGCGAAACCGGTCGTGCTCTTGAACAAGAGCGATCTGGCTCTGGATGCACCGGGGCGGCTTCGCGAGGCGCTGGCTGCTGCAGGACCAGTTCAGGTCCTCCTCGTGAGCGCACTGACGGGCGCAGGCATGGACGAGTTGGAACGGATGATCGCACCGGGCGTAACGGCATGTTTCGTCGGGTCTTCGGGCGCCGGCAAATCGACGCTCATTAACCGTCTCGCGGGGATGGAACTGGCCCGCATAGCCGAAGTGCGCGAGATCGATTCCCGGGGTCGGCATACAACGACCCATCGCCAGATGTTCGTCCTGCCCTCCGGCGCGATCGTGATCGACACGCCGGGTATGCGTGAATTGGGCATGGTTGACGCGGAAGCGGGGATAGAGAATACCTTTGCAGACATCGAACAGATGGGAAGGGAATGCCGCTTTCGCAATTGCTCGCATACGTTCGAACAAGGGTGCGCTGTTCTTGCGGCGATCGCGGGGGGCGAACTGGACCAGGGAAGGTATAAGAGCTTTCTCAAGCTGAGAGGGGAGATCCAGCACAATGAGGAGAAGCTGGATGCCAAGGCGCGACTGGAGCGGAAGGGGCGCGACCGCATGCTGGCAAAGGCCATCCGCAATGTATTGAAGAACAAGGGCAAAAAGTGAGAAGGAACGGCGATCGCGGGAACGCCCTCGTGAAAAGAGCGATGCCATCCTTCAGTATGACAAGAGCGTTGGTGATGATCAAACAATGACCCTTTCCGAAAAGCTCCAGAACCTTCCGGCTGAGCCCGGCGTCTATCTCATGAAAGATGCCCGGGGGCACATCATCTACATCGGCAAGGCCTTGTCCCTTAAGAACCGCGTCCGCTCGTACTTTCAGAAGGGCAGCAAGGGAGAAAAGACCGAGCTGATGGTCCGCGCGATTTCCGACCTCGAGACCATCGTCACCCACACAGAGCTGGAAGCGCTCATTCTCGAATCCACGCTCATCAAGAAGCACCATCCCCGTTTCAATATCGTTCTCCGGGACGACAAGAACTATCCCTATCTCCGGATCGATCTGAAGGCCGAGTACCCACGCATCGACGTGGTGCGGGGGCTCAAGAAGGACGGCGCGGTCTACTACGGTCCCTACGTTCCCGCCGGAGGCATGTGGGAGATCCTTTCGCTCATCAGGCGCACCTTCCCGCTCGCGACGTGCAAAAAGGAATTCAGGAAGGACAAGCCTGAGCGGCCATGCGTCCAGCACCAGATCGGCAGGTGCCTTGCCCCGTGCATGGGCGAGGTTGACACGGACGTGTACCTCGACATGGTCGGCCAGGTGCGTCTGTTCATCGAAGGCAAGAACCGCGACCTCGTCGATATGCTCAAGCAGCGTATGGAAAAGGCGTCGGAGCACACGGAGTACGAGCGCGCGGCGGAGCTCCGGGACCGCATCAGCCGTATCGAGGGGGCCTTCGAGAAGCAGAAGATCATCTCGCCGGGCTTTGAAAATCAAGATGTCATCGGCATCGCGTCCGAAGGCGGCCACAGCGATATCCAAGTGCTCTTCATCCGGAACGGGATGCTGCTGGGCCGGAAGGACTTCTATATTTCCGATGCGCACGGCATGTCTGATGAGGATGTGCTTGGAGATTTTTTGCATCAGTTCTACGCAAAGGAAATGATCGTGCCTGCCGAAGTACTGCTGCCGCTTGACGTGCCGGACCGCGAAGTGCTCGAGACGTGGTTGACCGGGAAGCGTGAGGCCAGGGTCGAAGTTGCCGTACCGCAACGGGGGAGAAAACGGGAGCTGGTGCAGATGGCTTCGGACAACGCCGCCCAGTCGCTCAAGGAACAGCTCCTTTCCCGCAAGAGCAAGGAACGCATCCTGCTGCTTCTCCAGGAGGAACTGGGGCTCAGGAACCTGCCGCGGAGGATCGAGGCTTTCGATATCTCGAATATCCAGGGAACCGAGGCGGTGGCAAGCATGGTCTCTTTCGAGAACAACCTGCCGGACAAGCGAAACTACAAGCGGTTCAAGATACGGTCAGTAGAGGGCCAGGATGATTTCGCGAGCATGGCGGAGGTCGTCCGTCGGCGATATACGAAAGCGAAGGTAGAAGGTATTCTGCCCGACCTCATTCTCATCGACGGCGGCAAAGGACAGTTGAACGCTTCGCTCGATGTACTGCTGGAATTAGGCATCACCGGGCCCGACGTGATCGGTCTTGCCAAGGCGCGGAGCGGCGAAGAGGGGTCTGCTCGGGAGTTTGAGCGGGTGTTCCTGCCGGGCGTCGAGGAACCGGTAATCCTCGATCCCACGAGCGCGACGACGCATCTGGTCGCCCGGGTGCGGGACGAAGCGCACCGCTTTGCCATCACCTATCACCGGAAACTGCGGGAAAAGAAGGCGGTACGGTCCGAGCTGGACGATATCCCCGGCATCGGCGAAACGCGGAAGAAGGCTTTGCTCAGGCATTTCGGAAGCGTGACGAAGGTGCGGCAGGCAACAATAGAAGAATTGGCGGCCATGAAGGGGATGAGCAAAAAGGCGGCTGCGGCGATCGTGGAATTTTATAGGGAGAGGACAACTGCTTAGGTGTTCATTCGTGGTAAATGGTTGAGGAGTGAAATATGAATGATCAGCAGTGGTTGGATGTTTTCAAGACCATCGGCCGACAGATGCATGCCGGCATCGCAGAGTTCCTCTCGCGTGAGGGAGGGACGGTCTCGCTCGGCAAGGGCGCGGGTGGGGACAAGACCTTCCCGGTGGACAGGTGGGCCGAGGACATCGTTATTTCGGCGCTCGAGAAGATCCATCAGCAAGGCGAGGCCTTTACTCTGATCTCCGAGGAGGCAGGCATCCGGAAGTATGGAGAAGGCAAAAAGGTCGTCCTCGTGGATCCCATCGACGGGAGCAATAACGCCAAGAACGGCATCCCGTTCTTCTCAACGTCGATCGCGCTCCTGCACGGTGACACGCTGTCAACGCTCGCGGCCGGGTACATCATCAACCTCGCGTCGGGAGACGAGTACTGGGCCCTGCGGGGCCAGGGGGCTCACAAGAACGGATCGCGCATCCGAACGCCGGCGACCGACGTCATCACGATCGTTGCGTACGAAGCGTCGGATCCGGCGAGGGACATCCCCCGCATCTTTCCGCTCATCGCCAAGGCGAAGCGCACGCGGTGCTTCGGGTCCACGGCGCTGGACCTCGCCCACCTGGCGTCGGGCGGGTTCAGCGTCTTCGCAACGGCCACGGCGTCTCGCGCCTTCGACTACGCGGCGGGCATGCTGATAGTCAAGGAGGCGGACGGTGTGATCACCGACCTCGAAGGAACTTCGCTCGACCACATCACGGTAGGTCTGGAACGGACGGCGCCGCTGCTGGCGAGCAAGAACGAAGCGACCCACGTGAAGGCGCTTGACCTGCTTTCGGCAAGGCCCGAGAAGAAATAACGCTACTCCGCTGATAAAGAACGCCGCAGTATTGACATCCTTTTCTATTTATGTAATTATGACCGCATGGCACTGGTAAATCATACAACCCGCGAGATCAACGCGAAGATCGTGTACTACGGGCCAGGCCTCTCCGGCAAGACCAGCAACATCCACTTTATCTATCACCGCATCTCGCCGAGCCAGCGCGGCAAGCTCATTTCGCTCGCCACGGAGACCGACCGGACGCTGTTCTTCGACTTCCTTCCCGTGGAGCTCGGGACCATCAAGAACTACAAGGTGCGGTTCCACCTGTACACCGTGCCCGGCC
>CAKKRC010000006.1 GCA_919902495.1 Nitrospiria bacterium
GGCCGAGGAAGCCTCGGCCTCCATCGAGGAGATGAACGCCACGATCAAGCAGAACGCGGACAACGCCTCACAGACCGAGAAGATGGCATTGAAGTCTGCGGCTGACGCCCAGGAGAGCGGAAAGGCGGTGACCGAGGCTGTGGCCGCCATGAAGGACATCGCGGCAAAGATCTCGGTCATCGGCGAGATCGCCCGGCAGACGAACCTGCTCGCGCTGAACGCCGCCATCGAGGCGGCCCGGGCGGGTGAGCACGGCAAGGGATTCGCCGTGGTGGCTTCCGAGGTCCGGAAGCTCGCGGAGCGCAGCCAGGCGGCCGCCGGCGAGATCAGCCAGCTCTCCACGTCCAGCGTGGAGGTGGCCGAGCGTGCTGGCCAGCTGCTCTCAAAGCTCGTGCCGGACATCCAGAAGACCGCTGAGCTGGTGCAGGAGATCAGCGCCGCGAGCAAGGAGCAGACCTCCGGGGCCGACCAGATAAACGCTTCCATACAGCAGCTCAATCGCGTGATCCAGCAGAACGCGGGAGCCGCCGAGGAGATGTCGTCCACCGCCGAGGAACTGGCTTCGCAGGCCGGGCAGCTTCAGAGCGCGGTGGCATTCTTCAAGGTAAGCAACGGGGGTGCTCAGGTTTCGCATAAAATACCTGTCGCCCATCTCGCCAAACCGATGATTACCGCGCCGGTTAAGCGTTCGGGTGCGGCCATCAATATGGGGCATGAAGTCAAAGGCAGGGCTGATGTCCGCGATCTCGAGTTTGAGAAATATTAGAGACCGAGGACAGACAACAGCCCGCTGTCAGCTGCTGTATTTGCATAAACACTCTAAGGTGGGGGGGGTGATGAGCACAGCGCCGATTTATAGTTATTCAAACATGTACTAAAATTAAAGTAATGGGAGGTTTCATGAAGAAGACTTTACTGATCGTTTCTGCAGTTATCGCTGCTGGACTTTGTTCCTTTTCACCGGCACAGGCTACTGATCGGACCAGCGTAGTGGATTCGCTTGCACTGGATAGTTACGAGCAGCGCAAGCCGACCCTGGATATGGCAAATAAGGCGGCCTATAAAAAGGGCTTGACCCTGGAAGCCCTGGGTAAGACCTGCAAGCTCCTGCCTGTCCGGGTCGGAGCGATCCTCACCGGCCAGGCTCCTTTAGAGAAAGCTGCACAGGATTGCCTGGAAAAAGAGCTTGACCTGAAAGCCGGCTCGTTGGCCCCCTTGGCGCCTCCTCCGGTACGCTGGCAAAGCGGCGCTATTTATCGCATGCACGAGGCGATAGAGGTGTATGGGCCGGCAATGCAGCGCTGGATGAATGAACGGTTCGGCGATATGATCATGTCGGCCATCGACTTCAACATAACCGTCGAGGAGACCAAGGGCTCCCATGGTGAGCGCCGCATGCGCATCATTTTCGATGGTAAGGCGCTGCCCTACTCGAAAGACGAGGGATGGAAGCCGGCAGCCCCGTGATTATTGCGGCCGGCCGTCAGTTCCTACCATGTCCACTCAGTTGCGACAGAGTGGTAGACGCCCTTGCAGGACGTTAGCCAGGCATAAAAAATACGGCAGGAGGACCTTCCCTCCTGCCGAAATATTTTGGCGGTTGAAATCTTCTCGAGTTTCCTCCACCCTCAAGAGTATTCATTTTTCATAGCTCCCTTCTCGCGAGACTGTCCAGCTACCCGTACAGGTAGTTACATAGATCGGAGAAAATCAGTATATTGAAATTGCCCTCAAGGCAGCATGCCGGCTGATCCACTGCAATCGGCGCGAAATGGGCTTGCTCACGGATCCTATTGAGAATGAAACAGCAACAGGAACGATCTATCCTCGTGATCGACGATAACGCTCCGCTGCGAACAGAGCTCGGCACGCTGCTGGAGAACGGTGGTTGGTGTGTAACGCTCTGCGAGGACGGCTCTACGGCCATCCGGAGCGTGACTGCCAGGTCGTATGACGCCGTCCTTATCGATTTCAGCCTGCCCGACATCCGGGGGCACGTGGTCACGGAGATGCTCCGCATGATCATTCCCCGGGCGTGCATCATCGGTATCAGCTTCCGGGACCGGAAGGAGGAATTCCTGGCCGCCGGCGCCGATGCCTTTCTCCTGAAGCCCTTTGATATCGACGAGGTGAACAGGATCGCGGGAATGAGCGGGTCAGAGACGAGGGGCATGGCCTGATCAAGGGAATTGAAGCTCTGCAGCTAGCTGCAGGGAATCTTAATCCTATATGCTAGGCGCTCGCTAACCTCCCAAGCTACGGAGAATGAGCTCGCTCCTGGATCTAAGGACGGCATGTGCAATAACAAGGACGGGGTCGTATGCCCTGCCCTTTTATTTTGTCATCAGCGCAAAAAAATATACCTACCCGAACGGGTAGTATCCATTCCGATATAAACTTCGTATAATTACATTGTGCCTGAAACTCTGATGTGCTTATGAATGATAGTGTACATCATAATCGTCAGCACACATCCCGCGGAAATGGCTTTTATGACAGTTGCATCCTGTCCTTTAGCACAAACTTCCGATCAGCACGCATGCCTCCTGAAAGGAACTTTACGTCCAGCCGGAGCAGGCATTGTTAACCAGGAATTAATTTCTTGACAATAAAATACCGTACTCATATACTTTCATACTTCATTCACTTTCAATCGACCTCTCGTGACCTTATGAAAAATTGCGCGTAAAACAGGTGACCATGATGACTTCACGCTTTTCACATCATCTCCGTATCGCTATGACAGGCGCATCGTCTTTGGCCCCAGTTTGATCGAAAGGGGAGCCGCATGAGCATACGGATACTTCTTGTGGACGATCACCAGATGTTGCGCGAAGGCTTTCGATCGCTGATTTCCGAACAATCGAACTTGACGGTAATCGCGGAGGCCGAGGACGGCAGGTCGGCGGTTCAACTGGCGGCCAAGCTGTCGCCGGATGTCGTGGTCATGGACATTTCGATGCCCGGGATGAACGGTATTGAGGCCGCGCGGCAGATCCTGATCGCCAACCCCGTCGTGAAGATCTTGGCCCTGTCAATGCATCTGGACCGGCGCATGGTGCTGGAAATGTTCAAAGCAGGCGCTTCCGGCTATCTTCACAAGGAATGCGCCTTTGACGAGGTCGTCCGGGCCGTGCAGGTCGTTGCGTCGAACGTCGTCTATCTCAGTCCGAAGATCGCAGACATTCTTTTCAAGGATTATGGCCACCGCGTCCAGAAGGGAGAACTATCACCGGTATCCGGGATGCCAGAGCGTGAACGGGCGGTCCTTCAACTTATGGAGGAAGGCAAAGATATGAGAGAGATCGCGTCCCTTCTTCATACCAGCATCAAGAATGCCGAGTCCTGCCGCGTGCAGATGATCCTCGATCATATCCTTCCGCATCTTCTCAGTGCACAGAACGACACGGTGGCGGGCTTGGACGTTTCTCTGACGCCGCGGGAATGTGAGATCATGATCTGGGTCAAGGACGGCAAGAGCACCAGTGAGATCGCATCCATTCTCAATATCAGCCAGGACACCGTGAAATTTCATATGAAAAATGTATTTCAGAAACTCGGTGCGACCAGCCGGTCGCAGGCAATCGCCATTGCGATCGAGAACAAGCTCGTTGAATCCTGATCATGCCGGATCGGGCCCCTCCCACGGCAGCCGCTCTCTCGTCCCCTGGAAAGATTTAGTTGAGAATGGGCACGGCCGGGATCGCCGCGAAACTAGAGCACGGGTCATCATGGCTCGGCTTTTCGACCGACCTTCCACAACCTTTCTAGCAGGACACCCTCTATCTAATACATAAACAAAATATACAACGACAAAGAGTCTACTTGCTATCTGCTAGAAAATAATGTATAGTGTCCTTGCTCAGCTCACGTGATATTGTATTTGAAGCGGCTTATAACAACGAAGGATGTCGGCTCAAATCCGGACCCCGCTACTAACCGATCCAAAGGCTCAGGGCATCTTCCCTGGGCCTTTTTCTTTGATCCGTGCGGCCGTTCCCCCGCGACCGGGAACGTACCGTAAATAAACAAGTCGCGAAGAAAGAAGGAAGCAATGAATTTCAGTTCGTTCAAGCTCCACCCCCAGATCATGGCCGGCGTCGAAGCAGCCGGCTACAAGACGCCGACGCCCATCCAGAAACAGGCGATCCCGCCGGTCATGGAAGGCCAGGACGTCATGGGCCTGGCCCAGACCGGGACCGGCAAGACAGCGGCCTTCGTACTGCCGATCCTGGAACGCCTGCTGACCGGGCCGCGAAGCAAGGTCCGCGCACTGATCATCGCCCCGACGAGGGAACTGGCCGAGCAGATCAACGATTCGATCGTTGACCTCGGCCGCCAGACGAAGCTGCGCAGCATGACCGTGTACGGCGGCGTCGGCATCAATCCCCAGATCCAGAAGCTGCGCACCGGCGTCGAGATCATCGTGGCCTGTCCCGGCCGCCTGCTCGACCACCTCAAACAGCGCACGGCGGACCTCGCCCATCTCGAAGTGCTCGTGCTGGATGAGGCGGACCGCATGTTCGACATGGGGTTCCTGCCCGATATCCGGCGGATCCTGAAATATGTGCCGGTGAAGCGCCAGACACTGCTGTTCTCGGCCACCATGCCCGATGATATCCGCCACCTGGCCCATGAGATCCTGCACAAGCCGGTCACCGTGCAGGTGGGGATGACCGCCCCGGTGAACACGGTGTCCCACGCGCTCTACCCCGTCGAACAGCATCTCAAGACAGGGCTCCTGATGGAACTGCTGCGCCATACCAATACGGAGTCCGTTCTTATCTTCACGCGGACGAAGCACCGCGCCAAGCGCATCGGGCAGCAGTTGGAGAAGGCGGGCTACAAGGCCGCGTCGCTGCAGGGGAACCTGTCGCAGAACAGGCGTCAGGAGGCCCTCGACGGGTTCCGGGACGGTTCGTACCAGATCCTCGTGGCCACGGACATCGCGGCCCGCGGCATCGACGTCTCGAGCATCTCCCATGTCATCAACTACGATATTCCCGATACGGTCGACGCCTACACGCACCGCATCGGCCGCACCGGACGCGCCGCGAAGACCGGCGACGCATTCACCTTCGTGACCCATGAGGACGAGCCGCTGGTCAGGAGCATCGAACGGGTGCTGGGTGACAAGATCGAACGGCGCACGCTCAAGGACTTCGATTACAAGAAAGCGGCGCCCGCCCGCGACGCGGAGTTCGCACGCCCGCCGCGCGAGCCCCAGCGCCGCCGCGTCCCGGCACGTCCCGAGCAGGGAAGGGGGCATGCTACGACTCCTGCACGGCCGAAGAGCCATCACGCCGGACCGGCAAAGACCGGGGAGCGCGGCGCCACCGCGTCGTCTCACCGGGCGCATCCGTCCTCGCCGGCAAAGGCCGGCGCTTCACGCGGAACATCCACCCATCAGACATATGGATCACGCGTTCACAAGGACAGCGCATCCAGGCCCGGCTCCGGCAGCCGCAGGCCGTAAGGAGCATAAGGTTCGAACCACCTCCCCAACCCCTATCATAATTCCCCTCACCCCTGCCCCTCTCCCTCGGAGGGGAGAGGGAAAAAGGGAGAGGGTGCTTCATGATCGAGGGGCAATAAAGAGTTCCTCCCCTTGCTAAGGGGAGGTCAGGTGGGGTGACATCAGCTGCATTAACCATCACAGGCCCGGGGAAATCTCCCCGGGCCTTCTTTGTAGAATATTGCTGACGAATTAGCCTCTCCATGGTATATTTTTAGCTGCATAAGCCGGGACCATCGGACACCTCTATGGACATCGTATCTGCACAAAAATTATCGAAGGAATACGGCATCGTCAAGGCCGTGGACGGCATCGACTTCGCGATCGCGCCGGGGGAATGCTTCGGCTTCCTGGGACCCAATGGAGCGGGTAAGACCACGGTGATGCGCATCATCTCGTGCTTTCTCCCGCCCACATCGGGCACGGTCACGGTCTTCGGGACGGACGTGACCCGCGAACCGTCTGCCATCAAGGCGCGTCTGGGCGTCATGCCCCAGGAAGACAATCTGGACCCGGACCTCTCGTTGTTCGAAAACCTCATCGTCTATGCCCGGTACTTCGACATACCGAAAAAGAAATCAGTCCCGATCGCCGATGAACTGCTGACGTTCGTGGAACTTCAGGACCGGGGCCGCATGAACATCAAGGAACTTTCAGGCGGGATGAAGCGCAGGCTTCTGCTCGCGCGGTCCCTGGTGAACAGCCCGGAGATCCTTATCCTCGACGAACCAACGACCGGACTGGACCCCCACAGCAGGCGGGCGGTCTGGGAAAAATTGAACAAGCTCAAGTTCAACAACACCACGCTGCTGCTCACGACCCATTACATGGAGGAGGCGGAGAGGCTCTGCGACCGTGTCGCCATCATGGACTCGGGGCGTATCATAACGATCGATACGCCGCAGAACCTGATGCTGCTGCACGGCGGCAACCTCGAGGACGTGTACCTGAAGCTCACCGGGAGGAACCTTGCAGATTAAGCGCGCCTGGAGGGTCCTGCAGCGGCACTGGACCGTGTACACCAAGCTCTACAAGTCGAGCTTCGCCCTGAACTTCATCGAGCCGGTCCTGTATCTCGTGGCAATGGGGATGGGGCTTGGCGTGTTCGTGCAGGACATCAACGGCCAGCCCTACATAAAGTTCATCGGGCCGGGCATCATCGCATCATCGTCCATGTTCGCCGCGGTCTATGAGTGCACCTACGGCACCTATATCCGGATGACCTTTCAGAGGACCTTCGACGCCATCCTGGCAACGCCCGTGAACCTCGACGACCTGATCGCCGCGGAACTCGCCTGGGCCGCGGTCAAGAGCGTCATCTATGGCCTCACCATCATGCTCGTGGTTGCCCTCTTCGGCCTGGTGGATTCTCCGCTCCTGCTGCTCGCGGTCCCGGTCATCTTCCTGTGCGGCCTGATCTTCGCCGAGGTCTCGATGATCACTACGGCGCTGGTCCCGGGCATCGACTCCTTCAGCTATTTCTACACGCTCTTCATGACCCCGCTCTTTCTCTTCTCCGGCGTCTTCTTTCCCGTGGAAACGCTGCCCAGCGCCGTCGCCGGCATAGCCTGGTTCACTCCGCTCTATCACCTGGTGAACATCTGCCGGGCCTTCGCTGCGGGACACGTTGACCATGTGTTCGGGAGCATCGTCTGGATCGTGGTCGTCGCTGCGGCCCTTGCTCCGGTGCCGTTCAGGCTGATGAGACGGAGGGTAATACAGTAAGGCGGACAAATTGCGGATTTCGGATTGCGGATTGCGGATTGAACGTCAAAGTCTATGACCCTTGACCCTGTCTTACCTAAAGGAGGGGACATGGAACTTCTGGAAGGATTACAGACCCGCAGGAGTATTCGCACCTACACCGATCAGCCGGTCACCCGGGAACAGCTCCATGAGATCATCCGGCTCGGGACCTTGGCGCCGTCAGGCTTGAACAACCAGCCCTGGCGCTTCGTCACCATCCAAAATAAAGAAACCCTCCAGAAACTCGCGCAACTCACCAAGTACAGCCATATCATAGAAAATGCAGCAGCATGCATTGTTGTCTTTATCGATAAGACCGCCATGTACCATGAAGTGAAGGACCATCAGTCCATGGGCGCATGCATCCAGAACCTGCTGCTCGCCAGCCACGGCATGGGCCTCGGCGCGGTCTGGCTCGGCGAGATACTAAAGAGCGCGAATGAAGTGCGAGAACTGTGCGGTCTTTCGAGTGATATGGAATTGATGGCTGTTGTCAGCCTCGGTCACCCGGCGGGAAAGGGCGGAAGGGCGGACCGGAGACCGGTGGAGGAAGTGCTGTTGAAGGAACTGTAGGGTGAAGGAACAAAAGAATGCAACTGGCCTGGTCTCCTCAAAAAAACCACTTGACCTTCAGCTGTGACGATGCAATAATGACTCATAGTGAGTCATTATAGAATCACAGGAGCGTGAGCAATGAAGCAAATAACGATCAGGGGTATTCCCGCCGATGTGCAGAAAGCAGTGAAAAAAGAAGCTGCGCGCAGGAAGACCAGCTTGAACAAGGCGCTGGTGTCGCTGCTCGAACGTGGGACGGGGACAGCCGCGACGGAAAGGCGGACGCCGGTCCTGTATCACGACCTTGACCACCTTGCCGGACTTTGGGCGAAGGAAGACGCAGCAGAGTTCGACAGATCGCTGGATGCGCAGCGGAAGATCGACGAGGGGCTATGGAAAAAAATAAAGTAGCTCTTGATACGTCGGCATTCTCCGTGTTCCTGCGCGGTAACGAGGAAGTAGTACGGGCCCTCCAGGGGGCTGATGAGATCACGCTCAACCCGGTTGTGCTCGGGGAACTGCGCGCGGGATTCCTTATGGGAAAGCACAGGGCGCGGAACGAATCGGTGCTCAGGGAATTCCTGAGTTCGTCGCGGGTGAGGGTGCGCGATATTGACGAGGAGACCTCTGAGCGCTACGCAGTGATATTCGCCTACCTGCGCGAACAGGGATCACCGATACCCACCAATGACATCTGGATCGCCGCTTCGGCGATGCAGCATGGCCTGAAGCTTATCACGACCGACAAGCACTACCTCAAGTTGCCACAGATCATTGTGGAATGCTGCGCAATATAGAACGACATGCAGGCGGAGGAAGAGCTGCTGAATGTGGCGGTGGTGGATCAGAAGGAGTTGGAGGAAGAGATGAAATGCGATATCGAGGCGGCGGGAAAACCTTGCAAATAAATGCCGTCCTCATGTTGATACTTGATTCTTGATTAATGCATATGATAGTATGCCTTAGTTTGATGCATTCAGGAGGAGTATATGAGAACCACGCTGGTAATTAATGAACATCTGCTTGAAGAGGTAAGGACCTTGTCAGGGGCGAGGACCAAGAAAGAGGCCGTTGAAAAGGCGATGAAAGAATTCATCAGGAGGAGAAAATCGAAAAAGCTCCTGGACCTTGAAGGGAAAGTGGAGCTTGCCTGTTCAGTAGCAGAGCTGATAAGCAGAAGGAGAAAAGATGTACCTCATCGATAGCTCCGTATGGATCGAATATCTTCGTCCGCATGGGTCCAAAAAGGTCAAAGACCGTGTCAGGGAAATATTGCAGCGGGAGGAAGCGTATTGCTGCGGCATCGTGGTTGTTGAAGTGCTCAGAGGAGCGAAGACTGAAAAAGACTGGAATGCGCTGTGGGAAGCGCTTTCGTCGCTGCCGCAACTGCCTCTCGATGACACCGTGATCGAACTCGCCTCAAAATGGGGATTTCTGCTTGATAGAAAGGGCAAGACCGCCTCTACGACCGACCTGCTGATCGCATCCGCCGCGCATAAAAAGGCAAAGCTCATCCACCTTGACAAGGATTTTACCCTGATCGCCGCGACAACCGGACTGGAAGAGGAGTTGTTGTAGTCTTATGGTGAAGATGATAAGAAGAAGCGAGAATGGAAATCTTCGAGTAGGACACCAAAGACTCCCCGCGATTAATCAAGAGTAATGACACTCGGGACACAACGTCCCAGAAATTCTCCCGGCTAAAGCAGCGCTCAACGTATTGCAAAGGGCATTCAAAAACATGTAATAGACGGGCCAAAGACTCGTTAGGTATCAACGTAAGACGTCTCCAGCCTTGGAAGAAAGGAAAGGAAAAATATGAAATTGAATTATATTGAACTCTTACTTATCATAATAATAACCTTGATTCTCTCAGGCTGCCAAAGCACCGGAGTCATTCCCATGGATCAAGATTCATACTACATTGGGAAAAAGGATGGTTCGCCTGGGCTTGGTGTATCGCTCAGCAATAAGGCGGCAGTTTATAAAGAAGCGAACGCCTACTGTCGTGATAAAGGGCTTGAAGTCAAAACGATACGAGAAACAATTACGCCATCGAGGCCAGGACAACTTGGCTCAATGGAGTTGCAATTCAGGTGTGTATCGCCAGGTGGTTCTGCTCAACCGCTTGTTAAGGATGCGGACACGGTCATCGAGATTAAAAATCATTAAAGCGGTTAAATATGCACCTAATTAGATAAGGAGCCAATAGAGGAGCCAATAGGGTCAAGGAGCCGAAGATTTTCTGGTCCCCGCTCTGCGGGGAAAGTGCCACTCATAGCGACATCAGCGAGGCCTTAATCCAGATGGGTGACTGGTGTAGTGAGGAGCTGACACCGAAACTGAATGAAACTGCTGCAATGGTAAAGAAATCGATGACTGCATAAACATCGGCGAGATAATTTCATTATCTCGCCATAGGGTGGGCTTTTTGCTTGACGGGGAGCCTTCAAATGGGTGACCCTGATTTCCACTCAACAGCCAAGGAGAAATGTATGGATTGGTTGACTTTCTTCTGCGGTTCCGTTCTTGGTGGTGTCGTTGTCTACCTTGCTCGCACCCTGTTTGAGCATCGACTTGCTAAAGATCTTTCCGCTTCCGACCGTAAAGCTGTCGCCGCCAGAGAGTTCAGAGCCAAAGTCAACGAGGCTTTGGCCCTTTTCCAAAAACCAGAAGAAAAATGGGGTGCTAATAACCGTACCGCTCGCGCTATGAGTAATTTTGTTGGCGTTATTGATCTTGCAGCAAAAGATTTTGCTGAGTTCTTGACCGGGGGCAGCAAAACTCGATTCGTAAATAAATGGCAAGAAACAAAAAACTATTGCAGTACAACACTTCCGCAAGCCATTACTAGAGGCGATTCCGTTGCTGCCAATGAAGCCAAGATCATTTTTCTTAATCATGTAGAAGACCTTTTGGCTCATGCTAAAACTTAAAATTGATGGAACTATCCCCACGCTTTCTTTACGTGCTCTATAATACTAACCAGGACGCTCGACACCACCGGGCTACGCCCGTGGGTTAGCGCCGTGTTATGTAACGGTCTTGTCGTAAACACTTTTAACCGAAACGAGAGGTGCCCCATTTTATTCCGCGTAAAAGGTACTGATTCCTTTATGGCTGCTTCCATGCATGCATTGCCGGAAAACAATTCACAGTTGCCAAATATTCTTAGGCGTGTTCATAGTGCCGTGAAGCAAGTTGTCTTTGAAGGTGATCTTGACCATAATCAAGAACCTACGTTCTCACGCCTCACTAAATCGGAAGAACTTAACCGTCTTGTTTCGCCCGAACTTTTTTCCGCTGCTTCATCATTATGGCGTTCCTTTTGTAGAACGGACTCTATCAACACCGCAAAGCCGTGGTTTGCAGGGTTAGTTATAGCCATGCATCTTACTCTTCGTTCTGGATTCAACTTTTCCGTTGGTGTTGATCGCCAATTATGGCAATGTACGCCGCCCAATGCCCGTCTTACTCTTGAAGGTCCTGAAGCACTCTTGGCTTTTGATAAAGCCCCATTGTGTGAACAAATAGAATATTTATCGTCCATCGCGCTCAGTCCTGACAGCGTTGAACATGGCCTCCGAAGGCTCCACGGGGCATGGATCGCAGGGGATTCCAGCACTTTCGCAAAAGAGCTTGTGGCGCGCCGCAATCAATTCCCAGTAGTGTTTGGTTTGCTCATTGATGATAGGAACAGACAATGGTTATCGCAGCTTCTTCACATACTCCGATCCGGCATCTCTACACTATTCGTCATGGGTGCGCTGCATTTCGAGGGCGAATCCAGTATTCATAAACTCATGAGACAGCATGGTCATGATCTCCTACATCAATAAATCGGTTACTTCTAGCCAGGCGGTTCGACACCGTCTGGGCAAAGAACGCGCGGGGGGCAGCAGCGTGATGCATCTTCTTAGAAAAGGCTTTTGTGAAACATAGGAAAAGGGAGATAGAATGGGAAGACTAATGATCGCATTGTTACTGCTTCTACTTGCATTCGGCACGGGCGTGCCAGCCTATGCACAAGGGACCGAATGGGATATGCTTAACGCCGAGGTCATGTCACTCTACAAGCAGGGTCACTATGACCGTGCCATCGTTGTGGCGAAGAAAGCGCTCCAAGTCGCCGAGCAAGCAGTGAGTCCCAATCATGCCGATGTGGCCACGAGCCTGAACAACCTTGCGTTATTGTACAACACCCAAGGTCAGTACGCGCAGGCCGAGCCGCTCTATAAGCGCTCGCTCGCGATCGACGAGAAAGCCTACGGGCCATACCACCCCGCCGTCGCAATAGACCTGAACAACCTCGCGTTACTGTACAGCAACCAAGGACAGTACGCGCAGGCCGAGCCGCTCTATAAGCGCTCGCTGGCGATCTGTGAGAAGGCCCTCGGACCGGATCATCCCAATGTGGCCACGAGTTTGAACAACCTCGCGGAACTTTACAACATCCAAGGCCAGTACGCGCAGGCTGAGCCACTCTATAAGCGCTCGCTCGCGATCTTTGAGAAGGCCCTCGGACCGTATCATCCTAATGTGGCCGCGAGCCTGAACAACCTCGCGGGGCTGTACAAAACCCAGGGTCAATACGCGCAGGCCGAGCCGCTCTATAAGCGTTCGCTGGCCATCAGGGAGACGGCCCTCGGACCGGATCATCCCGATGTGGCCACCAGCCTGAATGATCTCGCGGAACTATACCGCACTCAAGCCCAGTACGCGCAGGCCGAGCCACTCTACATGCGCTCGCTGGAGATCATTGAGAAGGCCCTCGGCCCTAATCATCCCGATGTGGCCTTGAGTCTGAACAACCTTGCGTTTCTGTACGTGTCCCAAGGCCAGTATGCGCAGGCCGAGCGGCTATTAAAGCGCGCGCTGGCGATAAGAGAGAAGGCCCTTGGTCCCAATCATCCCGATGTGGCCGCGAGCCTGAGCAACCTTGCGTTTCTGTATGATTCCCAAGGTCAGTATGCGCAGGCCGAGCCGCTCTTAAAGCGCTCGCTCGCGATCTTCGAGAAGGCTCTCGGCCTGGATCATCCCGATGTGGCCACGAGCCTGAACAACCTCGCGGCTCTATACAAAACCCAGGGTCAATACGTGCAGGCCGAGCCGCTCTACAAGCGCTCGCTGGCCATCAGGGAGAAGTCCCTCGGCCCGGATCATCCCGATGTGGCCGGGAGCTTGAACAACCTCGCGGCGCTGTACGACACCCAAGGCCAGTACGCGCAGGCCGAGCCGCTCTACAAACGTTCGCTGACCATCAGGGAGAGGGCCCTCGGACCGGATCATCCCGATGTGGCCCAGAGTCTGAACAATCTCGCGTTGCTATACAACACACAAGGCCAGTACGCGCAGGCCGAGCCGTTCTACAAACGTTCGCTGGCCATCAGGGAGAAGGCCCTCGGACCGTATCATCCAGATGTGGCCGTGAGCCTGAACAACCTTGCGTTTCTGTACGATTCCCAAGGCCAGTATGCGCAGGCAGAGCCGCTCTACAAGCACTCGCTGGCTATCATGGAGAAGGCCCTCGGCCCGGAACATCCCGAAGTGGCCACGAGTCTGAACAACCTCGCGGAGCTGTACAAAAACCAAGGCCAATATGCGCAGGCACTCTCAATGGTGCGCAGAGCCAGTGCCATCTTTAGGCAACGGATCGTCGCCGGAGGAACAGGGGATGCGGCCGTTCGTGAAGCATCTAAAAATCGCTCTGGTTTCCTGACCCACCTCTCACTTCTTTCCCGTAATCCTGACAAGGAAGTTGCCGAAAAAATTACCGATGAAGCCTTTCAGATAGTGCAACTCGAACAAGCGTCCGGTACCGCTTCCGCCATCGCCAAAATGGCCTCCCGCTTCGCCAGCGGTGACGATGCTTTGGCTGGCCTGGTCAAGCGCAAGCAGGATGCAACTGATCGCCATGCAAGGGATGAGACAAAACTGGTCAGTGCTGCCAGCAAGCCGCCGCAGGAGCGCAATTCCGCCGATGAGCAAAGGCTGCGCGACGAGATCGCCCGCGTGACGCAGGATATGGCGATGATCGATGCGGAACTGACCCGCCGCTTTCCCGAGTATCAGGAACTTACCCGTCCCGAGCCGGCTTCCGTCAGCCAGATCCAAGCCTTGTTGAAACCAGGCGAGGCGATGCTGGTCTATGAGCTCGGTAGCTCCAGTTTTCTTTGGGTGGTTAGACGGAACGGCGCAGATTTTCAGTCTCTCAAAATGGATGCGAAGGATATCTCCAAGAAAGTGGCAACGGTCCGCTCCGAGATGGAATTCGACAATACCGGAAACGCCCGGCGCGTCAGCGTCGGCGTCCTGTCCGAGCTTTATAATAGTCTCTTCGCCCCGGCCTTGCCGTACCTGACCGGGATCAAACATGTGATGGTGGTGCCTGCAGGCCCCTTGGTGAGCCTGCCGTTCAGCGTACTGATTGCTTCGCCCCCGCCGGAGATCAAGAGCGATGCCGACTACCGTAAGGTGGACTGGCTGACCAGGCATTACGCGTTGTCGGTGCTGCCGTCGGTAAGTTCGATCCAGGCCTTTCGCCAGTTCGCCAAGGCAGGCAAAGCACAGGAACCCTTTGCCGGGTTCGGCGATCCTCTGATCGGCGGAACCGGCGACACAACCGGCACAACGCGCGGCAAGCGCGCCAGTATGGATGTCGCCACGGTATTCCGCGGTGTGGTGGTGAAATCCAAAGCCTCGACGACCGCACAAGTCGTCGAAATTGCCGACGTCGAGGCGATCCGCAAAGCACCGCGCCTGCCGGAGACCGCCAACGAACTGCGAGCTATGGCCAAAGCGCTCAAGTCCGACTCAAAGTCGCTCTGGTTGCAGGAGAACGCGACCGAGACCAAGATCAAAAGGCTGGATTTATCGAAGTACCGCACGCTGGCATTCGCTACCCATGGTTTGATGGCCGGCGAGATCAAAGGTATCGGTGAGCCCGGTCTGATCCTGACGCCGCCGCAACAAGGATCGCTGGAGGACGATGGTTATCTTTCCGGTGGCGAGATCGCCAAGCTGAAGCTCAACGCGGATTGGGTTGTCTTGTCGGCCTGCAATACGGCGTCAGCCGATGGCACACCGGGCGCAGAGGGCTTGTCGGGCCTGGCCAAAGCCTTCTTCTATGCGGGAGCCCGCTCCCTGCTGGTGTCCCACTGGCCGGTCGCTTCGGAGGCTACCGTACCGCTCACCACCGGCATGTTGAAAGAATACGAAGCCAATCCCGGCCAGGGCAAGGCGGAAGCGCATCGCAAGGCGATGCTCTCGCTGATTGACACGCCGAACCATCCGGAATATGCCAACCCGCTATTCTGGGCGCCGTTCGTGGTGGTTGGCGAAGGCGGTGCGGGAAGCAAGACCAAGGCGGGCAGCGCCAGTCGATGATTAATCTCTCCGTATCTCCGTGATCAACGTCTGAAGTTATCGAGGTGAATAATGTTGGATTCTTACTTCCGCCTTAAAGAGCTTGGCACCACAGTCCGGCAGGAGGCCATCGCGGGCGCGACGACCTTTGTCACGATGGCCTACATCATCATCGTGAACCCGAAGATCCTCGAATCTGCGGGGATGCCTTTCGGGGCCTCCATGGTCGCGACCATCCTGACGGCCTTTCTGGGCACGCTGCTCATGGGGGTCTACGCGAAGCGTCCCTTTGCCATCGCGCCCTACATGGGCGAGAATGCCTTCGTGGCATTCACGGTCGTGAAAGTGATGGGATTCTCGTGGCAGCAGGCGCTCGGCGCCATCTTTATCTCCGGGGCCATATTTGCGGTACTGACGCTCCTGAACATCCGCACCTGGCTCGTGAACTCGATCCCCGAGAAGCTCAAGATCGGGTTCAGCGTGGGCATCGGCCTGTTCCTCACCTTCATCGGCCTGAACGAGACCGGCATCGTGCGGATCGGCGTACCCGGAGCACCGGTGCATGTGGGGAATATCACCGAGCCGACCGTTCTGCTGGCCATCTTTGGTTTCATTGTGACCGGCCTGCTCATGATCAGGCGGGTGAATGCCGCGCTCTTCCTTGGGATAGCGTCAGTCACGGTGCTCGGCATGGTCCTCGGTCACGTTAAACTTCCGGACAGCATAATCAGCAGCCCACCGTCGATCATGCCGCTCCTGGGCAAACTCGAGTTCTCGGGACTGCTCACGGTCAAGGCGTTCCCGGTCATCCTCACCATGTTCGTCATGATCTTCGTGGACACCATGGGGACGCTCATCGGGCTATCCATGAAGGCGGGGTTGCTGGACGGAAAGGGGAACCTTCCTGAGATCGAGAAACCGATGTTATGCGATTCCCTCTCGACCATGGCAGGGGCAGTATTCGGGACTACGACGTCAGGAGCCTACATCGAGTCAGCAGCGGGCATCGAGGCGGGAGGCAGGACCGGGCTCGCGTCCGTCGTCACGGCGCTCTTGTTCCTGTCGGCACTTTTCTTCGCGCCGCTCTTCGCCGTGGTGCCGCCCTATGCGTATGGCCCGGCGCTCATCATCGTGGGCATGCTGATGCTGTCGCCGATGCGACACCTTGAATACCATGATCTCACAGACGTGATGCCGGTCTTCACGATCATTGTGCTGATGAGCTTTACCTATAACATCGGTATCGGCATGACGGCGGGGTTCGTTGTGTATCCATTGATCAAGACGCTCTCGGGAAGGGTGCGCGAGGTGCCGGCGGGGTTGTGGGTGCTGGGCGCGCTGTCGCTGCTGTTTTTCGTGTTCTATCCGTATTAAGTGAGGATGCCAGCAACAGCAGACCTCCCCTGACCCCTCCTTGCCAAGGAGGGGGATATTGAAGTGCAACAGGGACGTGTCAATATTATTTCCTCCCCTTGGTAAGGGGAGGTCAGGTGGGGTCGAAGGTTCATGACGCAGCTCTTTAACAAAACAGAAATTAAAGATAAACGCCGAACGCTGAGAAAGAATATGCCGCAGGCTGAAGTCATGTTGTGGTCGAAACTGCGGGGTAAGAATGTGAAAGGATACAAGTTCAGACGGCAATACAGCGTCGGATCGTTCATCGTCGACTTTTACTGCGCTGAGCTGAAACTGGCTATCGAGATCGATGGAGAGTCACACTTCATCGAAGGATCGGAAGACCGTGACCGAAAGAGGCAGGAGTTCATAGAATCGGCGGGTATTCGTTTTATTCGATTTACGAACACGGATGTATACGAGCGGCTGGATGGCGTGCTTGAGGCGATCATGGCTCGGTTGCCTAAGAACGACCTCCCCTGACCCCTCCTTGGCAAGGAGGGGGATAAGGAAAGACCATTGCGTCATGAATTGATCTCAGGTTTCCTCCGCGGCGTCACTAATTGCCTTTGGCCTTCCTCACCCTGCACATGAATCCGTTTCCCGAAAATGCCGCTCCCTGCTCAGTAAAATGCCAGGACCACTCATCCTTATTATCCTTGTTCCCGATATCAGCCCCTTTCGGATCGCCCCGCAAGAGGTATTTCCGTGACCCTATGGAACGGGGAGCTTTGATCAAGCTGATCGTCATATTCTTATAATCTACAGACCACCAGCGGTAGGGAGGGCGCGCCCGGGGGAGATACAGGAAATAGAGCGTTTCGTTCCGGACCTTCTGATAGACTGCGGCATCCGCATAAAAATCCTCATGCTCACCGTAGATGACGGACAGCGCGCTGGTCACTTTGAGCGGCTGAGCTCCGAGGGCGAGGAATGCCCCCCACAGGAGGAGGAAAAAGATCGCCGCGGCAGTGAGTATTTTAGCGCCAAGCGTCATGGGTGAGGGGAGTGTACCAGAAAAATTCCGATGTGTAAACCGGATCACCTGCGGTGGGAAGCGAGCGGCGGGTCCGTTCATGCGGCCCGCCGTCTGCGATGCCTGGGGTGGCCCCGCTATTTGATCTTTTTGATGAACTCTTCAACCGGAATGGCCGGGAGGGTCGTCATGGTGACGGAACCCCGGGAGCCGAGCTCGACTGACATCTTCATGACCGTCTCATTGTCCGGCGCTTCAACAATATTGACGAAATCATACATCCCCAGCAGGGCATACTGTTTATGTACCTTGACGCCCATCGCCTCGATCTCTTTGTTCACTTCGACGATCCGCTCCGGTTTCTGCTTGATGGTCCTGCGTCCCTCGTCCGTCAGATTGCTCAGAATGATAAAATACGGCATGGCAGTTCCTCCTTTTCCCTAGTGATGATCAATGTATCTGTCAAGCAACGATAAAAGTATAGCATAAGAGACGCACCTTCGCATCCACTAATAAACGGCTCACAAGGCAGAATCGCGAAGTGGCATGTCGAGGTTGCTTTTTCTCTCGCTCGTGATACAATTGCGCCTGTGACTATCCATTATTATATATTCTTGAGCGCGTCTGGATCATGAAACGGATCCTTTTTGCAATCCTCTTCAGCGGAACCTGTCTCCTGTTGCCCGGCACGGGGTTTTCCTTTGACGGACCCCTGCAGGCGCGGAACCAGTTCCCCTTGTTCCTTCCGCTGGCCCTTCCCTTTCTGGAAAGCGCCGCGGCCCGGGATTCAGCGTCGGTCAGCGTAAACCATTCCAGCGTGTATGTCACGGAGTATTCACCTAACTGGACGGTCAATATGGACCTCGAGCTGACGGAGCTGGCGGTGAGGCTCAAGAAGAGGATCGGCGATCGTACCGAGATCGGGCTCGATGTCCCGTTCCTTCGTTTCACCGAGGGATTTCTTGACCGGCCCCTGGAAGGCTATCACGATGTCCTGCGGGCGAAGGATTACGGGAGGCATGAACGACCCCATAATGAGTTCCTATATGAGCTTACGCGTAACGGCCTGCCGATCATCAAGGCGGAGAGCGATACAAGCGGTATCGGGGACACGCGGCTGACGCTCAAGCGGGAGGTGACAAGGGGATTTCCCCTGGTCAGTGTCATGGGTTCGCTCGAGTTTCCCACGGGTGACGCCAAAGCGGGATATGGAAATGGCAGTTATGACGGTTCCCTCGCGGTGCTGGTTGACATCGACTTCGGGAAGACGTATCGTGGATATGGCAATGCCGGCGCGGTGTTCCCCGGGGCGCTCAAGGGATACCAGACCGTTCCGATGCGCACCTATTATTATGGCGGGTTCGGGATCGAGGCGGCGTGGTGGGACCATTTCAGCATCATCGTTCAGACCCTGGTGGCGTCATCGCCGTATCCGAATACCGGGATCCGCCAGGTTGATTGGCCGGGAATGCTCTTAACCTTCGGGGGCCGGTATTCCTGTGGCCCCGGCAGTTTTGAGTTCTCGTTGAGCGAGGATCCGGACACGGCGGGAGCGCCTGATTTCATTTTGAACGTAACGGGAAAGATCAATTTTTGAACAGCATGAAAGCCTTAACCCGGAAAGCCGGAACTTGCCACTAAGACGCTACCAAAAGTAGGCGCTTCTAAGCGAGACCACGAAGAAAAGACAAGGTGCGGTAATATTTTGGCAGCCTTTTCTCATTGTTACGCCTATCTTTGTGTCTTGCCCGCCCCGGTTCCAAATCCGACATGACGCGGGCCGGGGGTGCCTTTGTGGCGAAAAGATTCTTACATTCTTAACTGAGGTTCAAGGAGACGTCCATGTGCGATCTTAAGGCCTATGTGCTGAAGAACAATAAAGAGGAACTTCTCCTGGAGTCGGTGAACAATGTCCGATCCGAGGGTGGGGAGGTCGTCCTCCGGAACCTCTTTGGTGAGGAAAAACGCGTCCAGGGAGAGGTCCGCGAGGTGTCCCTCGTGAAGAACCGGGTCCTTGTCGTGCCAAGATAGGGCAGGCGTCATTTCCCGGGAAATTCCAATTTTCGGTGATGATCGCACAAGAAATCCACCGGAAGTTCCATGGTAGCGCTTATCGTTGGACGGAAATTCCCTTGTTCAGGCCTCAAACCGCTTGACAAATATAACCACTTGATTTATAAGTACTCATCACCATGGATGCACCCGCTGGACGTTCCTGTACCCTCCTAAACATATATGGAAGATCACAAACTTAGAGTCTTCTGTGCTGTTGCAGAGACGAAGAGCTTCTCGAAGGCATCGGAGCTCATCCATCTGACCCAGCCCGCAGTGAGCCTGCAGATCCAGGCCATGGAGGAGCTGTACGAGACGCGTCTGTTCGACCGGTCCGGCAATTCCATCAACCTCACGCCGGCAGGCGAGATCCTGTACAAGCGCGCCAAGGAGATCCTGGCGCTCTACGCCGAGGCGCAGCATAACATCAGCGAGATAACCGGCGCCATCAAGGGCTCTCTTTCCATCGGCGCCAGCTCCACGATCGGCAATTACCTTCTCCCGCACATCATTGCCGCCTTCAAGAAGAAGGTCCCCCAGGTGAACATCTCCCTCGTCGTGAACAATACCAAGGTCATCACCGAACGGCTGAACGCGGGAGAGATCGACATCGCTCTGGTGGAAGGGGACGTGAGCAAACAGCGGTTCTCCGTGGAAACGCTCATTTCCGACGAACTGGTGGTGATCATGTCGCCTGCCCATCCCTGGGCGGAGCGCAGGAGCCTGTCGGCGATCGAACTGACCAAGGAGCCGCTGATCCTGCGCGAGGAGGGTTCCGGCACCCGCCAGATCATCCTGAAGCACCTCGAAGAGCACGGCATCAAGCTCGACCAGCTCAAGATCGCCCTGGTCATGGGCAGCACCGAGGCCATCAAGGGAGCGGTGGAGGAAGGGCTGGGCGTCTCGATCATGTCTGGCTGGGCCGTACGCAAATGGCTCAAGCAGGGGCTTCTCAAGGCCACGACCTTCAAGGACCTCAAGTTTCACCGCAACTTCAC
Organism: Nitrospiria bacterium; assembly: GCA_919902495.1. Taxonomy (GTDB): domain Bacteria; phylum Nitrospirota; class UBA9217; order UBA9217; family UBA9217; genus JAAXXJ01. The sequence goes on from CAKKRC010000006.1 coordinate 20,603, forward strand.
CATCATCTCGCCCAAGCGAAATTACAGCACCCACACGGCCAAGGAATTTTTGAACTTCCTGAAGGTCTATCCGATCAAATCCCCGCTGTCCTGAGAGCCAGCCGTTTCCAGTTCTCCCGTTCGATCGCCCACCAGCCGTTTCGTTCTGAAGGCGCTATCCGCCTGAGCATGAGCTCCGACCAGGTCAGCACTTCCTGTCCCGATGCCGGGTCCCGTACCATGACCGCCCCCTGCCTGTCCGTCCGAAAGACGCGGCTTCCCGCACTGCGGTATCGTTCGACGACCTCCTCGGAGGGATGCCGGTATACATTCCCGTCACCAACGGTGAAGACCGCCAACTTCGGCCGCACCGCTGCGATGAACGCCCTGGTGCTCGAGGTCCTGCTGCCGTGGTGAGGGACCTTCACCAGATCGCTGGCGAGATCAGACACGTTCCGGAGCAGGATTGTTTCGCCTGAAGCGTGGATGTCGCCGGTGAACAAGGAGGTCCTTCCCGGTGTGTGCATCCGTATCACCAGGGAACGGTCGTTCTCCGCGGCATACGCCTTCGTTTTCCCGTGATCGAATGCCGGACCCGGATGCAGCACCGCCAGGCGCGCATCGCCGATCTTCGCCTCATCTCCCGCCGACACGGTCCTGAAGGGAATGCCCCGGTCTTTGATGAGGCGCTGGAATTCCGCATACCCCGGCAGAGAAGCATCCAGTCCCGAGCCCCAGACCTCACGCACGCTGAAACCATGCAAGACCGCGAGAAGGCCGTTCATATGGTCGGGATGGGGATGGGAGAGGACCACGAGGTCGATGGTCCTGATCCCCCGGTTCCACAGGTAAGGCGCCAGAACGGCGCGGCCGATGTCGAACCGGTTGTCCCGGGTCCCGCCGCCGTCGATCAGGATGTTCCTGCCCGAAGCCGTTTCCACGATGGCACAGTCACCCTGCCCCACGTCGAGGAACGTTATCCTGGTCCCGTGACCATTGAAGAAGAGGAACAGCACGGCCGCGACGACCACGATGCCTGCTATCGCCATGGCGGTCACTGCCTGCCGGGGCGGCCGCAACGACGCTTCCAGGGGCCGGTATGCCGCGAAGAGGCGGGCGCGGACCAGCAGGGCCGAAGCCGCAAGCAGTACGAAATATCCCGCTGCGAGCAGGATGCCCGGCGACGGCAGGTGAATGCTGGAGAAGGGGATCCGGGCGAAGAACGAGACGAGCGAGACGAACATATCGGCGATGAATTGATTGACAGACGCCAGCGGGAGATGGCCTGTCAGGAGCGAAAGGATGCCGCAGAGGAGTCCCAGGGGAACCACGACAGCACCCGCGAACGGAACGACGACCATGTTCGCGATGACGCCTGCGAACGAGAACCGGTTGAAATAGTGCGCCACGAGCGGACCCGTTGCGAGCGCAGCGGCGCAGGAAATGACGAACAGCAGCAATGCCCGGTTCCTGATCTTGCCTGCACGGGTGTCTGCGTGAAGTTCGAGGGCGGTCCAGGTCGATACGACGAACGCAATGGACAGGACGGAGAGGTACGATAGCTGGAATGAGATGTCGAAGAGGGCCTGCGGATCGATCAGCAGCGTGATCAGCGCTGCGAGGGAAAGCGCAGGCAGCAGGTCACGGTCCCTGTCCAGGACCACGGCGGCCAGAGCGGCAAGGATCATGATGAGCGAGCGGATCGTGGCGATCTGGCCACCGGCAAGAAATGCGTAGAACGTGACCGGGACGACGGTCACCAGCGCAGCGACCTTTCGGGGATCGGCGTGGATCGTGATCCAGTGGTAGGAGCGCTCAGGCAGGAGGAACAGGGCATGTCTCGTGAACCAGAAGCAGAGTACGGCCACCATGCCCAGGTGGGACCCGGATATGGATATGATGTGGGTGACCCCCGCAGCCATAAAGCGCTCCCGAAGGTCATCGGTGAGGCTGCCCTCTTCGCCAATGGTCATGGCAAGGAGCATCGCTGCTCCTTCACCCTTCATGGAAGCGAGGAATGCCTGCCGGATGCGTTCACGCAGGGTCTGGATGGCGCGCCGGATGCCCGTGCCCTGCTCAAGAACGCGGACATCGGATCCGCGCTTGATGCTGAGCACGGCGTACACGCCCTGCCGTGCGAGGTACGCCGGATAGTCGAATCCGCCCGGGTTCCGGAATCCGCGGGGCGGGTTGAGCCTGCCGGCAAGGGAAACGCGGTCGTCATAGCCGGCCGTCAAGGAATCGTCCCGTACGGTGACCCTGAGCGTCCCGGACGCGGCACGGCCGTCGATGTGATCGACCGCCAGGGTGAATGCGGTCCTTCCCGGGTCCCGGTCGAGGGGAGAGGATATCCTTCCGGTAACGGTAGGGAGGTCGCTCTTCCCGGGGGAACGAGTGCTGTAGTGGTCAGGCGGAAGGGATGTAGCGGCGGTGACCAGCAGGACCGCCCCGGTCAAGAAGGCGGAGCCCGTCATGAGCAGAGGGTTCACCGTGCGGCGTTGGCGGTATGCGGTGATGCCGACGGCGACGCCGAGAGCAACGAGCATGATGACCGAGCAGGGGAAATAGAGGAAGACCTGCCCCAGCAGGATGCCGGCGGCAAGTGCAAGGGCAAGGAGGATGACCGGTTTGTTCATGGGTGATCAGGAATGCCCGGGGGAGGGAGATGTCCGGAGGGTGGGCGCCCCGGCTGCTACGAACCGATCATCGCGACGTCCTTGACCGACGTGGTCACGACCAGGATCTTGGTGTTATTGCTGTCCCCGTCCACCGGAACGATGGTGAACGCCTTTTCCTTCATCGATTCCAGAAAGAATCCTCTTTCCCAGGGGATCTCGCCTTCCATGTTGCCCATGATGGTTTCGCCGTCCTTGAATTTAACAAAGACCCGCTTTGATCCGGGCCGGGTGCCGGTGAAGGATTTCTTTTCCTGATGGCTTCGCTCTCCTTCGAACTTCCTGACAAAGAAGATGGCCTTCAGCTCCTTGAGCCGGACCTTATGCTGGTGGTTCGATTCGTCCTCGAGATAGAGATACTCCTCTGATATCTTGAGGTCCCTGATGAAGCCTTTCAGCATCTTTCCATCAACAAACCGAAGTATGACCTTCTGGTTCTCTTCCGGCATTATCCTGTCTCCTTGCCATTACTGCGGCTCCGGCCACTGATGTTAGTGTAGCACAGGAAGTGGAAAAATCAACCGTTCAGCCGATATATTTTCTGACCAGCTCCGCCAGTTCGTCGGCGTACCGCTTGATCTCGGTCACCTCATCGCCCTCGAGCATGATGCGGAGCTTGAGCTCGGTCCCTGAATAGCGGATGAGCATACGTCCGGTGCCTTCGAGCGTCTTCTCGATCGCGGCTATGCGCTGCGCGAGCTCCGGGATGGACGCAAGATCGCGCTTTTCCTTCACCTTCACGTTCACGAGGACCTGGGGATAGGTGCGCATGCAGGCGGCAAGCTCCGACAGGGGTTTCCCGTCCTGTTTCATGATGGAGACGATCTGCAGGGCGGTGATGAGCCCGTCGCCGGTGGTGTTATGGTCCAGGAAGATCAGGTGACCGGATTGCTCGCCTCCCAGGTTATACCCGCCATCGAGCATCTGCTCCATGACGTACCGGTCTCCCACGGCAGCGCGGACAAGCCTGCCGCCGGCCTCCCGGAGGGCGAGCTCGAGGCCGAGGTTGCTCATGACCGTCGCCACGAGGGTATTGTGCTTGAGCCGGCCCTGCCGGATCATATGGAGGGCGCAGATGGCCATAACGGCGTCCCCGTCAACGACCTTCCCGTTCTCATCGCACAGGATGACGCGGTCGGCGTCCCCGTCATAGGCGAGGCCGATGTGCGCCCGGTTGGCGATCACGGCCCGGGAGATCACTTCGGGATGGAGCGAACCGCATCCCTGGTTGATGTTCATGCCGTTCGGCTGATCATACAGCGAGATGACGTCGGCGCCCAGTTCCAGCAGGATGCGCGGGCCGATCTTGTAGGCGGCGCCGTTCGCCGAGTCCACCACCACCCGGAGCCCGGTGAGGTCCATGCCGCGGGGGAGGGAGGATTTTACATATTCATTATACCGTCCGATTGCGTCATCGATCCTGACGGCCTTGCCGATCTCGGAGGCCGTGGGGCGGATGGCGTCGATGGCGCCCGAGAAGATGAGCTCCTCCATCCTGGCCTCCAGCGCGTCGGGAAGCTTGAAGCCGTCACGGCCGAAGAACTTGATGCCGTTGTCCTCGTAGGGATTGTGGGAGGCGGAGATGACCACGCCCGCGTCAGCCCGCAGACTGCGGGTCAGGAACGCGATGCCCGGCGTGGGGACCGGGCCCACGAGCAGTACGTCGATGCCCATGGAGCAGAGCCCGCTGGTGAGGGCGCTTTCGATCATGTAGCCGGAGAGGCGCGTGTCCTTCCCGATCACGACGCGGTGGCGCCGCGAGGAATCACGGAAGACATGGGCAGCCGCCCTCCCGATGCGCATCGCCATCTCCGAGGTCATGGGGTCCTGGTTGGCGACCCCCCGGACACCGTCGGTGCCGAAGAGCTTTCTCATGGGCGCTCCTTCTGAATGCCGATATGGATGTGTATGTCCTGCTCGATGATCTTTACCGGTTTTCCGCGGTAGTCGATCCGTGGATCGACCGTGGCTGGTTCCTTCATCCCGGTAATATCGATGGGCATGGTTTGGAGCGCGGTCAGTGCCCCGAGGGAGCCCAGCGGGCCCTCGAGGGTGAGCCGGGGCGGAGAAACGGAAACGTTCCCGAGCCGGTACCCCGCTGCCGGCGTCCCGGTGAGGACCGGCTTCAGGCGGATGGTCTTGCGGACGATCCGGTCAAGCTTCACGGTGATCTCGTAGGGCGAGAGATGGGTCACTATGACCCCGGAGGGCTTCCGGATGTCATCGGGCGAGATACGGATGATGTTCTCGCCTTCCTTGCCGAGGGAAAGGTCGACAGCACCCACTACTTTTTTTCCGGTGGCGATATCGCGGAGGGCCCGCTCCTGGCCCTGGAAGCGCGCTTCTACGGTTCCCGGCACGTCTCCCACAACGGCCATTCCCTGGGGTATGTTGCGGAGCTCGAGCGGCACGGTAAGCGACATCTCGGTCTTGCCTTTCGAGGTGACATAGAACCAGAGGCTCACGGCGAGGAGCAGGGACGCGAGCTTGATGGGCCAGTTCTCGAAGAATATCCTGCGCAGGTCCATGTTATGTCCTCCGCTCCTGCTTCTGCCGCGCGAAGAGGTCCGAGATCGTTGTCCGGAGCTTCGGGGCGTCCAGGTTGGGCTCGATCACGCCGTTGATGACCACCGAGATCTCGCCGGTCTCCTCCGATACCACCACGACCACGGCGTCCGTTTCCTCGGTGAGGCCCACGGCCGCGCGGTGCCGGGTCCCGAGGGTCTTGGCGATGTTCGGCGAGAGCGTCAGCGGCAGGAAGCATCCCGCCGAGGTGATGCGTCCGTTCCGGATGATGGTCGCGCCGTCGTGGATGGGTGAATAGGGGAGGAAGATGCTCGTCAGGATCTCCTTCGATACCCGGGCGTCCAGGTTCGTTCCCATCTCCACGATGGTCGTCAGGTCCGTTTCCCGTTCGAGCACAAGGAGAGCGCCGATCCGCTTGTTCGCCATGGATACCGACGCCTTGACGATCTCCTCGATGAATTTCGAGCTTTCCACCGGCGAGAGCGACCTGAAAAAGCGGCGCTCGCCCATCTGGGCAAGGGCCCGGCGGATCTCGGGCTGGAACAGGATGACCGCGGCGATGACGATCTGCGACCAGAAGCTGTGGATCAGCCAGTCGAGGGTGTAGAACTCCAGGGCCTGTGACGCGACGAACACGATGACGATGAGCCCGATGCCCAGAAGCATCTGGAACGCGCGGGTCCCCTTGATGATCAGGAGGAGGCGATAGCAGATATAGTAGACCAGCGCGATATCAACGGTATCCTGGAACCACCGGTAATTCGCCAGAGACTCATGTATTTCGGTGAAGGTGGTGAACATGGTTTCTCGGAAATTCCAATTCTCAAATCACAAATCCCAAATAAGCACCAATGACCAAAATAGGAAACGTATTGTATGTTGGAGTTTGGGATTTATTTGTTAATTGGTGCTTGGAACTTGGTGCTTCGCTTTCACGATCGCATCGGTCATGCGCGCCACCTTCGACATGTGTCCCACGTCATGCACCCGGACGATCCGGGCGCCGCGCTGGATGCCGAGGGCCACGGTGGCCGCGGTACCTTCGATCCTGCCCTTCGGGTCCGCGATGTCCAGGACCGTCCCGATAAAACGCTTCCGCGACGTCCCGAGGACGATGGGGAACCCCAGGGCGCGGAACTCGTCCAGTCGCTCCAGGATGGTAAGGTTGTGTTCCAGGGTCTTTCCGAATCCGATCCCGGGGTCGATCATGATCCTGTCCCGGCCAATGCCCGCCTGCAGGGCGATGGCTGCACTTTCGTCGAGGTATTCCATGATCTCGTCGATGACATCGCCGTAGACGGGGTTCACCTGCATGTCCCGCGGCGTTCCCTTGATGTGCATGATCACCACTGCTGCCCCGTAAACCGCGATGGTGTGCGCCATGTCGGGCGAAAAGTGGAGGCCGCTTATGTCATTCACGATGGACGCGCCCGCTGCAAGGGCCTTTTTTGCCACCGATGACTTATACGTATCGACCGAGATCGGCGCCCTAAGGTCGTTCGAAAGACGTTCGATGACCGGGATGATCCGATTCACTTCCTCCTCTTCAGTTAGGGGTTCCGCGCCGGGCCGCGTGGATTCGCCGCCGATGTCAATGATGTCCGCCCCCTGGAAGACCATCTCCCGGGCGTGTTCCAGGGCGGCACCCTGTTCAGCGTACTGACCGCCGTCGGAAAAGGAGTCCGGGGTCACGTTCAGGATGCCCATGATGTGCGTGCGGCCGCCGAGGTCGAGGATCTTCCCCCTGCAGTCAATCTTATAATCCGAGCGCAGATAGTTGTCAAGCAGAGACTCGATCGCCTGCGCGATACTGGCGGGGATCCGGGGTTCGCGGGCGAGAAGAGGGAAAAGAAGCCTAAGCTGATCGGGGGTGCCGGTCAGTACGAGCTCGCTGACCGGATCAACGGCGCATTCCCGACTTGACAAAGAAATAGGAGCAGGGTAATGGCCTGCTCCTATCTGTGGTGATCGGATACACGTTACAAGGGCTGCCGTCTGGTCGGCGGTAAGCCCCTTCAGGGTTATGGCGAGGGCCCCGTGGCCGGAGATCCGGAGAACAGGCCCCATACTATTCTCCTACGCCACCGCAGGCGTGTGGTTTACGATCGCGTCGATTTCTACGGCGTCGAGGGTCTCTTTTTCCAGCAACGCTGTTGCCAGTCCGTGGAGCGCGTCCGCACGGTCCTGGATCAGTTTCTTGGCCCGGTGGAAGTTGTCCATGACGATACGCTTTACTTCCTTGTCGATCTCGACGGCCGTATGTTCGCTGTAGTCGCGGTGCTGGGCGATCTCGCGGCCGAGGAATATCGCCTCTTCCTTCTTGCCGTAGGAAAGCGGCCCCATGGAGTCGCTCATGCCCCATTCGCAGACCATCTTCCTCGCGAGGGTCGTTGCCCGCTCGAGGTCGTTGCCCGCGCCGGTGGTCATGTGCTGGAGCGCTATCTCTTCAGCGGCCCGGCCGCCGAGCAGGATCGCGATGTTGTTCAGCAAATGCTCACGGTCGTAGGAATACCGGTCGGCCGTGGGGAGCTGGAGCGTGACGCCCAGCGCCATGCCGCGCGGGATGATCGACACCTTGTGCACCGGGTCGGTCCCGGGAATAAGCCTCGCGACCAGGGTATGGCCCGCTTCATGATACGCCGTGTTCTTCTTTTCCTCGTCGCTGATCAGCATGGACTTGCGTTCGAGGCCCATGAGGATCTTGTCCTTGGCCCGGTCGAAGTCGTCGTTCTCGACCTGCGTTTTGCCCAGCCTGCCGGCAAGAAGCGCCGCTTCGTTCACCAGGTTCGCCAGTTCCGCGCCGGACAGGCCCGGGGTGCCGCGCGCGATGGATTCGATGTCCACATGCGGGGCGAGCTTGATCTTCTTCGTATGCACCTTCAGCACGCCGATCCTTCCGTTCAGGTCGGGCCTCGGGAGCACCACCATGCGGTCGAACCTGCCCGGCCGAAGGAGCGCCGGGTCGAGCACGTCGGGACGGTTCGTTGCCGCCACCAGGATGACCCCGTCGTTCGACTCAAAGCCGTCCATTTCGACGAGGAGCTGGTTCAGGGTCTGTTCACGCTCGTCATGGCCGCCGCCGAGGCCCGCGCCGCGATGCCTGCCCACGGCATCGATCTCGTCGATGAAGATGATGCAGGGCGCGTTCTTCTTGCCCTGCTCGAAGAGGTCACGGACACGCGAAGCGCCGACGCCGACGAACATCTCCACGAAGTCAGAGCCGCTGATCGAGAGGAACGGCACGCCTGCTTCTCCCGCGATGGCGCGCGCCAGGAGCGTCTTGCCGGTGCCCGGAGGGCCGACGAGCAGCACGCCCTTGGGGATCTTGCCGCCGAGCTTCTGGAACTTCTGCGGGTCCTTCAGGATCTCGATGATCTCCTGGACCTCCACTTTTGCCTCATCCATGCCGGCAACTTCGCTGAAGGTCACCTTCTTGGAGCTCTCGTTCAGGAGCTTGGCCTTGCTCTTGCCGAAGGACATGGCCTTGTTGCCGCCCATCTGCATGTTCCGGACGATGAACATGAACCAGAAGACCATGAGGATAAGGGGCGCCCAGACCACCAGAAAATTATACCAGGCGGATTCCTTCATCTGTTCGGCGTTGACCTTGACCCCCCGTCCCCGGAGCTCCTTGACGAGGTCCGGGTAATCGGGAAGGACCGTCTTGAATGACTTTCCGGTCTTGTAGTTGCCGGCCAGTTCAGGTCCCTTGATGGTGACGTCGTTCACCTCGCCCTTCTCCACCTTGTCCATGAACTCGCTGAAGGGGAGCAGCATCACCGTAGGGGCGATGGGGTTGAACAGATTGAAGACCAGCACTGAGATCACGACGAACAGCAGGATCAGTGCTATATTCTTATACATTGCGCTCACTGATTGAAACCTCCTACCTGAATGTAATGCGTTAAGTTTTTCATATTAACATATTCCACGGGCGCCTTACAACAGCTTTATCCCCGGGTCCCGTCACGTTCGTCATGCGGCAGCACGGCGATGTACGGCAGGTTGCGGTACCGGTCCTGGTAATCAAGGCCGTATCCGACCACATACTTGTTCGGGATGCGGAATCCCGCGTAGTCCGCCTCGATCTGCACCTTCCGGCGGTCCGGCTTGTCCAGCAGCACGCAGACCTTCAGGGAGGCAGGCCCCCGGTCCAGCAGCATCTTTTTAAGATAGTCGATGGTCACGCCGGAGTCCATGATGTCCTCCACGAGCAGGACGTCCTTGCCCCGGATGTCCTCCTTCATGTCCGCGAGCATCGTGACGGGGCTGCTGCCCTTGGACGCGGAACTGGTGCAATGGATGAAGTCCATCCGAACCGAGATCCGGAGCGAACGGAGCAGGTCGGACATGAAGAAGAGCGCACCTTTGAGCACGCCGACGACGAGCAGGTCCTTCTCGGCGTATTCCGTCGAGATGCGGGACCCAAGCTCCTGGATCTTCCGCTGGATCTCCTCGCGGGTGAAGAGCGGTTTCCCGAAATCTATTCCTACCATTACTTCCTCCCTGATGATCTATTCGATAGAAAGAATTTGACCGCGGACCCATACGGCTGAATAGGTAAGGGCGGCCGTCCGGATGAGGGCAACCACTCAGGGTTGCCCCTACGTTGTATTCCGCACCGTCACGACCAGCACCTTCTTCGTCCCCGGTCCCGGCAGGAAACGACCATCGGTCCGCATGCCCATGATCCAGACCACGTCCTGATCGGTTGCCAGCAGGGGAGCGGCGTTCCGTCTCATCTTTGGTACCTTCTCGTCCACAAAGTAGTCCTGGAGCTTCTTGCTCCTGCCGCCCATCCCGGCAGGGCAGAACCGGTCGCCCGGCCGTCTGTTCCGCAGGTATAAAGGCAGCGACATCTTATCATAATCATATACCGCCTGCCAGAGATAATTTCCCCCGTCTGCGCCGGGATCGGGAAGGGTATCCAGGATGACGGTCTCTATGACCAGGCTGGCAGCGGGGACAACGGTCTCTCCGGGGACGGACAACAGGACGCAGAAGGCTGTCTCCTGCTCTCGAACTCGAATGATCAGGTCGTCATATTCCCGCTGCAGGAACAGCCCGCCGGGAACCTCCATGCTCCTGCCGCTCTGTGCCTCCGCCATGAAGCCAAGGGCCTCTTCCGTCCTTATCCAGGAATGCTCGATGGTGTCATCGCCGGCCGCGAGTTCAATGGCCTTTCTCAGGACCCGTCGTCGGAGCGCGGGCAGGAGATCGTTGAACGGTGCACGCCGGATATGGACGGCATCTCCTTCCGCGAAGAGGACCGTTCGCAGGATCCCCGTGAGCGTCGCCTCCATGGCCTCGTTCTCGCCCCGGAGCAGGTCAGCCTCGGCTGCGAGGGCTTCTACGATGCGGGGGTTGAACCGTTCGAGGACCGGAAGCACTTCATGACGGACGCGGTTCCGGGTGTATACCGGTTCTCGGTTGGACGGATCGGTCCGAAAATCGATCCTTTGACGCTGCAGATATGCCAGGACCTCGTCGCGGGTTGTGCCGATGAGCGGTCTGATGATGTTCTCACGCACCGGCGGGATGGCGGAAAGCCCTGACATGCCCGCCCCACGGACAAGCCTCATGAGAAGCGTCTCTGCCTGATCGTTCGCTGTGTGTCCGAGCGCAATGCGATGGGAACCTGTGGCCTTTGCGCATTCCCGGAGGAACGTGTATCGCACCTCTCGCGCGCCTGCCTGTGCCGACAGGCCACGCTCGGCGCAGTACGCGGGGACATCGCGGCTGTCGACGGTCGCGGCGATCCCGAGGTCCTTTGCCAGCCCTTCAACGAACAGTGCTTCTTCGGCGGATCCCTGCCCCCGGAACCGGTGGTCCAGGTGGGCCACGTGAATCGTCAGTTCGAGGTCGTTCGCCAAAGCACTGAGGATGTTCAGGAGGCAGACCGAGTCCGGCCCGCCTGAGACCGCCACGACAACCTTGTCGCCGGGAGTGAGCATGCGGTACCGTTCGATGGTCTTCCTGATCTTTCCGACGAACTGATCATTCTGCGGCACGGTCATCCTCTGTTCCTTCGCTTGACTGCATCGACCGGTTCGTTGGCCTACCGCGGCTGTTCGCGTCGTTCATTGCCGTCTGCTTCCGGTCGGAGAACCGCTCTCCATGATCGTCCTGCTCAACCGCTCCCATGATTCGCATCCTTTGCGAAAACCTGTTGGCCGGCCCTGGATGCAGGACTCCCGGTAGTCGGCTGCTGCCGCGTTAAGGACGCCCAGGCGTTCATAGAGCACACCGCGATTGTACCGCGCGTTCGCATTGTTCGGTTCAATGGTCAGCGCACGGTCGTAATCCTCGGATGCCTTACCGGGCCGATGCTGTTCGTCATGGAGGTTTCCCCGGTTCACGAACGCTTCCACCTTTTGCGGATCGAGCTCGATCGCCTTCGAATAATAGTGCAAGGCGGCATCGAGCTGGAGCTGCTGATGGAAGTACACCCCTGCGTTGTAGAAGACGCGCGCTTTCCCGGGGCTCTGCGCTGTCGCTGCCACCCAGAGGGACGTGCCGTTCCTCCAGTCGGAGTTCCTGGCCAGGGTGATGCCGGAGCTGATGAGCACGATGGCGAAGATACCGGCACAACCGTATGTCGACATGAGAGATCGAGAAGGCATGCTGTCGTCCTGCGTTGAGGGGAAGGGGAAAATGGTGGCGGTGCAGGGACTCGAACCCCGGACACAGGGATTATGATTCCCCTGCTCTACCAGCTGAGCTACACCGCC
>CAKKRC010000007.1 GCA_919902495.1 Nitrospiria bacterium
CGCGCGGCCTTTGGCTTCGGAGGCCAACGCTCTATCCAGCTGAGCTACGGGCGCATTTTCAACTTCGTGTTGTAGCTTCCGGACGTTGGAGTGTGAATCCGCAATCCGCAATCCGCAATCCGCAATCCGCAATTTATTTTTGGTACGCCCGGCAGGAGTCGAACCATGCTCCGTCGCCCTGCAGGGCTCCCCAGAGGGGGCCTGCCCCCTCTGGAGTCTCCCCCACATCGCAGGGGAGCCTCTCCCCTGCACCCCTCATGTCGCAGGTGGCGGCGATTCGGATCGCCTTTGCCGAACGTTACCTGTTTGAATGTCAATTGGTACGCCCGGCAGGAGTCGAACCTGCGACATCCGGATTCGAAGTCCGACGCTCTATCCAGCTGAGCTACGGGCGCGGGAACGACCTCATAAAACGGGAGAGACGGCCGGAAGGCCGTCTCTCCGTCAACAACTTGGGGTGAGCGACGGGGCTTGAACCCGCGACCACCAGGGCCACAACCTGGTGCTCTACCGACTGAGCTACGCCCACCGTGTTCTCATTTTTCTGATTTCGGATTGCGGATTTAAAGCTCTGCTTCTTATTCCGCAATGGCAACTCACGAATTGATTATGTCAGGGGACTGTGGTTTTTCAATCCGCAATCCGCAATCTACAATCCGCAATTGATAATTGGCGCGCCTGAAGGGATTCGAACCCCTGACCCACAGCTTAGAAGGCTGTTGCTCTATCCACCTGAGCTACAGGCGCATCTAATTGCGGATTCCTGAATTTCGGATTGCGGATTAAAAAGGACCAGCTTAAAAACCGCAATCTACAATCCGCAATTCGCAATCCGCAATTGAATTGGTCGGGGCGAGAGGATTCGAACCTCCGACTTTCTGCTCCCAAAGCAGACGCGCTACCGGGCTGCGCCACGCCCCGCGGAACTCCGCGTACTTCTTACCCCTTACGGCAGAACATATAATACTCATGAGCCGCTGCATTGTCAAGCCTATATATGGTTACAATACATGCCTTTTCCGCGTTTTCCCAGGTGCAGCCATTCGACCTTTTCCCTTGAATCCTTGGGGGTTTTATACTATTATTTCCCCCATGGAAGAACGCATCGGTTCCGTGCTCAGGTATTTCGATAAGAGCTCCATCGCGGCCCTGAAACTGGATTTCGGCGATCTGGCCGTCGGCGATACGGTCCATATCAAGGGGCCCAGCACGGACATTACCCAGAAGGTCGAGTCCATGGAATTCGACCACAAGCCCGTGGAAAAGGCCATCCGCGGCCAGTTCACCGGCATCAAGCTTTCCCAGCCAGCCAAGCCTTTCGACCTCGTTTACAAGATCAAAGAGTGATCCCCCCATGTTCCTGTACAGCATAAAGCGAACGCTCCTGATGATACCCATCCTGCTGGGCATCACCCTGCTCAGCTTCAGCATCATGCACCTGGCGCCGGGCGGGCCGGCAGAGGCCCAGATGGAGTTCTCGGCCAAGGCGTCCGCTGAAGCACGGGAGCGGCTCCGGAAGCTCTACGGCGCGGACCAACCCGTGCACAAGCAATACCTCACGTGGCTCACAAAGTTCGTGACCCTCGATTTCGGCGATGCCTTTGCCGACGGCCGCAAGGTCAAGGACAAGATCCTTGAACGCCTCCCCATCACCCTTGCGATCAACCTCCTGTCTCTCGGACTCGTCCTCCTGATCGCCCTGCCCATAGGGATCATGTCGGCTACGCACCAATACTCGGTCCTCGACCGGTTCACGACCATATTCGTGTTCGTGGGCTATTCCATGCCGTCCTTCTGGCTGGCGCTCCTGCTGATCTACCTCCTCGGGGTGCAATGGGGCGTCCTTCCCATATCGGGCATCCAGAGCCTCGATGTGACCGGGCTGACGGCTTGGGGCAGGCTCATGGACAAGGCCGAGCACCTTATCATGCCGGTGTTCGTCTCGGCCTTCGGCGGCCTGGCGGGCTTCTCGCGGTACATGCGGAACAACATGCTCGAGGTGATGCGGCAGGACTATGTCAGGACGGCCCGCGCCAAGGGGCTTTCCGAGAACGTGGTTATCTACAAGCACGCGCTCCGGAACGCGCTGATGCCGGTGATCACCATTCTCGGCCTCTCCCTCCCCGGCATCATCGGCGGCAGCGTCATCATGGAAACGGTCTTCGGCATTCCCGGCATGGGCCAACTCCTGTACCAAGCGGTGTTCTCGCGGGATTATAATCTCGCCATGGGGATACTGGTCCCGGCCGCGGTACTCACGATGCTCGGGAACTTCCTGGCCGATATTGGGTACGCGCTGGCTGACCCGAGGGTAAGACTTCGTTAGTGCGGAGTGCGGGTAGACATGACCCTCACCCCTGCCCCTCTCGGAGGATGAGGCCCCCTCACCTCTTATCCTCTCCCTCAGAGGGGAGAGGAAGAAAGGAGAGGGTGAGTCTCCTTCAGGGAAAAAGGGAGAGGGGGCTTTTTCGACGCGGATTGCGGAATGGAAAGACAGGGTTAAGGGCCAAGGATTTATAGAATGTCAAATTCAACAACACTTTCTGCACAGCAGACCTACTATCACCTCAAGCGGAACTGGCTTGCCTTCGGCGGCGGTTTGCTCGTGCTCTCGGTGTTCCTGGTCGCCATATTCGCGCCCCTCATCGCACCCTATGATCCGTCGCAGATCGACATCAAGAACATCCTTGTCGGCCCGAGCAGTCAGCACCCCTTCGGCACCGACGAACTGGGCAGGGACGTCCTGTCGCGCATGATCTGGGGTTCGCGCGTGTCGCTTCAGGTGGGGTTCGTCGCCATCGGGATCGCGACCCTCATCGGCATCCTGCTCGGCGCCATCTCGGGCTTCTATGGCGGATACATCGACAGCGCCATCATGCGGGCAGTTGATATCATGCTGAGCATCCCGACCATCTTCCTGATCCTCGCGATCATCGCCATCCTGGAACCCAGCATCATCAACATCATGGTCGTCATCGGCCTCACCAGCTGGATGGAGCCGGCCCGTCTCGTACGCGCCGAGTTCATCTCCATCAAAGAGCGTGAGTTCGTGACCGCCGCACACGCCCTCGGCGCGTCCGACAGCCGCATCATCTTCAAACACATCCTGCCGAACGGCCTCTCCCCCATCCTCGTCTCCGCCACCATGGGCATCGGCGGCGCGGTCCTCGTCGAATCGGCGCTCAGCTTCCTCGGCCTCGGCGTTCAGCCGCCCACGCCGAGCTGGGGCAGCCTGCTGTCCTCCGGCAAGGACAACATCGAGATCGCCTGGTGGCTCTCCGCCTTCCCCGGCCTCGCCATCCTCATCACCGTCCTGGGATATAATTTGTTAGGCGAAGGGATCAGGGACGCACTGGACCCGAGACAAAGAGAATAACAAGTACTGTCATATCCCTGTGATCATATCGGTACATTCAAAGGAGGATGATATGAAGGTGATCATGTTAGCAGCATTTCTCATATTTAGCTGTCATACTGCTCATGCAGACTGGCTACTACGGTTCAAGGACAAAACGGCGAATGTCTGGCCCAGCTACTTCGAAAAAGACTCCCAGTATTGCACAATGAAGACCTTCGGCGAATATTGTGTCCGGAAATCGGACTTGGTCTCGATCAAGGAAGTGCCGGCCGGCACCGAGGCGTCTGATTACAGCGTTTCCTCATTAGGAGGCAAGGAGGCGGAAATACGTAAAAGAGAGGCAAGCGAGATCACGGAAAAGACGATTTCCGAACTGGACGAGCGACAACGGCAGGAGAGATATCAAAAGCAGCGAAAGCAGTATAAGCAGCGGAATTACGATGATGATTAAGAACTGAAAACGGAGATGGACATCATGGTCATACTATGTCAAGGATGACGCGATAAAGATTATTTGCTCGCCCGCGCCCATGTCTCCAATCATCATCGACTACACCCCCTTCTACTACACCTCCATCGTCGGGACACCCATCCCAACCGTCACGATCGGCAAATTTGTCCAGATCAGGAACGGGAACACGCTCTATCTCGTCCTCTCGCCCAAGGAGTTTACGAAATATCACGCGAACATCGTCGAGCGGTTCTGCATGGACAAGGGCATCGAGGGAAGCTACAATGCGAAACGGGATAAGTTTACGATCACTGACCAGGCGTGGCAGATCGTCGGCGGCGGGAAGTTCGAGCGGGACGCAAATAAAAAGGCCATCAAGCTGTACGACAACTCGATGGCCTACGGAAAGTTCGATACAACGGGACTACGAGAAATGCTCGGCGCGTTCCCGGAATTCTCCGGTTACGCCACCATCATCGAGGGGTGAGTTCTCCTGACTCCTGACTCCTGACTCCTGACTCCTGACTCCTGACTCCTGACTCCTG
>CAKKRC010000008.1 GCA_919902495.1 Nitrospiria bacterium
ACCCGCGACCCCAAGCTTGGAAGGCTTGCGCTCTAGCCAGCTGAGCTATTCCCGCGTACTCGTGCCGATCCCGGATGGTCAACCGCACCCTGCGATCATCGATCCGTGCTGTATGAAGTGGTGGGGAGGGGAGGTTTCGAACCTCCGTAGGCTGACGCCGACAGATTTACAGTCTGTTCCCTTTGGCCACTCGGGCACCTCCCCGAATAACAACTGCCTTTACGTAATGGGTGATTTGATGCTGTAACCGGTAGATAGCTGGAGCCACCGGAGGGAATCGAACCCACGACAGGCTGATTACAAATCAGCTACTCTACCAACTGAGTTACGGTGGCGATACTTCGGAATTTCCTGGGCACACCACGACTGGGACCGCTTTTCACGGAAGTTGGTATTTTAGCCGAGTGTCCATACGATGTCAACAAAAAATTTGAAAGAAAAGATGAATTATAAGCCTGGGGGAGCAACGGGCAGAGCTCACCGGGACCGCTGCCGAAGTGTCTCGTAGAGCAGAATCCCGGCGGCCACGGACACGTTCAGGGAACTGATCCTGCCCACCAGGGGCAGGGAGACCAGGTAATCGCACCGTTCCCGCACCAGTCTGCGGACCCCGCGGTCCTCCCCACCCAGGACCAAGGCTGTTGGCCGGACAAAGTCCGCATCCCAGTACACGGTGTCCCCATCCGCCTCGGCCCCGACCACCCATATTCCGGCCTTCTTGAGCTCTTCCAGCGTGTTGGCGATATTCACCACCTTGACCACGGGAACATGCTCCATGGCTCCGGCCGACGCCTTGGCCACGGTCTCCGTCAGTCCTGTCGCCCGGCGCTCGGGGATGATCACTCCGTGTACACCTGCGGCGTCGGCGGTCCTGAGAATGGCCCCAAGGTTCCGGGGGTCCTCTACACCATCAAGGACAAGAAAGAGCGGCGCCGTTCCCTGCAGGGAGGGGATCTGCAAGACATCGTGAAGGGTAGCGTACTGCTTTGCCGCGGCAAGGGCGATCATACCCTGATGGTTCGCGCCGGGCGCCTCCCGGTTCAGGGCTTCACGGCTCACGAACCGGACCTCCGCGCCGCACTCCCCCGCCAGGCGAAGGATCGTCTGCACGTCCCGGTCCTGTTTCCGCTGATCGGATATCAGGACGCGCTGGACCGGCCGACCGGCCTTGAGCGCCTCCAGGACAGGTTTTATGCCGATGATCTTGTCTTTGGACATAATAAAAGAGTAAGAAACGGTTTTACCGCAGAGGACGCAGAGGAAACCGAAACGAGGATGCGACGTTTAAACCACGGGTGACCAAGAATAGGCGCTTCCAAACGACACAGATAGAACCTGTTCGGATTCTATAACATCAGGAAACAGTCTCATTGTTCAATCTTCTGAAGAAAAGATGATGTGCCTTCCTCTGCGTCCTCTGCGGTGAATGCCTTTTCGCTTTTTACTTCGGTTTCCAGACCGTGCCGCCGGGCCGGTCAAAGAGCGTCACGCCCGCATCATCGAGGACCCTTCGGACCCGGTCCGCTTCGGCCCAATCCTTCCGCTCGCGGGCTTGATTTCGGAGATGGATATATTCCTCGATCTGCTCCATCGAAAGGGTGACCTTGTGCTCGCCCAGCCGCGCCTCGCCAAACCACTCCTCCGGTTCACGCAGGAAGATGCCGAGGGTCCGGCTGACATTGTCAAATGACTCCTGCGCGGCAGACAGGATGATGTAAGCCCCCTGCTCGTTCTTCTGGCCCAGGTCGGCAATGAACTTGTTCACCTCGCGGACGGCATCGTAGATGATCCCGATGGCCAACGCGGAGTTGAAATCATCGTCCATGGCATCTTCAAAGGCCTTCGGCAGGTTCACGATCTTCTCGTACAGAGATTTGTCAACCGATTCGACGACCTCTTCGGGCTTCACCGCGGAAGGCTTTTTACCGGCCAGAAAGTTCTTGATCCCTTCCTTCATGGTATAGAAACGGTCGAGCCCGGCGCGGGCGTCCTTCAGATTCGCATCGGAGAAATCAATAGGGCTCCGGTAGTGCGTTGAGAGCAGGAACAACCTGACGATCTCCGCATCATACTTGTCCAGGATGTCGCGGATCGTGAAAAAGTTCCCGAGGGACTTGGACATCTTCTCCTGGTTGATGTTCACAAAACCATTATGGAGCCAGTAGTTCACGAACCGCCTGCCCGAGGACGCCTCGCTCTGGGCGATCTCGTTCTCGTGGTGAGGGAAGATAAGGTCCTTGCCGCCGGCATGGATATCGAAGGTCTCGCCCAGATGTTTGAAGCCCATGGCCGTGCACTCGATGTGCCAGCCGGGCCTCCCCGGTCCCCAGGGGCTGTCCCAGGCGGGTTCGCCGGGTTTCGATGCCTTCCAGAGCGCGAAGTCGAGCGGGTCTTCCTTCCGCTCGTCCACCTCGACGCGGGCGCCGGCCTTCATATCGTCAAGGTTCCGCTTCGAGAGCTTGCCGTAATCCTTGAAGCTTGCGACGCGGAAATAGACATCGCCGTCCACGGCGTAGGCATGTCCCTTTTCGATGAGGCGCCGAATGACCTCGATCATTTCCCTGATGTGCTCCGTTGCCAAAGGCTCGATGTCCGGCCTGCCAACGCCCAGGCGCTTCATATCTTCCTGATAGGCGTCGATGTACTTGCTGGCCACCTCGGCCGCGGTGATCCCCTCTTCTTTCGCGCGATTGATGATCTTGTCGTCAACGTCGGTAAAGTTCCGCACGTACGTGACCTGGTATCCCCGGCGCCGGAAGTACCGCTGGATCAGGTCGAAGGCAACCGCACCGCGGGCATGCCCGATGTGGGAGAGGTCGTACACCGTCACACCGCAGGCGTACATGTTCAATGTTCCCGGCGTGACCGGGACGAACTCCTCTTTTTTGCCGGTCATGGTGTTGTAGAGCTTGATCATACCAGAACTGTTCTCCGTTACTGAACTGCGTTCGCCGCAGTACGAATGAGGTTGAGATTGTATACGGCGGAAGCGAGGTTTGTCAAGAAATTTCAGGGAATACCGTGCCGCCTATGCGCCGCTGTCCAGCACCTGACGGACCTGGCGTGCCAGCGCGACGGTTCGAAACGGTTTATGGATCATGGCGATCCCCGGCTCCAGCATCCCCTGGGTAGAAAGAATGTCATGGGCGTAGCCGGACATGAACAGCACTTTTATGCCCGGCCGTTTGAAGCGAAGCACTTCAGCGAGCTGCTTCCCATTCATGCCCGGCATCACCACGTCCGTCAACAGAAGATCGACAGGACCGTTGTAGGAATCGCTCGTCCGGATCGCATCGTCTCCCCCCGCGGTCGCAAGGACCTTGTAGCCCAGCGGTAAAAGCACCTGGCGGACCAGTTCCCGCACCGAGGGATCGTCCTCAACGACCAGGACCACCTCCGTCCCTGCCGGCAAAGAGCCGGGAAGATCAAGGTCCTTGTATCGCTCCTGTCCGCGCTCTCCTGCGATGGGGAAGTACACCTTGAAGACGGTCCCTTTCCCCGGTTCGCTGTCCACAATGATATTCCCGCTGTGCTGTTTTACAATTCCGTAGACCGTGGCAAGTCCCAGCCCGGTCCCCCGCCCCAGTTCCTTGGTGGTGAAAAATGGCTCGAAGATACGGTCCCGCACCTCCGCCGTCATGCCCGCCCCCGTGTCGGTCACCGACAACATGACGTACTTGTCGAATGTGACCGTTTCCTGGACACGCAGCAAGGCATCGTTGAGATCGACGTCCTTTGTTCCGATCAGGAGCCGCCCCCCCGACGTCATCGCGTCCCTGGCGTTCACGGCAAGATTCATCAGGACCTGCTCGATCTGCCCCCGGTCCGCGCGAATGGTGCTGATCGTGGCCTCCGTCTTCAGTTCAAGCAGGATATCCTCACCGATCATCCTTGACAACATGTTCGCCATACCCTCGATGACCTTGTTCAGGTCCACCGCCTTCATCTCCAGGACCTGCCTGCGGCTGAACGCAAGGAGCTGGTGGGTCAACGCGGCCGCTTTTTCGCTCGCTTCCCGGATGCTGACAAGGTGGCTCCTCACGGGATGACCTTCGTCGAGCTTCATCAACGAGAGTTCCGCGTAGCTCAGGATCGCCGTCAGGATGTTGTTGAAATCATGGGCCACACCGCCCGCGAGCCGGCTGATGGACTCCATCTTCTGTGTTTGCAGGCGCTGGTCCTGCAGAAGCTGCCGGTCCTCACCGGCTGTCTGTCGTTTTTTGTCCTCTTTCTTCATGGTATCAGGTGGCCGCGGCCCTTGCCGCGAACACGATACTATTGTATCATAGAAGACATCGCATATCACTGAATCTCCCGGGAGGTCCGGCCATGGCGAAAAGCGCTCTTCGTTTCGTTGTCCACGAGCACCGTTCAAAGAGGCTCCATTATGATTTTCGGCTTGAGATCGGCGGGACGCTCAAGTCCTGGGCGGTCCCCAAAGGCCCCTCGATGTCCCCTGCGGACAAGCGGCTCGCCGTCATGGTGCCGGACCACCCGCTGGTGTACATCGACTTCGAGGCCATCATCCCCGAGGGGCATTACGGGGCCGGGCCGGTGGTCGTGTGGGATGAGGGGGAGTTCGTCCCGCTCGATACGGACGATCCGGAAGCATCTCTGAAAAACGGGAAACTGAGTTTCGAACTGAGGGGGAAGAAGTTGAAGGGCGCCTTCGCCCTGGCGCAGATGAAGCATCTCCCGAAGTCAACGGGCAAAGAATGGCTGTTAATGAAAAAGAAGGATGCACACGCGCTGGATGGCTACGAGGTCAAGACCGAGCTCACACCCGCGAGATTGAAGAACTTGAAGGAGCAGGTGCCGCCCTGCGAGACGGAGTGATTATCGGAGATAGCATCAAATACTTCAGCGCTACGTTAAGCCGCAGGCTGACACCTACGCCGCCCACTCCGGGGCGAGCAGCTCAGCCTGTTGCAGCACGGTCTGGGTAGCCTTTTCCTGCTTATCAGGCGGGTAGCCGTACTTCCGGAGAATTCGCTTCACGATCACCCGCAGTTTCGCTTTTACTGACTCTTTCACCGTCCAATCGATGCTCGTATTTTTACGAACGGTCTCGACCAATTCCCGGGCTATTGCCTTGAGCGTCTCATCGCCCAGGACCTTTACGGCGCTGTCATTCACTTCCAGAGCTTCATAAAAAGCCACCTCGTCGTCGTTCAGGCCAAGGACCTCACCGCGCTTTTCAGCCTCACGCATGTCCTTGGCGATGCCGATCAACTCTTCGATGATCTGGGCCGTCTCGATGGCCCGGTTCTGGTAACGCCGCAGCGTATCTTCCAGCATCTCGCCGAAAGACCGCGCCTGCACCAGGTGCCGCTTTGCCCGCGTCTTGATCTCGTTGTTCAGGAGCTTCCGTAAGAGCTCCACAGCGAGGTTCTTCTGCGGTAGTCCCCGGACCTCGGCAAGAAACTCGTCGGAGAGGATCGAGATGTCCGGCCTCTTCAGGCCCGCTGCCGCGAAGATGTCGATCACCTCGCCGGGAGCAATGGCGCGGGAGACGATCTGCTGGATGGCAAGGTTCATCTCCTCTTCTGTCTTTCCACCTGTCGGCTCGCTCTTGACCAGGGCCGCCTTCACCGCCTGGAAGAATGCCACATCATCACGGATACGGATCGTCTCCTCATGCGGTACGGATAGGGCGAACGCTTTCGACAGGTCGATCACGGCCTTCACGAGCCTCGCCTTCCCATCCTCCTGCTTCAGGATATGCTCCTGTGCCGAAGGAAGGACTGAAAGCTGTGCAGCAGCCTTCCCTGTTCTCCAGGCTGACCAGTCGAATCCATGGAACATCCCGAGGCAGATCTCGTACTTTTCGAGCATCAAGGCCACGGCCTCTGCCTGGTCGATGGCCGTCTCTCCTGTGCCGCCGCTCTCGGTGTACGCTGCCAAGGCGTTCCTGAGCTGATCAGCCAGTCCCAGATAATCCACCACCAGACCGCCCGGCTTGTCCCGGAATACGCGGTTCACCCGCGCGATTGCCTGCATCAAGCCGTGGCCCCGCATGGGTTTATCCACATACATCGTATGCAAACAGGGCACGTCGAACCCCGTAAGCCACATGTCGCGCACCAGCACGATCTTGAAGGAATCCTTTGGTAGCTTGAAGCGATTGGCCAGGACCTCTCGTCTGGGTTTATTCCTGATGTGCTGCTGCCAGTGCAAGGGGTCGGATGCCGAGCCGGTCATCACGACTTTGATAGCGCCTTTGTCGTCTTCCTCGGAATGCCACTCAGGCCGGAGCTTCACGATAGCCTGATACAGGTCCACGCATATGCGCCTGCTCATGCAGACCACCATTGCCTTGCCGACCATGGCGTCCTGCCGCTTCTCGAAGTGTTCCACCAGATCGCGAGCGATCACGCTCACACGCTTCTCCGTACCCACGACCGCCTCAAGGGCAGCCCACTTGGTCTTGAGCTTTTCCTTCCGCTCGACCTCTTCCCCTTCTGTTGCCTCGTCGAACTCCGGATCAACCTTGGGCTTCTCGGACTCCTTCAGGTCCAGTTTCGCGTACCGGCTCTCGTAATAGATCGGCACGGTCGCACCGTCCAGCACCGCCCGCTGGATGTCGTAGATGCTGATGTAATCGCCGAAGACCGCCCGGGTGTTCTTGTCGGTAAGCTCGATCGGTGTGCCCGTAAAGCCGATGAACGAGGCTTTCGGCAGGGCGTCTCGCATATGGCGGGCATAGCCGTCAATGAAGTCGTATTGGCTCCGGTGCGCTTCGTCAGCGATCACGACGATGTTCCTGCGATCCGAAAGCATGGGGAAAGCATCTCCCTTTTCCTCAGGGAAAAATTTCTGGATCGTCGTGAACACCACACCGCCTGAAGCGACCTGCAAAAGCTCGCGGAGATGTTTGCGGTCCCCTGCCTGCACTGGCGCCTGACGCAGGAGTTCATGGCAGCGAGAGAAGGTGCCGAAGAGCTGGTCATCAAGATCGTTCCGGTCGGTGAGAATAACAAGTGTCGGATTCTCCATGGCAGGATGGAGGATCACTTTTCCGGCATATAACGCCATGGTCAGGCTTTTGCCCGAGCCTTGAGTGTGCCACACTACACCCACGCGCCGGTCGCCCACATCCCGTTTCTCTTTGGCTTTGTCAGCGCGGGAATAATACTTTCCGAGTTCTTCTTTACTCTTGCCTAATTTATCCGCCGCTCGAAGCGTCTCTTCGACCGCTGCATTGACCGCATGGAACTGGTGATAACCTGCCATCTTCTTGATAAGCTGGCCGCCGCCCTCATCCTCGAACACGACGAAGTGCCGGATCATATCCAGGAAGCGACGTTTGTCAAAGATCCCGAGAAGCAAGACCTCGATCTGAGGCATGTGTGTGGGCGCAAGTGTTTCGCCTTCAATAGTCCGCCATGGCATGAACCGTTCCCGGTCAGCCGTAAGCGTGCCGATCCGAGCTTCGAGCCCGTCGGAGATGATGAGAGCGGCATTGTACAGGAAGAGCGAGGGAATCTGCTGTTTGTAGGTCTGGAGCTGGTTAAAGGCAGACCAGATAGTAGCATTCTCGTCCGCAGGATTCTTAAGTTCGATCACCCCGAGCGGCAGGCCGTTCACGAAGATCACGATGTCCGGCCTGCGGTTGTACTTGCCCTCGATAACCGCAAACTGGTTAACGGCAAGCCAGTCGTTATTTTCGGGATTCTCGAAGTCGATCACCCTGACTGTGACACCATGCCCGCCGTCAGGTCGGACAATGTCGATAGGCACACCGTTGACAAGGTAGTTGTGGATGGTGTGATTGTTTCGGATTAGAGAAACCTGGGAGGGATGAAGCAGTTTGCGGATTGCTTCGTCAATAGCGTTTTGATCAAAGGACAGGTTAAACCGGGACAAGGCATCGCGTAGCCGTTTTTTCAGGACAACTTCGCCGAACTCAGCGCGCTCGGCAAGAAGCTCTCCCGGGGCGATGCTTTGGCCAGCTAGGACAGTGCAACCGAGTCCGTTCAGCCAGGAAAGTACGGTTTGTTCGAGTTCGTTTTCGTCGAGCATTACTTGAATCCTTTGATCTCGCGCCGCTTCTTATACAGCCGTTCCGTAAAGCCGCCCTTTTTTCATACCCAACACGGAATACACTATTGCAAGATCGCAACATCTTGAGCTGTAAGCCCTCTTTCCCCTTTGACTATCGTAAACTCTACCTTTTGTCCTTCGATGAGGTTCTTGTAACCACGGCCACGAATATTACTGTAATGAACAAACAACTTTTCCATATTGTCCGACTGGATAAATCCAAAACCTTTTATATCACTGAACCAAGTCACGACACCGCTCTCCCGTTCTACATCAGCAACTCGAAATGATTTTGATTTTCTGCGTATATCGAGCGCCCGCTTTACTATATCAGATGTGAAATCGCGCAATCTCGATGCCTCACTTAACGGGTACCGCTTACTCTCTAATGCTTCTTTGATTATTTCTATTGTTTTGCCAAGCGCCTCCTGTGCCTTGGCAGAATCCAAGAGCGTATCATGAATTTCCGAGCAGTACTTATCTATTTCTTTGCTATTCAAATATGGGATATCCCTCTTTTCTACCAAGATACGAAACAGCAATAATATCTGATATCTGAATGCCCTGTATTTTCTATTTAACCTGCCATCACTCATCAACCTCTCAAGTACATGCAATGTCAAACAGCTAATATAATAAGGATATGCCGAATGATTCTCGATAAACATTTTTTCCCTATATGCCTGTAGCAACTCGCCATAATATCGCGGTGTACTTTGTGGCTCATTTAGAAACATTGCAACAAAACACTTGATTTGGTCCGTTAGTGATATTATCTGATGCCGCTTGATAGATAAATGCTCATACTGCTTTGAACGTCGCTCATAATACAATCTATCGGCCGCCTCCTTACCGCATGCCGAGTAAAATTCTTCCAGTTTTTTCTGAAATGGCGAAAGAGATTCAAAGGCTTCAATCTTAACCTCTGTTTGTCTATTAGTCGCTTTAATAATTTGATTTGTTATATCTAGATCTTCCGTGACTATGAGCTTGATCGACAACGATGCAGCATCAGAAATAACGCTGCGGTTTCTATAAATGATATGGCTAGTTTGACAACCATTTACGATTTGATAGTCTTTTATTTTAAACGCAGTCCCAACTTTATTAATGGAATGGGCAACAATGGTAATGCCGTTATTGAATAAGGAAAATTTGTCATTCATCGAACCGTCTTTGAGTGTCTCCTCAATTTCCCGATTTACAGGGTTATTCCCTTGGAAATCACGAACATTGTCATAGAATAGTTGCCGCATTAAATTTCCATCTGAATCGCTTATTAAGCGAAGATACTCTTTACATGGGAGAATTCCAATATAAGCTTCTTGTATACCTTGTACTTTTGGTAAAATTGCATGTTTATCAAAATTGATTTCCTTAACAATTTTTAATTTCAATTCTTTATAAAGATTTTTTATCGAATCGGAATCGATTGGCACAAATTTGACATCGCTAAATAGCCCCGTTTTCTTTAGAGTATCAACTCTAGTATTTACCCTTTCAGTCAAGTATGGTTCGTCAACCCACTTCCCATTAGTAGCATAGTACATAGTACATATTGGAGGATAATCCATATCAATACTTGATTTATATATTATATCTTTTAGCATCCTCGCTTTGCGGACATTGGCATTGAGCTTCTCAATGGGCACATCATCAAAAAACCGTTGCACCCCATAAAGGAACGTATCAATCTCCGCACCCGCAAATTTATCTGCCGTCTTAGATTGCGTAAAAATAAACTGAACATCAAGTCGTCTAAGGTTCGTCTTGAAATATTTTACTTCCTCTGCAGAAGTCACAATATGCTCATTTACAAGAATAGCTAAACCATCTATCCCTAAATCATCATCACCTCCAACAGTTGTGCTTTCAAAATCTGTGTTTTCTGGATGAATTCTCGTGAGGACAAGATGGTTCACGAAATACTCAAATACTTTTGCTTCATCAGAGGAATCAATATTGTTGCTTGCTACAAAATCAGCTATATATGACTCTAGGATTTTGTCCTTCATGCTCGCGCCTCCACTTGTCCTGACATAGTCAAATATTCAACAGTACTATCAGAGCTGCTTATCCGTATTACTCATACAATCCCCGACATTTATTTTCCACATTTATAGCTTTGTCTCCCTCCGACAGCGGCGGCGTTATCAATAGATTTTTAAATGACAACAGCTATCATTCAAGTTCAATCTTTCCGGATTTAGATGATTTATATGATCGACCAGTCCATTTTATAAGATAAGATATTAAGCCTGGACCGTATTTATATGACCATTTCCCATTAAAGCCGAAGCTATCACGCACTTGCCCATTATCATTAAATGCCGAAAGCATACGATTGACTTGATGGTTGGTGAGCTCATATACATACGGCAATATCTCAGACAGAGTGTTTCCCTGTTCGTAACCAGAACATTTTTCGACGGCTTTGATATATGCATTTAGCATCTGATCACGTTTAATCAATATTTTGACAATTTCTTTTGCTGCCGTATCCCATGAACATGAGAGTCCCTGAAATTTACCGATAAAGCCATAAGGGTCTTTGCCAAGTCTAACCGATATGATCGGGACGCCTCGTCCAAAGGCAACACCAACCTCCTGGTCGGTCCAAACACTATTATGAAATTCTTCCGTCATGAGAGCTACAAATGCATCCATGGAGAATAGAGCATTTTCGATTTCATCTTGCCACTCTTTAGTGGGATGAATGTCTTCGTGTGCCACAAAGCCTGCTATTCCATAAAGCTTCAAACTCTCTTTTAATGCCACTGCTTCTTTTTTGACTTCGCTTTTGTGGCTCAGAAATACCCGGCATCCTTCATCCTCCCAAACTCGACTCTCCGCTTCTGGTGCTATAGTGCGCTGACCGGACAAGAGCAGACCGGACTCTATCCGCCAATCCTGATCTGCTACGACTTCCATCTCCAGAAATACTACAGCGATGTATTCATTCTGAATATTATGCAGATTATTTATTCCGTCTTTTATTTCTTGTTGTATGGCATCTTTGATTTTTACTACATTAAGAAAGATTGTCTCCGGAATAACCAAATAGAGTGCATGCCCGAAGGTGCCACCATCCCACCTATCGTAATCCCATTCCTCATGAACTCTGATCTGTGAATTGACTATTATTGTTTGAAGTTGTTTTTTGCCTTCTTGTGCGTATAGTTTTGATAGTGCCGCCAAGTATCGTTCAATGTTCTTTGGCAGTTCATGTTTTGGCCCGTTACCGCTCATAACGTTGACTCACAAGTTTTTCCGCGTTCTTCACTCTTATCTCTCCCAACAACAGCTTCGGTTATGAATTACGCAAAACGATGTTGCTGAGTCAGCAGCATTATAGACACCCGCAAAGATCTACCCCCCTATTAAGAGATGCTTGAATTCACGCTGAATCCTCATATCAGGAATGAGTACTTCCTTCGATAATAAATAATCCCTGTCGATTGGTTGCCCTTCACGAGCACCTGGCTTAAGAATGTCCATATGCATCCTCATGTGATAGCGGATGTATAGTTCAAGCAACTGAGGAATATATTTGCCGTCATTAACTGAAAACACTTCATATACAGCGCTTACTGAACCGATAGAGTCCATCATTAAACCAAAACTCAGCGTTTTTCTGCTAAGGCCGAATACGAGATCATTCCTTTGTATTCGCTTGTTCTTAGCCTGTGCTTTAGCCAAAGTCTTGTTAAAACGCACATGACGCAGCTCAAGACCTCTAACAGTAGCTGAATATTCCTCGGCCATATCTTCGCCGATTCGCACACTCGTAGGCGTCAATATTTCACTATAATGCCCTACCTTCCAACCCAATGGTATTTCTCCAAGCTCCGTATCTTCAAATGTGTCTGGAAATAAATCAGCTATATGCTGTGGAAGACCGGTGCTCCGTCCTTCAATCTTTGCTTGTACTGGATCAAAATCAATAAACCATGAACGGAACATCGCTAATATCATCTCATCTAAAGTAGCGTTCATCCTCCGATTAAGCTCTGTACGTCCAATGAGTGTCAAATCACTTATATTAGTTATGCTGTCTGTTGATTTGCAATCGAATCCCAATAAATCTAAATTCTCGATCAATCTCTGATCGCGACCTTGACATTCTTCAATTTGGGCTGCAATAGTAAACGATAGTCTGCCTATTTTCTCTTGTATTGGCTCATCATCAACACCCATTACTTCTGACCCTACATATCTACTTGGTGAAAGAACGTAACCTTTTTTTCGAATCTCGGCGAGGCATGCGCTGCGACAGAATCCCACCACGTCCTCATATTTGCCTTGTGAATCAGCGTGAAGCCAAGAATGGTATGTGTTTACTATTAGATTAACATCCTCTTCTGATAGTTCCCTATGTGTTCGATCAACCATCAACCCAAGGTTTCTAGCATCAATAAACAGGGTCTCGCCATGGTGATTACGATGACCCCGCAGTTGTTTATTCCGCGATAAAAACCATAAAGACACTTGACTATACATAGAGTAGAACAAATGGCTTGGCAAAGCCACCATACAATCCACGAGGTCTGCTTCGATAATGTTCTTCCGTATTTCTCCCTCACCCGACGAGTTGGATGACATGGCGCCATTGACAAGCACGAAGCCTGCGACACCATTCGGCGCTAAGTGGTGAATGAAGTGCTGAACCCAGGCGTAGTTTGCGTTTCCGGCGGGCGGGACGCCGTATTTCCATCTGCTATCTTCTCGTAAACGGTCGCCGCCCCAGTCCGACATATTGAATGGCGGGTTGGCAAGGATATAATCTGCCTTAAGGTCTTTGTGTTTGTTGGAGTGGAAACTATCAGCATTCTCGCCGCCGAGATTAGCCTCAATACCGCGAATGGCGAGATTCATCATGGCGAGCTTCCAGGTGGTAGGGTTCGATTCCTGGCCGTATACGCTGATATCCCCAACGCGGCCGCCGTGGGCCTCGACGAACTTCTCAGACTGGACAAACATACCGCCTGATCCGCAGCAGGGGTCGAAAACCCGTCCTTTGTAAGGCGCCAGCATCTCGACCAGCACTCCTACCACGCACCGGGGCGTATAGAACTGACCGCCCTTCTTGCCTTCGGCGCTGGCAAATTGGGAGAGGAAGTACTCATAGACTCTTCCGAGGATGTCCTTGGAACGATGCTCTTTGCTGCCGAGGCCGATCGTGCCGATGAGGTCGATCAGTCCGCCCAGGAGGTGCTTATCAAGCGCAGGCCGGTTGAAATCCTTGGGCAGCACCCCTTTGAGCGAGGTGTTGTCCTTCTCGATCGCGACCATGGCATCGTCGATGATCTTGCCGATGGTGGGCTGCTTTGCCTTGCCTTGAATGAAGGCCCAGCGCGCTCCTTTCGGCACCCAGAAGATGTTCTCGGCGAGGTACTCATCCTTGTCCTCGGGATCAGCGCCCTTTTTCTTCTCCGCCACGAGTGCGGTATGCTTTTCCTCAAAGGCATCGGAGATGTACTTCAGGAAGATCAGGCCCAGGACAACATGCTTGTACTCCGCCGCGTCCATGTGGCCCCGCTGTTTGTCCGCCATGGCCCAGAGCGTGGCCTCGAAACCGAGTGAGGCTCCATTAGTTTTCTGCTTGTCATCAGTCTTTTTTTGACGTGCCATGCGGGTCTATGTCCTTGTCGATGCGGATGGAATGGCGGCTGCAAAGTGAGTGCTTGGTGTGAGAAAAAGGTAGGATCAGTGAGCCGCTATGGTGTTGAAGATATTACAGATACGAGGGAATTGCAAGGAGGATTTGACAGATGAATTAAGCTTTATTAACGCGTGTTGCTGTGTCCGGAGAAACAAGACCGGGCACTACGTCCCGAACCCACCCTCGAACGCTATTTCCTCCACCTTCTTGCGCTGCGACGGGACTTCCCGCTCCTGCAAGGCGCGTGGCAGATCCTCCTTGTTTCCCGGCCGCCCGACCGCGGCCATGGCCTCGACCTGGTGCTCATCTGTCACGCCGAGTTCCAAAGCTGCCCTGTCATAATCGAATCCCTGCATACCGTGAACGACCAGCCCCATCATAACACCCTGGAGCGCGAAGCTGTACCATGCCGCGCCCGTGTCGTAGGAGTGTGTCCGCGCCGGCTTGCCGTTATGGTCGAAGGTCTTCTTGGACACAACCACGATAAGCGCCGCGGCATTCTTGCACCATCCCTGATTGTTCGGCGTCAGAAGACCGAAGAACCTGTCCCAATGCGGCGTATTCCGGAAGGCGTAGAGGAACCGCCAGGGCTGGTTGTTCATGGACGACATGGCCCACCGGCTGGCTTCGAGCATCCGCATCAGCTCTTCCCGGCTGATCTCTCCGCCGGACATGGAACGCGGTGACCAGCGGTTGACGAACATCGGGGATATATCGTGGTCCGGCTTCCGGAAGTCCTGTCCTTTGATATCGATCATGACCTTTGTCATATGTACCCCCAAACGACCATGTAACCACGGGTTCCGCTTCGCAGAACACACAGATAAAAACGATAACAATTCAAGATCATCTCTCGCAACCAAAAGCAGGCGCTTCTAAGCGAGTCGCAAAGCTCGCAAAGGAACCAAGCAGTGCATTGCTTTTCTTGGCGTCTTTGCGTCTTGGCGAGATAAACGCCGTGATCGGTTTATTTCTTAGTTTTCTATAATCTCGATTCATGGTACCTGGTGACCTACACCACCCGCTTATGCTGGTAGTACCACTCGATCTGCTGCTTCGACGCTTCCTGGTCGACATTCTCCTGCTCCACTACGCCCTCGGCCTCGTGCGGCAGCACGACCTCCTTCAACTTCCATCTGCCGTCAAGCCTGCCGAAGGTCAGGAACTGTTCGTAGGCCGCTACATCCTCGTCCTGCCGGATGACGCTTCCCGCCACCTTCATGACCTTTTGGGCGTGGGCCCGGATGCGCGCCATATATTCGTCCTGCGAATTGTCCGCGAAGTTCCTGACCAGCACCAACTCTACCTTTCGTACCGCGAGGTTCCGGAACTCGAGGGTGACGCCCTTGTCCCGGTTCTTCTTGATCGCTTCGTGCAGGTCCCGGGCGAGTTCCGGGAAAAGGTCCGCCGCGGGAACCGCTGCCGGGTCGCCTGCCTCCCACGCCCCGGTCAGGCTGAGGAACATGCTCCGGCCCGTGAGCATCATCTTCTTGCGGTCCCAGATGCGGTCGGTCTTTGCAAGGAAATTGATCATCCGCTCGACGCGGCGCTCTTTGGTCATGACCGCGCCTTCGAGCCATGGGCCTTCCGGCCCCTCCTTCTTCGCCGCGGCGCCGGCGACCTGCTCCACGCCCTTGTCGGTGAACTGTTCGAAGAAGTTGTCGTCGTTCAGGATGTCGGACTCGGCGGTCTGCTCGATCTCCCTGAGGAGCCATGTATCTTTATAGTACTGGAAGGTCCAAAACTCCTGGAACTGCGCGGGCTCCTGGTCTCCCCGAAGCCGCTCGTTCGTACGATCGTCGATATAGAAGTCCGTCGCTGTGGCCGTGATGAGCGCCGTGAATTCCCGGTCTTCCTTCCTCAGTGTGTACCGGACATTCACCAGGTCGGCCGAGTCGACCTGCAGGCCGGAGATGACGTTGATCTCGTGGTTACGCGCCATGCCGTGGATCTGGCCCAGGTGGTCGGCATAGAGATCGGGCATCAGGAGCGGCTTCATGGGCTCGTACTCCCGCGCCTGCCAGCACTGTTGAAGTTTCCGGAAGGTCGACTCGACGGTTTTCTTGAGGGTCTCAGGCAAGACGGTCGAGTCCTGCTGCGCGATGAACGTGAGAAGCTTCTTCGTCTTTTCGCTCTTCTTCTCGATGTCGCCCCTGCTGAACAGCTGGTCGAGGTTCTCGCTCTTCGACTTGCGGACGGCGATGACGACGGCGATCACGATAGTTCCTATGGTAAGGAAGGCTAGGAACGCCCCAAACGCGTCATCCCCGCCACTCGAGGACGACCGCCCGCCGCTGCTGCTCCGGGAACCGCTGCTGCGGTATCCGCCACCGCCTCCCTTGTTATGGACAACGAACCCTCCGGCGATGAACGTGTGCGGTCCCTCCACGGTAAGGTTGTACACCATTGCATCAACAGCGAGCAGTTCAATGCCGGTAACGTATGCCGGCGTCGAATGCCCGTCCTTCCACTTGAGGATCGCATCGCCCGGGACCAGCTCTCCTGCTTGCAGGAAACTCCCCGACGCACGAGCGAGCGGATGCTCGGTAGTCGTCGTCAGGTCGCCCTGCGTTGTTCGTATGACCAGATGCGGAGACCGGGTGGCATGGGTCGACCGCACCAGGGACGGGACCTGTTGTCCATGCTCATCAACGGCGATGACCGTATCCCCTGGCAGAACTTGTTCGATCGGGACCTCGCCTCGCGGCGTCAGGACCGGCGTCCCTACGCGGAAGCAGCCGCCACCGCCTCCTTTATTATGTACCGCGATGCCGTTCGCGAAGAACGTGTGCGGCGCGTCGGTCATGAGGTTATAGACGCGCACCGGAGCGGCCACGGCCTCGATGCTCTCGATCCGCTGAGCGCTCAATCCATGGCCGTCATAGGCGTAGACCATGTCCCCGGGCCGAAGGGCTTCGAGCGTCTTGAAGGTTCCATCGCCGACATAGAACGGGTGCTCCGGTGTGATCTGCAGGACCATGCTGCCCGTTCGTACGATGCGGTATTCATCAACGTCGTGGGTCAGCACCTGGCGGACCGTTGCCGCGACGACCCTCCCGTCGGTTGTGAAGGCGAGCAACCGGTCGCCCTGCCGGACCTCCGAGATCGGCAGTTCCGTCCCATCGGCTGTCCGGACCGGTGTGTCGGGAAGGAAGCACCCCTTGTTGTGGACCACGACGGAATTTGCCAGATAGGTACCGGCAGGCGAGACAAGAAGATTGTAGGCGGGTGTGCTGCTTAGGACGCGTTTGCTGGAAGTGATCGAAGCGGTCACACAACGACCGCCCTCGTGCAACATAACAGGATCTCCCCGTTTGAGGGAGGACGCGGTCCGAAAGACACCAGGAGCGGTCTCGATGGGATGTTCGGCAGTGACCCGAAGGAGGCGGCCGTTCACGGAAAGTTCGATATATTCTTCCGGCCGGACCTCCATGAGCGACCGGACCGTAACGGGAAGGATCATCTGCCGGTCCACGCCGAGCACGGTGTCGCCGGGTTTCAGCCGCTCGATCGGCACCGGACCGGCAGGCGAGAGGACCTGCGTGCCCTGCTCGACACAGCCGCCGCCTCCCCGCGCATGCAGCTCCGCGGTCCATGCGCCGGAGCAGAGAAGCGCGATCAACAGGACTATGATCCGTTGGACGATGATCATCATGGGAATGTCCGAATGGAGATGTCGAAAGATCAGAACAACGCCGCGACGATGCCGCCGAGGATGGCGGCTGCGATCACGATCCCGATCGCGATGATGGTGGCGCCGACGACCCGGCCGAAATACTCGGCCACGGCGCGGTTGCCCCGCGCGATCTCCTTGTCCTCGTTCAGGTTCGGGGTCAGCCTGCTCAGGATGCGCGGAATGAGCATCGTTGCGGCGAGGATCAGGAGAATGCCGATAATGCCGCCCACCACAATGAAGATGACCGCCCAACCCATATCAACATAGATCTCGCTCATGGCACCGACCTCCTGTCAGGGGAACTGATGATAGGGGAACACATGCGGAAATGACATTTGCAGCCACAGATGAACACAGAT
Source organism: Nitrospiria bacterium (assembly GCA_919902495.1). GTDB lineage: Bacteria > Nitrospirota > UBA9217 > UBA9217 > UBA9217 > JAAXXJ01. Next base: position 17,741 of record CAKKRC010000008.1, read on the forward strand.
AAGATTGACATCTTGTTTAAACACGGATGAACATGGTTTTGGTCAGACCATTAACTAGAGCGGTATTCCTATCTATGTGTCACGCGAAGCGGGACCTGTGGTTACAAAGCCGCAGCCTTTCTTCGATTCGCTTCGATGTAACTGTGTTTATCCGTGTGTCACGACGAAGTCGTGACCCGTGGTTATAATAGGCTTTCCCCGGTTCACAGGTTCTTCCTTGCGTACGCCTCCAGCTTTTTCATCCGGCCGAGCAGTTTCTCGAACTCCCGGAAATGGAGCGACTGGGCGCCGTCGGACAGGGCGTGCTCGGGCTCGGGATGGACCTCGACCATGGCGCCGTGGGCCCCGACGACAATGGATGCAAGCGCCGTGGGCGCCACCAGGTCGCGCTTGCCCGTCGCGTGGCTCGGGTCGAAAATGACGGGGAGGTGGGTCATCTTCCGGACCAGGGGGATGATGGCGAGGTCGGCCGTGTTCCGCGTCGCGGTCTCGAAGGTCCGTATCCCCCGTTCGCAGAGTATGACGTTGAAATTTCCTTCGGAGAGCAGATATTCGGCGGACATCAAAAGCTCTTTTATCGTGTTCGCCATGCCGCGTTTCAGGAGGACCGGTTTTCTCGTCTTGCCAACCTCGCGCAACAGG
>CAKKRC010000009.1 GCA_919902495.1 Nitrospiria bacterium
TAGTCGCTCTCAAAGCCATAATATGGCGGGTCCAGGTAGAACAGCGTCGTCGGGCGATCGTGGCGCTCGATGATGCGGTCAAAGGGCAGGTTTTCGATGTACACCCGGGAGAGGCGGAGGTGTGCTTCCGACAGGTCCTCTTCCATGCGGAGGAGGTTCAGCCGGGGCGGGCCGCTCGGGGCGGAGGAGAACGTCGGACCCTTGACTTTGGCCCCGAAGCCTGCCTTCAGGAGATAGTAGAACCGGGCGGCGCGCTGGATGTCGGTCAGGGTCTCGGGCGGGACGGTGCGGAGGCGGTTGAACTCTTCCCGAGAGATCAGCGCCCATCGGAAGTACCGCATGAACTCGTCCAAATGGTATTTGACCACGCGGTAGAGGGTGACGAGGTCCAGATTGATGTCGTTGATGATCTCGGTGTGGGACTCCGGCTTGCGGAAGAGCATCCACGCACCTCCGGCGAATACCTCGCAGTAGCAGTGATGCTCCGGGAACAACGGGATGATCTTATCGGTGAGCCTGGACTTCCCGCCCAGGTAAGAGATAAAGCTGTTCATGCGTGTGCCTCCGTTCGGCCTTCACTCCCGCCCCTCTCCCCAAGGCATGGGAGAGGTAACAAGGAAGATGAACCTCAATCAAAGATTGACCGGACGGGAGGCTCCTGCTACACTGATTTCGCTCTGATCAGGGCGGCGGATGGCAGCGGGTCCTCCCGTAATGCGCACAAACGCATGGTCAGGGGAGTTGGCGCTCCCCTGGTTGCTGTCCGTCTTATTTATTTTATCAGCCTCCGGTGGGTGAACGACGGATGCTGAATGTTCATGATGCGCTTCCCGTCCATGTCCCGAGGTTCCCAGGGGATCTCCACGCTCAGGTCCACCACATGCCCGCCACTGTGAATTTCCTCCAGCAGAGACCGGTTGTTCTTTTGCGCGAGATCTTTTATTCTCCGGATCTCGTCCATGGACAGGCACACGACGGAATGGCCATCGGGGACATGACCGACCCACGGATGTGGATGTTTTTCCGAATCGTTCCCGCTCCCAAAACTCGGATGGTCAGGAGCCGACGCTCCCGAAACAATGCGGCCGCTGGGGTCCACAAGTAGAAAAATCCAGTGCTCGCTCCCCGACGACGTAACATACCGAAACTGAGCATATCCGGTCACTCCGGCGACCGCGCCTGCCGGGTTAGCGTCTGTTGCGCTTATGAAAATATGAAAAGCGTATGCCGCGGCGACACTTGCGGACCATCCCGGATAACAAATGATGCTCCCGCCCGCCCCCGCCGGATAGCTCTCAACTATTTTTGTCACCGGTAAAAATGTATACTCTCCAGCAGTCGGCGAGGTCCACGACGACGCGGTCCCGCCGGAATCTCCAGAGGCAAATTGGGATATTTCTGACGTGGCGGTTTTCAGCATATTCTGCACCGCCACCGGCACAAGGGCAAACCCGTCGAAATACGCCGTCCCTGCCACGTCCGTGTCGCTGTTGCCGCCGACCAGCTTCAGCCGCATGAACCGGGCGGTTGCCGGCGGGGTGAACTGCCATACGGTCTTTGTAGCGCTGGTCGGGTTTGCCGTGGAGCTATAGAGCGACGTGCTGGGCGTTCCGCCCAAGGCGACCTTGGCCTTGTCGTACCACAAAAGGATGACCTCAAGCTTCATCCCCGCCGCGCTCGCATAGTACATGCCCTGGATCGCCTGTGTCACCAGCTCATCGACCGGAAAATAGTCGAACGTGAGGGTCCCGCCGCCGTTCCCCGCGCCTCCGGGGTGGATGAACTCATAGCCCCGGGTCCCGTGCATGGGAACGTCCGTCACCAGTCCGCTGCTGCCGCCCGGATATAGAGAAATGACGCACGAATCCGGCGTGATCCCGTCCGTGGAGATTTCGAACGACCCGTTGGAAATGTTCAACGCGGACAATGATCCGAGCAGGCCGAACAGCTCCTGCAAATCTTTCGCCACGTTTTCGCCGAACCCGCCGGGGCCAATCACCGGCTTGCCGGGCTGAACCGAGGCCTCTGTCGTTCTCTGCGCCATGATGATGTTCTCCTTTTACCAGAAACAGTATGCTTCACTCTCGTCGGGCAGCTTTTCCCGCTCATTGCAAAAATGCCCGTATTCCTTCTGTGCGATCGACGCGGCGCTGTAGTCCGGCGCGCCGGCCGGCGCAAAAAACGCCACGCGCCTTCTGCAGAGCATTTGCAGTTTCAGCGCTATTTTTCGGTCCTTCGGGTCCCGCCGGAGCACCTCGAACGAAACATTGCCAAATGGTGTTCCGTCCGTGTTCAACAGCGCGGAGTGCGACAGCAGGACGTGGTCCCCGGTCAGAATGTGTTCGTCCTTGAGCCCCACTTCCAGAGCCACCTTCGGCAGCGGGTCCTTCTGCCGCCACACCCGCCGCTTCACGGCCGCCGCGAGAAAAGCGGCGATGATCTCTTCCTGCTGGTCCTCCAGGCGGAGCCACCGGCAGGCGTATTTTTTCTCTTTCGGCACGTTGTAGGCGTTCTCGCCCTCCATCTCCGCGTCCACGCCGATGTCCCTGCGCCGGTAGTCGTTGTCCTCTTCCGTTGTTTTGATCGCTTTTTTCCCCCAGTACACAAACGCCCGGCTGATCCGCGAGTCCGCGGCCCGGTCCACCTTGCAGCTCCCGGCAATGATGTTCTCGCCCTCGCGCAGGCGCGCATAGGTCCGTCCCGGCAGATTCGGCAGGTTGCGCTTGATGGTGATCTTCTGGTTTTCGTTTTGCCAGGACTTACAGTCCGCCAGGTCCACCAGCTCGAAGTACAGTTCGTCCGCGCCGATCACCTCGGCGACCAGCGCCGACACCGGCGGCTCTCCTCCCGGCATGTCCCGCCAATAATCGAAATCCGCCTGCTCGATGAAATCCGTTTCCAGCCCCGCGTCCGCAAGGACCTCGACCATCCGGTCGAACATGTTGGCCAGCGGGTAGTAAAGCACGAGCGATACCTTTTCGTCGGCGCTGTATGCCGCCGCCGTGGTGCCCAGCTCGCCTCTCCGGACGCCGGTCAGCTTTTTCAGGTCCGGCGTCATGCCGTCGTACCAGACGATCTCGTCGCCGATCTTGAGGTATGCGTTGCCCGCGGGCACGTTTTCGATCGAGGACAGCCACAGTTCCGTCTGCGCCGCCGTGGTATCGTTCACAAGCTTGGCGTCGATCTTGGCCGGCAGTTTTACATCCTTCAGGCTCTTGATCAGGTCCGCCGCCTCCAGTTCGCACTTGCCGTCCCCGTCCTGGATGTTTGCCAGCGTGCCCGCAAAGCGGAGCTGCCAGGCTGATTCCGCCAGGTCCGCGAAACCGTGATAGACGTAAATGCGCCGCGATTCATAGTTCGCGTTCCGGGCCAGCAGTTTTTTCCAAAATGTTCCCTGGACGGACGCCCGCTGGTCCACGTAGGGATCGATGCCGATATCGCCGTCCGGCTCGTCCAGGAAGGAAACCTTTGTCCTCCCCACGGACGACGACCCGTCGCTGATCTCCGTGGGCATCAGTGTCACCCCGGTGATGTAGGGCCGCTCGCCGCGCCTGAACGGCGGCGGCACGTCGGCGCTCGTTAGGAGCAGCTCGCCGGTTTGCCGGTTATAATGGGTTTTGTCCTTGCAGGTGAGATAGGTGTTGTAGCAGGGCTCGCCGGTCGCCGCGCAGGGCGCGCTGCCGAACCAATTGCCGCAGGTGTCCAGCGCCAGAATGACCTTCCAGCAGGGAGATCGGGATTCGAGCGCCCGCACGTCGTCATAGGACGCTCCGCCGAAAGGCGCAGCGCCCCAGGCTTCATTGCCAAAGCCTCCGGCGGTGACCGGGACAACCCTGCCGCCGAAGTCCGCGCCAAAAGGCGCTTCGCCCCACTGGCCGATCAGCTCACCGTTCGGCGTCCCGCCGAAGGGCGACTGGTCCCCGCCGAACGGTGAGGTGCCGTATGCGCCGCGCGTTAATCTCATACAAAATACCACCCCTCACCCGGCCTGCGGCCGACCTCTCCCCCTGATGGGAGAGGCATCTTATGCCGAAGCTCTTACAAATATGGCCGGCTGCGCGGCCGCCGCGGTGATCACCGCCGCCCCGCCGGGAAACGTGGCGGGCAGCGCAGCATACGCGTATGCTACGCTCCAGCCGATCGCCGCGTCCGTGCCGAGCGTGTTATCGTATCCCAAAATGGGCGAGCCCGCGTTCGCCGGAGTCGCCCGGAGCGTCGGGGCCGCATTGCCCACCACGACGAGCCAGAGCAGCGTGCCCGCCTCGATCGTCTGGCTGATGTCAATCAATTTAACACCCGTTGTCCCCGTGTCCACCTCACCCGCGTCCAGGAGCCGCGCGCCGGGAGCGCAGTTGCCGTCGTCCGCGTAGAGCCCGAGCCGCTGTTTTCCCGCGGTGAGCGTGGTGCAGTTGACGGCGATCTTGTCCAGCGTCGTTTTGTACGGAACAATGTGCGGATAGGCCCGCAGCACATTCGCCGTGGGCGCGACCGTGGTGAGCGCGGCGCAGCTCCTCATGCCCGCCGGATACCAGCGGTCCGGCGTCGCACCCACCCGGCGATAGCCCGCCAGGTCGAACACCCGGTCCAGGATGTCGATCATCAGATTGAACAGCGTGCCCCAGCCCGTGGAGTTTACATCCGGTTTGTAGAGATACTTTTTTGTCGTGTAGGTCCCGCCCATGATAATGCCTCCTTAAAATTCCGAATATCCTTCCAGCTCGATCATAAATTCCTTGACGGCATAACCCTTCGACAGCGGCATCTTGAACTTATAGCCGCGTCCCCTGCGGACGTAGAACACATGCTGCGGATAGTCGTCGAGGTTCCACGCGAAGAAAAACCACTTTTCCTTTTTCATCCAGGCGTCCCAGAACGGCCGGAACGTGTTTTCGATCCACGTCCGGTCGAGGCTTTGGAACCGCGCGGATATTTTGATGGGGTGGTACTTCACCGCGGCCTCGATCTGCGCGCCGAAGTCCCCGTCAGGCGCGAGGGATTTTACGTCCTCCTCGTAGGGCACAAACGGCTGGATCGGCGGCCGGGGGAACTCCAGCCGCGAGCCGAGCGCCACACAGCCCGCCTGCGCAGCGGCCCCGGCGGTCACGAGCTTTACCCGCCAATACTGGATTGACGCCGTGGTGAACGGCGCGAGGATCGCCCGGTCGTGCGTCGGGGACACCGGCGCCAGGCGCTGCGTGGTCACGCCGGCAAAATTGTCCGTGGACGATTCCACGGAGACGGCCGCGGCAACGCTGCCGAGGTTGTGGCCGAAGATCCCGAGACAGTCGGCGGACTTTGCCGCGCCGCAATTGACGGTATAGTACTTTGTCCCGAGCGACGCGAACTTATGCAGGAGATAGGGCCGCGTGTCACGGATGTTCCGCACGTCATAGTCGCCCGTCTGGTCCGTGTCCGTCGCGAGGATGGACGGCACGTCGAGAAACCGGTTGTCGTAGAGAATGATCGGGTTCACGAGATGCCGTCCCTTTCCGCCTTTTTGATGCTCGGCAGGAGCTTGCGGCTGAACTGGTCCATGTCGAGCACGTCGCCCATGACGTGGATGCTGGTGATATTCACCGGCTGCTGCGGCTGCGCCGTGGTCGATGAGTCCGACGCCATCCCGGTCACCGGATTGGCGTCGTAGGTCGGCATCGCCCCGCCGCCGCCGCCCGATCCGCCGCCCATAAACGCCTGCGCCATGATCATGCCCGCGTTTGCGTATCCCATCCCGATCAGGATGGGGGCCATTTCCATGCCCCAGAACGTACCGGCCGCCTTGCTCGCGCCGAGATATCCCTGGATGATGGATTCCGATGCAGCCGCCGCGCGCGACACATAGAAAAACGCTTTATACTTTCCCTCGCTCAGTCTGTAGGCCTGGTCGAGCAGGTTTGCGGCGGAGCCGTATACCTGGGCCTTGTTGGACAATGAGAGCTGGTCTATCTGTTTTTCCCGCGCGGCCGTGAG
>CAKKRC010000010.1 GCA_919902495.1 Nitrospiria bacterium
TCGAAAAGGAGATCTCGAAGGACGAGATCCTCGAACTCTACCTCAACAAGATCTACTTCGGGCACGGCGCCTACGGCGTACAGATGGCCGCCAAGACCTATTTCGGCAAGGACATCGCGAGCGTCAACCAGGCGGAGGCGGCGCTGCTGGCGGGCCTGCCGAAATCGCCCATGGTCTACTCGCCGTACAGCGATATCGACCTGACGAAGCTGCGGCAGTCCCAGGTCCTCAAACGGATGGTGGATGAGGGCTATCTCAACGAGGCCCAGTCCGCTGCGATCTACAACCAGCCCCTGAACCTGGAAAATCTGAGGTCCCAGGAGGAACTGGCCCCGCATATCGTCGATCATATCCGCAAATACATCCTGAACAAGTACGGCGAGGAGAAGCTCTACCACGGCGGCATCAAGGTCTACCTCTCCATAGACCTCGACCTGCAGCGCGCCGCGGTGGCATCGCTCAAGGAAGGCCTCCGCGCGCTGGACAAGCGGCAGGGGTTCCGCGGCCGCGTCGGCCGCAAGGATGTGAAGCCCGCCGCGGCCCAGCTGGGCACGCTCCGGGTGGTGGTGAAGCCGGGCGAGGTGTTCAACGCCCACGTGCTCGCCGTGGGCGACTACTACCTTACGGTCAAGGGCCGCGGGATGGTTGGATACATCGTGAAGGAAGACATGGCCTGGGCGCTCATCAAGCCCAAGAAGCGCAAGGACGATCCCGATGAGTTCAAGGCCCCGTCCGAGATCATTCAGCCCGGCGACATCGTCAAGGTCCGCTTCAAGGACTATGACAAGAAGAAGCAGACCGCCTCGTTCCTGCTGGACCAGACGCCGCTGGTGGAAGGGGCCGTGGTCGTCCTCGAGCCCTACACCGGCTATGTCCGCGCCATGGTCGGCGGGTATGATTTCGTCGAAGGCGGGTTCAACCACGCGACGGACGCCAAACGCCAGCCCGGTTCCGCCTTCAAACCCTTTATTTACGGGGCTGCGCTCGAAGCGAAGGACGGTGACCACTACCGGTATACCCCGGCAACGATCGTCTTCGACCTGCCCGTCATCCATGAGCAGACCGAGCAGGACAAGAAGGGATGGAAACCGACGAATTACGACGAACGGTTCCTCGGCCCCATGCGCATGCGGACGGCACTGGCCCTGTCGCGGAACGCCGTCACCGTGCGGTTGCTGGAGGACATCGGCCTGTCCCGGGCCGTGACCTTCGCGCGGAAGGCCGGCATCACGAGCCCCATCAATGAGGACTATACCTCCGCGCTCGGCTCTTCGGTCGTGTCGCCCCTTGAGCTCACCTCCGCCTACGCGACCTTCGCTTCGCAGGGCATCCGGTCCGAGCCGATCATGATCAAGAGCATCGTCGACGGCAGGGGCGTCGTGCTCGAGGGATATGACCCTCAGCCCCAGGAGTCCGTGGACAGGATCACGGCCTACCTCGTGACGAGCCTGCTCAAGAGCGTGGTGGATGACGGGACCGGGAGGGGCGCGAAAGGATTGAACAAGCCGCTGGCCGGCAAGACGGGGACCACCAACAACTATGTGGACGCCTGGTTCGTGGGGTACAGCCCGAGCATCGTGACCGGCGTCTGGGTGGGCTACGACAACGCCAGCGCATCGCTGGGAGACAGGGAAACCGGAGCGCGGTCCGCGCTTCCCATCTGGGTGGGCGTGATGGCCAGGGCCCTGGCGGACAAGCCGGTCGAGGAATTCCCGGTGCCCGACGAGGTGGTGTTGACGAAGATCGATCCGGAGACGGGATTGCTCGCCCGGGAAGACGCGGCCGACGCCGTTCCCGATGTGTTCCGCAAGGGCACCGAGCCCACGCAATTTGCCCAGACCAAGGGCGGACCCAAGGCGGGACAGTTCTATATGCTTGACCAGGGCGAGGGCGATTTCACGCTTATCAAGAAAAAGAAGGCCGAAGAGGCCGAGGACTGAGAAAACTGACACGGGGACACGGGGACGCGGGGACACGGGGAAGAACCTAAAGAATTGAGCCGAACCTCTGCGTACTTTGCGAGCTTTGCGAGAGAAGACCCGTGATTTTGATTCGCCTGGATTAAGAAAGACAACTATGGATTATAAGACGACCCTCAATCTGCCGAAGACCGACTTCCCCATGAAGGCGAACCTGAAGGACCTCGAGCCCCGCACCATCGGCCGGTGGCAGGAGCAGGGGACCTATCGCCTGATCCAGGAACGGAACAAGGGCAAGCAGAGCTATATCCTCCATGACGGACCGCCCTACGCCAACGGCCATATCCACATCGGCCACGCGCTGAACAAGACCCTGAAGGACATCATCGTCAAGTACAAGTCCATGTGCGGGTTCTCCTCGCCCTACATTCCCGGCTGGGACTGCCACGGCCTCCCCATCGAGCACCAGGTGCTCAAGAGCCTGGGCTCGAAGAAGGATTCGATGTCGCAGGCGGAGATCCGGAAGCTCTGCCGCGACTATGCCGGGAAGTTCATCGACATCCAGCGAGAGGAGTTCAAGCGGCTGGGCGTGTTCGGCGACTGGGACGATCCCTACCTTACCATGAACTATGCGTACGAGGCGGCCATCGTGCGCGAACTCGGAAAGTTCGTGGGCACCGGCGGCGTCTACAAAGGCAAAAAACCCGTGTACTGGTGCGGGTCCTGCGAGACGGCCCTGGCCGAGGCTGAGGTGGAATACGGCGACCACGAATCGCCGTCCATCTCCGTCAAGTTCGCTTTGCCCGGCGCGGAGAAAGCGCTCCCGTCGCTGACCGGGAAGAACGTCAGCATCGTGATCTGGACCACCACGCCCTGGACGCTCGTATCCAATTTGGCTGTCGCGCTCCATCCCCAGTTCGACTATGTCGCTTTCGATATCGGGAACAATGAGGTGCTGATCGTTGCCGAGGCGCTGCTTGCCCAATCGCTCCAGAAGTTCGGGATCACATCGCACACGGTCATCGAAAAGTTCAAGGGGAAGGCGCTGGAAGGGCTCAAGGCACGCCATCCCTTCATCGACCGGGAGTCCCTGGTGATCCTCGGCGAGCATGTGACCCTAGAGGCGGGCACTGGCGCCGTGCATACCGCTCCCGGCCACGGCCAGGAAGACTACGAGGCCGGGCTCAAGTACGGTCTTGACGTCTATGCTCCCGTTGACCATAAAGCGCGGTTCACCAAGGAGGCCGGTGTCTTCGCGGGCGAGCACGTGCACAAGGCGAACAAGAACGTCATCAGTCTGCTCAAGGAGAAACACGCGCTCCTTGCGGAGGAAAAACTTTCGCATTCGTATCCCCACTGCTGGCGGTGCAAGCACCCGGTCATCTTCCGGGCCACGGAGCAGTGGTTCATCTCCATGAAGACGAACGACCTGCTGAAGAAGGTCGTAGAGAACGCGAACGCCGTGACCTGGGTGCCCGGATGGGGCAAGGACCGGTTCCTCTCCATGGTCCAGGACCGTCCCGACTGGTGCATCTCGCGCCAGCGGGCATGGGGCGTTCCCATCGTTGCGTTCACCTGCAAGGACTGCCACACGCTGCTCCTCGACAAGGAGATCGTCGATCATGTGGCGGACATCGTCGCGAAGGAAGGCGCCGATATCTGGTTCACCAAGTCGCCTGCCGAACTGATGCCTGCCGGAACATCATGCAAGAAATGCGGCAAGAAGGAATTCGAGAAGGAGATGGACATCCTCGACGTCTGGTTCGACTCGGGTGTCTCCCAGGCGGCCGTGCTCAAAGAACGCAAGGAACTGTCCTGGCCCGCGGACCTGTACCTCGAAGGGAGCGATCAGCACCGGGGATGGTTCCAGTCGTCGCTCCTTGCCTCCGTCGGCACCACGGGCAGGTCGCCGTACCGCACAGTGCTGACCCATGGCTTCACGGTGGACGGCTCGGGCAAGAAGATGAGCAAGTCCTCGGGCAACGTGGTGGCGCCCCAGGAGGTCATCGACAAGTACGGGGCGGAAGTATTGCGGCTCTGGGTCTCGGCCGCCGACTACCGCGACGACATCCGCATCTCGCCCGAGATCCTGGCGCACCTCGCCGAGGCCTATCGCAGGATCCGGAATACCAGCCGGTACTTTCTGGGCAACCTCTCGGACTTCGATCCGGCGAAGGACACCGTTGCCGACGACAAGCTCCTCGAGATCGACCGGTGGGCATTGCATCGGTTGCAGAGGCTGGTGCAGCGGGTGGGCAAGGCCTACGATGATTTCGAGTTCCACATCGTGTTCCATTCGATCCATAATTTCTGCGCCGTGGACATGAGCGCCTTCTACCTCGACATCCTGAAGGACCGGCTGTACACGGCGAAGGCCGCATCGCCGGAGCGGCGGTCAGGCCAGACCGTCATGCACCGGATACTCTCAACGCTGGTGCGGCTCATGGCGCCGGTGCTTTCGTTCACGGCAGACGAGGTCTGGGCGTATATGCCCGGAGAGAAGAAGCAGTCCAGCGTGTTCCTCTCTGACTTTCCGAAGGCCGAGGACCGGTATATCGATGATAGTCTCGAGGCGCGGTGGGACAAGCTTCTCGCGGTGCGCGGCGAGGCCGCGAAGGTGCTCGAGGGGCTCAGGAAGGACAAGAAGATCGGCCATTCCCTTGACGCGGGCGTGACGCTCTATGCGGAGCCTGGCCTCCATGAGCTCCTGAAACAGTACGAGAAGGACCTTCCCTTCATCTTCATCGTGTCTGCCGCGGAGCTGGCAAAAGAATCCGAGGCACCTGCCGACGCCTTCACCAGCGACACGGTCAAAGGCCTGAAGATCACGGCCGGCCAGGCGAAGGGCGGGAAGTGCGGCCGATGCTGGATGTACAGCACGGCCATCGGAGCGGTGAAGGAACACCCGGAGATCTGCGGAAGATGCGCGGGGAATCTGGCATGAAGAATTGCGGATTTCGGATTGCGGATTGCGGAGTTAACGTATGAAAAACAAATACGCCTGGTTCTCAGCCATCATCGCAGCGATCATCCTTCTGGACCAGCTCACGAAACAACTGGTCGTCCGGTCGTTCAATCTGCACGAAAGCGTGCGGATCATCCCCGGTTTTTTCGATCTCACCTATGTCCGGAACCCCGGCGCCGCCTTCGGATTTCTGGCCGGCGCCCCAGGGGTGTGGCGGAGCATTTTTTTCATCACGGTCTCGATCGTCGCCCTGGCGGTGATCGTCGCCCTGGTCCGTCAGACCCGCGACCGCCTGTCGCTCATCGCGCTGTCGCTCATCGGCGGCGGGGCCGTGGGGAACCTTATCGACCGCATTCGTTTTGGCGAAGTGGTCGATTTCATCGATTGGTATTATCGTGCGTTCCATTGGCCGACCTTCAACATTGCTGATTCGGCGATCACCATCGGCGTGGGGCTCCTGGCGATCGACATGCTGTTGCCGAAAAAGCAGCTTACCGCTGAGGACGCCGAGGAACGTCAAAGGCTTCATCACGAATAACACGAATCCCTCCCCCTTGATGGGGGAGGTTAGGTGGGGGTGACGTGCATAGACCGTTAACCGCTTCACCCTCCCCTTGATCCCCTCCCATCGCAGGGAGGGGGATGATTAATACAGGATATTTCGTACGTGATATTCGTGTTCGTGATATTAGACTTAACCGTGTCCTCCAAGGTGATCCATGCATCCCATTCTATTTGAAATACCAAAGATCGATCTCGGCAGCTGGGTGCTCGGGCCCATTCCCATCCGGCTCTACGGCCTGATGATCGGCATCGGTTTCCTGGTCAGCATTTGGCTCGCCTCGCGTCAGGCGAAGAAGGAAGGCATCGATCCCGACCGCATCATGGACATGGGCGTCTATCTCCTGCTCGCGGCCATCGTCGGGTCCCGGCTTTTCTACGTGCTGGTCAATCTCCAGGAGTTCCAGCGGAACTGGCTCGACGTCTTCGCCATCTGGAAGGGCGGGCTGGTGTTCTACGGCGGGCTGATCGGCGCGGTCGCCGTGGGCATCTGGTACGTGCGGAAGCATGGCCTCCCGGTCTGGAAGACCGCGGACATCGTGGCACCCTACATCGCCCTGGGCCACATGTTCGGTCGTTTCGGATGTTTCTTTGCCGGGTGCTGCTACGGCGCGCCTTGTCATACGTCCCTGGGCATCGTCTTCACCGACACCCATTCCCTGGCGCCGCTCGGCGTGTCGCTCTACCCGACCCAGTTGTTCGAGGCGGGAGGCGAGTTCGTGAACTTTCTCATCCTGTTCACCCTGTACCGCTACCGGAAGTTCGACGGCCAGGTGTTCTGGGCCTATCCCGCGCTCTATTCCGTCCTGCGCTTCATCGTCGAGTTCTTTCGCGGCGACACGGCGCGGGGCGTCTATTTCGGCGGCGCGATCTCCACTTCGCAGATCGTCTCACTCGGGATGTTCTTCGTCTCCCTGTTCATGCTCTGGCGGCTGGGGCGGAAGAGTCAGGTTGAGGCCGAGCCTGAGCTCAAGGTAAAACCGAGCAAGTCCAAGCCCTGACCATCTCGCCGACCACGGTGTATCCTCAACCACATCCACCCCATTGTCGTCAAGGCCTGCATCAGCGCAGGACCGGGCTGCAATAAACTGCTTTCTTCTGCTCCCGCCTCCCCGCATATCACCACGCTATCGGCAACCCAGTGCTATAATCAAGCCAGCAGTTGCGCCCCCCCCCGTCCCCCCCCCCCCCCTCTCAGCGATGCCCGCTTAGAAGGGCGCGCACAGCTTCTCTTCGACAGGAAATAGTAGCAATCCCGCAATGGCCGCACGGCAGGCTTTCCTGCACAAGGAGGGCATTATGAATAGGTTAGGACATTTGTTCACTGTGGGCCTCGTGATGAGCATCGTTGTTTCCTGCAGCAGCGGGGGAGGAGGCGCGGCTCCCGCGCCCGGCAAGGCCTGGCACCATCCCGCGTCCCTTTCCGACAACATAAGCCCCGACGGCTCGACGGCGATGGTCCCCAGGGCCGCCGCGGACGCAAGCGGCGCCGCGCTTGTCGTCTGGTCGCAGAACGACGGCAGTTTCTTCCGCGCCTACAAGAGCGAGTTCCGGAACGGTGTCTGGTCGCACCCGACCTCGACGGCAGAGCGGTTCGATCCAGGCGGCGCGCATGTGAACGGTCATCAGGCGGTCATGGACGACAATGGCAATACGGTCATCGTATGGGTGCAGGACCAGCTGGGCATCTACAAGAGCGAATACCGGAACGGCGTCTGGACGCACCCCACGTCGTCCCTCGACCGCGTGAACAACAACAGCACGACGGGCGCAACCGCCCCGCGGGTTGCAATGGACAACAGCGGCAACGCCATCATCGTGTGGCAGCAGTCCGACGGTTCCAAGCAGCAGATCTATATGCGGGAATACCGCGGCGGCAACTGGTCCGCGGTACCGGCGCTGACGACCCGTTTCAGTCCGACGGGCCAGGACGCGTACAATGCGCAGGTAGCCATGGACAACAACGGGAACGCGATCATCGTCTGGGAGCAGAACGACGGCACGTTCGGCACCACCTTTTCCCAGATCTACAAACGGGAGTACCGCGGCGGCAACTGGGCCGCGGTGCCGGCGCTCACGAGCAGGGTCAGCCCGACGGGCGAGCACGCCTACTGGCCGCAAGTGGAGATGGATGACCTGGGCAACGCGGTGATCGCGTGGATGCAGTATTACGTCACCTCGACCGCCTGCGGGTTCATGGGATTCGCCGGGCCTTGCAGTGCCGTCTTCATGAGCGAGTATCGAGACAGCATCTGGACGTCGCCGACCTCAACTGCCCAGCATATCAGTCCGACGGCGAACAATACGACGACCTCCGTTCCCAGCGTTGCGATGGACGGCAACGGGAACGCCATCATCGCCTGGGCGCAGTCCGACGGCGTTTCCCAGTGCACTACCGGGCCGGCCATGTGGTCCCCCTGTACCAATATCTTCAAGAGCGAATACCGGAGCGGCGTCTGGTCGCACCCGACGACGACGGCGCAGTTCATCAATCCGTCGGGGGCAGGGATCACCGCTTCCAGCCCGCAGGTCAGGATGAACGCGACGGGCGATGCGATCATCGGCTGGCGGGGCAACGCAAGCAGCAGCAACGACTGCATGGGATCGTCCATGCCCTGCAGCCAGATCTACAAGAGCGAGTACCGGAACAGCGCTTGGATCCATCCATCGAGCCTTGCCGACAACATCAGCCCGGACGGACAGGAGGCCAACCTCGGGGGCGTGGCCTTGAGCAACAACGGCAACGCGTTCATCGTATGGGGACAGCAGGACGGAGCGGTCCCCCAGTCGTACAGTCAGATCTTCATGAGCGAGTACCGGTAACAGGACCACGAGGTGCCGGCCGGGACATGATCTGCACGATCAAGTGATCGAAGCCAGGGCCCTCTGTCTGACATCGGCAGGGGGCCTTTTCTTTGACCTCTTGCGTTCCTCTGAACGGCAGGCTATCGTTCTGTAGCGGCTTGTTTTCGCTAGCCTGCATAAAGGCGCTTGCACCATCGTGCAGTCATCTGCGCCGGCCCGCGAGCTTTTCCCGCCTCGTCAATAATCGGGTGCTATAATGTATGTATCGGTTTCCCTTCACTCAGCGGTCCTCATCTAAAAGGGATCGCGCGCTATTTGCATTCTTTTCACCGTCCCAAGCGGCCCGTCAGTGATCCTGTGCAGGCCCCTATCTCTCTAAAGGAGGGAACTTCCATGAAGAACGTTCTGGCATGTATCGTCATGACCGGTGTATTGGCAGGCGCGGTCCTTTCGTGCGGAGGAGGAGGAGGAGGGGGGACGCCGCCACCGCCGAACTTAGTTTCCCTGTCCACGGTGACCGCGCTCTATCCCGTGAACGGCGCGAACTGGAACGATTACGCCAAGGGTGCCAGCGTGGCAACGGCCACCGACACACTGTGCTCCGCGGCGACCGATACGGCCTGCATGCACGGCGGCGAAAAGCGAGTGGTGACGGTGACGGGAAAGACATCCTGCGCCGGTCTCACAGCTACGGACGCCTTGAGCGCCTTCGATTGGACCTGTGACGCCAGCACCGGCACGGCTCGGTTCATCTCGACCGGGCTGAAGGACGGAAAATACCTTTCGGACCTGTTGGACTTCACCACTCCGGGATGGAAGGCCAATGCAGTGACCGTGAACGACGGAGGGACACTCTACTCAACCGCTTCTTCGGCGAACTGGTGGGCCAATCCGGTAGTCGCTGACAATGATGGGGGTTCATTACCAACGTCAGGTACGGTTTATATGGTGACCACCAGCATGAGCGGCACTTACACGTTCGGCGCCTCGAAGATCGCGCTGGTCAGCAAACCGGGTACGACGATAGCCGGACCAGGAACAAGCGCAACCATCATCTGGGCGGACGGCTCTGGCAGCGCCAGAGACCACCTCTGGATCGAGGGCAAGGTGAATTTGGCAGGAGACCAGATCGGGGTCCGTCTTACCAGTGTCAGATTCTCAGTGCTCAAAGGAGTCACGGCTACGAACAGCACCACAGGCGGCGGGATTTCTCTGGAGGCTTCCACGAACAATAGTCTTTCAGACGTAACGTCATCGTATCACGCCAGCACCGGCATCTCGCTTAATTCTGCCTCCAACAACAACACCCTCACGGGTATCACGGCATCGAATAACGGACAGCCGGGCGTGTGGATCTCCGCGTCTTCAAACAACACCCTCGACCTGGTCACGGCATCGAGCAATACCACTTACGGCGTCTATCTCGTTTCCGCATCGAGCAATACTCTCACAAGGATCACTGCTTCGAATAATACCGCCCATGGCGTATACCTCAACTCATCATCGAACAGTAACAGGCTTTCCGAGATCACTGTTTCCGATAATGGCAATGTGGGCGTTTACCTCAACTCCTCTTCAAGCAATACCATATTAGACGTCACGGCCTTAAAGAACGTGAACTTCGGTGTTCTGTTCAACGCCTCAAATAACAACGCACTTACCGGTGTCCTGGCCAACAGCTGTGCCATCGGCGTTATGCTCTCCGGATCCTCATACAACAGGATTGCTACAGTCACCGCCACGAATAGCACCAGCAACGGCGGTGTCGCTCTTGTTTCCTCCTCTCATAACATGTTTTCGGAGATCATGGCGTCGAATAACAGCGCTGGCATTAACGCCTCTACCTCGTCAAATGATAATACGTTCGCCAGGGTCACAGCCTCAAATAACGTGTACGGCGTCTTGCTTCAGACATCCTCCTCCAACGTCCTCGTCGGTGTAACTGCCTCGAATAACGAATCTTACGGCGTCTACCTCGACACAACGTCGAACAACACATTGGCCGGGGCCACGGCTACGAACAATAGCCTTGGGCTGTACTCGGCAACGGCTTCAACCAATAGGATTACGGATATTTCGGTAGCGCACAATAGTATGGGGGTTTACCTGGCTGCTTCATCTAACAGCAACAAGTTCAGCGGGCTTTTCAAGGTAGGAAATAACGGTGGCACGGATTGTTTCGTAGCCAGCGGAAGTACAAATCCCGGACTTGACGATGACACTGATCCATCCGATGTTGCTTCTGACGCTGATCACAACGGGTTATGCATCCAGCAAGGAAGTTCCGATTTCGGGACCGCTACTACCGGTGTTAGTCTTGCCGATTCATTTATCGACAAAGTATACGACGACAGCGTGAATGCAAGCGATACCGGCAGTGCAGTGATCTACCCGATAGATCCCACAACCTACGACTGGTTGAAATTCGAGAACGCCTTCAGGGGATGGGGCAAAGATGGTGTTGTAGGCTCTTCCAGCAGTCAAGGCCGATGGACTACGGGCTTGGGAGCCATCTGGGACCGAAGCATCACAAGCGGTGATACGGTCATCAAGGGCATGCTTACCCTTCCCACGGGCACAGATACGCTTACGCACACCTGGTCCGATGCCTCGACGACCACGTTCCTGCGCAACGCGATCGAGATATCCGGCGACAGCGTCGGGGATGACGATCTGCTGTGCGAGTCGAACGACATCTGCCTCTACGCGCCGAACATCGGCTCCTATCAGGGCCATGGGAATCTGGTGTCCGCAGGGACGTTCACGAACGGAACAATCACCAGCGTCACGCTCATGAAGTACGAGACGAACGGGCGCTAACGCGTCAGCAGGCGCAAGATAATCACGGCCCCCTGCCGGGTATTCGGCAGGGGGCCTTTTATTTGCCCTCTTGCCTTCCTTCCCCCGGTAGGATATAGTTCTGCATCGGAGGACTTCTCCTCCGGGCACTGCTCTCAACATTAGCCCGACCTTCTTATGCCCCAGAAAACCCTCATTGTCACCGACAGCCACACGGGCAAGCGCCTCGACATGTTCATCGCTCACTTCGAGGCGTACAGCTCCCGGAATCGCATCCAAACTTTTATCAAAGATGGTCTCGCCCTGGTGAACGGGAAACCGGAAAAGCCCAGCTACAAGGTCAGGGCCGGTTACACGGTGACGCTCGAACTTCCCGAACGGAAGATCCGCGAGGTTCTGCCCGAGAACATCCCGGTCCATGTTGGGAAAATTACCTTGACACCTTTAAACAACGGGCATGACATTTATCTATAGCGTGACCCTGTCGGTACTATTCTTCCCCTTGGTAATTCTTTAGTAGACAGTTGCATTTGCCCCCGTGGGCGGCACCACCAGGTCTTTCGAGCAAAGGGAACATGCCATGGTTTCCGGATTCTGCTCATTGGATCGCAGGCTTTCCGCAGCGTCATCTCCGTCTCACAGACACATCTCTACCTCTGCGTCATCCTTACCTTTTTCAGCCCACTGTCCTGCCGTCACATTGACGGCAGGAGCGTTTCGCAAAGGGAGGACCTTGCCATGAAGACGATACGGTTCCTTTCCCTATTCGTGCTATTGTTCGCTGGTGTCATACTGCTGGCAACTTGCGGAGGCGGCGGCGGGGGCGCCGGTGCTCCCGCTGGCGGTGGTGGGGGTGGGGGCGGAGGTGGCACGCCCCCCCCCGGCAGGCCCGGTGTTCAGTGGATTTGATTTTTCCCTGGCAACGGGGAACTTTTGGGAGTACCGATGGGATTACTATGAGAACAGCTGGGCCCAGGGGAGCACTCCTTCGACAACGAATGATAAAGGCAGGTTCTGGGTGGTCCTTGGTTCGCCGACAACGATCCAGGGGATCACCGCCTATGCTGTGAAGCTCTACGGGAAGAGCAGGAACACCGACAGGTCCTTCTCGCCCCGCTGGAAATACATCGCCATGACCAATAACGAGATATTGGGGTCCACGGACGGAACGACGCTCACCTCGATCTTTGACGCTCAGACGGGCCAGTGGCCGGGAGGGGGTTTCTTTTCTACCCTCCCGGGAAGTACCTTGATCCTCGCGCAGAACGGCACGATCAGTACCTACAATACCTACATCTCGGGAACGGCGATCGTCGCGGGTCGGTCTGCGAGCCAGAGCCAGTGTCAGTATTTCCCGGGCGTCGGGACGATCTGCGGCGACAGCTCGTACAATTACACGGAGAACGAGTATTATCGGCCGAACGTCGGCCCGGTCGCTTATTATTACTACAACACATTCTCAGACTGCGGAGGCGGGTTCTGCTCCGGGGCGACATGGCGGCACAACGCCGGGTTGACCGCGTCCTCCCGCAACGGACAGACGAATCCGCTCGTGACGGGTGTCACGTCGATCAATAACGCAGCAACCGCGACAAGCATATCGACGTCCAATCCCGCGATGGGTTCGATCTATCAGCCGAGCCTGGTAAACTCGAACATGACCCAGATCAATGTCACCGTCGTTGACGACCAGGGCAATACGGTCAACAGCTATCAGCCCTATGTGGAGAACTGGTATACCTTTACGCTTGTTTCCGCGAAAACGGTAACGGTGACCCTGAGCTTCGAGGGCAGCCCGTCCAATACGGACCTGGACCTGTTCTTGTTCAGCTATGCGAGCAATGCTCTGAGCACGTTCCGCGGCTACAGCGTGCATGACAATCCGGCGAGCACGGACCAGCACGAGCGGATCGTGGTGCAATCGCTGCCTGCGGGGACCTATAGGATCGGTGTCGACCATGCCGCGCCGCTTGCGGTATTTCCCTCGAACTCTCCGGGCGTTGCGTATACGCTGGAACTCGAGTAGCTCTGCAGAAGTGCCATATGCCTGCCATATACGCGTGGCGGGCCGGTGAGAAGCGGGCGGAAATCTTCATGGGGCATGCAGCCATGCATGCCCCTTTACTTTGCTCTCTTGCGCTTCGTTCCCCGTCCAGGAAATTTCACTTTACAAGCGTTCTGAACGAGCGTATCCTTTTGACATTCCTTCCAGATTCATACCTGAATTACACGTTATAATTGAATACGTTTTGTTTCCTGATGAGGAATTGCAGTCTGCATTACCAGGTTTCTGGTTTTCGTGCAAGATCGCGATTGATGATTCTACTCTGATATAGAGGAGGTGCCCGTCATGTTCATGCTAAGAGAAGTGGCCAGATGTGCAGTCATCGGTTCGCTCGTACTTGTCTTGTCGTTCGCGTGCTTGAGTTGCGGTGGAGGCGGCGGGGGCGGGGTAGGAGGCGGGGGGGGTGTGCCGCAGCTTTCGCTCACGACGTTCCAGGCAGCGTCCATGGTCATCGGGCAAGCGGATTTTTCCGGGACAAGCCCGAACCGGGGAGGAACTGCGGATTCGAACACTATCGGCGGCATTTCGGGAAATCCATTCGTATCCGGAACGAAGCTCTTCCTTCCCGATCCCAGCAATAACCGGGTGTTGGTGTTCAACAGCGTGCCGACCGTAACCAATGCCAGCGCCGACCTTGTGCTCGGCCAGCCGAACTTTACGACAACGACTACAGGGACTTCCGCGCAGAAGATGAACTATCCGGGGACCGTGAAAGTAGACAGCGGCAAACTGTTCGTCGCCGACTGGTCCAATAACCGCGTGCTGATCTGGAATACGATCCCCACAACGAACGGTCAGGCGGCCGACGTGGTCGTGGGGCAGACGGCCTTCGGCGTCAATACGAACGCATGCGCTGCCAACCGTCTTTACAGTCCGACCAGCCTGTTCGTGGTCAATGGCAAGCTCATTGTCTCCGACATGGACAACAGCCGTATCCTCATCTGGAACACGATTCCCACGGCGAACGGACAAGCGGCTGACCTGGTCATCGGTCAGAACTCGTTCACGACCTGCATGTCCAACGATGACAATCAAAACGGCGCTGATGACCTCGCACCGACGGCCAGGACGCTCTCCCAGCCCAATGACATCTGGAGCGACGGGACGCGCCTTATTATCGCAGACGCCCAGAACAACAATCGCATCCTGATCTGGAACACGTTCCCTACAGCCAACTTTACGCCCGCGGACGTGGTGGTCGGCCAGCCGAACATGACGACCGCTTCGGGCGCTGCCACTGACAGCAAACTGAACTATCCGGGTTACATCGATTCGAACGGCACGCAGCTAGTTGTGGCGGATATGGACAACAACCGGGTGCTGATCTGGAACGCGATTCCGACAACGAACGGACAGGCGGCTGCCGTGGTCCTCGGCCAGTCCACGTTCACGAACAGTGCTGGGAATGATGACAACCAGGACGGGGTCCCCGATGCAACCGCAAGCAACAGAACGCTGAGCGGGCCCGCGGGTGTGTGGATCTATGGCAGCAAGCTGATCGTCGCGGATGGCAACTACCGGTATCTCATATATGAATAGCAAATGAGACTGTCATGAAAAGGATTTGCCGTGGGGCATGCCGCGAGGCATGCCCCTTTTTCTTTGTGCGCCCGGCAGGGCGCACTCACTTGGAGGTGTAAGTCCTCTACGGACCCTGATGACGGGAACCGTTAGCCGAACCGCAAGGGCTGTCGCCGCGAGGCGAGGTCTGAAGGAAGCGGTACGCAAATCCCCGGCTCGAGGAACACGAAGCGCATACGAGGCAGCCGCGTCTGGGCGAGAAGGCAAAGACATTCAAAGCCCGATAGTCATTCGGAAGGCGCGGTTGTAGATGCGACGGGTATATGGGGAGAAAGTGGGTGCGCAATACCCGGGGAGGTCTGCATGCTTGCCGTAAGGCTATCATCGTCAAGAGACGGTGGGACGAGCGTGCAGAAGTCAGCCGAGGGCATAGTAGTCCCGCGCACGGGATGAAGGCCCGAACATGGAAGGTCGGAGGGGTGCCGAAGTCTTGATGAACGAAGGAGACGCACAAAGGAAGGCTGAGATGCCTGAGGACTCCCGGAGGGCAGCGGGCGGAACCCGCCAGAGTACGGAGAGAGCGCGTCAAACGTCCGCGGCGGCAGAGGAGAACACCCAGCCGGAAGCAACGAAGCTCTTAGAGGAGGTATTGCGCCGCGAGAACCTGATTGTTGCCCTGCAGCGTGTCAAGTCGAACAAAGGAGCTCCGGGAACGGACGGCATGACCGTCGAAGAACTCCCGGTCCACCTTAGAACGCACTGGCCGTGCATCCGGAAAGAGTTGCTGGACGGGACGTACATCCCCGCCCCGGTTCGGAGGGTAGAGATACCGAAACCGGACGGGAAGGGAACACGCCCGCTCGGAATCCCCACCGTCCTCGACCGGTTCATCGAACAAGCCATTTTGCAGATACTGACTCCAATCTTCGATCCCCACTTCAGCGAGAACAGCTATGGCTTCCGTCCCGGACGCGGCTGTCAGGATGCGATCAAGGCAGCCCGCAGCCACGTGGAAGCGGGTTATCGCTTTGTAGTGGATATGGATCTGGAGAAATTCTTTGACCGAGTTAACCACGACGTGCTCATGGCACGGGTGGCCAGACGGGTAAAGGACAAAAGACTTCTCCGACTCATCGGCCGTTATCTCAAGGCCGGGATTATGATCGAAGGAGTTATCCAGAGCCACGAAGAAGGGACACCCCAGGGAGGGCCGCTCTCGCCGCTCCTATCCAACATCCTGCTGGATGATCTGGACAAAGAGCTGGAGCGAAGAGGCCGCCGTTTCTGCCGCTATGCCGACGACTGCAACATTTACGTCAAGTCCAAGGCTGCGGGAGAACAGGCGATGCGGTCCATCACCCGGTATCTTGCAAAGAAGCTGCGCTTAACGGTGAACAGGGAGAAGAGTGCGGTAGGTCGTCCCTGGGAACGCAAATTCCTGGGATATACCATGACCTATCACCTTCGGCCAAAGCTCAAAGTGGCCCATAACTCCATCAAGAGAGCCAAGGCCCGAATCCGCGAGATCATCCGAAAGGGCCGGGGACGCTCTCTGCCGCAAGTGACCAGAGAACTGACCGTGTTCCTTCGCGGATGGGTGAACTACTTCCGGCTATCCCAAGTAAAGAACGCCTTCGAGGAACTGGACCAATGGAGACGGAGAAAGCTGCGCCTGATCCTGTGGCGGCAATGGAAAGCGCCGCGCACCAGAGCCAAGAAGCTGATCGAACGAGGGATAGAAAAGACGAGGGCGCGTATCTCGGCCTACAATGGTCGAGGGCCATGGTGGAATGCCGGAGCGTCACATATAAATGCTGCGGTACCCGCCAACTGGCTGCATAATCAAGGACTCATGAGCCTTCTTGCAGAGCATCATCGCTTAACAAGCCTTGCATGAACCGCCGTATGCCGAACGGCACGTACGGTGGTGTGAGAGGCTGGGGCCGCGAGGCCCCCGCCTACTCGATCCCCCTTGCACTCCCCGACCTGCTGGTATATAGTTCTCCGCAGATCACGATCTATCGGACCGATTGCATGCCCCGGAAAACCCTTGCCGACTCCGACGGCCCCGATGACTGGCGGCTTGAGAAGGAAATCGAATCAGAAAAATTGCTGCAGCGTTGCAACGCCGATCTCGTCAGAGAAGCATCTCATATAAACCAGTTGACGGTATCATTCATGCTATGATACTATGCAATTGTACAATTGTAACGAGGTGAAAACAGATGCTTTCTACTCTTAAAGATGCCGTGATGTCCATCAAAACCGTTCAGTCAGGACAGAAGCCGAAAGGGAACGTCTCTGACGGGCTGTTGGGTAAGTATGCGGGTATTGTTCCGGAAGGAAAAACATCCGCGGAGTTCGTCCGGGAAGAGCGGGCTTCGGCCTACGGCAAAGTGAAAAAATAGACAATGGATACTCCAAAAGTCCTCCTGGATACGGATGTCGTGATCAACTGGCTGGTGCGGGAGGTGGAGACAGTATCCGCGAAAGAGCTCTGGAAGGCGCCCCATGAAATCGTTCGGCGCGCTGAGGCTGGGGCGCTGAGGGCACTTATCTCTCTCACGACCCTTTTGGAAATCCGGTTTCTTTTGCGCAGGAAAAAATCTTTCTCGACCCGCCAGATAGAAGATGACCTCAACTCGATCACGTCGGTCATAGACGTCATCATTCCCGATGAATTAAGTCTGCTCAAGGCCAATACCCTCCAAGCCGATCATCCTCTGGATCCTTTCGATGCGATCCACCTGTCTCTTTGCGTGGGCCTGGAGCCCGTTACTCTGATATCACGCGATGACGACTTCATTAAGATCGCCAAGAAGCTCGGCACTGCGCTGACGCCCGAAGAGTTCGTAGCCACGTTAAAATAAAAAAGAGCGTAACTTCGGGGTCATTCGTTCTCATGGCGCGTTCTGGCGAGCATCAAGACATCCTCGTCGATCCCGACAGTCCCGATGTCCCGACTTGAGAAGGAAAGCGCCGCACTTAATAGCCGGGCGTTGAGTTTTTTATCGCTTATGCCTCAGAAAACCCTCATCGTCACCGACAGCCACACCGGCAAGCGCCTCGATATGTTCATCCAGCATCACGAGGCGTACAGCTCGCGGAACCGCATCCAGACTCTCATCAAAGATGGTCTCGCTCTGGTCAACGGGAAACCCGAAAAGCCCAGCTACAAGGTCAGGGCTGGCGACACCGTGACGCTCGAACTTGCCGAACGGAAGATCCGCGAGGTCCTGCCCGAAAACATCCCGCTCCATATCGTGTTCGAGGACGATCACATGGTGGTGCTGAACAAGCCGCCGGGGCTCGTGGTCCATCCCGCTCCCGGGAATTATACCGGCACGCTCGTGAACGCGCTGCTCTATCACTACGGAAGCCTTCCTTCTTCGGGGAAGGGGGCCGCTGAAGGAGCGGGGAGCGAACGGGAGCGGGCGGGCATCGTTCACCGCCTCGACAAGGACACCTCGGGAGTCATGGTCGTGGCGCGGACGGAGCAGGCGCTCAAGGCGCTGACCAAACAGTTCAAGGACCGTGTCGTGCAGAAGAAGTATATCGCGCTGGTCAGCGGCGTTATCAAGAAGGGTTCGGGTACCATCGATGCGGCCATCGGCAGGCATGTGAAGGAACGGAAAAAGATCAGCGTCCACACAGCCTCTCCGCGCGAGGCCGTCTCTCTCTTCAAGGTCAAGGAACGCTTCAAAAAAGCGACCCTCGTCGAGGTGGAGATCAAGACCGGACGCACGCACCAGATCCGCGTGCACATGGCGCACCTGGGATATCCCGTCCTGGGCGACCGGGTCTATGGCGGCGCGAAGGTTGCCAAGATTGGCAGTATGGAGATACCCCGTCAGATGCTTCACGCAGAATCGCTTTCCCTGCTCCATCCCGTGACCGGAACATCGCTCACCTTCATCGCCCCGCCCCCGCAGGACATGTCTCAGGTGATTGAACAGCTGAGGCAGGCATCGGGGCCTTGAGTTCCGCCAAAGTAATTCCGCCAAAGTAAGATTGACACCTTTCTGGGAATTGCTATAATGGCGCCGGGGGGAATCGCTATGTTCCGAGGAAGGAAGATCGGATCAGGTGATCATTGTTCTATTCTGATCTTTCTGCTTCTGCTGTCGGTGCTCTTTACCGCCGGGCCGCCGGCATTTGCCGGAGGACCCGTCCACGGCGCCAGGGCTGCAGGCATGGGCACTGCCTTTGTCGGTCTGTCCGATGATCCTTCCGCCATTCTGTTCAACCCCGCCGGTCTGACGCAGCTCAAGGGGACACAACTGTACGGCGGCGTTACCGCGGTCCATCCCTCCACGACCTATTCGAACACATCCGGCGCTTCGGAATCCACAAAATCCCAGACCTTCTTTCCGCCTCATCTGTATTTCACCACGGACAGCGCCGGCAGTAATCTTGTCCTCGGTCTGGGCCTCTACTCCCCCTTCGGCATCGGCGGAAGGAAGTGGGACGAGACTGGTCTCACCAGGTACCAATCCGTGGAAAGCTCGATCGCCACGCTATCGCTCAATCCGACCATTGCCTGGCGCGTGTCGGACTCGATCTCTCTCGCCGCGGGAATTGATTATCTGCGCGCGGCCATGAAGATGAAGCGCATGTTGGACCAGTCACTATTCGGCGCTGGTGATGCAATATCAGAGGTTGAGGCTGATGGGGACGGGTGGGGGTATAATCTCGGGGCGATGTTCCGCGCGGGAGATCGCCTCAAGATCGGGGCCGCATACCGGAGCGCCGTGAAAGTGGAGTACCGGGGCGACATGACCATAGAAAAGATCGCACCTGCGCTCCAGCCGCCGTTCAGCGGGCCTTCGTACAAGACCGCCATCGAGACGCAGAACCGTTTTCCCGAGATCTGGAGCCTGGGCGCAGCGTACCGCTTTTCACCGAAACTGGTTGTCGCTGCTGATGCGGAGCTGGTGCGCTGGTCCAGTTTCAAGACCATGGCCCTGCACATCGATCAGCAGGTGCCCCCTGTGCTTGTTGATTCATCCGCGTCCCTTGACTGGAAAGATTCATGGCAGTTCAAGATCGGAGCGGAGTATGCGGCAAGCGATACGCTGGCGCTGCGCGCCGGATACGCATATATCAATACGCCGGTGCCGGACCAATCGCTCGAACCGGGTAACCCGGACGCGGACCAGCACAATATCAGCGTCGGGATCGGATACACGGCCGCCCCGTACCGGGTCGACGGCTTTTACAGCGTGTCTCTCTACCGCGATCGATCGCCGCAGAACGGGATGCTGAGAGGGACCTACGAAAACATTGCGCATTATCTCGGTGTCAGTGTTGGCAGGGCTTTCTGAGTCGATTAGATCACGGTAGAACAGAAGATCATGAAAGAGACACCATCATTCGCCAAGATCACCGCGCCCCGCTTGCCGGAAGTGTATCCGCGCAAGAGGCTGTTCAAGCTGCTGGACCAGGGCCACCGCATGCCGATCACCTGGGTCTCCGCCCCGGCAGGCGCAGGCAAGACCACGCTCATCAGGAGTTGGATCGAAGCGCGCAAGCTTCCCTGTCTGTGGTACCAGATAGACGCGGGTGACGCGGACCTCGCTTCCTTCTTTTACTACCTCGGGCTTGCCGCGAAAAAGGCGGCCCCGAGGCGCCGAAAACCGCTTCCCCTTCTCACCCCTGAATACCTGATGGATGTCCCGACCTTCAGCCGCCGGTATTTCGAGGACCTTTGTGCGCGCGTCAAGACCCCATTCTTCATCATCTTCGACAACTATCAGGACGTCCCGCCCGAGTCTCCCTTTCATTCCGTGCTCGCAAGCGGTCTCGCGGCCGTCCCGGAAGGTGTGCGCGTCATTTGCCTGAGCCGGTCCGAACCATTGCCGGCGTTCAGCGGGCTGATCGCGGGAAGCAGCATGAAGGTCATCGGCTGGGACGATCTGCGATTAAGTCCCAATGAATCCCGCGCGATCGTCGGGCTGCACTCCAAGGACAAGCAGGACAGGAAAACACTCGAATGGATGTATGACAGGACCCAGGGGTGGGCGGCAGGCCTTGTCCTGATGGCGAGGGCGGCCAAGGCGCGTATCATGGATCACGGGAAGATCGACGCTCTTCCGCGGGAGCATATCTTCGACTATTTCGCGACCGAGCTGTTTGCGCACGCTGACGTGAAGATAAGGGACTTCCTGGTTCACACATCAGCGCTGCCGACGATGAGCCGGGCCATAGCGGAGCGTCTCACCGGAAACAGTGATGCGGGGACGATCCTGGAGGGATTGTACCGCAGAAACTACTTTACCTACAAAAGCCAAACGCCGTCCATTACCTATCAGTATCATCCTCTGTTCAGGGAATTTCTGCAGACGCAGATGAAGAACTCCCTGAACCAGGAAGAGATCGCCGGTTTGCAACGGCATGCGGCAACGCTCCTGGAGGAATCAGGCCAGGCGGAGGAGGCGGCAGGTCTCTTTATCGAGATCAAAGATTGGCGGAACATGACCGACCTGGTCATGAAGCACGCGCCTGTACTCGCTCAGCAGGGCCGCAGCATGCTTGTACTGCAGTGGATCGGGTTGCTCCCCGCGGAGATGTCCGAAGCCGACCCATGGCTCCTGTACTGGACAGGCGCATGCAGGTCGCCGTACGGACCGGCCGATGGACGGCCGTTCCTGGAAAAGGCTTTCAGACTCTTTGAACAGCGCGGCGATCCTGTCGGCGCCCTGCTCGCATGGGCCGGCGCAACGCGGACCTATATTTACGAATACAACGAATTCTCCGGCCTCGATCCCTGGCTCGACTGGATCGAGAACCGTTTGAAGTCAAACACGGACTTTCCCTCCCTCGAGATCGAGGCGCAGGTCTCCGAGGCGGCGCTCGGCGGGCTCATACACCGGCGGCCGCGTTCGGACCGGATCAAATACTGGGTCGACCGGGCGCTCGCGGCAAGCAGAAAGAGCCAGACGCACGAGGTAAAGGCGCGGTTGCTCAGCGCGATCCTGCAAAGCCTCACCTGGTTGGGCGAATTCTCGGCAGCAGAAAGGATTTTGGAACAACTGGAGGAAACTGCCAGGAAGCGGGACGTTTCTTTGTTCAGCAGGGTGATCGCCGATTCCTACGGGGCCATCCTGAGAAGCGTATTGCCGGTGTCGCAGGAAGCGTGTCTGCAGGATTTGATGCGCATCCGTGAGGCCATGAGATCAAACGGCATCGTGGCCATGGATACCGCGGTACTGCACCTGGCGGTCCTGGTGTCGTTCACTATCGGGGACCGGGACAGGACCGGAGCGCTGATCGATGCATTGAAACCATTGGCATCCATGGGCCGGAACTTTGCTTCGCAGTATCATTACGATCTTGCCTGGCACGCCCTGATCACCGGGAAGACTTCCGAGGCGGTTGTCCACGCGGGGCAGGCCGTTATGCTGATCATCGAATCAGGCGCGCCCTTTCCCGAGCTGATGTGCCGGTATGTTCATGCAACGGCGCTGTTCCTTGCCGGTGAACGGAAACAGGCGAGTGAAGAGCTCGGCCTTGCGCGAAACACCGCGGAGAGCTTCGGGAGCAGCTGGTACCTGAACCGTATCGCTCTGCTTGAAGCGGAGATGGCGTTCGAGAGCGGAGACGATGAAATTGGATTGAAAGCGCTGAGGCAGGCGCTGGAGCTGGGAAGAAAACAGGGATACTTCTCGCCCGCATTCCACTGGCGGGCCGAGGCCCTGTCGCGGCTCTGTGCTCGAGCGTTGGAAGAGGGAATCGAAACAACATACACGACGGAAATGATCCGGCTGCTCAGGATCACGCCGGAATCCATTCTTCATGCGCCGGAGTCCTGGCCCTGGCCTCTGAAGATTTATACCCTTGGCCGCTTCCGGATCGAGAAGAACGGCAAGCCCCTGCCCGGCACGCTCCGCTTTTCCCGCAAGGTCCCGCAGAAGCCGCTTGAGCTGTTGAAACTGCTGATCGCCCTGGGCAACAGGGGCGTGAAAGATGAACGGATCATCGATGCGCTCTGGCCGGACGCGGAGGGCGACGCGGGCAAAAAGTCCCTGAGCGTCACCGTTACCAGGCTGCGTGATCTTTTGGGACTGCCCGAGGCGGTGATAGTTGCCGAGGGCGCGGTAAGCCTGAACGAGCGCCTGGCCTGGACCGATGCGCGGGCGTTCGAGAAGATGCTCAATGAAGCAGTGCGGAGCGCCCCCTCACCCAGCCCTCTCCCCGGTGGGGAGAGGATTCAGGAGAGGGGAAAATCCGTACTCCACACTCCGCGCTCCGCACTTGAACGGGCCCTTGCCCTTTACCAGGGGGCGTTCCTCGACAACGAGTCCGGCCACTGGGCCATACCCCTGCGGGAGAAACTGCGCGAGCTTTTCGTGAGGAGCGCGGAGAAGGCAGGCAGGTTCCATCAGGAGCGAGGGGAATGGGACGAAGCCGCGGAGATCTATCGCAGGGGCCTTGGTGCCGACGAACTGGTGGAACAATTTTACGTTGGGCTAATGTCCTGTCACAGGCGACAGGGCCGGCCGGCAGAGGCAAAGTCAGTCTACCTGCAGTGTAAACGGGTATTTGACGCCTACGAACTGCCGCTCTCGGCCCGCATGGAATCCGAGTATTGTCTGATCTAAAGTGATAAGAAAAACCGGCAGTTGAAGAGTTTTTCATCCGTCGTCACAATAAATTCCTGTATTTTTCCTCAATCTACCGAAATATCCTGTCCATCTGTAGTCCTTCTGTAGTACCCCCTGTTCTATCGTTCCCGCAAGACAAGGAGCAGTGTTTTGTCCGGAGGTTGCGTCCATGGATTATTACATTGTAAGGATCTACCGGCGCGAGCAAGGCGACCCCGACAGCATCGTGGGGACCATCGAGGAGGCGAGCAGCGCGGAACGAAAATCATTCCGGAGCCCGGACGAACTGTGGAACATCCTCGGCGGCCGTGGTGAGAAGATCCAGAAAAAAGGGATGGCCTGTGATACGGAGATTCGGTGAGGGAATATGCATGGAATCAGCGATTATAATCGAAAAAGGAGGCTTGTCATGAGAATGAAGATATGGTTGGTGGTATTGATCTCGCTTGCGACGTTATCGCTGGTAATCGTTTCCTGCGGCGGAGGCGGAGGGGGAGGAGGCGGGAGCACCGGAGGAGAGACGCTGGTGACCCTCTCGTCGGTCACCGCTCTCTATCCGAACAACGGTGTGAACTGGAACGACTACGTCAAGGGTGGGACGATCACGACAGCCATGGATACGCTCTGTACTGCTGCGACGGACACGGCCTGCCTCCATGGCGGAGAGGTCAAAGTCGTGACCGTGACGGGCAAGACGTCCTGTTCCGGCCTGACGGCATCCGATGCGCTCGGAGCCTTCGACTGGACCTGCGACGCGAGCACGGGGACGGTGCGCATGATCTCCACAGGGCTGAAGGATGGGAAGTTCCTCTCTGATTTGATCGACTTCACTACGCCGGCGTGGAAGGCGAACTCGGTGACGGTGAACGATAATGGAACGCTCTATTCGACCCAAACTTCCACCATGTGGTGGACGAATCCGGTTACGACCGCGATCAGCGGCGGGTCACTTGCGGCCGCAGGTACTGTTTATGCGGTAACAACCAGCATGACAGGGACCTATACGATCGACGCGTCGAAGGTCGCTTTGGTAAGCAGGCCGGGCGTCACAATACAGGGTGCAGCGGCTGCCGGTGAAACCATTATCTCCGCTTCAAATGTTAACTTCATCTGGCTGGAAGGCACGATCAACGCGATTGGTAATAACCTTGGGGTGTATCTTGATACTGTCAAGTATTCGTCTCTGAGAAACGTAAAAGCCGATAATGCCGATACAGGTACCTATTTAGCAGGCGTCGTGCTTAATGCGTCATCCAACAATACTCTCAAGAATATATCCGGTGTCAATAACGGTCAGTACGCTATCGAACTGGTGGGGGCAAATGGAAACATGCTGGCACACATAACCGCTGCGAACAATGGCAGCCGAGGGGTTGCACTTGCTGCTTCGAGAAACAATATTGTTAAGGGTGTCAGAACGTCAAATAATGGCGGGGCAGGAATCTATCTTGTCAACAACTGCTACGATAATGTTTTTCTGGATATAGTTGCTACAAGCAGTTTTAACGGCATAGACATCGCGGATGGTGGATCAAGCAATAATGTGCTTTCCGGCATCGCCGTCGCTCTCAATGCGAATGATGGTATCGACCTGCGGTCATCAGATAATCTGCTGATGAATATAATGTCGATACGGGAAGGCAGCAATGGATTGGTTCTGATGAGTGGTGCAAGGAATACCGTAGCGAACATCGCTTCTGCTGACGGAAGTTGGGATATTTATTCCTTGAATTCTTCTACCAATACCTTTACCGGGATAGTCAAAGTAGGATCTTCAGGTTGCGTTGTAAATGGCGGAGTAGATCCCGGTATCACAAACGGCACGTGCGCAATGAGCGGTTCATCAGATGCCGCTTTGACAACCGGGGTAACGCTGACCGGATCTGTTCTGTCTAAAGTAACATCAACCGATGTGCTGAATGCGAGCAACGCGAGTGGCACGGAATCATATGCAAATATCACTGATTGGACCACATTTGCCAACGATTTACGTGCATGGGGTAATGATGGCATCGCATTCCCGGACTATAGCAATACTGGCCGGTGCGTAGGAACGTGCCGCATCTGGGATTGGAGCCTTCGTTCAACCGACACAGTCGTACGCGATGTTCTAAGTAAGCCTACGGGTAATGACACGATAACGCATACCTGGTCCGATGCCTCGACGACCACGTTTCTTCGCAATGCTGTCGAGCTCTCGGGCAACGGTAACGGTCTATGCGAGTCCGGCGAGACCTGCCTCTACACACCCAATATCGGTGCGTACCAGGGCCACGGAAACCTGGTATCCGCCGGAACGTTCACGGACGGGACGATCACCGGTGTGACGCTTTTGAAGTATGAGACTAACGGTCGATAGAAATATCATAGGAGGGATTATGAGAACGAAAGTATTGTTGGTGTGCTTTGTCGTGGTTGTGATGGTAACCGTGTTATCTGCCTGCAGCGGCGGAGGTGGGGGTGGCGGCGCAGCGGTGGAACGGACAACGGTCAGCATTCCCAAGACCGGTCAGACCACGAGCTACGACGCCAACACGGTAAAGGCAGACGACGGGGCATTGCAGAAGGGCATCGCCTGGCCATCCCCACGTTTCACGGACAATGGCGACAGCACGATCACGGACAATCTGACGGGGCTCATGTGGCTGAAGGACGCCAATGTCATTCAATCGCATGATGCAGCCACCCCGGGGAGCGAACTTGACAACGACGGTACCGTTGGAGACGGCATGGTTTTCTGGCAGACTGCTCTCGATATTATTGAGGTGGCAAACGCGAGTGGAGGGCACTACAGTGACTGGCGTCTGCCGAACAGGAACGAGATGCGAAGCCTTATCCATTACGATCAGACCGACTCGTCCACGTGGCTGAGCGGGCAGGGCTTCCAGAACGTCCCATCCGGTTTCTACTGGACATCGTCATCCTATTCCGCTTCCCTGGCATTCGTTGTATACATGATCGATGGTCGTCTCGACACCTTTGGCAAGGCGGGAGAATATTATGTTTGGCCGGTACGGGGCGATGGCGGCAGCGCCGTTGGCGCGCTTCCCAGGACGGGCCAGCCGGTGAGCCATGACACGAATACGATACAGCGCGACGACGGCGCTTTGCGGAAAGGCGTCGCCTGGAAGACACAGCGGTTCATTGTATCGAGCAGCGGCACCGGAACGGTGGTGACTGACAGCCTCACGGGGCTTGTCTGGCCGCAGGAGTGGGCAGCGGGCGATGGAAAGGTTCCGTGGCAGACAGCCCTTGACACCGTGGTAACGCTGAACACCATGACCTATCTTGGCCATTCCGACTGGCGGCTGCCGAATGTGAACGAGCTTGCCACGTTGACCAATACCGCAAATAGTAATCCACGGACCTGGCTGATCGAACCTGCTCAGGGATTCATGAACATTCCTGTATCAGTGCCGGTGTATTGGACCTCTACGACAAACAAGTCAAGTCCGAGCCAGGCGAACGTGGTTGATATGTCGTCAGGATGGGCAGGGGGGGATTTAAAGAGCAACTTAAATTTAGTCATCACTGTTCGTGGAGGAAACTAATTTCTGCGGTTCGTTATGACGCAAGGAGGCAGTCATGATGACGAAGAAGAAGACGATACATTTATCGGCGATTCTTGTGGTTGCGGCGGTCCTTGCCGCGTGCAGCAGCGGCGGAGGGGGAAGCGGTAGCGCTGGACCATCCGCCAAAATCCAGTTGAGCGGCACGATATCATCGTTCAGCTACACGCTCCCTACGGCGAACGTGTCATTCAGCAAATTCGCGCGGCTCTTTTCGCTGGTGGACACGGCCTGGGCGGCAGTCGCGCCCACGGTCGACCAGATCATGGCAATCCCGATCATGGCCGGCACAGGCTCAATCGACGCAGGGAACTTCTCCTTTGCGCAGACCACGGCGGTCAAGAACAACGGCACATTCAGTATCACGCTGGACAGGCGGATCACGGTCCCCGGCTACGGCGTCTTTGACGTGAGCTGGGTCCTCCTGCTGATGGACACCGCGGCGCCGAACAAGGCCGACCGGATCGTCGGTTTTGTGGCCGTGGGCGACGCGATAAACAACATGATCAGCATTCCGATCTTCGACGCGAACGGCAGCATCGCCCTGGGGATCCTGACCGCGAACGGCGTCGAGGCGCTGTCCTCCGTGACCCTCGCGGACACCCAGGGAAAGTTCAACTATACCCTTGCCCAGCTCCAGGAGCTTGCCCGGACCGACGACTTCCTGAAGAACATCAGAAACATCTATGCGAACTACGATGCTGCGACGGGGACCTTCTACAACATGAACATGTCGTTCGTCTGGTATGGCGTCCCCGCGGCCATCAATAACACATTCTCCGCTCCCGATGCATTCACGGCCGAAGGTTACCAGGTCCAGATATTTACGAACAACACGACAACGCCGTCCTTCAGCTCCGTCTGCACGAACACAGCCGCATCGAAGCAGATCATCGCCCTCTCCCCGCCGTCTGATGTGCATCTCGTTACGACGACTACAACGACCTTTGGTTCGGCAAGGCCGATATCGAATGACAGAGAGCTGGATCTGTCACGGATGCCGGGACAGTGCGCCTCTCAGTGGCCGGACCAGGCCATCTTTATGCGGGATGATGCGACACAGCTCTTCTATAACTTCATAACCGGCGACCGGGACCTGCTCGCGCCTCCCATCGCGTCCGGGACCTGGGGCCTCAAGACCGGTCCCTCGACCACTACGTCGCGGACCGAGCTCGCGGCGTTCGATATGGCCGCGGCCAATCCGCTGACCGCGACATTACAGCCGATCACGTATGTGCCTTCCCTGAAGGTGACGACAGCGGCCGGCGCGATCACGGCGATCGACATCGAATGGTATCTCTGGAACAGCTCGCTTGCAACGCCGGCATATGTGAAACTGATTGACGCCACAATCCTGCAAAAGCAGATCAACGCCTTCTCGGTCTATATGGCCGATTATTCAGGCACGATCGGCAGCGGCGGCGCCGGAATCGAGGAGAATATCATCGACATTCCCGTGACCGGCGCGTCTCAGCGGATCACGTCAGCGCAGTTCACGCGGGGAGCATGGCGGTTCTTCGGAGATCCCAGTAGCGATGATCCGGTCGTCGTGAACCTGTTCGCGCAATACAGCCTGTATGGGATGACGTTCCGGTTCGGATGGCGATAAAGAACGAACAGTGAGAGAGACTGACGAGGTATGACTCGATGAGAGAACTTTACCGCGGGTTGTGGGCAGTTGTACCTGGAGAAGATCCGTGACGTTCGAACGAAAGCGGTTGTCCGCATCTTAATTGTGAAAGGAGGAAGTATCATGAAGAAATTGCTTTGGTTCAGTTTCGGCATTGTTATGGTAATAACCCTGGCCGCCTGCGGAGGCGGCGGAGGCGGAGCACCAGGGCCGACGCCCCAGCAAACATCGGTCAATCTCCCCAAAACCGGCCAGCTCACATCCTACGGCACGGGGTCGATTGACGACGGCGCATTGCAAAGAGGCGTTGCCTGGCCGAGCCCGAGGTTTACGGCAGGAACAGGCGCCGAGGTTGACTGCGTAACGGACAACCTCACCGGGCTCATGTGGGTAAAGGCGCCTGATGCCACTACAAGCTCATGGCAGGCGGTGCTGGACTATGCTGATGGTTTACCGCTCTGCGGCCATACCGACTGGCGGCTGCCGAACAGAAAAGAGCTCCGAAGCCTTGCTAATTACGGTGAGGCAAACAGTGCCACCTGGCTGAATGCCCAGGGTTTCAGCAATGTGCAGGCCGGTTTCTACTGGTCGTCTACTACGTACGCGGGTGTTACGGCGGGCGCGTGGGGCGTCAATATGGTCGACGGCCTCGTGTTCGCAAACGTTAAGACTAACGTCGGCTACGTGTGGCCTGTGCGCTCCGGACAGTAGGTCATTGGGTCATTCGGTTATTTGGGGGTTTTGACTTGCCATGGCGCAATATGAGCATTTGCCTATCTATAAAAAGGCGATGGACCTGGCTATATACATCGAAAACATCGTCAGGGGGTTTTTCGAGGTACCACAAGTATACCCTCGGCACGGACTTGAGGAACCTGTCCCGTGAGGTTGTGCGGCTGATCATCCGGGCGAATTCCGAGTGGGCAGGCGCGCTACACTTACGCTGCTCAGGGACACTGTCGAGGAACTCAAGGTTTGCATGAGAATCTGCAAGGAAGTAAAGGCGTTTAAGAACTTCAATTCTTTTGTCCATGGAGTTGACGAAGCTGTTTCCCTGAGCAGACAGAGCGAGGGCTGGGTAAAGAGCATCCCTTCAGGTTCCCCTCCCCGGTCTATACACTCTCCCCGTGATGGGAGAGGGCTGGGGTGAGGGGAAAAAAGATACCCGTCGTCATTATTAAAGAGACGGACCGATACCTCGGCAGGATTAAAGAACGCCTGCCGCTCATGAAAATTATAACAACAAAGGAGGAAGCAAAATGTTGAAGAAATTTATCCTGTGCACTGTTGTTGCAATGGCATTTGCGGCGGCTCCGGTTTATGCGGCCCCGGCTGATGTGCCCAGGACCGGCCAGCTCATATCCTACGGCACGGGGACGATTGACGACGGGGGCTTGCAGAGAGGCGTTGCCTGGCCGGATCCGAGGTTTACGGCCGGGACAGCCGCCGAGGTTGACTGCGTAACCGACAACCTCACCGGGCTCATGTGGGTAAAGACGCCTGATGCCACTACAAGAACATGGCAGGCGGCGCTGGACTATGCTGATGGTTTACCGCTCTGCGGCCATACCGACTGGCGGTTACCGAACGTTAATGAGCTGGAGAGTCTTGTAAACGCGGAATCGGGCAACCTCGCCATCTGGCTGAATGCCCAGGGTTTCAGCAATGCGCAGGCCGGCTACTACTGGTCGTCTACTACGTACGCGGGTAATACGTCGGGCGCGTGGGACGTCGGTATGAACGACGGCTACGTGAGCGCAAGCAATAAGACTGGCTTCTGCTACGTGTGGCCTGTGCGCTCCGGACAGTAGGTCCTTTGGTCATTCGGTTATTTGGGGCTCCGGACTCGGACTTGCATGAGAGTTACCGCCGGCAGATGCCGGGTGCTTTGCGGGGATCAGGGGAGCCATGCGTTGTGGCGCGACTGGCCGCTGAACGCATCGAGGGAATTATGCGTCAGGGGCTATCACAAACAGGCAGGGTATTCGCGATCCTCACTTGGATCAAGAAAAGGAGAATAAAACATGAAAAGACCTTGGATGATCATAACGCTGCTGTTGATACTGCCGCTGTTCGGATGCGGTGACAGCAGTACAGCCCCGCCGCCTGCGGCCGGGAGTGCGCCATCCAATCCGATACTTGTCAGTGGGGCATCGTACTCGGGATCGGTCGGGACCGGTATGCAGTATATAAAACTGACCGGCTTGCTTGCAAACAATATGCATAGCGTTACCCTGGCCGGGTTGACCGATAATGCGAATATTTACGTCTACTCAGATGCTGCGTTCACTTCGGAACTATGCCGGTCGGAACAGCCTGGTACGACCGCGGAGACCTGTTCTCCCGCAACGACCAATGCTTCCGGTGAGCTCTATATAAAAGTGGATGGCAGCCTAACGACGTCCGGAACAAGCTTTTCCTTGGCGGCAATAACTTAGCGGCAAAGCCGCATGCGGGTTGGCGGCTGCGAAGCCGCACTTCCGTGCGATTAGGTGAACCGTCGGAAAGGGGATAGCCGTGGTCAGACATGATTCTGGAGTTGTTGAGCCGCAAAAGACGCCAGGCTTCTGTCTGGTGATATAACGGAAGCCCGAAGGGCTCATGCGGGCTTGTCGCATGCAGCCCTGAATAAATCCCGGCTTCTGCCTGGGGAGAATCATTGCGCCGGCTGCGATTCGCAGCCGGCGTTTTTTTTCCGCGGACGCGGCCTGACCCAGCGTTATCTTGTCCAGACATGTCGGGATGCTGGAGGGCTCCATAGGACAACGCTTGGGGCGCGTCACTCCACAGCTCGCCATAGACAGGCAGATGCTTCACGCCGAATCGCTTTCCCTGCTCCATCCGGTGACCGGAACATCGCTCACCTTCATCGCCCCGCCCCCGCCGGACATGCAGGAGTCCATTGATCGCTTGCGAAGCGGATCGTGATGTCTGCTCTTTAATCCGGTCTTTACTGCGATGTATTGTGCTGCCCGACGGCCTTCTGTCCGGCGATGGAGCGGCAGCATGAAGGAACTCATGCTAGTTATCGCATGTAGTTGTGAAAAAACAACGGCTTCTGCAGGGGGAAGGCCATTTCCTTACCGTTCTTCCCGGTTTTTTAACGTTAATTTCATATCTATGCAACTTTGTGCGTCCGTATCGTCCCGCCAAAAAAACGTGAATCTTCCTTGATTTATTTTTCTTACCTGCTATATTTTGAGTGGAAATCGATATTGTTCATGCTCATTCAGGGGGAATTGATGCGAATGCGGGGGCTGGTCATTGCGTTGGTGTTGTTAGTGCTGTCGGCAGGGCTTGCCGTGGCCCAGGAAAAGGGCGGTCCCGGCAACATCGATGTTCGGAGTTCACTGGTGGGTGGCCGGGTCTATATCGACCACGAATACAAGGGCGATGCCGACATCTTTATCGAGGACGTGAATCCAGGCGAACACTTCATAACCGTGCGTCAGGGCGGACAGACCGTGAGCGGCCAGTTCACGCTGAAGTCGAATGAGACCATGATGCTGGAAGCGCGGTTCGAAGAGAGCCGCATTGTCGACCTCAGGGACATCGCCCGGGAAGAGGCGGCGAAGCGGGCCGAGGCGGAACGCAAGGCTGAAGCAGAGCGGAAAAAGAAGGAGGACGTTTCCCAGACCAAGACCGAAGAAAAGAAGAAACCCGAGCAGAAGAAGATCGTCGTTGCGGTCCCGAAGCCTCAAAAAAGCTCCGGCGATGAGCGGCGCGATGCGTATCTGAGCATCATTCGTGTCAACGTTGAGGACGTCGGGGCCACTGACATGAAGGTCACCCCGAAGACCAACGCGAAGAGCGTAACGAACTTCAACGACAGCAAGAACATCGGCGGCAAGCTCTTCCGCTCCAAGCAGAACTTTCTGCTGTGCGAATCGGGGTCATGCTACCGGGACTGGAACGGGCGGTTCTTCTATATAGACGAGAACGGAAAGCGCGATGCTTTCCTGATCCGCTGGAAAGAGACGGTATTTACCGGTGTGACGCCGGCAGGGACCAGCAAGCTGGAAATGGATGTCTGTCTGAACGGGGACTGCAAGCGTCTGGCATATACTGCCGAAGGCGGCGCAGCGGCTCAGAACACGATCGACCGGTATCTTTTGAGCTGGACCAAGACCGCCTTCATCATCCGGCGGGCCGATCTGGTAAAGGAGATCAACGACGCCGGGGGGAAGGTGCCGGAGTTCTGATCTTGAGCGGACAGCAAGTACTTCTTTCGGGCGGCCATTGGGCCGCCTTTTTTATTTATCCGCTGCCCGGAGTTGGCCGCAGGCGGCGAGGATGTCCCGCCCCATGCTGTTCCTGACCACGGCCACGTGGCCGTTCTTGAGCAGCAGGTTCCTGAAGGCATAGGCCCGCTCCTCGTCAGGCCGTTCGTACACGCTGCCGGGGAATGGGTTGAACATCAGGATGTTGATCATGCACGTCACCCCCTGAAGCAGTACCCCGAGCCTCGCCGCGTCTTCGTCGGAATCGTTAAATCCCTTAAACAGCACATATTCTATCGTCACGGACCGCCCGGTCTTCTCCCCGTAATACCGAACGGCCTCCATAAGCCGGCCGATGGGATAGGCTTTGTTCACCGGCATGATCCGGTCCCGTATCGCGTCGGTCGTCGCGTTCAGGGACACCGCGAGGCTCACCGCAATAGTGTCATCGGCGAGCCGTTCGATCATGGGCGCCAGACCGCAGGTGGACAGGGTCACTTTCTTCGGCGAGAACCCCAATCCGCGGCGGTCAGTCGCCGTCTGAATGAACTTTCTCACCGCGTCATAATTGCCGAGCGGTTCGCCCGTGCCCATCAGCACGATGTTGGTGACCGGTCGTTCTCCGGCGAACCGTGCCGCCGCAAAGAACTGGTTCACCATCTCCCCGGGCGTCAGGTTCCGTATCAGTCCACTCGCGCCCGTGAGACAGAACCCGCAGCCTGACGCGCAGCCGACCTGTGTCGAAACGCAGAGGGTGAGCCGGTCCGGCCCGGGGATGAGGACCCCTTCAATGGAGTTGCCGTCACCCAGCCGGTAGAGCAGCTTCGTGGTCCCGTCATCGGCGGCGTCGCTTCGCTCGATGGCGAGTTGTGAGATCGCGCAGTGCCCCTTCAGAAGTTCCCGGAACGGCCTGTTCAGATCGGTCATCGCGTCGAGGTCTTCCACTCGCTTCCTGAAGAGCTGTATCGCGACGCGGTGGCCCTGTCCGGGCTTCTGCCCGAGCTCGTGAGCGCAGAGCCGGTCTATTTCGTCGGGCGTGAGTTCTTTAAGGTCGATCATGGTAGTTGATTTCGCAAAAAACTCGTCTATTCATCGCAAGCCTGAACCTCGCACACTAAACCAAAACAAAAAGGGCATCTCTCGCAGAGCACGCGGAGGCCGCAGAGTTAAATCAATTAAACTTTAGTATTGGTTTTAATCCAAAATATTTTTTATGGCTTTTCTCTGCGAACTCTGCGCCTCTGCGAGAAAATGTTATTACGTTTAGTCGTTGTTCGTCTTTATGCCCGTCAGTTCCTCGCCTTCCGGTATCCGGCCTTTTGCGCTTCCTCCTCGGTCGGGAAATAGATCCGGTTCTTTTCCCGCACTTTGTCATACCCCTCCTGGCCGGGAAGGTGATAGATGCGGGACCTGCTGTTACCGATAACCGTTCCCCGCCGGACCGGGTCCGACCACGCTGCCCGCTTGTTCTTGTCCCATATGCCGAGGCCGGACCTGCGGGCCGCCCGTTCCGCCTTCTCGAAGTCACGCTGGTATTGGAAGGGATACTTCGTATAGGCCCTGCCGTAGCCAAGCCGTACCAGCTCCAGATTAAAGTTGGTCCCCTCGGCGGTGATGACATACGCGAGGGTCCTGCCGTACTTGTCAATGGCCCCGCCGGGACGGTCGGGAGATTCGAACTCCAGCCGCACCTGCTTGCCCAGGAGGGCGCGGCGAGTGAAGTCCGAAGCCTCGGGGCCATAGAACTGAACAGGCGTGTCCGGCCTTCCGGTCTCGGGCGTGTCGACGCCGATGAGACGGACCGTGAGCTCTCGTCCGTCCAGGACCACGACGATGGTGTCGCCGTCGAACACGGACGAGACCGTGACCGGCCCGCCCGGCGTTTCCGCCAGGCTCAGTGCGCAGGTCGCGGCAATGATGAACGCGAGGCCCAATGTTGCTATGTATTTCGTACAGGAAGATATCATGGAAATGATGACGCCGGCATGCGTACTCTGCGTGCCGGCGTGTTGAACGTTCGTTCGTGAGCCCCGGGAGGATCCGGGAGCGAGCGATTACTTTGCGGCGACCTTTTTCTTCATGGCGTTCAGCTGTTCCATATGCTTGGTTTCCTGCGCCATCATCTCCTCGAAAATGACCTTTGCCTGGTCGTCCCGCGCTTTCGCGGCAAGTCCTTTGTAAAAATTGTAGGCCTTTGCTTCGATCCCGATGGCGAGGGAGAGAGCGTCCCCCTCGTTCTGGACCGTGTATTTCTCGATCCTTTTTTCGAGGTCCTTCACCGGCATTCCCCCCTCGGCGATCGCAGCGGGGGCCTTTTTGCTGAACGCGCTGAATTCGTCCAGTTCCCGGTCGTCGAGGATCGATTGATAGAGGGACTGGATGTAGATCATGTGCTTGTTTTCCCATGCGGCCAGGTCCGCGAAGCTCTTTTTCGCCTCTGCGGCGTTCGACTTTGACACGGCCTGGGCATAGAACTCCTTCGTGCCCTTTTCCATGATATAGGCTTCCACGAGTGCCTGAAGCAGGTCTTCTTTTCCTGTCAGCATAGCGATCCCCTTATTGGTTGAATGACGATCTGTGTATATTAATTTAGCATAAACCGGGTTGCTTGTCACTTGTCAGGTTATCGTTCGCGGCGGTTCAGGTCAGAAACCGCTTGTTTTTCTTCCGACTTTTGTTTAATATACACACCCTGATAGAGTGCGTACCGTTGAGGAGGTTCAGACCCATGCCTGTGTATGAATATGAGTGCGGCTCCTGTGG
Organism: Nitrospiria bacterium; assembly: GCA_919902495.1. Taxonomy (GTDB): domain Bacteria; phylum Nitrospirota; class UBA9217; order UBA9217; family UBA9217; genus JAAXXJ01. The sequence continues at coordinate 35,421 of CAKKRC010000010.1, forward strand.
AGGCCGCTTTGAGTTGATCCGGAAGTTCAGCGATCCCCTGCTGACCGAATGTACGTTATGCAACGCGACCGGCGTCAGAAAGGTCCTCTCACCGACGGCTTTCGTGCTGAAAGGGGGCGGGTGGTACACATCCGACTATCCCTCCGCTGAACGGAAGAGCGCGGCTGATTCGGAGAAACCCGCAGCGAAGCCGGAGACCGCCGCTCCTGCCTGTCCCGCCGGAGGATGTCCATCCGGTGCCTGCCCCGCAAAGAGCTGAGTCCTGATGGAATCCGTCCATATCCATATTCCCTACGGGCACCTGCGCGATTATCTTGCCCTTGTCCGGAAGAGGCGGTACGATCTCGAGATCTATATGCCCGCGTCGGTCCTGGGCCAGCTCGAGCGTGCCGATCTGGAGGTGCTGCTCGACAACCTGGATTGGCACCCCGCCCTGACGCTGCATGCGCCGTTCATGGACCTGAATCCCGGGGCAGTGGATCCCATGGTCCGGTCCGCGACGCAGCTACGCTTCAAGCAGCTCCTTGCCATCGCTTCGGTGCTCAAACCCCGCGCGGTGGTGTTCCATGCGGCCTACGACCGGTGGCGCTATGCCGGAAAGAAGGACCTCTGGCTCGAGAACAGCATGGAAACCTGGCCTCGCGTGATGGAGATCGCCGGGAAGATGGACGGCATGCGCGTGGCCGTTGAGAATGTCTTTGACGAGGACCCGGAGGCGCTTGCCATGCTCATCGAACGGGTCGGAGACCCGAATTTCGGGTTTTGCTTCGATACCGGCCATTTCAACCTCTTTTCCACGGTGACCATGGAGACGTGGTTCGAGCGCCTGGGAAAATATCTTGTCGAAGTGCATCTCCACGATAACAAGGGAGCCGAAGATTCCCACTGGGCCCTGGGCAAGGGCACCATCGACTTCACCAGGTTCTTTCAGCTCATCGAGCAGAACGGCGCGAAGCCGGTCTATACCATCGAGGCCCACGACGCAGACGATATCGAACCGAGCCTTGAGAAGGTCAGGGCGCACTTGAAGGACAGAGCATCGAGGACGGACGTCAGATGAAGGACCGGCGATCGTCGGTCGTAATCCTGATCGCTGACCCCCCTTGACTGCTCCACAACATCGGGGTTGACACAACCCGCTCCGTACTTTAGACTACGATCATGAAAAAACTCCTTATTATCCCTCTGGTGGCGCTCGTTGCCGGTTCCTGCATTGCTCCGGCAGCAAGGATGCCGGAAGTGTCTCTTGGCCGCATCAGCGATGAATCGCAGAACCGGGCCGACGCCTATTATCATTTCATGAACGGCGGGATGCTCGAGCAGGAGGGGGCGCTGGATGCCGCCCAGAAGGAATATGAAACAGCGTTCCGGCTGGATCCCCGGTCCGCTGATATCGCCCTCGCTCTTGCGTCGCTCTTCCTGCGGCGGGGAAAGGCGGATGATGCGGCGTTGTTCGCGCAGAAGGCGGCGGATCTCGACCCGGGCAACACCGAGACCCTGATGCTTCTGGCGGGGATCAACAGCGGTAAGAAGAGGTTCGACGAAGCCATCGAACTGTATAAGAAGGTCATTGTCCTCGATCCCGCGCAGGAGGATGCCTATATCTATCTCGGCTCTCTCTACGCGTCCATGAAGCGTTTCGATGAGGCGGTCGAGACGTTCCGGGCGCTGGATAAGAAAAATCCCGGTTCGCTCATGGCGCCGTACTACCTGGGCCGCATTTTCACCGAGCGGAAATTATATCCCGAGGCCGTGGTGGAGCTCAAACGGGCGATCTCGACGCGGGAGGATTTCGAGCCGGCCCATACGGGGCTGGGCGTGGTCTATGAGATCACCGGAAGGCACAAGGACGCCATCGAGTCCTACAAGAGGTCCCTTGCACTGAATCCCCACAACACCGAGCTCCGTCAGCGCGTGGCCCAGCTGTACATCCAGGAGAATTCGCTTGACGATGCGCTGGAGCAGTTCCGGAAACTGGTCGCCGCCGATGCCCAGAACTATGACGCCTACGTCAAGATGGGCCTGATCTACGTTGAACGACAGAGGTACCCCGAGGCCGTCGAAGCGTTTCGCATTGCCTCCCTCGCCATGCCGGAGAACATCAGGATCCATCAGTACCTGGGGACGGTCTTCATCACCCTGGAACAGTACGATGAGGCGCTCACCGAATATGCCGCGGTCCTGAAGCTCGCTCCGGACGACACGGACTCCATTCTCCAGGTCGCCTATATCTATTCCCAGCAGGGACGGGTGAAAGATGCCGTGCCGCTGCTCAAGAAGGCGGTCAACGAGCAGCCGGGAAAGCCGGAGCTCTACCTGTATCTCTCGAACGCTCACATGGACCTTGAGCAGTATCCCGAAGCGGCCGCGGTCCTCAAGAAGGGCATCGAGATGGCGCCGGACCGGGAGGACCTGTACTTCACGCTGGCCGTGGTGTTCGAGAAACAGGGGAAGCGGGAAGAGATGATCGCGTCCCTCAAGAAGGCCCTGGAGCTCAAGCCCGATCATGCAGACGCCCTGAACTACCTTGGCTACACCTATGCCGAGGCGGGCGAACATCTTGACGAGGCCGTCAGCCTCATCAAGCGGGCGCTCCTGATCAAGAATGACAACGGGTATATACTGGACAGCCTTGCCTGGGTCTATTACCAGAAGGGGATGTACAAGGAGGCCCTGGAGGCCATGATCAAGGCGATCGGCAAGTCCGACGACGATCCGGTCATGCGCGAGCATTACGGTGACATCCTCCTGAAGCTTGGAAAGAAGGACAAGGTAAAGGAACAGTGGATCCGTTCCCTCGAGCTTGACCCCAAGAACCAGAAGCTTCGGAACAAGTACCGCGAGACCGGCTTCGGCGATCCTGATACCGTGGTGAAGCCGGACCAGCCTGCGAAAAAAGACAAGAAAGAAAAGAAAAAAGAGAAAAAAGAGAAGCCGTGAAGACCCGCGTTCTCCTCAGTGCACTCGTATTCCCGCTCCTGTCCGCGTGCTTTGTCGCCCCACCGGAAGTCCCCCTGCACGAAGTTCCCGCCGGGCCCATTGTTGCCGTGTTGCAGCAGCGGCGCCAGGCCTTCACGGGCATGAAGGCCGTCGCCCGCGTGGAGACGGAGCGCAAGGGACGGAAGCGCGTGTATGAGAGCGTAGCCATCCTGCAGCAGCGGTTCGATAAACTGCGGATAGAAGGATATGGTCCGATGGGTGAGTCTGTGATCGCCCTGGTGTGGGACGGTACGGACGTGCTTGTCCGGAAGGCCGGTGAGCCCGAACCGATGAAGGTCGGGCAGTTCGGCCTCGAGCGGATCATCGGCGTCCCCCTGCTGCCTGCCGACCTTTGCTCGATCCTGTCCGGGAACATTCCGGGTATTCCTGATAATGCCGAGGCCACCGTGGGTTGCGCTCAGGCTGGATGGTGCATCGTTGATTTCCGTCATGAAGATCAACGCTGGAAGATCAGGATCGAACCCAAAGGCGGGGCGAACGGCGATCTGCGGATAGATACCCTGGAGTTGTACCGCGGTGAACGGCTCGTTGTTCGCAGCGCCTTTGCTTACCTTAAGGAAGGTGTGAACCAGGTGTTTCCCGATCCGACGTTGATACTCATAAACAGCCCCGACCGGGATATGTCCGTCACGGTGGCCTATGAGGATGTTGACATGCATGTCGCGGTCGAGGACGGCGCCTTCGTTCTGGGCGGCGAGGGAGCAGGCAAATGAACGAACTGGTCCTGCGGACCCCGGCCAAGATCAACCTCTGCCTGTCGGTCCTGGGAAAAAGGCCCGACGGATACCACGAGGTCGAGATGGTGATGCAGGCCGTGGGGCTCTATGATAAGGTAAAGGTCAAGCTTGCCGAAAGCGGCATCATGGTCAGTTGCGACGACGCGGCCATTCCCGCCGGGCCGGGGAACATCGCCTACCGTGCGGCCCGGGAGATGCTGGACCTGTCCGGGAGCCCGTCCGGCATGGCCATCGAGATAAAGAAGAACATTCCTGTGGCGGCCGGCCTGGGCGGCGGGAGCAGCGACGCGGCCGCGGTGCTTGTGGCCTGCAACCGGCTGTTGGGGACGGATCTTAAACGGGAACAACTCGCGGAAATAGGCACCCGGCTGGGCATGGATGTCCCTTTTTTCCTCTTCGGGCCCACGGCGTTGGCGAAGGGGCGGGGAGAGCTCCTGACGGCCCTGCCTCCGCCGCCTAAGTTCTGGGTTTTGCTGGTGAATCCTGGATTCGAGACATCCACCGCCTGGGTCTATAAAAACCTGAATTTTGGGTTGACAAAAAAAGGTGATTGTACTAATATTGCAGGGCTAAAAGTCAGTCAGATCGCCCGTTCGCTCCATAACGACCTTGAAGCGGTCACGGCCGCGGCGCACCCGGTCATCGGGGAGATGGAGCGGTCCCTGCTCGATGCAGGGGCGTTGGGCGCATGCATGAGCGGCAGCGGACCTACGGTGTTCGGCATGTTTGACGCCGAGGCGGCCTGCCGAGCGGCGGCACAAGCACTTCATACGAAAGGGTGGCGCCTCTATGCGGCAGAGACCCTGACCGGATCGCCTTATAAGGAACACCTGGAACCAGCGCCCTGACGGGGCGACCCCGGAGTCAGACCACGCACCTACGATCAAGCTGTGGGGGAAGCGCGTATGGAGATCACGGAAGTCAGGGTATTTCCGGTTGCCAACGAAGAGCGCCTCAAGGCCTATGCCACCATCACGATCGACAGCGTGTTCCTGATCAGGGACCTCCGCGTTATCAACGGCAATACCGGTCTCTTTGTCGCCATGCCGAGCCGGAAGATGAAGGACGGAACATTTAAGGACATCGCCCATCCGCTGAACAGCGAGACGCGTCAGATAATAGAAAAAAAGGTCCTGGCCGAGTATGAGCGCGAACTGGCGAACCCGACCAAACGGCCGGAGCGGCCGGAGGGCGCACCCGAGACCAGCCAGGAGTAACGCCGCTGCCAAGCGATCCGCCGATTCTGTATCAGACCTGAGAGGATAGGCCTCCTGCCTATCCTTTTCATATTTTCTCCGCAGCACTCGGGGATCGTCTAATGGTAGGACAGAGGCCTTTGAAGCCTTGAATCGGGGTTCGACTCCCTGTCCCCGAACCATTTCAGAGTCAACCGTGACGCAGGACGCGTCGAGAGGGAACGATGATCAAGGCAAAGCAGGGCATCAAGATATTCACCGGCAACGCGAACCCGGGCCTGGCCAGCGAGATCTGCGAACGGATGAACATCCCGCTCGCGAAAGCCGATGTGACCCGCTTCAGCGACGGCGAGATCAATGTCCAGATCCTGGACAACGTGCGCGGCTCCGATGTGTTCGTGGTGCAGCCCACCGCCGCCCCCGTGAACCGGAACCTGATGGAGCTGCTCATCATGATCGACGCGCTCAAGCGTGCCTCGGCGTCCCGGATCACCGCGGTGCTGCCCTATTACGGGTACAGCCGGCAGGACCGGAAGGTCCAGCCCCGGGTGCCGATCACGGCCAAGCTCGTGGCGGACCTGATCACGACCGCCGGGGCGAACCGTGTGCTGACCATCGATCTTCACGCGGGGCAGATCCAGGGGTTCTTCAACATCCCCGTGGACAACCTGTTCGCCGCGTCGGTGCTCCTGGACTATCTGCGCACCAAACAGTTCAAGGACCTCACCCTGGTGTCACCCGACGCGGGCGGCGTGGAGCGGACCCGGGCTTTCGCCAAGCGGCTGAACGCGTCGCTCGCGATCATCGACAAACGGCGGGAGAAGGCCAACGTTGCGCAGGTGATGCATATCATCGGCGACGTGAAAGGGCATGACTGCCTCCTCCTTGACGACATGGTGGACACGGCTGGCACCCTGACCGAGGGTGTGGCGGCGCTCAAGAACGCAGGGGCGGGCACCGTCATGGCGGCCTGCTCCCACGCAGTACTGTCCGGGCCGGCAATCCAGCGGATCAACGATTCGGCGCTTGACGAGATCATCGTCACGAACACCATCGCCCTGGACAGCAAACGGAAGGAGTGCAGGAAGCTGACGGTCCTCTCCGTCGCTCCGCTCCTTTCCGAGGCGATGAACCGGATCCACGAGGAGACATCGCTCAGTTCGTTGTTCGTGTAAAGCACGGCTATAGCAACCACAGATGAGCACAGATAGACACAGAGAGAAAAAGCAAAGAACACCGGCTTATACAAACTGCATTCATCTGTGTTGATCTGTGGTTACACTGGTAGTTAATCATCATATTGTTCAATAGATACTGGAGGAAACATGGAACGGGTGGCATTGACAGCACAGGTAAGGGAAAAGGCGGGCAAGGGTGTGGCGCGGGGGCTCCGGCGGGATAAAATGGTGCCGGCGGTCCTGTACAGCCATGGCAAGTCCATGCCCATTTCGATGGTGAACAAGGACGTGACGAAGATCCTCAATATCGAGGGCGGTGAGCACGCCCTCATCAACCTCAAGCTCGAAGGGGCGAAGGAAGCCGGCGAGCGCATGGCCCTCATCAAGGACTACCAGGTTGACCCGCGCAGCGGCGCGTTGATGCACCTCGACCTCATGGAAGTGGCCATGAACGAGAAGGTGAAGATCCAGGTGGCCGTGCACATCACCGGCTCCTCCATCGGCGTGAAGGAAGGCGGCATCTTCCAGTATGGACAGCGGACGCTCGAGATCGAGTGCCTGCCGGCAAATATCCCCGACAATATCGAGGTCAACATCACCAACCTCAAGGTGAACGAGTCGCTGCACGTGCGGGACATCAAGGCGCCCGAGGGCGTCCGCATCCTGACCGAAGGCGATTCCACCGTGGCGACCATCCAGCCGCCGATCTCCGAGGCGAAGCTCGAGCAGATGCTGGCCGCTGCGCCGGCTGAGGCGGAGGCGGGTGAGCCCGAGGTCGTGGGCAAGAAGAAGGAAGGCGAGGCAGAGGCTGCCGCTCCTGCCGCCGGAGCCAAGGGCAAGGAAGCCGGGAAGGAAGCCGCTCCCAAGAAGGAAGCAGCACCCAAGAAAGAGGCAGCTCCCAAGAAGTAGCTGCGCCGCGTAGGACCGGGGACCCTGCATGAAGATCGTCATTGGGCTCGGCAACCCGGGCAGAAAGTATGAACGTACCCGTCACAACGCAGGCTTCATGGCGGTCGATGAACTCGCCAGGCGCCTGCGTTTTGATTTATCGGGTGAGAAATATCAGGCGGTCGTCTGCAGGGGCAGGATCGACGGCGAGGAAGCGCTTCTCGCGAAGCCCCAGACCTACATGAACGAGAGCGGCCGCTCGGCCGGGGCGGCCCTCCGGTACACGACGGCCGGGGTCGCAGACCTCATCGTGGTGCATGACGAACTGGACCTTCCCCTTGGGGCGGTGCGGGTCAAGATCGGCGGCGGCCACGGCGGACACAACGGGCTCCGGTCGATCATCGACCACCTGGGGTCCCCGGAGTTCATCCGGGTCCGCGTGGGGGTCGGCAGGCCGGCACCCGGTCTCGACGCCGCGGATTACGTCTTGAGCCCCTTTCTCCCGGGAGAACAGCAGACGGCAGCGGAGGCGATGGCGAAGGCGGCCGATGCGGTCCAAACCATCGTCCGGGACGGCCTGACAAGGGCCATGAACGCGTTCAACAAAAAGTGATCGTGACGTCAAGCCCGGAGCGGATCGTATTCACGGCTCCGGGTATTTTTATTTCCGAATTATTTACCACGGAGTCACGGAGCCACGGAGAAAAGCTTTTGTAATTTGGCGTTCATCTCCTCTTCGTTCTCCGCAGTACAGGTGTTGATCCATTGCCGTTAACCGTGTTCATCCGTGGTTAATAAAGGAGTAATTCATGGGTTTCAACTGCGGTATCGTCGGCCTGCCGAACGTCGGCAAGTCCACCATCTTCAACGCGCTGACCTCGGCCGGCGCGCAGGCGTCGAACTATCCCTTTACCACCATCGACCCCAATGTGGGCGTGGTGGATATGCCCGACGAACGTCTCGGTAAACTTGCCGATATATACGTGCCGAAGAAATTGACGCCAACGAGCATGGAGTTCGTGGACATCGCAGGGCTCGTCAAGGGCGCTTCCCAGGGCGAGGGGCTCGGGAACAAATTCCTGGCCAATATCCGCGAAGTGGACGCCATTGCACATGTGGTGCGCTGCTTCGAAGACCCGAACGTAATTCACGTTGCGAACAAGGTTGATCCACAAGCGGACATCGAAGTGGTCGAGGCGGAGCTCATGCTCGCGGACCTCGACGCGATCGAGAAGCGGCTGTACAAGGCCGAGAAGCTGGTCAAGACCGCGGACAAGAAGACCGCCGACGAAGTAGAGTTCATGCGGCGGCTGAAGGAAATGCTGGCGAAAGGCGAACCCATCCGGCGGGGGGCGCATTCCGAGGAAGAGTTGCTATGGCTCCGGAGCTATGCGTTGCTTTCCTCCAAGCCGGTGCTCTACGTGGCGAACGTGGCAGAAGACATGGTTGACAAGCCGAATCCCCACGTAGATGCGGTGAAAAAGATCGCGGCCGAAGAAGGTGCAGGCGTCGTGGTCATCTCCGGCCAGGTGGAAGGCGAGATCGCTCAGCTCCCGCTGGAAGAGCGTAAGGAATATCTCGCGGGCATGGGGCTCAAGGAGTCCGGCCTCGACCGGATGATCCGTGCGGGGTACGAGCTCCTGGGACTTATTACGTATTTTACTGCCGGTAAGGACGAAGTCCGCGCATGGACAATCACCAAGGGTACGAAGGCGCCCCAGGCGGCGGGCAAGATCCACACGGACTTTGAGAAGGGATTCATCCGCGCCGAGGTGTTCCACTACGACGACCTGATGAAGTTGAAGACCGAACAGGCGGTGAAGGCGGCCGGACTGCTCCGCTCGGAAGGTAAGGAATACGTCGTCAAGGACGGGGACATCATGCTGTTCCGGTTTAACGTGTAGCTGGTCGATCAATAATGGAACAGAGATAGCAAAAGGCCTGTCAGTGATGACAGGCCTTTTGTGTTTGCGCTGCCTGCTTGCTGCTCCGGGTCCATCAGGCAGGATGCTTGCCGCAGTCGGCCGTAATGTGCGCCGCCGTACTGCGCTGATCACGTCATAGAGCATCAGGGTTCACCCCTGGCATGGTCATGCCGGCGCTGAAGCCGGTGACACGGTTCTTGCCCGTCGTTTTCGACTTATAGAGAGCCATATCCGCTTCGTGGATCAGTTGAGGGGTTGTCTTGTTGTCGTCCTTCTGCTTGGTCGAGACCCCGAGGCTCACCGTAAGGACCTCGTCGGGATGCATTGTTTTGAGGGTGAACGGGTATTCATCGATCGCCCTTCTCAGCCGCTCGGCTACCTCCAGTGTTTGATCAAAACCGGTCTCGGCGAGAAGGACTGAGAACTCCTCGCCACCATAGCGGAAACAGGCGTCCGTGCTTCCGGTCCTGAAGGTGTCGCGAAGGAGCGCCCCAAGCTGCGCGAGGGCCCGGCTTCCTTCCAGATGGCCGTAGCGGTCATTGACACGCTTGAAGTTGTCAATGTCGATCATGATAAACGAGAGATTCCTGCCCGTGCGCACCTGTCTGCCGAATTCCTGTTCGAGCTTTTCCAGCAGCACACGGTAGTTGAGCAACCCGGTCAGTTCGTCATACCGGGCAATCTCGAGCGTCTTCATGAAGAGCGTGGCCTTTTCAAGGCCCGCTGAGATCGTATGGGAAACGGTGCGGAGAAGGTCGAACTCTTCGACGGTGAACGCACCAGGCTTGCTGTGGCTGAAACCCATCACGCCGACGATGCTGGTGTCGTTCATGAGCGGTATGCCCATATAGCTTCCCGGTCTTGTCGGCTCATCGGGATGATGCAAAAACGTATCATAGGATGAACTGTTGGCCAGAAAGAGCGGCTCACCGTTTGCTGCGATCTCTCCCGGCGCACCGTTGTCGAAGAAAATGGCATGGGACATCCTGTTTTTGAGCGCGGGATCGAGAAAAAAGACCGCGTCCAGGCCGGACAGGTCCTTCTTGACGATATAGACCGAGGCGTTGTCGAAGCAGATGGATTTGCCGATGGTGGCGATGATCTTCCGGATCAGTTCCGCGGGTTCCAGTTCGGACGCTATGATCCTGCCGACCTCGCTGAAGAGGTGGGATTCGGTGAGCTTGCTGTAGAAGAGCGGTTTATAATCACGCAGCGCGGTCATGGCGCGTGTTTCCTCCTCACCAACCTCCGGTCGAGGCGCTGTCCGCGGACCGAGAGGACTCAGACACGGAATTTGATCATAGTGTACCCTTATTTAATACGTTTGACCATTAAAATCGTTCTTCACGCAAAATTATTCATTAAATTGCAGATGGCGGAAAACTATGTTGTATTGCGCTCGCGAGGGCCTGGATTTAGCCGATTATTGTAGTGTTTTCAGGTTGTTCGGCTGTTGGGAGAGCGAGTGGCTGAGAGGGCGAGCTGCCCTAACTTGCTCCAAAGGACCCCTCCGATAGATGTGGTTCGCTGCAAGGAACAGATCACAATGGCGATGAGAAGACGGTCAGGGTCGTAGGGCTGCTCCTGTTCGCGGGCGAGGACGATGTGGTGAAGGATGGGGACATCCTGCCGTTTCGGGTAAGCGTACAGCCGGATGCTATTGAAACAGAGATAACCAAATGCCTGTCAGCGTTGACCGGCATTGTTGTCGGTGTTTACTGTGCAGGTGCATATCATCCTGGGAAAGAGCGGACCGATCCCAAAGTGATCCCTTGATTTATCCCTGTATCTGTAGTACTTTTACATTTAAGGTTATCTGTTTTCTCTGCCCGTCATGGGGCGATCGGTTATGGTAGTCCTGTTCCACGAGGAGTATGATATGAACCGCTATAGCAGGAAATCGGTTGAGTATATCTTGATTTACCTGTTCATAGGTACGCTGGCTGCCTGCGCCACGATCCAGGTGAACCCGATCCCTGCGCCGCCGCCCACAGCGAAGCTACGGGTCTACGTGCAGCCCCTGACCGGCGAGGGAAAGTGGGGAACCTCCCACGAGGTGTACGTTCAGAACCAGATTCGCCGCGTCGAACGGTTCCTTGAAAAGACCGGCATCTATGACGTAGTCGGGGAGCAGGATGTCCGGACCGTTCTGGGTGGGCAGCGCATCGAGCGCTCGCAACTGGAACAAAATGGGTGGGCGCCGGCCCGGCGGATCGGCGAGGCGCTTCACGCGGACTACGTGATGGTCATGGAGCGGGTCATGCAGCGCGGCGCCGTCGGCGGGAAAGACTTCCTGTTCGTCAACGTCATGATCAATGTGGGGACGGGGAAGGTGTTCGAGTCCCGGACGCAGATCGTAGGAATGACACGGGGGGACCGGGAGGAGCAGCGCGAGCTTATGAGGATGACCTATCGGGACATCTTCCAGAGCTGCAAGCAGGATATGCTATCCACCGCTATCAGAAAGGGCAGAAGCAGTCCTTCGGCACCGGTGAAACCTGAGCCCGCTGAGTCCCGAGAGGAGACACCCCCTCCGTCGGCGGTGAAGCAGCTGACACCGCCACCCACACCCACACCTGGGCCGAAAAAGGAAACTCCACCTGTTGTCGCGAAGGTTTCTCCGGAGCCTGTAGCTGCGCCGGAACCCGCTGCTGCGCCGAACCTTGCCGGAAGCGGGCTGATCGAGGCATCGAGGAAGGACACCGGGGCGAAAAAACTGGTGGTCTACGACTTTGATGTTAACGACCAATACCGGGTCGCCGCACTGATCCTGGCTGAGGCACTGCGGGAAGAATTGTTCAAACTGAAGCAGTTCGTCCTGGTGAACCGTGAAGACCTGCAAAAAGTGCTGGAGGAAATGGCCCTGCAGCAGACAGGCCTGATCGACGAGAAAGAGGCGGTCAGGACAGGGAAGGGTCTCGCGGCGAGCCAGGTGGTGACGGGGCGACTGGGCCAACTGGGCAAGACCTTCGTGATGCAGGCGAAGCGGGTGGACGTGGAGACCTTCGGGACGCTGGGCCTTGCGTCGATAAAGTTCACTGAAGGTCAGGAGGAAGAGGCGCTGAACAGACTGCCCGATTTCGCGAGGAGCCTGGTGGGGCTGCAGCAATGATGATGTCTATTTTCATGTTGAAGAGATCTGTCCAGATGATAATCATCTGTGTCATGGCAGTTGCAGTGTTTGCGGCCTGCGCCACCGTTAAAGTCAATCCGATCCCGGTGCCGCCGCCAACTGCAAAGCTGCGGGTATTTGTTCAAGCATTCACGCTTGGGCAATTCAATTGGGGATTAACGGAGGAAGAGTTTGGCGAGCGGCATGTGAAGATCACAGAGCAGACCCTTGAGCAGACCGGGATTTATGAGATCGTGAAGAAACCGGAAGTTCGAGATGCCATAGGGGACCAGGCTATCTACTTCGGGCAATTTGAGCGGGATTCCTGGGCTCAGGCGCGGTCCATCTGCAGGGGGCTCCATGCTGATTATGCGTTGATCGTTACGCGGGATAAAGTACGGGGTATGGGATTGTGGGATAATATTTACGAGTATCGCCTCATAAATGTGGAGACGGGCAGGGTCTTTAGGACCAGCTTCCGGCGCGATGACGCGAGAAAATCTGACCTTAAGGAAATAATTGTCTCTCAGAATGAGGTCCATCGTAAATTATTCATGCAGGCGAAGGAGGATATGCTCTCTGTGGCGATGCGGAAGGGGAGGGCGTATGTGCCGCCAACTATTCCATCACCGGGAAGACCACTGGATGCACCATTGATTGCAAAAGCGATACAGCCTGCTGCTCCAGCAACGCCCGCGGTTCAGCCTGCGGCGCCTCAAAAACAGGAAGCACCGCCAGCATTGAAGAAGCCGGAAATGCACTCACAACCGCAGCCAATGTCTCCGCCGCTTCAGGTCCAGAAGCCTGAGCAACAGCCGGTCCCCGCAATGGTCAAACCGTCTCCGATCTCAGCAACGAGAGAAACAGCGCCGCCGGTTGTGGTCAAACAGGAGCAGCCCGCTGTACCCACACCGAAGAAGGAGCCCTCTTCTGTTGTCTCGAAAGCTTCGCCGGAAACCGCTATGGTGATACAGAAATCCATTATGCCGAACCTTCCAACTTCGGGCCTGTTCGAAGAACCGAAGAAGGACCCCGGGGCGAAAAAGCTCGTGGTCTACGATTTTGATACCACCGACCAATACCGGACCGTGGCCCTCATCCTGGCGGAGGCCTTGCGGGAAGAGGTGTTCAAACTGAAGCAGTTCATCCTGGTGAACCGCGAAGACCTGCAAAAAGTGCTTGAGGAGATGGCGCTGCAGCAAACCGGCCTGCTCGACGAGAAAGAGGCGATCAGGACCGGGAAAGGTCTCGCGGCGAGCCAGGTGGTGACGGGACGACTGGGCCAGCTGGGCAAGACCTTCGTGATGCAGGCGAAGCGGGTGGACGTGGAGACCTTCGGGACGCTGGGGATCGCGTCGACGAAGTTCACCGAGGGGCAGGAGGACGAGGTGCTGAACAAACTGCCCGATTTCGCGAGGAGCCTGGTGGGGCTGCAGTAGAGCGCATGCTCACAGGAACGGAAATCCAAGGAGGAAATCTATGGAACTGTTCGAAGCGATAAAGACGCGAAGGAGCGTCCGGAAATATCTGGACAAGCCGGTGGAGGACGACAAACTGCAGGCGGTGCTCGAGGCGGTGCGCATGGCGCCGTCGTGGGCGAATATGCAGTGCTGGCGCCTGGTGGTGGTGAAGGACAAGTCCGTCAAGGAGACCTTGAGCGACCTGTCCTATGTCGAGTCCTTCTTCGCGCCCAAAGGGTACAAGGCGAACCCATCGAAGAAGGCACTTGCCGAGGCACCGGTGGTCATCGTTCTCTGCGCCGAGCCGTCGCAGTCGGGCGTGCTCTGGGGACAGAGCTACTACCTGGTGGACACGGGGATCGCGGCCCAGACCCTGATGCTTGCCGCCCGGGGCCAGGGGCTGGGCACGGTATTCGTGGGGGTCTATGATGAAGTGAAGGTCAAGGGCATCCTGCAAATTCCCCAGAACGTGCGGGTCGTGGGGCTCTTCCCCCTCGGCTATCCGGCGGGAGAGAGCAAGGACGGTCCTCCCCGCAAACCGATGCAGGAGATCTGTTTCCACGGGCAGTGGGGGGAGCAGTAGGCCGGAGCGCCGGGACCATGCCGTTTTGCTCGGGACAAAAGGCATCGGTGATATTGACCAGCCTTTGCCTATCTGGTATAGTGATACACAGAGCCGGCCAATATCGAGTACGGAGGCTGAATACGAATGAAGATCACCTGCTGGGGGGCCAGAGGTTCCATCGCGGTGTCGGGCAAGCACTACGTGAAATACGGGGGCGACACGACATGCATGGAGGTCCGGAGCAAGAACAACGACATCATCATCCTGGATGCGGGCACCGGTATGCGAAGGCTCGGGAACAAGCTCCTCGCCTCGAACGAGCGCGATGTCAGCATGCTGTTCACCCACGCGCACTGGGACCACCTCATGGGTTTTCCCTTTTTCAAACCCATCTATATGAAAGGGACGGTGATCAGGATGTACGGCTGTCCCTATGCGCAGGAGTCCGTCAGAGCCATGGTCGGCAACACCATGGTGGCGCCCTATTTCCCCGTGGATTACGGATTGCTCCAGGCCGAGATCACGTCCCACTCGGTCTGCGAGGACGGCTTCACGATCGGTCCCGTCACGATAACACCCATCGCCCTGAACCACCCCAACCTGGGCATCGGCTACAAGTTCGTTGAGGACGGCAAGAGCTTTGTCTTCCTGACGGACAACGAACTGGCGCACAAACATCATGGCGGTCTCGATTACGAAGACTACCTGCGGTTCTCCGAGGGGGCCGACCTGCTTATCCATGATGCCGAATACACACCGGACCAATATACCATGACGAAAGGGTGGGGGCATTCCACCTATACCGACGCCCTCCGGCTGGCGATGGACGCCAAGGCCAAGCAGTTCGGCCTGTTCCATCACAATCAGGACCGCACTGACGCGGCGCAGGACGAGATCGTCGACGACTGCCGCCGCATCGCAAAGGGCAAGAAGGTGAAGCTCAAGTGTTTTGCCCTCGAGCCCGACATGGAGATAGCGTTGTAGGATATTCGCGTTCCGCGCTTCGCGCCGGTCCGGTTCCGGCCCTTCCCTCCAAAACCCGCGCTTCGCTTGATAAACCGGGACGATCGTAGTCCTGTATTTCCCCTTGCCTTTTTCCGTCCAAAGTCGGATAGTATCACAGCAGCATCGGAGCGGATACGTCGTGCCGCTCTCTTGAGGAGGGGTGCGTATGACACGGCAGTCGTTCATCGTGGGGCTTCTGGGTCTGCTGCTTTGGCCATGGCGGGCGCATAGCGCAGGGGACACGCGTGGGAAGGGGACGGCCATGAAACCTGCGGGCAAGATCCTGATCTTTGATCACCGGACAAACAAAACGGAGGAAGTCGAACGGGTCGTGAAGACCGATGACGAATGGAAAAAGCTCCTTTCCCCCGAAGAGTTCAAGGTCACCCGGAAAAAAGGCACCGAGCAGGCCTTCACAGGCAGGTATCATGCTTCCAAGGAAAAGGGCGTCTACCAATGCGTGGGCTGCGGTACCGACCTGTTCCGCTCAGATACCAAGTTCGAATCCGGCACGGGATGGCCCAGCTTCTGGGAGCCTATCTCGGAGCACAACGTAAGGACCGAGACCGACCGGTCATGGTTCATGGAAAGGGTCGAAGTGCTCTGCGCGCGGTGCGACGCCCACCTGGGTCACGTGTTCAACGACGGGCCGAAACCCACGGGCAAGCGGTACTGCATGAATTCGGCGTCCTTGAAGTTCCTGCCTGCGGGGAAGTGAGACGGACGAACAATTGGTTGCTCCTGACAAACCAAAACCAAAAGGGCATCTCTCGCAAAGTCGCAAAGGACGCCAAAAACACCTTAAATTTTAAATTATTGTATCCCCATTTGGTTTGTTTTTATTTGCGAGCTTAGCGCCTTTGCGGGAAATAGTCTTGTCTTTTTAAGTTGCCTTTGATGTTAGAAGCTTCTAATTCCGCGTTATCCGTGCGGGACCCTCGCGCTCACCGTTCTCATACTACAGACCAACGTTCTCCCTGCCGTCATCCTCCTGACAATTTCGCCTTGACTCACCGTGCCCCTTGCCTGATAATCGACCGCAGTTGTTAACGCTGAGCAGAGAGCGGACATATATGAAGATCGGCATACAGACGTGGGGGTCCGAAGGGGATGTGCGGCCGTTCCTGGCTCTGGCCGCAGGACTGCGGCATGCCGGGCACGAGGTGACCCTTGTTGTCACGCACATCACGAACAGTGATTATTCTGCCCGGGGAGCAGCGCTCGGCGTTCCCGTGCGTTCGGCCGGCCACCTCGCTCCGGACCTCGCGAAGCATGCGGGTGAGGCCTTGGTCGGCGAGACGAATTTTCTGAAGCAGGTCGGCATCATCCTGCGGGACCTCTTCGATCCTGCGGCACAGGACATGCTGGCGGAAGCGAAGCGCCTCTGTCGTGAGAGCGACCTTCTCATCGGCCATTTTCTCGTGCACCCCCTGAAGACCGCGGCTGAACTTGCACGCAAGCCCTATGTCTCGGTGTTCCTTGCTCCACTGCTGCCTTCAGCGCACTTCCCGCCTCCCGGTGTACCGCACCTCGGCAAGGTCTTGAATACCCTGCTCTGGAAGATCGGCGGTCGTATCATGGACAGAATGTTCCTTCCACCGATCAACGCGATGAGGCGGGCGGAGGGCCTTCCGCTGCTCAAGTATTCCATTCGGGGAGCGTTCCTGTCACCGCGCCTGAACCTCATTGCATCAAGCCCGGCTCTCTTCCCGCCGCTGGTCGACTGGAATGATACTATTCAGATGTGCGGCGCGTTCTACCTTCCGGAGCAGGGAGAGCAATGGCAGCCGCCGGAAGACCTCCAGCGTTTCATCCGGAATGGCCCGCCGCCGGTATACATGACCTTCGGGAGCATGAGCCTCGCTGATCCTGCGGCCGAGGGGACCGTAGCACTGTTCGTGGAGGCTTGCGGCCTTGCAGGATGTCGAACCATCATCCAGACCGAAAGCATCGATTCGGGAGACGGGACCACTTCTCCCGATATCTTCTATCTCGCCCGTGCCGAGCACCATCTGGTGTTCCCCCGGTGCGCGGCAGTGGTACACCATGGCGGGGCCGGAACGTCCCATGCCGCTTCCCGTGCGGGGTGTCCCTCGATCGTGGTCGAACATGCGACGGATCAGGTCTTCTGGGGCGGCGTGCTTCATCGCGCCGGCATCGCGCCCCGACTTCTGCACCGCAGGACGGTGACCGCCGATGCCCTTGCCCGGGCGATCAGGACCGTGCTTTCCTCATCGGCGATGCGGGAGAAGGCCCGCGCCATCGGGGAGAGCATGCGGCGGGAGGACGGTGTGGATCGGGCGGTGGAACTCATTGAGCGGCAGCGCTGGTCCTGAGGCAGGTGGCGGAGGTGAATCCAGGAGCGAGCGCATGCCCCACGGCTTGTTGTGGGTTTAGCGAGCGATTAGAACAACAAACTTCCTTGAGGATCGAAGCTCCATGCAGTTATCTGTAGGGAGTTTAAATCCAGGAGCGAGCGCATGCCCCGAAGCTTCCTGCGGGGTTAGCGAGCGATTAGAATAATCAGTTCATCCTTGAGGATCGAGGCTCCATGCCGTTTTCTTCAGGGAGCCTCAAACTTCATATTGCTTTATCCACCACCATGATCTATAATCTGCCGCGAAATCAGACAACAGACAGCAGACGGACAAACATCAGGCGAAAGACAGAAAACAGACGACTTTGCTCCAGTCTGTGATCTGACAGTCTGCTGTCGGTCCTCTGATCCGGAGGTTTTCTTGGCAGCTACCTATACCGCAAAAGACATCACCGTGCTCGAAGGGCTGGAGCCGGTCCGCAAGCGGCCGGCCATGTACATCGGCTCGACCGATTCGCGGGGGCTTCACCATCTCGTGTGGGAGGTGCTGGACAACGCCGTGGACGAGGCGCTGAACGGCTACTGCACCGCTATCACGCTCCGGATCGAGAAGGACGGCGGTATCACCGTGACGGACAACGGCCGCGGCATCCCGGTGGACATCCATCCGAAAACGAAGCGGCCGGCCATCGAGACCATCCTCTGTACGCTCCACGCGGGCGGCAAGTTCGACCACACGGCGTACCGGTCCTCCGGCGGCCTGCACGGCGTGGGCGCCTCGGTGGTGAACGCCCTCGCCGAGGTCTTCAAAGCACGGGTCTGGCGCGACGGCTACGAATGGACCCAGGACTTCTCGCGCGGCAAACCCAAGGGGAACCTGAAAAAGGGCAAACCCACCAAGGCCCACGGTACGGAGATCTATTTCAAACCGGACACGGACATCTTCTCCAAGACCACCTTCAACGCCAAGACCATCCTCGACGTGACCGAGAGCAAGGCCTTCCTGAACAAGGGCCTCAAGATCACCATCGAGAACTCGCGGGACGGCGAGAAGCCGGTCACCTTCAGGTACGACAACGGCATCCAGGACTACATCAAGCGCATTGTTTCGGGCACAACGGTGGTGAACGCCGAACCCTTCTACTTCGAGAAGGAGGACGACTTCAAGATCGAGTGCGCGTTCCACTGGACCCTGGCCACGGACATGGAGGTCCACTCCTACGCCAACTCGATCAACACCTCCGACGGCGGCACCCACGAACTGGCGGTGCGGTCCGGGCTCACCAAGGCGGTGCGGGCCTACGCCGAGCGCAAGAACCTCATCCCTAAGAACATCAAGGCCATCGCGCCCGAGGACGTGTACGAAGGGCTCTACGGTATCGTGAGCATCCTGGTCAAGAACCCCCAGTTCCAGGGGCAGACCAAGGAGAAACTGAACAATCCCGAGATCTCCACGCCCATCGAGAACTCGGTCAAGAACGCCTGCGAGGCCTACCTGCTCGCGAACCCGACCATGGCCGACGCGGTGGTGAAGCGCGTGCTGCTCGCATCCGAGGCGCGCATGGCGTCGCGCGCAGCCAAGGACAACGTCACCCGGAAACTGTCGTCGCTTAAACTGAACCTTCCCGGAAAGCGCGCCGACTGTTCTTCGAACAAGGTAGAGGAGTCGGAGGTCTTCATCGTGGAAGGCGATTCGGCCGGCGGCTCGGCCAAGATGGCGCGCGACCGGAAGACCCAGGCCGTGCTGTCGCTTCGCGGCAAGATCCTGAACGTGGAGCAGGTCTCGTCGCTGGAGCGGATCCAGTCGAACAACGAGATCAAGAACCTCCTGGCAACGCTCGGCTGCGGCGTGGGCGCCCACTTCGACCTTGCCAAGCTCAGGTACAACCGCGTCATCCTCATGACCGACGCGGACGTGGACGGCGCGCACATCAGCGTGCTGCTGCTCACGTTCATCTACCGCTACATGCCCGAGCTGATCAACAAGGGCCATGTGTTCCTCGCCATGCCGCCGCTCTACCGCATCGAGGCGGGCAAGGAGGTGTTCTATGCCATGGACGAGATGGAGAAGGACAAGATCCTCGCCAAGTTGAACGGCAGAAAGTATGATGTCGGCCGCTTCAAGGGATTAGGCGAAATGAATCCCGAGACGCTGAAAGAGACCACCATGAACCCCAAGACCCGCTCGCTCATGAAGGTCCAGGTGCTGGACCATAAGGCGACAAGCGATACCTTCGATCGGCTCATGGGCAAGGACCCCAAGGCCCGGTTCAAGTTCATCCAGGAGCGGGCGGAGTACGCGGAGCTGGATATTTAGCAGAAGGGTCGGGAAGTGGCTGGACGGAAAGAATGGAATAAACAGGGGAGGCAGGCCAACGGGCCTGCCTCTTTTTTTGTGTATGCCAGGCATGACGTTCTGTACTTTGGTACAGGCCGGTCAGATGTGGT
>CAKKRC010000011.1 GCA_919902495.1 Nitrospiria bacterium
ACGACGATCGGGCGGACCTCAAGCTGATGAACACCACCCTCAAGGAAATGCGCTTCACCGCAAAGGTCTTCGGCCCCTACCGGAACGTGCGCAAGGTGACGGTGTTCGGCTCGGCGCGGACCAGCCCCGATGAGCCGATCTATGCGATGGCGCGGCAGTTCGGGAAAAAGCTCGCGGAGACGGGCTATATGGTCATCACCGGCGGCGGACAGGGGATCATGGCGGCCGCGAACGAGGGTGCGGGCCCGGAGCACTCCTTCGGCGTCAACATCCGGCTGCCCTTCGAGCAGAAGGCCAACGCCTTCCTGGAAGGCAACCCCCGGCTCATCACGTACAAGTATTTCTTCAACCGGAAGGTCGCTTTTCTGAAGGAAGCCGACGCGGTGGCGCTGTTTCCCGGCGGATTCGGCACGCTCGACGAGGCCATGGAGACGCTGACGCTCGTCCAGACGGGCAAGCGCAATCCCCTGCCCCTCGTGCTGGTGGATGCTCCGGGAGGGACCTATTGGACGAAATGGATGGCGTTCATGCAGGATGAGCTTCGAAGACGTGACTACATCGGAGATACCGATTTCTCACTTTTCCGCCGGGTGGATTCCATCGAGGCCGCGGTCGGCGAGATCAACCGCTTCTACAGCCGCTACCACAGCATGCGGTATGTGGACGGGAGGCTGGTCATCCGCCTTACATCTACGCTGGACACGGCCCACATCAGCAAGCTGAAGGAAGCCTTTGCAGATATTCTGACGCCCGGGGGGGTCATGGTGTCCTCGGGGCCGCTGACCGCGGAGCAGGAAGAGCCCGAACTGGCCCATCTGCCGAGGCTTCTTGTTGATTTTAACCGGCAGGATTTCGGAAGGCTCAGGAACCTGATCGACGAGATCAACCGGTTCTGAAAGGCGGACGCGGAGCCAAAAGTAGGCGCTTCTAAGCGACGCGGGGACGGGGCGACAGGGAGAAACGGCAAGAAGAGGGCAGGATCGCAGAAAGACCGGAAGATCACTTGCATCCCGCGCATGACGATGCGGAACAACCGCCGCAGCCCGAACCTGATGATGAGGAGGATGTGTCGCTCGAACCCTTGCCCAGGCCGAACTTCGAAAGCCGCTTCTCGGTCTTCGGTGAGCCGCACTTCGGGCAGACGACCTCGGGATTCTGGCCGAAGACCAGCTTCTCGAAATCGTGCCGGCATTTAGCGCATTGGTATTCGTAGATCGGCATGGTGTAAACCGGACGCGGTGACGCGGAGATGGGGAGACGGGGTGACAAAAGATAAGAAAAACGGTTATTCGCTTTTGTCTCCGTGTCTCCGTGTCCCCCTGTCCCCGTGTCAGCTTTTTTTCTCCAGCTTCTTCCAGTCCGCCATGAACTTCTCGATCCCGATGTCCGTGAGCGGGTGCTTCGCCATCTGGTCGATGACGCTGAACGGGATCGTCGCGATATGGGCGCCCGCAAGCGCCGCGTCGACGACATGGAGCGGGTTCCGCACGCTGGCCACGATCACCTCGGTGCCGAATCCGTAGTTGTTGTAGATGGCCATGATCTGACGCACCAGGTCCATGCCGTAATGGCTGATGTCATCGAGCCTGCCGACGAAGGGGCTTACGTAGGCAGCGCCCACCTTGGCCGCGAGGAGCGCCTGGGTCGGCGAGAACACAAGGGTCATGTTCACCTTGATGCCCCTGTCCGCCAGGACCTTGGTCGCCTTGAGGCCGTCTTTGGTCATGGGCAGCTTCACCACGACGTTCTTGTGCAGCTTCGCCAGGTCCTCGCCCTCGGCCACCATCTTGTCCGCCTCCAGGCTCACCGCCTCTGCGCTGATGGGCCCGTCCACGAGAGAGCAGATCTCGTTGATCACCTGCTTGAAGTCCCTGCCTTCCTTCGCGATGAGCGACGGATTCGTCGTGACGCCGTCGACGATCCCCAGGCTCGCCGCCTCGCGGATCTCCTTCACGTTCGCTGTGTCGATAAAGAATTTCATCTCGCCCTTCCTCTCTCTGTGGTCATTTTTTTGTGCCTGCTGTTTCCCTTTCCGCACTCCGCACTCCGTACTCCGCATTTCGAAGCGCAGCTTCGATAACCTGCACCGTATGCACGACCTGTATTTCCGATCCCGCCCGCCTCAGCGAGTCCGCGATCTGCATCCTGCATCCGGGGCAACCGGCGATGACGACATCCGCATGCGTCGCCGCAATGTCCTTCGCCTTCGCTTCGCCGATCGCGCTGGAGAGGGACGGATGGCTCACGCGCATCACGCCGCCGAACCCGCAGCAGCGGTCAGGATACTTCATTTCGACAAGTTCGATGCCGGGAACGGACATAAGGACCTCCCGGCCGGTCTTCGCCAGTCCCTGCCCCCTGCCCAGGTGGCAGGGGTCGTGCCAGGTCACCTTCAGCGGCGACGGTGCAAGATCAAGCGCTCCGGTCTTGCCGGCAAGGAACGCATGGATGTCCTGCACGCGGACCGGTTCCCGACGCGATAGCGCCAGCAGTGTAGGATAATCCTTTTTAAATGTCAATCCGCAGGAAGCGCAGGAAGTGACGACCGCATCGACATCGAGCGATGCAAGGATGTCAGTATTCTTCCGGGCAAGTTCCTCCGCTGCCGGACGATCTCCAAGCGAAAGAAATGGCCTGCCGCAGCACACAAGACCTTTTGGCACCACGACCTCGTAGCCCAATGCCTCAAGGACCCTGACCGTCGCGCTCCCGATGTCGGGCTGGAAATGATCGACCGCGCATCCCGGAAAGAACGCGACCCTGCCTTTCGTCCCTGTCGCGCTGTCCCCGCGCCCCCGTGTTGACCGTTCATCCGCCCTTGCCTTCCTCCCCGCGTCCCCGTGTCTCCCCGTCACCGTGTCGGTTTTTCCCTGCCCCCTGACCGACCCCTTCCCGTAATGCAGCGCCGCAGGCGCGAGCCAGGAAAATGACCGCATCAGGGCGGGATTTTTCAGGGCGGCAGACACAATGCTGGCCACGATCCCGGGGCCCGATTCGCGAACAGCCTGCTCCCGGGCGGCCAGGATGATCCTGCTGAACGGCACACCGCTGGCGCAGGCGGACTCGCAGGCGAGACAGCCGGCGCAGGTCGCCAGACGGTCCTTGTAAACGTCGGAGATGCGGAGCTTTCCGTCCAGCACCGCCTCGATGAGCGCCATTCTCCCGCGGGGAGAGCGGGACTCGCGACGGTCCGCAAGGAAGGTCGGGCAGACCGTGCTGCAGGCCCCGCATCGCACGCACCGGGTGATGTCCCGCCGAAACTGCTCCAAAAGGTTATTTGTTTTTTTACTCCGCAATCCGCACTCCGCAATCCGCACTTACATCACGGCAATATCGTTACCGGCGTACCCAGTGACACTATGCTGAATATCTCGTCGATATCGGTGTTGGACAGTGCGATACAACCATCGGTCCAGTTCTGGCGCATAGCCCATACAGAAGGGTCCTCAAGCATCCTGCCATGGATGCCGATCGCGCCCCCGAGCCGCGATTCCCAGGTCGGCTGCCGCAGCTCCCGGTTGGCACTCTCGATCTCGCCATACTCCCGGGGCGTGATGATGCCCCGCTGGAGTCCCTGCTGCGCGTGCTTAATGCCCGGGTAGCTCAGACCGAGGAACTTGTAGAACCGCTTGCTGTGATTCATGCTGCAAATGTAGAAGTTGCCTTCCGGCGTCCGCTTGTCGCCGGACCGTTCCTTGTCGCCTTCGCCGTACCCTTTGCCGAACACGGCCCAGTAGGTCTTGACCGGGGCTTCACCCTTGAAGAGGGTGAGCGAGTACTGGGATTTCCAGATCACGATGGAGGTGTCTCCTTCCATACGGGAGAGCAGGGAAAGGAACTCCCGTGTACTCGTGCCGGGTATGTCCGGGAGCGGAGAGAGGACGGAGACCAGGAAGAGCGCGAAGACGAATCGGAGGGTGAGCGTTATGGAATTCCAGATCAGCATTGGTCAATTAAGAATATCATTCTTCTCATAACCGGGGACATTGCCTTTTGACAGGACCGAGAAACAACGGTGAAAAAAATATTCAACGCAGATTTTCGCTGATATTCTTATGAAAGAACTATGTAAGTCTTTGGTCGTTACAGCGCCAATCATAGCTTTTTTCATAGCCTTTTCTGCGTTGGACGGTCCTATTTCGATCCTTCCTGGTTAGGCCTGCGATCGGTGGTCCCGCTCGTAGGCTTCGGCGCAGGCCGCGCTGCAAAAATGTTCCGTCCGCCCACCGATGCGCCGGATCAACGCCCTGTCCTTCACCACGTAGGTCCGGCACTGCGGGTCCTGGACCATTTCCTCGCCGGGGATCCGGGGAGGCCGCTTTTCCCCGCCATGATAGGTGGAGAGCGCGGCGCGGATCACGGTCTTCACCGCATGGTAGGCCACGACGATCAGGATGAATATGAGAAGCGCGCGCATCATTGTGTTTTTTGCCTCATTGCTTTCCTGAACTGGGCCATGGTTGCCTGCAGGTAATCCGCACGGGGATGTTTCGGAGAAACATGGAGCAGCTGTTCCCAGTACCGTATGGCCGTGCCGTAGTCCTTCCGGTCAAAGCCATACACGACCCCCAGGTTGAACAGGGCGTTCTGGTGCGCCGGTTCCCTCTTGAGGGCGCGGTCATATTCCGCAATGGCACGGTCAGGCATGCCCAGGTTCCGGTAACACGTGCCCATGTCGGTGATCACATCGGCATTGGCGGGATCAAGCAGGAGGGCCTGCTCATAGTGCCGTATGGCCTGTTTCCACTGTCCGGCATCGAAGAAGGCGTTTCCCAGGGCAATGATCACGGCCAGATTGTGCGGGTCCCCGGCGAGGATGCTCTGGTACTCCTCGATGAGGCCGTAGTAATAGGGCGTCTTGCTCTTTTCGGCGGTCGTCTGTTCGGCAGCATGATGGCCGGGACCGGCTGAGTCCTTCGCCTGGTCCCTGCACCCGCCGATGATCATCAGCGCGAGGAGCGTTCCCGCCACAATAGCCGTTCCCGGCATCGCTCGCCCTTCGATGGCACCATCCGCGTCGCTGCAGCATGACAGGGGATCTTCGCTCTTCAATATAGTCATTGGTCCTTTGATCGCCCGCTCCTGGATGTAACGCTCTGCACGTGCAAAAGGAGGAGCGTGTCTGCGCCCCTCCTCCGGAACCAGCCCGCTCTGCCCTGGTGATGAGGGATCAATGCCGGAAATGCCGCATCTTCGTGAGGACCATGGCGATGCCGTGTTCGTTGGCGGCCGTGATCACGTCTTCGTCCCTGAGCGACCCGCCCGGCTGGATGACCGCCGTGACGCCTGCCTTCGCCGCTTCATCCAGTCCGTCGCGAAAGGGGAAAAATGCGTCCGATGCGAGCACCGTGCCCTTGAGCGAGGACTGCGCTTTCATAACGGCGATCCGCACCGAGTCAAGCCTGTTCATCTGGCCCGCCCCGATGCCGACGGTCCGGTCCTTCCTGGTGAAGACGATGGCGTTGGACTTCACGTGCTTGCAGACCTTCCAGGCAAAGGACAGCGCTTCGTACTCGTCTTCCGTGGGCTTGCGCTTCGATGCGACCGCGAGCGCCTTCACATCGGCGATCTTCCCGAGATCGCGGTCCTGGTAGATGAGCCCGCCGGTGACCTTCTTCAGGTCCATGCCCTCGGGCGTGCCGGCGATGTTCGGGCCGATATCCAGAAGCCGCAGGTCCTTTTTCTTCTTGAGCTCTTCCAGCGCGTCGGGCGCGAACTCCGGCGCTACAATGACCTCAACGAAGGTGGACGTGATCTCCTTCGCCGTTTCCAGGTCCACCAGGTGGTTGAAGGCGATGACGCCGCCGAAGGCCGAGACCGGATCGCAGTCCCTTGCCTTCCGATAGGCGTCGGCAAGGGACGATGCCGTTGCCACGCCGCAGGGGTTGTTGTGCTTGACGATGACCGCCGCTGTCCCGCAATATTCCTTGACGAGCTCGAGGGCGCTGTTCGCGTCCAGATAGTTGTTGAAGGACATCTCCTTGCCCTGAAGCTGCCTCGCATGGGCGACACAGGGCTCCTTGATGCCGAACTCGCGGTAGAAGGCGCCCTCCTGGTGCGGGTTCTCGCCGTAGCGCAGGTTCTGGACCTTCTCGAAGTGAAGCGTAAGAATGTTGGTGAAGCGGGTCTTCTCTTCATCGGGCACCTGGTTATTGAGCCATGCCGAAATGGCGCTGTCGTAGCTCGCCGTATGGAGGAAGACGGTCCGGCAAAGCTCGAAGCGCGTTTTCAGGGACACCTCGCCGGTCTTCCGGAGCTCGTCGAGTACCCGGCCGTAATCTCGCGGCGAGACCACCACGGCCACGTCGGTGTAGTTCTTTGCCGCCGAGCGGAGCATCGTTGGCCCGCCGATATCGATGTTCTCGATGGCGTCCTCGAGGGTGCACCCGGGCCTGGCAACGGTCTGCTCGAAGGGATACAGGTTCACGACCACCAGGTCGATGGGCTCGATGCCGTGCTGCTTCATCTGCTTGACGTGTTCCGGATTGCCGCGCCGCCCCAGGATGCCGCCGTGCACCTTGGGATGGAGTGTTTTCACGCGTCCGTCGAGCATCTCCGGAAAGCCGGTGAACTCCGACACGTCCTTCACCGCAACGCCGCCGTCCCGGAGGAGCTTTGCCGTTCCGCCGGTGGAAAGGATCTCGATGCCGAGCTTGGAGATCTCTTTTGCGAAATCCAAGACACCTTCCTTGTGAGAAACACTGATGAGCGCGCGCGTCACTTTACCCACTGGTGAAGCCTCCGGAACGAATAAGATGGACTGGCAGTGTCAGAAATTGTAACCCGAACGGAGGGGGAAGTCAATTTAATAGAACTTTCTGCTCGTGCGTTGTGGCGTAGTCATGGCTTTATTGTCGTGCAGGGACAGAGAACATCGATTCCTCGATGAAAATCATTTTTCTCGCAAAGACGCAAAGGCGCAAAGAAAGCATATGCCGAATAGCGGATAGTCATGTAGACAGCATGAAAACAAGAACCTTTTCAGGATTTTCATATCGACATATTGCGTTATCTTAAGCCTCTGTCGTGGTTTTCTTTGCGTGCTTGGCGGCTTTGCGAGAGAAAGCCGTTCGTAGTGGCTCTTGGTCTTTTATGTTTTTGCCCCATAATTTCCTATCACCGTCAGTGCGTTCGGGATCACCTCGATATCCAGCCGTGACGTGTCGCCGCGATAGATCTCGCCGTCCACATGCACCGGCACCGGTGAGGCGCTCTCCACGCGAAGTTGCGTCACCCTCTTCATCGAGGCATACCGCTCCACGCGTTCGAGCGTGCCCTGGAACACCTTCGGCAGATGCCAGAGCAGCCGGGGAACGCTGATGGGCTTCACGAAGGTAACGTCGAGCAGGCCGTCATCGAGCCGGGCGTGCGGAGTGAGCCTGAACCCGCCGCCGCAGGTGGTGCCGTTCCCGATGGTGAGCAGAAAGAGGTCCTGCGTCGCCGTGGTCCCGTCTATCGTGATGGTGAGCGGCAGGGGCGAGTAGCTCCCGAGGGTCGTGATGAGCGCCATGACATAGCGGAGCAGGCCGCTCGCCGGCCACCGGAAGCCGTGGCTGTTGTGGTTCACCGCCGCGTCGAACCCGATGCCGACGACGTTCACGAAGCAGAGCCCGTTGATGGTCCCTGCGTCGATGACCCGCGCCTGTCCCGCCATCAGAATGTCCACGGCCGCCCGCACGTCGTTCGGAATGCCGAGGGACTTGATCAGGTCGTTGCCCGAACCCGCCGGGATGATGCCGAGCGGGATATCGCAGTCCAGCATGGCGCCGGCGATCTCGTGGATGGTCCCGTCACCGCCGATGGCCACGATGGCCTCGAAATCCCTGCACGAACGGAGCGCTATCTCGGCCGCATGTTTCGGCGCGGCGGTGAATTCCAGATCGAAGTCCACCTTCCGCTGTCCGAGCAGTTCCACGACCTGCGCGGCGATATGCCGGCTGCGGTGCGTGCCGGCGGCGGGATTTGCGATGAGCTTATACTTTTTCATGATGAGAGCATTATGGTCAGTCGCGAACAAGAACATTACTTACTTTGCCACAGAGGTCTCCGAGGACACAGAGAAAAGATTAAAATACCGATTTTCGTTCGTAGTTCTCTGTGCCCTCTGTGCTCTCGCTTAGAAGCGCCTACTTTTGGCGGTGGCAAAACGCGGATGACGTTCCTAATGAAACTCTCCGCGCCCCTCTCCGAACACATGGTAGATGATCTCCCACGCGGTCTCCTCAATGGATTTGTTCGTGGTATTGATCACCTTCCAGGCCCGGTGTTTTCGCGTCAGGTCCCAGACATATTCGACCTCGGCAAAGACCTTCTTGAAGTCGCTGTAGCTCGGCTTGAGCCGGGAGTGTTTTTGCCGCACCATCCTCACCTTCTGCAGTACCTCGGGGTCGATCATGAGGCAGACGATCTTGTGCTGGTCGATCTCGAAAAGCTCTTCCGGCAGGGAAATTTCCGGAACGATCGGAACATTCGCGACCTTGTAGCCCTCCTGGGCGAGGAAGAATGAGGTCGGCGTCTTAGAGGTCCGCGAGAGCCCGACGAGAACGATATCGGCGTCCTTGAGACGCTCGGCGCCCCTGCCGTCGTCGTGTCCCAGCGTGTACTCAATGGCATCGATGCGTTTGAAATACCGCGCATCGACCCTCCTGAGCAGGCTCGGCGTTTCGAGCGGCTCCAGCTTCAGATAGGAAGCCAGATTGTTGATGAGCGGGCCCAATATGTCGAGGTGGATAAGAGCGTTCTTCTGGCAGTATTTATCGATCACGTCCCTCATCTCTTTCTTGACGAAGGTATATGCGATGAGGGCCTTGTCCGCCCTGCCCTGGTCGAGGACCTTCTTGAGCCCGGCCTTCGTATCGATGTCATGGAACAGCATGATCTTGGTACGGGCATGTTCGAACTGCACCAGGGCCGCCCGCAGGATGTGGAGGCCGCTCTGGCCGGTGGCGTCGGAAATGATGTAGATCTTTCTGATAGCAGACATTATCTATTCCTTTTGTGCTTCGCACATGGGATGTTGTGACTGATGTTCCATGCGGCACATCACTGTTTCATCTTCAATGCCACTTTGATCAGCATCTTCAGCTGCTCCGGGCCGTTCATTTTGTTCGCCATGACCTCGTCATACAGGTCCTCTTCATTCGCAGGAGGGACCGTTTCCTGATCCTTCTTTTTCAGACTGACCGCCTCCGACGGGCAGGTCGGAACGCACAGGCCGCATCCGATGCATCTGCTCAGGTTGATCTTCGCTTCGCCCGACGGTCCGGTCAGCGTGACCGCGCCCACCTGACAACGGGAGACGCAGGTGCCGCATTGGGTACACGCTTTCGCTGAGACCTCCGCGTAATAGTTGCTCGCCCAGAAGTCGACCGGGTGCGGCAGGAACTTCTGATAGGAGAGCATCCCACAGCAGCAGCCGCAGCAGGAGCATACGAATTCCGGCTGCCGCGTATTGGCCGGCTGCAGAACGAGACCGTCATCCTCGTTCTGCTTGAGGATCGCCAGCACTTCGTCCCGGGTCACCTCGCGGCAGTGCTTGCGGCGAAGGACCATGTTGGCCATGTCGCCGAAGGCGAGGCAGGTCTCCTCACGGGATGTCTTCGCGCAGGGCTTGTTCTTCATCGCCTTGCTCCTGCGACAGATGCAGGGAAGCACCACGAAGGGGCCTGGAGAATACCGGACGATCGTGCGAATCTGATCGTACGTGGCAACAGGGTGTTCAACGGGGATGCTCTTGTGTATGGGGATTGTCCGCAGTTGGGAAGGCTGGACCGCGAGGAACGACCTGCCGAAGCTCAGGGTCTTGAAATAGGCGTCAGTATCTTCCAGGTACTCCGGTGAAGGATCGCCGTCCTGGCCTTCGTACATGCCGACCACCAGAGGCAGGACGTACCAGTGTCCGGTCCCGTCCTTCTCCTTCCATCCGATGGAGCCTCTGGCGAACATGCTGTCGAGCAGTCGCCTGGCCTGATCTGCAGGGAACTCCGAGGCCGCGCGTTCGATGATCGTTCCCGTCGGATCAGGCTTGTAGGTAAGGTGCAGGGCGAGCTTCGCCTCATCAGGAGTGAACAGCCTCTTGAGCAGTCGGATATCCGCGCCCGACCATGACGACGGGAACCCGACAGCCTGTTTGTCGAGATGCCGCTGAAGAAGACGGTAGATGCTGCCGTCAGTTTTCATGCACTGCTCCCTTCAGAACCGCATGGTGAACGCCACCATGCTCCCGCCGTGTCCATCATACAAGTACGATACTCGGTATTTGTCCTGCAGTCCATCCAGGAACTGCTGCTCCGTCCGGCGGTTATATTTGTTCGCGCCGTTCACGGCGTTGTAGATGTTCCCCAGATACCAGCCGGACTCAAAGAACAGCAGTATGCCGCCGGTCACGTTGTTGTCGTGATGGAAGGCCTCCACGGTCGCCCAGATGAAGGCGCCGTTCAGCAGGAACGAGACCACCGCGTCGCCGGGCCTGTTAATATAAAGCTGCCCCGCGCCGGGAAGGACCGCCGAAAGTCCGCCTGCCAATGCAGGGGACTTCGTCGGAATGCCGGGGTACTTCTCCGACCCTTCGGCAAGACCTTCCGCTGGAGCGTGGAGCGGCGAATCAGGCGGCAGCTTCTGGAATTCTTCGGCAGCCTGCCGCCACTGGCCCTGACGGAGATGGGACCAGCCGATCTTGATGCGCGCCGCGTCGATACGCTCGTCGCCGGGATAGGTCTCGATATAGGTCTCGAAGATGTCTGCCGCCCGGGAGTACTCCCGTTTCTGATAATAGGCCTCGCCAAGCATGAAATAGGCCCTTCTTCCGACCTCTTCCTGCGGCAGCTCCATGCTCAGCGCGCGGAACCGGTCTATGGCCTGGTCGAGCCTGTCGCCCTTGAGATAGCAATGGGCGATCCGGAACCGCGCCGTCAATGCCAGCGGATGGTCCGGATAAAAGAAGATCACCCGTTCATACTCGGTGATCGCGCGGTAATAATCGCCCTTTTCGAAGAGGCTGTCAGCAAAGGAGATCATCTTTTGGGCAGGAATCTCTTCGGCAACGACCGCACGACCGCAGAAGAGCATCAGGAAGAGGAGGAGGACAAAACGATTTCTCATTGCGAATACCACCAGAAGTCATTGTTCTCCACCGGATCGGAATAACGATACCGGTTCCCAACCTTGATGAGCGGCGCAAGGTCCTGCTCGTCGAGTTCATGCATCATGCGATCAGCGGTCATGACGATGCCGATGACCGGACCGTGCTTGCGGATGGACTCGACGCTGTAGCGTGAGCAGGTAGGATGCATGTTGCACCGGCCGCTGACCACAGGGCCGACAACATGCTGATAGAAGGAAAGGAGCCAGAGGAATGGCGTAGCTGCAACGGATGGCACGGGCCTTGATGCCGGATCGGTCGGCGCGGTCCTGCGGTCTGCCTTCATCATGAGGACCGGAGCATTGTCGCTCACCGACCAGGGGCCCCAGGTTTCTGCGGAGACAGCCTTCGCAGGGGCGGTAAGGAATAAGAAAACGAGGAGGAAAAACATGATTGGCATTTTCACATCAACAGCTTTTACCACAGAGGTCACAGAGAGCACAGAGGAAGGCCAGAAACGAGACTGCTTATTCTTTCCTCGGTGTCCTCGGTGCGCTCTGTGGCATGACGTAGTTAATGCTCTTTGTGGGAACATGTTTTGGGTGCTCAACGGGCAACCTTCCTGCGCGCGTTACTGCTTCAGCATTCCCGTCTTCTCGCCGATTTCCTTGGCGACATAATCGCTCGCATCCTTCATCGCGTCTGTTTTGTCCTTGGCATCAGGCGCCGGCACGAGGCAGCAGTCGGTCCTGCCGGCGGTCGCATTGAAGCGGCCGTTGCCGACCTCCTTGCCGTTGTCGAACATCTGGCCGATGGCGTTCAGCGAATGGATCTTCCTGTTGTACACGGTCTCCGACGGCGTCCAGAGCACATAGAGATAATCAACGCCGAGCTGCTGCTGGATGGACCTGACCTTCTTCATATCGGTCTTCGTGTAATCGACCTCGATCTCGAAATAGGCGCTCTTCCAGGGCCCCTGGATCCTGGGGGGATACCCCGGCAGCTTCTGCGCCACCTGCTTGTGCGTCATCACTTGGAAGCGCGTGTGTTTCCGCAGGGACTCCGACATTGCCTGGGCCATCTGCACGTTCTGCTCGTTGTCCAGCCCCGCTACGACCGCCATGGTCTTCGGCTTGAACTTGACATCGTTGCTTACGGGATTGAATGCGCTGATACAGCCGGACAGGAACAGAAGCACAGCGCATACCGTCAGGTGTGCAAATCCTTTGTTCATACCCGCCTCCCCCTTCGAACGGACGGGCAATACGCGACCCGTCGCTATTCGGTGTTCCCGCTATCGAGATCGGACCGGCGTCACTTCCCCGGCTTCTGAGCCTTGGCAGCAGAGATGAGGTCATCCGCCATCGACCCTGCCGCTCCCTTCACCATTTCGTGGATGTCATCGCCTTCCGATTTCCCGAAGAGGCAGCATGTCTGGCCCTGGTTCCGTGCAAAGCTGGTGTACCCGATTGCCCGGCTCTTGGGATATTCGACCACGTTGCCGTAGACATCAACGCTGTACGTGACCGAACTGCCGCCCTGGCCGGTCCGCGTGATCTTCCTCAGGTTGTCGGTCCAAACCAGAAAGACGTAGTCAGTCTTGAGCTGCGCCTGCATGGAGTCCACCTTGGCCTTCTCGCCTTTGGCGAACCAGATCGGTTTGTCCGGATTATCCGGCGTTTCTTGCTTGACCTTGACGGGGTATCGCCCCAATCTACGCGCCACTTCCTCCTGGCTCAGGACCTTGAAGGTGCTGCGCGCCTTCAGTTCCCGGGTCAGGTTGTCCGCCAGCTGGACCGTCAGTTCGGACGTGTCGGCGCTGACCACGGCGATGGTGCTGCTCCTGATAACGGTCTTCTCGTCATACAGCGCAAAGGGATAGGGCGTGCCGCCGCAGCAGCCCTGCAGCAGCACAGCGCTGCAAAGCGCCCACAGAACGAGCACATAGGATCCTGTCCGGGAACGTACGCACCTTGCCATAGGATGCCTCCTGGGAACCTTTTCTATTTGAGGAACAGGGAAATAACTGCGAGCTGACGATGCCGATGTGAAGAGAGTATAGATTATTTTTCGGATGGATTAAAGAAGAAAATGAATGACGCCGGCGCCAACTGTTCTGCTACCTTCTGCAGCTACCTCATGATCATCCGACGACATTATATTCCCGCACCCGGAGCTTCACGCCGAGCCCGTCGGTGATCCTCCGGCAGGCCTCGACATCCACGCCAGGGACCGTGACGACCGTCGCAGTCACATCGGGGACGTACTTCACCGCCTCCCGGATGAACTCCTTCACCGCGTCGTAGGCGGCAAGACCGAACTTCGGCTGGGATATCTTCTCGTACAATTCCGCGTTCTGGGCGTTCAGGCTGACGCTCACCGCG
The DNA here is from genome assembly GCA_919902495.1 of Nitrospiria bacterium. Taxonomy (GTDB): domain Bacteria; phylum Nitrospirota; class UBA9217; order UBA9217; family UBA9217; genus JAAXXJ01. The sequence continues at coordinate 13,465 of CAKKRC010000011.1, forward strand.
TCCACGAGACCGGCAAGTTCGGGAAGGATGTTCCGCTTGTGGATCAGGTTCCCGTGGCCGTTCGTGTCGATGCGCACCTTGCCGCCCGCCTTCTTCACCGCCGTGGCCACGGTCTTGATCACGTCGAGCCGCAAGGTCGGCTCGCCATAGCCGCAGAACACGATCTCGTCGTACCTTTTCGGATCGCCGATCTCCCTGATCAGGTCCTCGGCCGTTGGTTCGTCACTGAGGCGAAGGTTGTGGCCTTTCACAAAATCCGTATAGTAGCGCACGCAGAAGGTGCAGGCGGACGTGCACCGGTTGGTCACGTTGAGATAGAGGGAGTTGCGGATGGGATAGGTGATCATGCCCTTCTTCGGGACCTCGCCGATGCCGAAGAGCTGCATGGCGTTGTAGCTCGTGATCCGCGCCACGTCGTCGAAGGACAGGCCTTTCACCTTCGCGATCTCTTCCGCCGTGTTGCGGACGTAGGCGGGTTCGTTCCGCCTGCCCCGGTACTTCTGCGGCGCAAGGTAGGGCGCGTCGGTCTCGATCAGCATCAGCTCGATGGGGATCTGCTTCACCGTCTCCCGGAGCGCCGCCGCCTTGGGAAAGGTCACCGGTCCGGCAATGGAGATGTGGAACCCCAGGTCCATCACCTTCCGGGCGTATTCGATATCGCCGGAAAAGCAGTGCATCACGCCGCCGAGCGCCGGGTCCCATTCTTCCGTCAGGATGGCGAGCATGTCCTCGTGCGCGTCGCGGTCGTGGACGATGACAGGCAGCTTCAGCTCCCTCGCCTCGCGCAGCATGTCCCTGAACTTCCGCTGCTGGACCGAGCGCTGGGAGTGCTCGTAATAATAGTCGAGGCCGATCTCGCCGTAGGCCACGACCTTCGGATGCTGGGCAAAGTGGCGCAGGATATCGTAGGAGGGATGGAGGATGTCCTTGGTCTCGTGGGGATGGACGCCGATGGCCGCGTAGATGGAGTCGTGCTTCTCCGCGAGCAGGACGGCGTCGCGGCTCGACTCCACGGTCGTGCCGATGGTGACGATGTATCCGACGCCCGCCTCCCGCGCGCGCGTGATGACCTCTTCGCGGTCGTCGTTGAACTCGCGCATCTCAAGGTGCGCGTGGGTATCGATCAGCATAGTTTTCGAAATATCAAATGACAATCACCAAATCCCAAATAAATACCGGTTGCCAAGAGCCAATATTCCAAACTTTCGGAAATTGGAATTTTGAGCTTGGATATTATTTGAAATATGTTATTTGCGATTTGATCCTTTTCCGCTACTTAACTTTCGCTCCGGGCTTGATCTCCCTGTCCGGCGTGACGACCGACAGGATATCCCCGCTGCTCGCGGCGAGCAGCATGCCCTGGGACTCGACACCCATGAGCTTTGCGGGTTTCAGGTTCACGACGATCACGATGGACCGGTCGATCAATTGCTCGGGCGCGTAGCTCTTGCCGATCCCCGCCACGACCTGGCGGGTCTCGGTGCCGATGTCCACCTGGAGCTTCACCAGCTTCTCGGACTTCTCCACCCGCTCGGCGGCCGTGATCTTTCCGACCCGGAGCTGCACCTTCGCGAAGTCCTCGATGCCGATAAGCTCTGGCTCCGCCGCTTTCGCTTCCGCCTGCGGTGTCAATGTTGATGGTTCCATTCGCTTTTCCCCTTTGCAGCTCTTGTCCGCGTTCAGGAGATCTGATCCGCGTCCGCTGTCTTTCTTGGTGTCTATCCTCGGGAACAACTGCTCCCCGGGTTTGATCACGGCCCCGGGCCTGAGCCTTCCCCACGCCCGCTCTTCGTCCATGCGGCAGGCGGATATCTCCTTACTGATGCCGAGGCTGTTCCAGATCTTCTGTGCGGTCCCCGGGATGACCGGGTAGAGGCACAGGCCGATGATCCTGAGCGACTCTGCCAGGTTATAGAGCACGGTCCCGAGGCAGGCCATGTCGTTCTTTTTGGCCAGGGTCCAGGGCGCGTTCTCCTCCACATACCGGTTCGCCCGGGTCACGAGCTGCCAGGCATTTTGCAGATATCGGTTGAAGGCAAGGGCCGCGAGGTCCCTGTCGATCAGCGCCGGCATGCCTTCGGCGATCGCGCGCAGTTCCGCGTCTCCCGGCTGTTCCGGTCCCGTCGCGGGGACCTTCCCGTCGAAATATTTTCCCACCATGGTCATCACCCGGGACAGCAGGTTTCCCAGGTCGTTCGCCAGCTCGGTGTTAAAGCGCGTGATAAAGGTCTCCGTCGAAAAATCGCCGTCCAGGCCGAAAGGGACCTCGCGCAGCACGAAGTAGCGGAAAGCATCGGGTCCGTAGGTGTCCACGATCACGTTCGGATCCACCACATTGCCGACGGACTTGGACATCTTTTTGCCGTCGCGCGTCCACCAGCCATGGGCGAAGATGTTGCCGGGAAGCGGAAGACCCACGGCCATCAGCATCGTTGACCAGTAGACGCTGTGCGTCGTCAGGATGTCCTTGCCCACCAGGTGATGGTCCGCGGGCCACCAGAAGCGCTCTCGGACAGCGGGATCGTTGGAGCCTTCCGCCGGGGGGCTCAGATAGCGGGTCGCTGAATAGTAGTTCGTTAGCGCGTCGAACCATACATAGGTGACGTAGTTCCGGTCAAAGGGAAGCTCAATGCCCCAAGCTAATCGCGCCTTGGGCCGGGAGATGCAGAGGTCGCCGAGTTTCTGAGTTCTTAGGAATCCAAGTACTTCATTTCGTCTGCTTTCAGGAAGAATAAAGTTTGGATTGTTCAGTATATGTTGAATCAACCGGTCCTGGTACTTACTCATCAGGAAGAAATAGTTGTCTTCCTTGATCTGCTCCACCGGCCTGCCGCAGTCCGGGCACTTCCCCTCATGGATGTCCTTCTCAGTCCAGAAACGCTCGTCGGGCGTACAGTACCATCCCTCGTAGGTCCGGCGCTCGATCTCGCCCTTGTCGTAGAGCTTCTGCAGCAGTTCCTGGACGACGGCGACGTGCTCCCTGTCCGTGGTGCGGATGAAGGCGTCGTTGGTGATCTCGAGCTTGACCCAGAGCTTCTTGAAGTTCTCCGACAAGATATCCGCATGCTCCTTCGCGGTCTTGCCCCGCTCCTGCGCGGCTTTCTCCACCTTCTGGCCGTGCTCGTCCGTGCCGGTGAGGAAGAATACCGGATCGCCCAGCAGCCGGCGGTACCGCGCCATCACGTCGGCAGCAATGGTCGTGTAGGCGTGGCCGATGTGCGGCACGTCGTTCACGTAGTAGATGGGAGTGGTTATGGTGAATTTCTTCGACATACGATTATTGGCAAATTCCAATGGTCAAATTACAAATCCCAAATAAACTCCAAATTCCAATTCACAAAGTTCAAACGGCCCCCCTTTGAA
>CAKKRC010000012.1 GCA_919902495.1 Nitrospiria bacterium
GCCTGATGGCGTTCGTGGACGAGGCGCACGGCCCGCACCTCAAGTTCAATCCCAAGCTGCCCAAGTGCGCCCTCGAGGCCGGAGCGGACATGTGCGTCCAGTCCACCCACAAGATCGTGGGCGGCATGACCCAGGCCTCGATGCTCCACGCGAACGCCGGGAGGGTCAACATCGACGACGTGACGAACACCCTGAAGCTCCTCCAGACCACGAGCCCGTCGTACATCCTGATGGCGTCCCTGGACCTGGCGCGCATGCAGATGGCGACGGAAGGCAAGAAGCTCCTGAACCGCACCATCAAGCTGGCCGAGGACGCCCGGACCGAGATCAACAAGATACCGGGCATCACCTGCTTCACCAAGGACCGCGCGAAACAGGCCGGTATGGCCGATATGGACGTGACCAAGATCACCATCACCGTGTCGGACCTCGGGCTGTCGGGCTATCACGTCTCCCAGATCCTGAACAACCGGTTCGGCATCCAGGTGGAGATGGCGGACCCGTTCCATGTGCTCGTGATCGTGTCCATCGGCGACCGGCAGGACGACCTGAACCGGCTTGTCGCCGCGCTGCAGCAGATATCGGCCGAGCCAGGCCTCCAGGGGGCGCTCCTGCCCCTCGACAAGGTCCATCCGCCGGCACTGACGAACAAGTTCGTCATGACTCCCCGCGACGCCTTCTATTCCGACAGTGAACTGGTCGATGTGAACAATTCCGTCGGCAGGGTCTCGACGGAGATCGTCACCGTCTACCCGCCCGGCATCCCGCTCCTGGTCCCGGGGGAAGAGATCTCCCAGGAAGCCCTCAACTACCTTCAGAACATGGCCGGCCTCGGCGCCATCATCGACGGCCTGAACGAGAACAACTCGCTCGTGCGCGTGGCCAGGATCTAGCTAAAAAAATCACGCAGGACAAGATTTTTGACAGGATAACAGGATTTACAGGATTTTATGAAGTCCTTATCCTCCGTTATCCTGTGATCCTGTCAAAATTGATCTTTGGTTCCGGCTTGTCCGGGTCAGTTAGTTATGGTTTCAAAACTAGAGTTTAAGGATTTCTTTGCGCCCTTTGCGGCTTTGCGAGAGATGCATTTGGGTTTTTAGTTCCAGCTTGTCAGGATCAGGAACTACGTCGTCATGGGGGGGCACAATGAGGGAAGAGCGGAAAAAGCGTCTTATTAAGAAGGCCAGGTCCAAGCCGGCCTTGATTCGCGAAGCCAAAGCTATGCTGTGCAAGGCCGAATTGACCGACGCGATCACTGATGCGATGGTGAATGACCGTGGCGAGCTGGGCTATGTCCTGAGCGTGCTGAAGGAGCGGCCCCGCACCTTTAATCCCTATCTCCTCAAAGGCATGACCGTCTACAAGGAGCCGAAGGCCCTGGACAAGAAAACTGCGGAGCTGGTGGCGGTAGGCGCGGCAGCGGCTCTCCACTGCGAACATTGCCTCGAAGCGCACATGGGCCGGGCTATTGCCGAGGGCGCGACGCTCGACGAGATCATGGACACACTGCTCGTTGCCGGCTCGATCGCGGAGTCGTCGCTTTACTCGGTCGCGTTCCGGAAGTACAAGCAGCTGGAAGGGAAGATGAAGAAAGGCGGCGCGGAAAAAGGGTAGCGCCACTTCATTATAGCTTTATGGACTCATAGTTTCAGAAACTGAATCGTGCAAATAGCAGGCGGGACTCTTGAAAATTCTGGCAATATGCGACTAAATAAACGTACTGTTATGCAGGGACTAAAATAAAGAGAAAACAATGAACGTTGTATTTACACAGTTATATCAAGATGTCTGCGAAGTATGGTTTGGCATCCAAAAAGCCGATGTTCAGATTACGTTAGCAGCACCCGATGCGCAACAATTGTATCAGATTGAAGACCTTGAGTTAGGTTTATGTACGAAACGGTTCCAACGTAATGGAAGCGATGCCTTACTGCTTGTTTGCACGAGGAAAGGCTCGGATACTCAAAGTGTTGACCTGGCTTTTTGGATACTTCCAGATCTTATTGTAGGGGTGACAGGACTAGAGCCGTTAGTGCTTCTTCAACTGCTTGCAACTCGATTTGGACTGTCGCTTCGCGTTGGCAATCAAGTTAATAAGTTTGTTTTTCGCGAAACGATTACAATAAATGGCCCAATGGAGGCTAATCAGATAGTTCAAATTATCAACCCAGAGAATCACAGTTTTGTGCAATCCATATTTATAAAAGTTTCAGAGGATAGTCGTGGGCACCACATTCACTTAGCATTAGCATACTGTATTGATACGGATGAGTACATTAAATGGCTCTTGCAGACGCAGTCTGTAGGCGAAGTAAGCTTTCAGATAGCTCCTCAACTACGAAGGCTAGTAACCCCATTATCGCTAATAAGTTCTAGTGGTGCGTTGACGTTTTCTATGAATTATAATCAGCTGCAAGAAGGTCGTGCGGGCAAATTATTTCGTGTTGAATGTGCGGATTACTATCTGGAGGTTGGCTTTACACCCACGCATTTTTACATCTCGCGTAGCGGTGAGACTCTCGAAAGGGATCTTCGATTGTCTAGTGGGCCAACAGGTGAAGCCTGTTTCTTCGCAATGTGGGATCCCAATCGGCTTCACATAGTATTGCTCGACGAAGCTTATAATCAATTACTATTAGGTGGTAAAGAGCCATTACAAGCGGTTAGAGAGTGCACAAGTATAATTAATACTAAAGTGGTTTTGCCACCGGCTTCTTTAATTAATGCAGTAAGAAGGTTAGTCGTTCTACCAATCATGCAGTATCAATCAATAAGTGATTTATGCCAACAAGTAGCCGCCGCATTGGACACTATTCCGGATAAGATAATCACCACAAATATGTACAGTGCTTTTTGGGATAACCAATATGAGAGCCGCAAACTCAAGTTAAGAACACCAAAGAGGGAACCAGAAATTCATCCTACAATCCATGGATTGCTATTTGATATAGCTATTGCCAAGAATCTAGAAGTTTCGCCTGAATACCAAATCGCCGGAGGTCGGCTAGATTTCTTGTTTACGGGGAATCTTACAACCGGAGAGACAGTTTCTGTCTGTGTAGAATTCAAACACGCTCATAGCGCCGACCTCATTCATGGATTAATTGAGCAGCTTCCTGCCTATATGAGAGCAAAGGGGTGCGATTTTGGGATTTACTGTGTCATGTACTTTAAAGGTCCAGATTTTCAACAACCAGTTCAATATGATGATCACTCGTTACATTTGAAATTAGTGGCTACACGTAATGCCGCTGGCTTAGATAACATTAAAATATGCATATTTGACATATCGCGCCAAAAGTCGCCAAGCCGAACATGATTTGAGGATTCATTAGGTTAATTGGTTTTGTCTTTTAGATATTTTCCCGTAGCTAATTGCAATACATTAATTTCAGTTTATGATCATCCAAAAGACCTGTACCCCTCATCGATGTTCTCGGGCGACCGCTTCCCCGTCACCTACCGCATCTTTGGCAGCGAGAAGGACGCGCACTTCATAGGGCCAGGTCTACTTTGTTGTCATTGATCCACCGATAACGATGGTCGAAGTAACAGATGTAGTCGTACATTCGGGTTATCGTTTTTTCGGGCGGGCCATCAGGCCTGCCCGGTCCTTTTAAGCGGTTCGAAGGTGTGAAAAACGACTTGACATATATACAATATATAGTATTTTGTATATATCGTTATTGTGTGGAGGGATATATCATGAAAACCATTGTTGACCTGGATGAGGACACGCTGCGTGAGGTCATGGAGGTTTCCAAGTCCAAGACAAAAAAAGGCGCCATTGTGATCGCTCTGAATGAATACCTGCGGCTAAAAAAACGGCAGGAACTGAAGTCCATGATCGGTAATTACAAGGAATTTGATCTCACCCGCGATGATCTCAGGAAGATGCGCCATGGGAGATGATGTTCTGGTCGACACATCGGCCTGGATCGCGAGCTTCCGTGAAAAGGGCAATGACAAGCTCAAGGACTTCCTCCGGTCCGCTCTTGAGCTTGATCATGTTGTGACGACAAACATCGTTGTCCTGGAACTGCTCCAGGGATGCAAAGCGCGGAAGGAATATAATGCATTAAAGGAGCGGCTTGATATTCTGCCGCTCTTTGCGCTTGATGAAAACGCCTGGGCGCTTGCCTACGAGGCCGGATATGGGCTGAGAAGGAAAGGCATCACCGTGCCGACGGTGGACATTCTCATCTGTTCTATTGCAAAGGCTCATGCTCTCAAGGTCCTTCATCATGACGATCATATGAGATCTTTGGCGCGGGAACTGGGCATCAAAGCGGTGGACTTCCTGAAGACAGGCGAAGATTCATAAGAATGAGCAACAGGAGATCTATTCTTGATCATCCAAAAGACCTGCACCCCCTCATCGCTATTCTCCGGCGAACGTTTCTCCGTCACCTACCGCATCTACGGCATCGAGAAGGACGCTCGCGCCAAAGCTGAGGACATCTGCATCGAGCAGACCGTGGAGTTCCCGGCCGAGTGCGTGGGGGAGGGGACGATCCGCGACCATGTGTTCGGCAGGATCGAGTCCTTCGAGCTCTACGATAAGGCGAGCTTCCGCGCCATCATCAGCTACGCCGTCGAGATCGCGGCAGGCGAGCTGACGCAGCTCCTGAACGTCATCTTCGGCAACACGAGCATCAAGCCCGGCATCCGCGTCGAACATCTTGACCTGCCTTCATCACTTCTGAACACCTTCAAAGGCCCGCGCTTCGGCAGGGATGGGATCCGCAGACTTCTGAACGTGCCCACCCGCCCGCTCCTTTCAACAGCCATCAAACCCATGGGCCATTCAAGCGAGGAGTTTGCCGACTTGGCGTACCGCTTCGCGTTGGGCGGCATGGACATGATAAAGGACGACCACGGCCTGACCGACCAGGGTTGTTCGCCCTTCGAGGAGCGGGTCGAACTCTGCGCCGCAGCGGTCAATAAGGCGAGCAAAGAGACAGGCCAGCCTTCTATATATATAGCGAACATAACTGCACCGCGCCGCGATGTCATCAAACGGGCCCGTTTCGCGAAGGCCGCGGGCGCAGGCGGCATCATGGTCGCACCGGGCATCATCGGGTTCGATCTCATGCGCGAGCTTGCCGACGACGACAGCATCGGCCTCCCCATCCTGACGCACCCGGCGCTCCAGGGAAGCTTCGTGACCGGACAGGGCGGCATGTCCCACGGCGTCATCTTCGGCCAGCTTGCACGCCTCGCTGGTTCCGACGCGACCATCTTCCCGAACTTCGGCGGAAGGTTCTCCTTCAGCCGCGAGGAATGCGCCGACATCGTGCACGGAACCGCCGAGCCCATGGGCCATCTCAAGACCATCTTCCCGGCGCCCGGCGGCGGGATGAGCCTGGAGCGCGTGCCCGAAATGCTTGAGACCTACGGCAAGGACCTCATTTTCCTGATCGGCGGCGGGCTGTTCAAGCATGGGCCGGACCTGGTGGAGAACTGCCGGCACTTCAGGAAGATGGTGGAGAAGATCGGGTAGGAGCTTGACTGGGGTCTTCAGTCTGGACAAGGAGAGCCAAAACAACATGACCATGGAACCGCGAATGCGCGAGGGTGCGCGAAGGAAAGCTTTGAAGTCTTTACTTGAATCAAAACGAATGCAGTTCTTGACGTCTTTGCGGCCTTTGCGTTTGCGAGAGACGCCTATCTTTTTCAGTTATTCTTGATTAGGCCATCTATGCCTTATACCATCCTCATCACGGGCCTCGGCGCGCTCGGCACGGTCTTCGCGACCATGCTCAAGAAGGCAGGCCACACGGTCCACGCCCTCACGCGGGAAAAGTATATCCCTGTTCTTGCTGACCGGCGGACGCGCGTCACCGGCATCTGGGGCGGGCACGAGGCAACACTCGACGGCCTTCACGTTTCCATCGATCCCCTTAAGAATATTCCCCTTGACCTCATCATCCTCACCGTAAAATCCTACGACACTGCAGCGGCCATCGAACAGGTGAAGCCGCTTGTGGGAAAGGACACTCTCGTGATCGTCGCCCAGAACGGTTACGGCAACTATGAGACCGTTGCCGCTGCTGTCGGAAAAGAACACACGCTCCTGGCGCGGATCATCTTTGGCGTCAAGCTGCCTGCGCCTGGCCGCGCCGAGGTCACGGTCATCGCCGACGATGTTCGCATCGGCCAGCCGCATAACGCTGTCGATCCCGACCGGATCAAGGCCATCGCACGAGCGATCAGCAGTGCCGGCATCCCGACCGCCTACGCAGAGAACGTCGCCGCCATACTCTGGGACAAGATACTGTACAACGCGGCGCTGAACCCGCTCGGCGCTGTGCTCGAGTGCACGTATGGCCAGCTCGCGGAGAACGCGGGCACGCGGCAGGTGATGGACCGGATCATCGACGAGATCTTCCTGGTCGCGGAGGCCCACGGGATGCCGCTTAACTGGAAAACGCCCGAGGAGTACCGCCGGCATTTCTATACCAATCTCGTCCCTCCCACGGCAAAGCATTTCCCTTCAATGTATTACGACGTCAAGGCGGGCAAGCGGCTCGAGATCGACGCCTTGAACGGCGCTATTGTTAAACTCGCTCACGAGAAAGGGATCAGCGTTCCGGTGAACGAGACCATAACGTCGCTCATCAAGACGAAAGAGACGATGTCCTCGCGTCAGCCCGGATGATCGTGCGCAAAGCGATGCAACTGCTTCCTCCCTCTTCAGGGATTCATAGTTTCGAATATCATTGACACTGGCCGTTCCTTTTGCTACTGTCATACAGGGGCCTGTCACCAGTGAGAGCATCTTCGTTTTCATCCATCAGGCCAGAATATAAGGAGCGAAAGGAGATCCCATGAAACTGCGTACGATCATCAGTGTTGCACTGGCCAGTCTCGTTCTCTTCACCGTTGTTTCGATCGCCCAGGCAGAGGGGCTGAAGCCCTTTGTGCTCGGAGCGGAGCCGCAGCAGGCAGATGTCGATCAAACGGCCGCCGCGGTGCGGACCGCCCTGCTGGGCCAGGGTTTCGAGGTGGCAGGGAGCTACGCGCCTTATCCGAACGCCGTGGTGATCATCGTGACCAGCGAGGCGCTCAAGGCCAACGCCGCTAAGAGCGACTTCGGCGGGTACGGCGCCGCCATGCGTGTTGCCGTGACGAAGGTGAAGGACAAGGTCCAGGTGTCCTATACCAATCCTCCGTATCTTGCCGCTGCCTACCGGATGAAGGGGAACCTTGAGGACGTGAAGGCAAAGCTGGAGGCCGCGCTGGGAAAACAGAAGGAATACGGTTCCGAGGACGGGATCAAGGAAAAAAGCCTGCGCAAGTACAATTACATGATGGGCATGGCCAAGTTCGACAGTCTCGGCGACCATGAGCTGGCGGAGTTCAAGACCTTCGCGGAGGCTTTGAGCGCCGTCGAGGCGGGCCTTGCTGCGGGCAAGTCGGGCGTGACCAAGGTGTACCGCGTCGATGTCCCGGGCAAGGAAGAGGCCGTCTACGGCGTGGCCATCGCCAAGGGAAAGGGCGGCGACAAGTACGTCATGGACTACATCGACTTCGGCGACGTAAAATCAACGGCGCATCTTCCCTACGAGGTCCTGGTGTCGGGGAACAAGGTGTATCACCTCTTCGCCAAGTTCCGTATCGCCATCAGCTTTCCGGACCTCAGCATGATGGGCAGCAACAGCTTCATGTCCATCATGAGCGCGCCGGGGGCCATCAAGGAATCGCTCACCGAGACGGTAACGCCGGCCAGCGAGAAGAAATAAGCGACCGAAGATCTACCGGGGTCATATCCCACGTGTGCCAGTGGCATCCATGGCGGGATATGGCCCTGCCTTTTTTGTTCGTAGCATCGCATCCTTCTTCACTTCATATCCTTCTTCTTCGCGATATAGACGACGTGCCGCAACCCACCCCGCCCCGGCCGCAAACGTTCAAAGGTAAATCGTGCGGCAACCAGCCGTTTCTCGAACGCGGCATCGGGGTTCTCCCCCCAGATCGCGAAGATCCCGCCAGGCGTCAGGGCGCGTGCTGTCGTCTGGAGCGCGTGGCTCCCGTAGTAGGGGTCGAAGTGCTCGTCGGAGTCCGCGCTCGGTCCGACGTAGAGATCGATGACGATGGCATCGTAGCGCTTCGCGCCTTTCAGCGTGGCCGCGATGATGACCGCGGCGACATCGTCGGTCTCGACCAACACCCGCGGGTCGCTCACCGCGCATGTCGTCAGGTCCGCGAGGGGACCGCGGCACCATTCCACAATGACGGGATTAAGCTCTGCGACGACGACCTGCGCGGACGCAGGGAGGGCATTGAGCGCCGCGCGCAGAGTGAATCCCATGCCCAGGCCGCCGATGAGCACCCGCGGAGCGGGGCGTCCGGCCACCAGCCCGCAGGCGTGTTCGCCCAGCGTGACCTCGGACCGGTTCGCGCTGCTGTTCATGAGGACGCGCCCGTTGACCAGCAGCAGAAAGTCCCGGTCGCCCCGCTTGCGCAGTTCCAGTACGTTGTCCTCTTTGTCGATCTTGTCTATGGTCTGCCAGGGTTTGGCCAACGGGATCCCTCTTCGGTTCGTAAAATATCGGCATCATACACGCACGGTCACGACGGGTCAAGAAGGAAGGAGAAACGTGTGGAGCGGAAGATCATGGTACAGGGGGGAAGGGGCGAGAGCAATACTAAGAGCATCAGTTCTTTGCGCCACCGCCAAACGTAGGCGCTTCTAAGCGAGGTTGCCGAGGACACCGAGGAAAGCTAAACACTTCTCCTCATAGCATTTCTCTGGGCACTCTGCGTCCTCTGTGGCAGAAAGATGCTAATCATGATGTGCGCTTGAAATAACGGCCATATTTCGTGATGCGATCCCTGATAGGAGGAACAACGATCACGGTGACAAGCTGACGCGTATCAACAAAAGGAAGGAGGACGGTCCGACGGAGACGCCTTATTTCTTGCTCTTGCAGTACTCCACATTTACCTCGTACGCGATGCTGGCATGGTTATGGCCGAGGTTCTCGGTCTTCCCCTGACAGGCGATATTCCCCTTGACCGAGGTCTTGCGGTTCTTCACCAGGCTGGTGATCACCGGGGTCAGATCGAACCCGCCGTTGGAGCATTCATCGCGCATGCAGTCCATGCGGAAGCAGGCGTAATTGGTGGGAGTGAAGCTGACCGTGCGCTTCATCAGGACCGGGTCCACGGTCCTCTGGTAATAGGTCATGCGTAGTTCGATGTTCGAAACCCCGGGGTATCGATCCGAGATCAGGCCGTTTGCTACCAGGACGACCCTCTTCTGCTCCATCTTGTCCTTATAGCTTTGTTTTTGTATCATAATTTCCCCCGCTCCGGTCCACCCCGGGAAAAGCTAAGGCCACAAAGATCCAGGTCTTTGTGGCCTGTCTGTGTCACTTCTTTTGTAAGTATATCACATAATCGCACTTTTATCACTTAATAGCAACACTTGTTTGGGCGCGTCCGGGATGCACCGGCAGGGGTTTTGGTATACTATCTCTTAAGTAGCCCGGCCAGCCCGTGGCTCGGGGAACCGGGGAACGTGTGAAATGAACAGGCGTGCATTTTTCATAGCGGCGGCGGGCGGCGTGATCTCTGCCGCGGCGATGGTGCGGGGAGGGGAACGCGTGGCAAACAGGCCTGCGGACAAGCGGGCGACCGGGACAGCGAAGGTCGCTCTCGTGAGAACTGCCGACCGGGCGGTCGGCATCAGGCGGTCCATCGAACTTCTGGGGATAAATCCTGTGCAGGGCAAGGAGGTTCTGCTCAAGCCGAACTTCAACACCGCGGACCCGTTCCCCGGCTCCACCCATAATGATACCCTGACGCACCTGGTGCTCCAGCTCAGATCCATGGGTGCATCGGGCATCACCATCGGCGAGCGGAGCGGCCCTCCCGACACGGCAGATGTTCTCAAGGACAAAGGGATCGACGAACTCTGCAGGAAGCTCGGCGTGGGGCTCATCGATTTCGAGACGCTCCCTCCCGGGGACTGGGTGCGGATCAAGCCGGAGCAGAGCAACTGGAGGAACGGTTTTGAGGTGGCACGGCCGGTGCTCGAGTCGCCCTGTGTAGTAACCACCTGCTGCCTCAAGACCCACGGCTTCGGCGGCGTCTTCACCATGTCCCTGAAGCTTTCCGTGGGCATTACGGGCAAGCGCAACATGACGGAGCTGCATGCATCGTTCCTGAGCATGCGCAAGATGATCGCCGAGATCAACCAGGCCTATACACCGTCGCTGATCCTGCTGGACGGGATCGAGGCCTTCGTGGACAAGGGGCCCGGCAAAGGAACAAGGAAAAAGGCCGACATCATCCTTGCCGGCACGGACCGTATCGCCATCGACGCCGTCGGGGTAGCCATCCTGAAGGAGCTGGGCAGCAACGCGGCCATCATGGAGAAAAAGATCTTCGACCAGGAACAGATAGCCAGGGCCGTGGAGCTGGGCCTGGGCGTGTCCCGGCCGCAGGACATCGAGATCGCGGCCGATGACGGGGACGGCAGGCAGTATGTGGAGCGGTTGCGGTCCATCCTGGACCAAGGGTGACCATAATCTATCGCAGGACAAGGAGGGGACCATGAACTATCTGGTAGTGCTGGGAAGGGTGCTGTACGCGCTGATCTTCGTGATGGCGGGGCCGGGGCATTTCACGGCGAACACCATCGCCTACGCGGCGGGCAAAGGGGTGCCGCTGGCGTCCATCGCCGTGCCGCTGTCGGGCATCATTGCACTCGCCGGGGGCCTCAGCATCGCGCTGGGTTACCGGGCGAGGTGGGGTGGCTGGCTGATCGTGCTCTTTCTTGTGCCCGTCACGGTCATGATGCACAACTTCTGGGCCATGACCGATCCCAACATGGCGCAGATGCAGCAGATCATGTTCATGAAGAACCTGTCAATGCTCGGCGCGGCGCTGCTCATCGCGCACTTCGGCTCCGGGTCGCTGAGCATTGACGGGCGGAAAGCGTAGGGAGACAGGCGGCAGGCAAAGGCGAGCACAACGGACGGGTAGTATGGCGATCAAAGGCGGAGGTTTTCACAGACCCCCGCCTTGTTCAATGAAAGGTCAGGCGACCAGAGTTGAAGCATGCGGATCCGTCAAGTACTGGCGCAGTATTTCATGGTCGACGAACTCCGCGAGCGCTGATTCTGCGCCGGAGGCGAACCGCCGGAAGCGGATCCCGTAATGCGTTGTTTCCGATGCTTGATCCGCCTTGCATGCTCTGGCGATGTCTCCGATCGCGCCCACGCGGAAGCCGTCGGGAAGATAGAACGAACACTCTACGCGGTCTCCCGCGGCAAGGTTTTCCCTGGTCCTGATGAGCATTCCGTGGGCGCTGACGTTCTCCGAGGTGCACATGACCGGTCGGCTGTTATGAACGCCTTCCACTGCGATGTTAAGCACGACGCGGTAGGACCGTCGCGGCGGAACATCGAGAAGCTGCTGAACCTTGGAGGAGAAGATCGACGGATCGACCGGCCTGGTCAATACGGCGTTGGCGTTGCACCGTTCCGCCTGTTGTTTATGGGCAGGGTCGTTTTCGCACACGAGGAGGAGGGAGACCTTTTTCATGGTTTCACCGCGCCGGATGATATGGAAGAGGGTCTCGCACGCGAGGCCGGGCAGGGCGGGACTCGCCACAATGAGGTTCGCGCTCTTCTCGATATGGAACTTCAGGAGCTCATCATTGGTTGCCGCCGTGTGGACGGCAATATCCGAACGGTGAAGAAAGTTCATGGCGGTCGCCATCAGGGGTTTCAGGTCTTGTGAGATAAGGAGTGTTTTCATGTGAGCCCTCGCTGGTCCTGGAGATCGGCAGTGCCTTGCCTGCGCATCGATCTGCAATTTATTGACGAATGCCGTTACTGCTCACTATTCAGTATAGCACAGGGAAGGGGGCGTGATGCCGCCGTGAGCGCGGAAAGGTAAACAAGAAGGCCGGCCTATTTCCTCAGGTCTTCGAAGAACTTCCTGAACTCCTCGCGGTCGTCGGTGATGCGGCACTTGGGGATGGACTTGAGGAAGGACCTTCCGTAGTTCTTCGTCATGATGCGCGTATCGAGCACCGCGACCGCGCCCTTGTCCGTTTTCGTCCTGATGAGCCTGCCGAAGCCCTGCCGGAACAATAATGTCGCCTGCGGGACTTGATATTCATAGAACGGGTTCTTCAGCCGCTCCATGCGCGCCTCGATGAGCGGCTCGTCGGGCACGGCGAAGGGGAGCTTGGCGATGACCACGCACTGGAGCGCGTCGCCGGGGATGTCGATGCCCTGCCAGAACGATGCGGTTCCCAGCAGCACGGCATTCGGTATCTCCTTGAACTGCTCGATGAGCCGGTAGGCCGGCATATCGCCCTGGCAGAGGATGCCGAGCTCGGGCATCGCGCTCCGGAGCGTTTCCCGGGTCTTCCTGAGCTGGCCGTAGCTGGTGAACAGGACGAGGGTTCTGCCTTGCGTGATGCCGAGGATCGCCATGAGCTCCTTGTCGAACCGCTCCTGGTAGCCATCCGCCTGCTGGTCGTCGAGCCCCGGCGAGATGTAGAGCATGGCCTGGTTCTCGAAATCGAAGGGAGAGTCGAGCAGCAGGTCCGTGGGAGCGTCCAATCCGACGCGGCCTTTAATATAATTGAAGGACCCCGAGGCCGAGAGCGTGGCGGAGGTAAGGACCGCGGTATCCAGCCTGCCGAAAAGGTGTTCGCGCAGGGTCCCGGCGATGTCGATGGGCGAGGCCACGAGGCGATAGCGCTTGTTCTCCCGCTCGGCCCAATACACGAAGCCCTCCTGCCCCTGATCGAGGTTCTGCCGGATGGCTGCGGCAAGACCTCCCGCCCTTCCGGCGAAGGCCTTCACTTCCTGTTCTTCCTCGAGGGTGTCGACCTTGAGCGTCAGCAGCGTATCCTTGAGCATCGTGAGCGGCCCGCTCAGGATGTCGGGGATGATGCCGGGCTGCCGCACGCGCAGGACCGTTTCCTGCTTCAGCGCGTCGTGGAGGTTCAGGAAGAAGTTCTCGGCCGTGAGCCGCAGGTCGTCCACCAGGTCCCGAGCGGCGTGGGCCTCCCCGCCCTGGACCTTGAGGCGCGTAAGGAGCCCCTTTCGGGTGCGCTGGCTCAGGAGGTTGTCGAGGAGATAGCGGACCGAAAAATTGGACACTTCGATGCCGAGATAATCCGTGGCCACGTCCTCGATCTGGTGCGCTTCGTCGAAGACCACCGCCTTGTGCTGGGGCAGGACGTTGCCGCCGGTTGCCATGTCGGCGAAGAAGAGGTGGTGGTTCGCCACGAGCACCTGGGCCTGCTGCTCCAGCAGTTTCCCCTTCTGGTAGAAGCAGTCCTTGTAATGGGCGCATTCCCTGCCGAAGCAGAGGTCCGCCTCGCGGCAGGCCTTCCCCCAGAGCCCCCAGGGCGGCTCGAAGGCGAGCTCGCTCCGGAGCCCGGTGCGTGTGTGCGTGGACCATTCGAAGAGGCGGTTCAGCGGCTCCACTTCGGCCTGCTCGTAGAGGTCGCCCATGCGGAGCTGGTCGAAGCGCCGCAGGCAGAGATAGTTCTCGCCGCCCACGCACAGGGCAACGCGAAAGTCGCCCAGGACGGTCTTCAGGAACGGGATGTCCTTTTTGATGATCTGCTGCTGGAGGGCCTTGGTGTAGGTGGCCACGACGACGCGGCAGTTCTCGTCGCGCGCCCAGAGGATGAGCGGGACGAGGTAGGCCAGGCTCTTGCCGACGCCGGTGCCCGCTTCGACGACCAGGTGGGTCTTGCTCCGGAGCGCCTTCCGGACGGCCTCGGCCATCTCCATCTGCTGGGGGCGGAACTCGTAGGCCTGCCCCATGGCGTCGGCGACGAGCCCTGACCTTCCGAGGATGTCCGCGATCTTCATGGGGAGGTACAGTACCACGGGGGAGGGGAGAAGGCAAACGGTTTCATTGCTTCTCTATCTGTCTGCGCGAAGAGGATCGTCCCACCGCGCTTTTTGGTTTCCTTTTTGGGGTTGACAGTCCGGGCATCTTACGGTACGATTGTGACTGCTGATCTGACGTTCAAGGACCGCGCACGGTTTCCCGGGCGCACCCTTCATAATGATGACAGATCTTTCGAGCGACCATTTCAGGAGGCAATAATGAAGACGCGATCCCGTTGGTTCTTTCTCCTTGTCGTGCTGGCCTCGGTGATCGGCGGCTGCGCGATCCCCCACGCGCCGCTTCCCACCGATCCGAGCAATCCGCTGAAGCGGATCGCGGTCCTTCCGATGAAGAACGATACGAACGATGTGGACGGCCCCGACGTGGTCCGTCAGAAGATTGCCGAGGCACTGACGAAACGGTCCTATGTGGTCATGGACACCAAGGAATCGGACCAGATCCTGCGGGACCGCATGGGGATCAACCTGGGCGGCCAGCTTGAGCTGACGACGCCGCAAAAACTGGGCGAGACGCTGGGTGTCGAGGGCGTGCTGTACGGGACCCTCATGGACTTCGACGAGACCACGACCGGCCTGTACAACGCGAAGAAGGTGCGTGGCACGTTCAAGCTCGTGAACACCGCAACGGGCCAGACGATGTGGCAACGGGGGCTGGGCGTCAAGAAGGAACAGGGCACGTCCGGCCTGGCGAGCGGCCTCGTGAAGCTCGGCGCGAGGGCGGCTGACGCCCGGGACAAGGATGCGCCGTGGGTCCTGCTGCAGAGCACCACGACGAACCAGAGCGCGAAGGACTCGTTCATCATGGGATTAGGGACCAAACTGCTGTCAAAGGCGATCGGGATCCATCTCGAGGCCGAGTCCAAGGAACTGGCCCGCCTGGTCACGGACAATCTGGGTTGGGGCCCGGGAACGGGAGCGGCGCCCGCCGCCCCGGCGGCGCTCAAGTTCGCAATGCCGGAGATCAAGGCGCCCGCGCCGCCGTCCTTCGGCTACATGGATTGGGAAGGCAAGAAGGATTTCTACGCGGTTGTGCATTCAGTCAGCCTCAACAAGAGCGACAACAAGAGCTGGGTCATGGACGCGCCGCTCTGGATCACCGGCCCGAAGATGAAGATGGAAATGGACATGAGCAAGATGATGCAGGCCTCGGGCGCAAAGGACGCGGAACAGTCCCCCATGAGCAAGATGACCATGCTGAACCGCGGGGACAAGAAGACGGGCTACACGCTCTACCCGAACGTCCAGAAATACATCGTCCACACCGACACCGAGGAGCAGGGCGAGAAGCCGAAGGTGGAGAAGACCAAGGTGGGCAGCGAGACCATCGACGGCCACCCCTGTGACAAGTACAAGGTCGTCATCACCTACAAGAGCGAAAAGCCGCAGGAAGGGTTCATCTGGAACGCCAGGGACCTGGGCGGCATGACCATCAAGAGCGAGGTGGAGAACAAGGACTTCAAGATGACGACGGAGCTCAAGAACATCGTGCTGAAGTCGTCACCCGCTTCGGTCTTCGAGATCCCGCAGGGCTATTTGGAGTCGAAGAATTTCATGGAGATCATGATGCCGGCGCAGCAGAAAGAGAAATAGAAGAGAGATATTCCCGATATTCGGATCATTTAAGGAGGATACAATGAAAGCAGTACTTCGGTTGATGGTTGTAATGATGGTCGTGACGGGCATACTGTCGACGGCCGGGTGCGCGCCCAAGATCTCGGGTGCGGTGAAGGACGACACAACGGTCACCGGGACGTCGAAGGAACTGGCTAAAACGACTTCGGATGTAGAACAGTATACAGGCCCCAAGCTTCGCATTGGCGTAGTGAACTTCCAGAACAAGACCCCTTCGAAGGTGCTGGGCATCGGCGAGGCGGCGGCCGACATCCTGGGCACAATTTTACAAAAAACGGGCCGGTTCATCGTGATCCCGCAGCAGGACATCGAGTCCATCATGAAGCAGCAGGCTATGGGCGCCACGGGCGCCATCAATTCTGACACGGCGGCCAAGATGGGGTCGATCCTCGGGCTGAACGCCATCCTGACCGGCGCGGTGACGGCCTATTCCGAGGCGGAAGAGGGCCAGGACATGCTGGTGTACAAGACGAAGAAGCAGGTTGCCCGGGTGACGGTGGACTACCGCATCGTCGACACGACAACAGGCGTGCAGATGATGGCGGACTCCGGCGCGGGCATCTACGAGAAGAGCGTGGGCCGCGTGCTCGGCATGGGCGGCAAGTCGTCCTACGACTCCGACCTGCGTGACGGCGCATTGCGCGACGCGCTTACCAAGGCCATGGTCAACATGATGAAATCGCTTGAGAGCAGCCCCTGGAAGGGCAAGATCATGAAGATCGCGGGCGATAAGGTCTACATCAACGCCGGCAAGAAGACCGGCCTGAAGGTCGGCGACAAGCTCGATGTCTACCGGGTAGGCGAGGACCTGATCGATCCGGATACCAAGATGAAGCTCGGTACGACGGAAGACAAGGTCGGCCAGGTGCTGATCACCCAGAACGACATCGGCGACAAGGGTGATGTGTCGGTCGCGCGCACGTCCTCCGGCACGGGATTCAAGCAGGGAGACATCGTCAAGTTTGTCAAATAACTGCCCCCCGCGTGACTTTGAAGCCCCTTTGGGTATTGCCCAAAGGGGCTTTTTTATTGAGTGAATCCAGAAGCGATTGCATTCCCAGACGCTTGAAAGGGGGTTAGCGAGCGATTTAGGGTAGTGATAACTTCCTTGAAGTTCGAACAATGTGTTTGAGGCGGATGATTGAGATGTCCGAGAAAGAAAGCTTGAAAAATAATTGTAAGAAGCATATATTAGATTTCAGTTTACTATTAAAGCAATATTATCAATTGGTTGGGTTTCCGTATGCGGTTTTAGAGGCGTCATGATTCATAAGCGCTGGCCAATTTAAGAACAAAAGTTTTTTGATAAATCTATGCAAAAGGCTTTGACCAAAGAGAAGCAGGTTAAGACGATTGGCTCCTTTAAATTGCCTTTAGTAAACTGGTTTTTATTTGTCCCGTCTGTAGCTATTAGCAGTGTTCAGCTATCAAAAATAGATCCCCTTTACCGGCGCCGGCTGAGTAGTTTATCAAAAATGGCAATTGTGGCGGCATCTTCTTGCTTAAATGAGAAGCTTCCTCGACTACATACAGTTTTTGCGTCTAGGCACGGCGAGATTGGGAGTACGGTAAAAATGCTTCATGATTTATCTAGTCAAACACAGCTTTCCCCTGCAGCTTTTAGCCTATCAGTACATAGTACGGCAGCGGGCTTCTTGTCAATTGCGCGCTCGGACCATTCTTCCTTTACGACTGTATCAGCCGGTACAGAGACGCTATTCGCAGCTTTTCAAGAAGCAGCAGGGCAATTAGCAAAAAATCCGTCTTTGTCTTTACTCGTGATTTGTGCTGATGAGGTCCTACCGGAGGAACTGAGCAAGTTTGGAGATTCGACGGATAAAGATCATGCCTTAGCCCTTTATTTTAATGCGGCTGCAATGCAGAAGGAATTAGTTATTGAAAGTGATGCTTTTATTGGCGAGAGAAGTAGATCGCAACCAGCAATTGCTTTTGCAGATTTTCTGGTCAGTGGCGAGCGTGTATTTCATTGGAATGGGATGAGGACCTCGTGGAAGATTAAACTAAATGAAAAATCGCATTGAATATTTATGGCGGCTAGTTGCTACCGCTGGCTGCTATGCCGTATTTTATGCGTCTGCTTTTGTTTTCATAGTGCTGGTACTGCCTGTTATCCATGTTGTTTTCCAAAACAGCGCGTCGCGAAATAGAAAGGTCCGCTGGATTATCAACAAGTACTTCATTTTCTTTGTACGCCTAATGGTCGGTTTGGGATGCATTCATATAGGGCTTTATGGAGCAGATCAATTAAAGAGTCGTAGTCCTAGGATGGTGATTGCGAACCATCCATCGTATTTAGATATCGTTATTCTTCTTTCTCTGATTCCCAATGCATGCTGTATTGTTAACAGTAATTTATTGTCAAATCCTTTTATAGGGCTGATTGTAAAGTCTGCCGGTTTTATTTGCAATAAGATGGATTCTGAACAGGTTATTAACGATTGTATCAGTGCATTAAATAGTGGATGCCCTATAATATTTTTCCCTGAAGGGACGAGATCCGTTCCTGGCCGAGCGTTCAAGTTTCACCGGGGATTCGCTCACGTTGTTCTGAAAAGCGGGTTTGATATTCAACCTGTAACTATCAACTGTGAACCATCGATTTTAGCCAAGAGTGTTCCGTGGTATAAGATTCCCGATCGTTCAGCAAAGTTTATTATACACGCAAAGCAAAACATGAAAGCATCCAATATTACTGATGTTCATGAGGCACCTGCGATCGCAGCACGCAAAGTAGTGAGATATTTAGAGTGTTATTATGACAAAGAGATGGGGATTCGATGAGCGTAAATTTTGAAGACGAAGTGAAAATCTTTATTATTGAAGCGCTAGGATTAGAAGATGTGAGGCCGGAGAATATTACTGGCGATACACACTTGTTTGGAGAAGGGCTTGGCCTTGATTCTATTGATGCATTAGAATTGGGTATGGCCATTCACAAGAAATACGGTATTCGTATTGAGTCGGGAGATAAAAGCATTCGGCAGCATTTTAGAACCGTGACAACATTATCGAAGTTCATAGATGCTAATAAAAAATAGCAGAGGAAAGATATGAGATTATCTGAACAAGAGATATTTGAAAAATTAAAAAAAATACTGATCGATAAGTTTGAAATAAAAGAAGATAAAATAACGCTGGATGCGCACTTATATCGCGATCTCGGTCTTGATTCAATTGATGCGGTCGATTTGGCTATTCGAGTGCAGGACCTCACAGGCAAGCGAATTGAGCGAGATGATTTTCATGATGTGAGAACCGTGGGGGATATTGTTAAGGCTGCGCATGCCCTGTTTAATGAATGAATGCCATGAGCATAATTGCCACGGTATTGACCGCCATTTATCCATTGCTGGTATATTTTGGATTGAACAGATTTGAACCGCAGGTGATGGCTGTTCTTCTTGCTTTTGCAGCGCTCCTGCGCTGGCGGGGCGGTCAGAAAGCCCTGTCTGGTCTCGGCTGGGAGGGTTATGCTGCCCTGGCCGTGCCCATGTCTCTGGCTATTGCGACGGGCATAGGGAACAAGGAAATAACCCTTAAGTTATATCCGGTTGCCGTTAATGTAACATTGCTTGTAACCTTCGGCGCAACCTTATTCAGCAAAGAAAGCATGGTAGAACGAATAGCGCGTATGCGCAGTAAAGATAGACATCTTAATGACGAAGAGGTGCTGTATACACGAAGAGTGACTGAAATATGGTGCGCTTTCTTTGCGGTGAATGGAGCAATTTCTGCGTGGACGGCCATGCGAACGAGCCGTGAAATTTGGGCATTCTATAATGGTTTCCTTGTCTATATTGTCATAGCGACAATTTTCAGCGTTGAATGGTTGTGTCGTCGTCGATTAATATCCAAAAAGGATCGTGAAAAACTTGAGCCTAAGTAGACTACTTTTGGATATTCGCCCCGCTGAGCAGCCGATTGCGCTCAAAAATCGGGGCTCAGCAGTTACGTGGGATGCCTTTATAGGCGGCACGGAAAAACTATATAGTGATATTGTTTCATCAACGTCCGACAGATGGATTCTTGCATGTCCAGATCCTATAGAGTTTCTTGCAGCGATGTTCGCAGTATGGCATGCCGGTAAAATACCCGTAATTCCCTCCAACTATCAGAAAGAAAGCATATCAGCTGCTCGCAGTAAATCTGATGGCATTATCGATAATGTTGACTTGTCTCCATCAAAGCGTCCTCCAGTAAAATTCAATGCTCTCGACCTTCACGCAAGCAAGCTAATTCTTTTTACCTCAGGGTCATCTGGTAAACCAAAACTCGTAGAGAAGACACTCTTGCAACTAGATTCCGAAGTGCTTTCCCTGGAATTGCAATGGGGGGCAAGACTTAATAAATACCCGGTTGTTGCCACCGTTCCGCATTATCATATCTATGGGCTGCTCTTTCGATTGCTATGGCCGGTGCTGGCCGGCCGGGTGTTTATCGCAGATGAATTGACCATGCCGGATATCTTATTTTCGCAAATCCGAAAGATCGGTCCTGTTGTCCTCATTTCAAGTCCTGCCCACCTGACTCGAATACCAGCGCTTGTTGACTTGCAGGATATTAAACCTTACGTAGAATGTATCTTTTCTTCCGGGGCTCCTTTACCACATGATGTGGCATCGCTGTACGGTGAAAAAATGGGTAGTGCGCCGATAGAAGTATACGGCTCGACCGAAACAGGCGGAATCGGCTGGCGACAGGGTAGTTTATCGTGGACGCCTTTTCCATCGGTCAACATCAGGCTATCCGGAGCAGGAACGTTAGAAGCGAAGTCGCAGCATACAGATAATCAGGATTGGTTTCGAACCGAAGATCTTGCAAAGATCGAAGAGGACGGTCGATTCTCTATTTCTGGCCGTGCAGATCGTATTGTTAAAATCGAAGGCAAGAGGGTTTCGCTTGATGAAATAACGGATCGTTTGAGTAATCATCCCTGGACCGATAGTTCGGGGGTTGTGTTTCTTGAAAAAGCGCGAAATACGCTTGGTGCCGTGGTCGTTTTATCAACGGAAGGAAGCGAGCAGCACAGTCGGCAGGATAAATCACAGATTGTTAAAAGACTAAAAGAACATCTGTCCCAATGGTACGACCCCGTAGTCATTCCGAGACTTTGGCGCTTTGTTAGCCGCATGCCTACATCCGATCGAGGAAAAACCACGATATCAGGTCTAACATCACTCTTTGCAGATGATCCCGCTGACGGGCCAGTGATTATTTCAATGAGTAAGGCTGACAACGTCCTCGATCTTCTGCTGTTCGTACCTTCCACATTGCCACACTTTGAAGGTCACTTTCCCGAATTCCCAGTTTTGCCAGGCGTGCTTCAAATACACTGGGCAGCGCTATATGGGATGCGTGAACTCAATATCAAAGGACATTTTGCGAGAATCAAGAAATTGAAATTTCACCGCGTAATATTGCCGAACACGGAATTGACACTGCAGGTAGTCGCACATAACAATAAACTCGATTTTTCATATAAAACCGCTGAGGGTATGCATTCTTCGGGACAACTGGAATTTAAGTAATATCCTATGATTTTTAAACCATGCATAGTAATACCAATATACAACCACGGTTATGCTATCGCAGCGACTATAGATAGCTTGAAAATATATGGTCTGCCGATTATCGTAATCGATGATGGCTCAGAGGAGACGACTAAACGTTCAATAGCAAAGGTCGCTACGACGCATCCGGATCTTCAAGTGCTTGTCCACAAACAAAACAAGGGGAAGGGAGCCGCACTAAAGACGGGATTTCGAAAGGCACTTAATGATGGTTTTACTCATGCCTTGCAGGTAGATGCTGATGGTCAACATAATTTAAACGATATTCCTTCATTCCTCGTGAAAGGAAAAGAATCTCCCAACTGCCTAATCTGCGGTGAGCCTGTATACGATGAGTCAATACCCAAAAGTCGTCTCTATGGCCGGCGCATAACAAACTTTTGGATAGTTGTTGAAACGCTGTCGCATAAGATTCCGGATGCTATGTGTGGTTACCGGCTGTATCCACTTCAACAAACGGTTTCGTTGCTAGATAGATACTTTGTCGGAGATCGGATGGAATCCGATATCGATCTCCTCGTGCGCTTTGCTTGGCTACCTATGCCGATATATTGGATAAAAACGAAGGTGCAATATCCTAAGGGCGGATGGTCAAATTTCCGTCTGTTTCAGGATAACGCACGGATATCCTGGGCTCATACCCGTCTTGTGGCCGGGATGATAACGCATCTTCCTTCGCTGTTAAGCAATAAAATGAACATGGGGCGAACTAGTGGGTAGATCTGCTCATTGGGCAAAGCTTGCAGAACGCGGTAGCTATTGGGGGCTTGCTTTAACTTTTACAATCTACCGAGTGCTTGGGCGAGCGATTGCACGGTTGCTGCTGTTTCCGATTACTATATGGTTTTTCATTACCGGCACAAAAGCGCGGCGCGCATCTCATGATTATTTAAATAGGATCCACCGGGCAGGTGCGCTTGCTGAACCTCCTACGGTTATAGACGCCTTTCGGCATTTCTATTCCTTTGCGGAAACGGCCTTAGACAAGGTCGAAGCATGGACGGGTCGTATTGCAGCTGAGCGGATCGACTTCCCCAATCAGTACGAACTTGAACAATTAGCCAGGAGCGGGCGAGGAGCGCTCTTTATTACCGCACATTTGGGAAACATAGAGCTGGCCCGCGCTATAGGTACGAATGCGGGGTGGAAAAAGATAAATGCAATTGTGTACACAGAGCATGCACAGAAATTCAATTCCCTATTGAATAAGATGCATCCACAATCGGCGCTAAAACTGATTCACATATCGTCATTTGGGGTCGATACGGCCATCTCCCTTAAAGAAAAAATTGATGCAGGAGAATGGGTTTTCATTGTCGGGGACAGGACGCCGGTTTCCTCAAGCGGACGTGTGGTAATGGCAAATTTTCTGGGATCACCGGCGCCATTTGCCATAGGCCCGTACATGCTTGCTCATCTTATGGCATGTAAAGTATATTTAATATTCTGTGTGCGTAAGAAGGAAAGGTTTCATATCTACTTGGAGCCTTTTGCTGAGAAAATCGAGCTCCCGTCGAGGACGCGACAAGCCGCTATCGAGAAATGGGCGGCTCTCTATGCCGAGCGGCTGGCTTATTACACGATGAAAACGCCTTATCAGTGGTTCAATTTTTATAACTACTGGGGAAGAAATTAAATACGATTGTTCGGTGAGACAATGACAGAGAAGAACAAACAAGCAGAACAGAGTAAGGCTTTAGTAATAGGAGAAGGCCGCATCACTATTGATGATGTGGTTTCAGTCTCAAGGGGAAGAGCGGTGACCCTCGCTAAAGGCGAGGCATTCAGATCTCGCATAGTGCGCGGCGCTCGTTATCTTGAGGAACGACTTTCTATTGGCGATACGGTGTATGGCGTGAATACCGGCTACGGCGAATCATGCCATACGGACGTGCCCGCTGAGCTTGTCGAAGACTTGCCGATACACCTGTCTCGTTATCACGGTTGCGGACTCGGCAAATTCCTTTCGCCACCTGCATCCCGGGCCGTCATGGTTTGCAGGCTCACATCGCTTGCGCAGGGTTATTCCGGAGTACGCATAGAGTTGCTTGAAGGAATAGAAGCTCTTCTCAATAACAACATATTACCCCGTATTCCAGAAGAGGGCTCCGTTGGCGCATCTGGCGACCTTACGCCGTTATCATATATTGCGGCTGCGCTTATTGGCGAACGTACGGTATTGTTCAACGGATCAGTCCGGCCTGCAGCAAAAGCGCTTGCGGAGGCAAGAATACGACCATTGAAGCTGGCACCGAAGGAAGCACTGGGCATCATGAACGGAACTGCTGTCATGACGGCGTTGGCGTGCCTGGCATTTGATCGATCTGAATATCTAACGCGGCTAACGGCTCGAATAACAGCGCTTGCTTCAATAGCTTTAAGTGGAAATAAAGGACATTTTGATCCCCGCTTGTTTGCCCTGAAGCCGCATCAAGGTCAAAATGAAGTAGCAGCCTGGATATTTAATGAGCTGCCGTCAGAACCGGGAGAAACGAGTCGGATCCAGGACCGCTATTCTATACGATGTGCGCCGCACGTGATTGGCGTGCTGCGAGATGCTCTTACGTGGATCAGACGCGACATTGAAAATGAGTTAAACAGTGCAAATGATAATCCATTGATAGACCCGGATGAGGGATGGGTGTTGCACGGAGGACACTTCTACGGGGGCCATGTGGCATTTGCCATGGATGGCCTTAAGGCAGCCGTGGCAGGCCTGGCTGATCTTATGGACCGACAAATGGCCCTATTGGTAGATCATCGCTATAGTAACGGACTGCCCCAGAACCTGTCAGGCTCGACCGGTACACGAGCGGCAATAAATCACGGGTTCAAGGCCGTGCAAATTGCGACTTCTGCGTGGGCCGCTGAAGCATTGAAATTAACAATGCCTGCGGCCAGCTTTTCTCGCTCTACTGAGTGTCATAATCAGGACAAGGTATCAATGGGGACGATTGCCGCGCGAGACGGGCTTCGTATCTTAGAACTGACGGAACAAGTGACGGCAGCCCTTATACTGGCGTGTTCGCAAGGCGTTCAATTACGAGAAAAGCTAAGCACAGGCCATTACAAGAAACTGCCGGCGGAGATTCGCGCGTTCCATGAAAGTGTTGCATTTAAATATCTGGATGAAGACCGCCCGCTTGATGAAGAGCTTCGAGCGGTAATCGAGGATATACACAATAAGCGATGGGAGTTGTACAAATGAAGACGTTGATTTCAGCCTTTGTGGAACTCGAAGTGCCATTTCACGATGTGGATGTTATGGGAGTGGTGTGGCATGGTCACTATTTAAAATACTTCGAACAAGCGCGCACCGCTCTTCTGCAAAAAATAGGGTTTGATTATCCGCAAATGATCGAGATTGGTTATGTATGGCCGGTTGTAGAAAGCTATGTGAAGTACTTGCGGCCGATACGGTATTCACAGCGGATAAAGGTTGACGCTCAGATGGTGGAATATGAAAATCGACTACGGATGGCGTATGTGATAACGGACAGGGATACCGGAGAGAAATTGACAAAAGGAGAAACGACGCAGGTAGCCATTGAAATTAATACGAAGGAGCTGCAATTTGTATCTCCACGGCGGTTTATCGAAATAGTTGAGCAGGTGAACAATGGATAAACGTATGGGAATAGCATTGGCGATCTGCGCAGTAGTAACAGGAGTCAGTGCATATGCGAATGCAATAACAGTAAAAGAAATCGCGTCCCATGTTGGGGAAAACAGCGTTATTCATGCCGAGTTTACGCAAACTCGAAAGCTGGTGGCATTGAAGCGCCCCATCGTATCTAAAGGGAGCGTGGCCGTAGCGGGTGGAAAAGGGATAGTGTGGCAGATAGAACATCCATACCAAGCGACATATATTATAACGAAGAATTCTATTGCAGAGGTCGACCAGGATGGTCGAAAAAAATCAGGCCAGGCAGAGCAGGCGCAGCAGTTTAAGCAGGTAACGAAGCTGATCAG
Source organism: Nitrospiria bacterium (assembly GCA_919902495.1). Lineage (GTDB taxonomy): Bacteria > Nitrospirota > UBA9217 > UBA9217 > UBA9217 > JAAXXJ01. The sequence continues at coordinate 25,097 of CAKKRC010000012.1, forward strand.
CTCTTTATTAGAATTGAATGAAAAAGATCTTTCCGAAAATTTCTCTATGTTGTCATCGGGAACTCTCGATCAGTGGACCGTAAATCTCGCTGCACGCGACACCCTTGCTAAATATATAGCCAAAATAACGATGCGAGGCGGTTCTTTTGTCGATGAGGTGACTATTGAGGAAACATCAGGCGACAGTAGCCAGATACAGTTTCACTCTGCCCGAAAGGACGAACCGCTTTCATCCCGGGAGTTAATGCTTATACAAGGGCGCTAAATAATGCGTTATTGGGTCTACTGTATAGCTCTACTATTGATTCTGGCGGGATTATTATTTCAATTTATCGGGAAGCAGCCAATTGAAACGGATCTTTTGGCGCTCTTGCCTGACGTTAAGCAGAATCCGGTGGCAGAGCAAGCTGCGGATCGATTAACCAGTCTGTTAAGCGAAAGGATGATTTTCTTAATCGGGAGTCAGAATAGTGTCGAGGCAAAGAAATCTGCCGAGGCATTTACAACGTCTCTGCGCGAAAGCAAAGCGTTCAAGTCCGTGCAGGCTAAGATCAACGCGCCAGACCTGGATTCGCTGATCAATTTGTATGCACGTTACCAAAATGGTCTCCTCGTTTCCGATGATTTGCAGGCATTGATTGAAGGAAAGGAAGTTCTGAACAAAAGACTAATCAGTCGTCTTGCCTCTCCTTTTGCGCATGGAATGATTTCCGTATCAAAGGACCCTTTTGGATTTTATAGTAACTGGCTTGGACATCTGCCGTATCGCAACCTTCGACTTCAGGTTAGCGACGGATGGTTGATGGCGAGTCAAAATGACAATACTTGGATTTTGGCGAGTACGGCATTAGATGGTTCTCCTTTTACGCCATCTATAGAGGAAAAAAGTCTTCATGCAGTGCATGAGGCAACAGCGCTTCTAAAAAAAGAATATCCTGACGTAAAAATACTGCGTGCCGGGACCATATTTCACAGCTCGGTCATCCGGAAACGGGCAGAACAGGAAATCAATCTTATCGGCGGAGTGTCGCTAGCAGGCATAATATTATTGATTCTAAGCGCATATCGCTCGCTGAAAGTCTTGAGCCTAGGCTTATTGTCAGTCGGGACAGGCATATGTGTTGGATTGCTGACAACGATAACTATATATGGCCGAATCCATTTGATGACGCTGATATTCGGCGCTAGTCTTCTTGGAGAGGCAATTGACTATTCCATTCAGTACTTTTCCGTTCGTCTAGGCGCAGGCGAGAGTTGGGAGCCACATAGTGGTTTGAGGAATGTGAGCCCTCGCCTGATGGTAGCGTTGCTAACGAGTATACTGGGCTATACAGCTCTTACCTTGACGCCATTCCCCGTGTTGTCTCAGATCGGCGTGTTTGCGATCTCGGGGCTTATCGCCTCTTTTATAACTGTCGTTATGGTATTCCCTTTTGCATTATCTGATATGCAAAAGATACTGCCAAGACGTCTATTGAAGCTGTCAGGTCGATTCATGACATCTTATAAGGATCGGCTCTCTAAGCTACATGTCATGGTGATAATAACACTCATTCTCCTAATATCAGCGCTCGGTCTGTTCAAACTTACGAGTAATGATGACATCAAACTATTAGTGTCGTTATCGCCCGCGCTTGTCCAGGAAGAGCAGCAAGTGCGCGAACTTACGGGTGTGAGTGGCAGCAGTCAGTTTATCCTAGTTGAGGGATCCACTGATCAAGAAGTCCTGGAAAATGAAGAAAATCTGGGAAAGCTGCTGATAAAGGAAGGGATAGAGATGCAAGGCGTATCGAGCTACGTTCCCTCGTGTAAAAAACAAACTGAAAATAGAATTATTTATAAAAAGAGGATGGCAGATCTCAAAGCAATAATGTCGGATATCGGATTTACGGATAGCGCCATACATTCGATGGCGTTAACGGCACGTAATAATGACTGCATGACGGTCGATCGATGGCTGGCATCTCCCATTTCAAAACCACTAGAGCATATGTGGATGGGGAAGACACAACATGGATATGCCTCAATTGTACTTCCGTCGGGATATAAGAGTGTCGGCGATCTGGCCATGGCGGTCAATGGTATCTCTGGGGCGACGGTAGTAGACAAGCCAGGGACAATATCGAAGTTAATCGGTAAATTTAGGCGGCTGGCGGGCTGGGCGTTGATTGGGGCAATCGCACTCGTTTCCCTCGTTCTGGTTGTACGATATGGCCTAATAAACGGTGGCGGTGTGCTCCTGCCAACGGTCTTGTCATTGCTTGTGACAGCGTCTCTATTGGGATATATGGCGATTCCTATAACACTTTTCCACGTGCTCGCTTTATTGCTTGTAGTTGGCGTCGGTGTCAATTATTCAATATTTCTCGTTGAGGGCATTGATCAAGAAAACTCAACAACACTTGGTGTGCTGCTGTCGGTTCTAACAGCCTTCCTTTCCTTTGGCTTGCTATCTTTTTCGTCAATGCCGGCGGCGCATAATTTTGGAGTTACCTTGGCAATTGGCCTATTTGGTGTGGCATTGCTTTCCCCGATATCAGTGGTGCTGAAAGGGAAATGATGGCAAGGAGCCTAATCTTATGCATGCTGATTCTTGGCGGCTGCGCGAAGCTTCCGGATACGTGCACAACAGTATTTCCCCGAACAACATATTGCATCCAAGGTACCGAGGGAATTGACGCTTTTTCAGTCTTGCAGGAAGTGGAATTCAAAAGTAATGACTCATCAGGCAAATTCCTCATTCGCCTGGAAGTTGATCAGACGGCTTTTCGTATGGCACTCTTAACCATGCTTGGTCAAAGCTTGGGGAGTCTGAGCTATGAGAAAAATAGCGAAATAAGAGTGATTGCACCAGGCGGCGAGAAACACTTTAATATTTTGATGCCAGTAGCATATGTTCAATTAGCCCTTTGGCCCAGGGAAATAATTCTGAAAGGATTGCAGGCGCAGTCCATCGATGTGCAGGAGTCGAGCAGGCGGCGAGTGTTCATGAACAAGAAAGGAAATACAATCATTGCCATAGAATATGAGGGGACGGCCCCTCCGTATGATCGTCTTGTTATGTCATCTTCCGAAGGCCATAAGGTGATTATTACTACGCTGGAAAGGGATTGATGGGACAGCCTGCTTATTTAAATGCCCTGGGCATCGTTTCGGCCTTAGGGGTAGGAAAGGTCGAAACGACCAGACGCCTGATGGCCGGTGATACATTAGGTATGGGCAAAGACGAAAATCTGCTCATTGGTGGAACTGTCTTAGTGGGTTGCGTAACAGCAAAAACAGCTATCGTTCCCCAAGAATATCCATATCATAATTCAAGGAACAATGAATTATTGCTCACAGCAATTGACGAGATACGCGATGATATTGATAATATCATCTCAAAGTATGGGGCTCAGAGGGTCGGTGTGGTCCTCGGAACGAGCACGTCCGGGATCAGGGAGGGCGAAAAGGCAATAGCAACATATGATAGAAATGGCAAGCTGCCGGATTCTTTTGATTATAGAATGTGGGAAATCGGATCCCCCGCGCTATTCCTGTCTAAGTACCTGGACATTTCGGGCCCTTCATACGTTGTATCAACTGCGTGTTCGTCCAGTGCAAAGGCCCTGATAGCGGCGCGTAACATGCTGCTGGCAGGTCTTTGTGACGCTGTAATCACCGGTGGAGTTGACAGCCTTTGCCAATTAACCGTGAATGGCTTTAATGCCCTTGAATCGATATCCTCGGAGCTCATGAATCCCATGAGCATCAATCGTAAAGGTTTAAACATTGGAGAGGGAGCTGCTGTATTTATTATGTCACGAGAGCCGGCGCCAATAGCTCTTCTCGGGGCGGGAGAGGCGAGTGACGCATATCATTTTACGGCACCGGATCCGAAGGGTGTCGGCGCCACTATGGCAATTAATGATGCATTGACAGACTCTGGCATTGCAAAAGACGACTTGTGCTATCTCAACCTCCACGGGACCGCTACCAAAAAAAATGATGAAATGGAATCGAATGTGATTTTCAGGGTGCTCTCGCCCCACATACCCTCGAGTTCAACAAAGCCTTTAACGGGTCATACCCTGGGGGCAGCAGGCGCAATCGAAGCCGCCTTTTGCTGGCTGACGATTTCGGACTATAATACTGAAGGTGTTCTTCCTCCGCACATATGGGATGGGAAAATCGATATCAACTTGCCGACTATAACGCTTGTTGAACATGGCCGCAAACTACAAGGGCCAAAATATACCATGAGCAATTCATTCGCTTTTGGAGGAAGCAATGCGTCCCTGGTTGTCGGAGAAGCGCGATGAGTGTGTATCCTCCTATCGAGATGCTCATACCACATAGACCTCCGATGATGCTTATCAACGGAGTCGTTGGCGAAGTTGAGGAAGGACTTATCGCAACTGCGCTGCCTGATCCTAAAGCTTGGTATGCTAATGAAGATGGGTCGATGCCGGCATGGATAGGGATCGAATTGATGGCTCAAGCAATCTCTGCATGGGCTGGTCTGCAGGCATATAAAGCAGGCATGCCCCCAAGAAAAGGTTTTCTGATTGGTACAAGAGAATATATGAGCAAATGCCCGTCCTTTACCGCAGGAAATGCATTGTTTATAGAAGTACGCAAGGTCTTTTCTGATCCCCAGGGTCTTGCCGCATTTAACTGCCTGATACGGGATGACAGAACTGTGTTTGCAGAAGCTGTGGTGAAAGTTATAAATGTCGATAACTACGAAGCCGCAATGGCGCCATCAGGAAAATCATATGAACAATAAGCGCATATTAATCACTGGTTCTACAAGAGGTATCGGTCGCGAAATAGCTCGCAAGTTGGTAGGTAGCGGCTACAAGGTAACAGTTCACGGACGATCCAAAGAGGATTCGCGCAGAGTAGCGCAGGAACTCTCTGCTGACGACGCGCTGGCATTTGATGTAACGGATCGAGCGGGTGCTAAGGATGTGCTGGAAAGAGTTGTTGAGGAAAAAGGCGCTTATTGGGGTGTCGTTTTAAGTACCGGATTGGCGCGAGATAATACATTTGTAGCCCTGTCAGACGAAGATTGGGATCTTGTTCTTGCAAGCAGTCTCGATGGATTTTATAATGTTCTCCATCCACTCATGCTTCCATTGGTGCGATTGCGAAGTGGCGGGCGAGTAGTGGTCATTTCTTCCGTGTCTGGTGTAACTGGGAATAGAGGCCAGGTAAATTATTCTGCAGCAAAGGCGGGCCTCATCGGTGCCGCAAAAGCCTTGGCGGTAGAATTAGCTACTCGCAAGATAACAGTTAACTGCGTAGCTCCAGGCCTCATTGATACGGAGATGACCCGTGACGTGCCCATTGAAGAAGCGCTGAAGATCGTTCCCATGGGAAGACTGGGGAAACCAGAGGAAGTTGCTGCTCTCGTTGCTTTCCTAATGTCAGAAGAAGCGTCTTACATTACACGACAGGTGATAGGGGTTAATGGGGGCATCATATGAGCCGTCGTGTAGTGATCACGGGGATGGGATGTGTATCCGCTCTTGGTGATGATTGGGCGACTCTAAAGGCTAATCTTCTTAAGCAGAAGACCGCGACTCGAGTAATGCCCGAATGGGATAAGTTCGTCGATTTGCAAACCCGGCTGGGTGCTCCTGTGGATCATTTTCAACTACCTTCTCACTATACACGTCGTGCCGCTCGGTCTATGGGACGCGTATCGCTTTTGGCCGTCAGGGCTTCTGAGCTTGCGATACAAGAATCCGGTTTGATCGATAATCCGGTTCTGACCAATGGCAATACTGGGATTGCTTATGGATCTTCAGCTGGGAGTATGGATTCGTTAAGGATCATCGGGTATATTTTGGAAACAGGAAAAATGAAGGGTTTAACCGCGGCAACCTATATTCAGTCAATGAGTCATACTGCGGCGGTTAATATTGGAATATTCTTTAAGATACGCGGAAGGGTAATTCCGACGTCCAGTGCATGTACCTCAGGCAGTCAGGCAATTGGTTATGCGTATGAGTCGATTCGTTACGGTAAGCAAAAGGTCATGGTGGCAGGCGGAGCTGAGGAGCTATCAGCCTTTACGGCGATGATCTTTGACGTGTTGTTTGCGACGAGTACTAAGAATACAACTCCGCAGTTAACTCCGAGCCCTTTTGACAAAAGTCGAGACGGCTTAGTCGTCGGGGAGGGAGCGGCGACATTAATTCTGGAAGAGTATGAGCATGCGAGGACCCGAGGAGCAAAGATATATGCAGAAATTGCTGGTTACGGATGCAACTCGGATGGCATGCATATAACACAGCCAGATGCAGTATCCATGGCAGCTGTAATGAGATTGTCTTTGCAGGATGCAGGACTCAAAGAAAAAGAGATTGGTTACATTAATTTGCACGGGACCGGTACTAAGCACGGCGACATAGCAGAGTCGATGGCGACAAATGAAGTTTTTAGCAGCGCAGTGCCAGTGTCGGGTGTCAAAGGACATTTCGGACATACTTTGGGAGCCAGCGGAGCTTTGGAGGCAATGATCACGATTAACATGATTAACGAGGGCTGGGCTGTACCGAATGCAAACCTGGTTGAAGTTGATCCCGATTGTGCTAAAATAGATTTCATTATTGAATCAGCACGAAAGATATCTACGCAGTATTCAATGAGCAATAACTTTGCATTCGGTGGAATAAATACATCTCTTATTTTTAGAAAGACTATTTGATCAGCGATGTGTGCGCATTCGTGGATTGTAGTTTTTGAATCAGCATTCAGCTTATAGGTCGTCTAATAACGTTAAAGGAGAAGGGCAATGAAAAGAAAACTTGTTTTACTGATCGCGTATTGCGCGGCAGTCCTTAGCGGCTGTGCCATCGGGAACACGCACCGATATCACGACACACTAGCAGACATCAATTTCTCCGGCTCGATCACGATCGCCGTAGCGACCCATGATCAGCGTGAGTACGTTCTTTCCGGCGTGAAGGAGCCGGATTTTGTCGGTTTGTCTCGCGGCGGTTTTGGAAATCCGTTCAATATAAACACAGAAAGCGGCAAGCAGCTAGCAGAGGACATGACTTTGTCCATCGCCAATTCACTTGGAAAGAAGGGATTTAAAGTTGTTCCGGTCCTGGTTCCTCATTCAGATCAACGTCAAGCAGTGGTTGGAAAGCTCAAGGGTGCGGGTGGAGAGCGGCTGCTCATCTTTACCCTCTCAGAATGGAAAAGCGATACCTACATGAACACAGCCCTTCTCTATGATATAAAGGCCGAGGTGCTGAACAAGGAAGGAACGACCTTGGCCCAAAAGAGCTTAAATGGAAAGGATGATCTGGGAGGCAGCTTTATGAACCCACCCCAGCATGCGAAAGAGGCGGTGCCGGTCGCATTTAAGGAAAAGATCGAGAAGCTCCTGAAAAGTCCGGAGATCGAGGCTGCGCTCCGGTAAATTCATTATGTACCGCTGGACGATTGCCTTGATCTCGGAAAATCGAGGGTAAAAATAATGCCGTAATCTTTAATGGACGAACCGGTAATAAGCCAAAATGGATTTGTATCCTATCTCAATTTGACGGAGGTGCTCCATGATTTCTCATAAATCAATAGTAGTTTGGTCTCTCGTATTTATTTTCATAGTATCCTTCTTTGCATGTTCGCGGCGCTCTGTCCCTATTATTAATTATGACGATGTTTCATTTACAAGCCGAAGTGATAAAACATTAAGTCTAGATGACGTCAATAAAGCCCTGGCAATCGCGGCAGTCGCTAAACAATGGAAACTATCCGATACTAGACCGGGACATGCAACGGCCACCTATATTGTTCGTGGCAAACATACCGTCGTAGTCGATATAACCTATACGGAAAAAACGTTATCCATTAAATACAAAAATAGTACTAACATGCTTTATGATAAGGATAAGGACGGAAATGAAACTATACACACAAATTATAATAGGTGGGTGAGCAATTTTATAACAGAAGTAAATAAAGAACTATTGGAGTTGAAGTAGTTGTTTATGTGGTGTGCTATTAACGGGTCTTTTGCTTTGGATGTCGGGTATCAGATTTCATCCGTCCAGGGGGCATTCGTGCGGCTATGAGAATATTCTATCGATTTATTCTCTTTTGCCTCCTGCTTGCGACCACGGGCTGCAGCTCGCTCTTTTTTCATCCCTCCCGGAACATGCAGGAAGGGCCCGCAGTGAAGCTGTTCAACCACCGCGATATCGTGTTCGCCTCGTCTGACGGGGTCCCGATCCACGGCTGGTACTTCCCTGCGGAGAACGCCCTCGGCAGCATCCTCGTCCTGCACGGCAACGCCCAGAACCTGAGCACGCACGTGAACAGCGTCTTGTGGCTCGTGAAGGAAGGCTACAACCTCTTTATTATTGACTACCGCGGATACGGGTGGTCCGGCGGGGAGCCGACGCTCGAAGGCGTTCACCGCGACGCCGATGCGGCCCTCGAGAAACTCATGAGCATGCCGGAAACGGACCCTGATCGTGTCGTGGTGCTTGGTCAGAGCCTGGGCGGCTCGATCGCGACCTACACCGTCGCCCGTTCCCGGCACAAGGACCGCATACGGGCACTGGTCATCGACAGCGCCTTCTCGAGCTTTCGCTGCATCGCCCGGGAGAAACTGGGCAGTTTCTGGCTCACCTGGCCGTTCCAGTATCCCCTGTCCTGGACGGTCAACGACGACTACAGCGCCGAGAAATGGATAGGGCAGGTCTCGCCGATGCCGGTCCTCATCCTGCACGGACTCGACGACCCGGTCGTGCCGCTCCATCACGGCAGGATGCTCGGCGAGGCCGCGCGGCAGCCGAAGGAAATCTGGCTGACGGCGCGGCCCGGACATGTCCAGTCGTTTGGCGACGAATCTCTAAGAAAGAATTTCGTGGACTATCTCTCCCGCGTGCTGCGGTCGAAGCCAACCGTTGGACCGCCCGCGAAAGGTTCTTGACCCTTGACAAAGACGGCAAAATACGCTTTAATCTATTGCACGGTTTCTATTTTTTAAATTTTCGAAGGAGGCACTATGAAGAAACTCGCAGTTGTCGCAGCAGTAGTGGCAGTAACGCTCGTGTTGGCCGGATCCGCGTTTGCAGCCGGACAGGCTCACACGAATACGGGTTGTGGTCTCGGCACCATGCTGTTCAAGGGCAGCGCCGATAACTCGGTCCTGCTCCAGACGTTCCAGGCGACGACCAACGGCACGTACGGCAACCAGACCTTCGGCATCACCACCGGCACGTCGGATTGCCAGCAGCCCAAGAACTTCGCAAGCAACGTGCAGATCAACGAGTTCATGGTCGCCAACATGGACAACCTGGCCCGCGACATCGCCCAGGGCCGCGGCGAGACGCTCGATGCCTTTGCCGAACTTCTGCAGGTCCCGGCGGAGAAGCGCTCCGAGTTCTACGGGCAGCTGCAGTCCGGTTTCGCCCGCATCTTCACGTCCCCCGGCGTGCAGATGGCGAGCGTGATGGACAACATCTCGACCGTTTCGAAATAATGCTATTCCGTTCCCGGGTGTTAATTTCACAGCGTCACACCCAGGCATGCAGAACGCTCCGTTCTGCATGCCTTTTTATTTGCTTCTCCCTCTTCGCCTCCCTCCTGACGGGGGCCGCCGCTGCCGCGGGGACTCCGTCGGACGGGTACCTCGGAGAGCTGCAGCGGCTGGCCCGGGAAAAAGGGCTTGCGCGTGCGCGGACGTGGGAGGTGCTGCTCCACTACAAGCCCGCCGGTTCCGGCATCAAGAGCCTGGTGGACGATCCGCGCTTTTTCAATGCGCCGGACGGCAGCCGCGATCCCGGGGCAGAACTGAACGCGACGCTCACGGCATTCTTCCAGGATGTCGTGAAGGAGGACGAGGAGCATCCGCGCTGCCGCTTCATCGCCCGGTACACCTGGCTTCGCGAGGAATTGGCCATCGACGAGCAGAAGCTGCCGAAGGCCGACTGCATCAAGTTCGAGAAGGCGTTGGCCGCGGTGAACCCCCGATCCGTGGTGCTGGTCTTTCCCAACACCCTCCTGAACAGCCCTTCGTCCATGTTCGGCCATACCTTGCTCCGGATCAACACGCAGTACGAGAGCGATCTTCTTTCCCACGCGGTCAATTATGCCGCCATTACCGGTGATACCCTCGGTCTTTTTTATGCGGTCAAGGGCATCTTCGGATTCTATCACGGCCGCTATTCCAACCTGCCGTACTACGAGAAGGTGCGGGAGTACAGCGACCTGGAGCACCGGGACATCTGGGAGTACCATCTGGACCTGACGCCCGACGAGGCTTACCGCGTGTTCCTGCATATCTGGGAGATGAAGGAGTTCTATGCGAACTACTACTTCTTCGACCAGAACTGCTCATTCAATCTTCTCTTTCTGATCGAGGCGGGACGACCATCGCTCCGGCTCACCGATGAGTTCTACGGCAAGCTTCATTTCTGGGTCATCCCGGTGGACACGGTCCGCGCCGTGCAGAAGTTCGGGGTCGTGACCAAGGTGACGTACAGGCCGTCGCAGGGGACGAAGATCCTGAGGATCGCTTCGGACATGGACGATGGCCTCAAGGGAAAGGCCTTTGCGATCGTGGACCGGAAGCTGACGCCGCAAAGCGTGCTGACGGAGGACCTGCCTGTAGAGAAGAAACGGATCGTCCTGGACCTGGCCGCGGAGCTTTCCCAATACCGCGGCGCTCTTCGCATGCTGGAGCGGGACCAGTTCCAAAGACAGTTCCTGGACGTTCTCTCCGCCCGCAGCATCCTTGGCATACCTCCGACAGACCCGTATCCGATCGCGACACCGACGCAGCCTGACCAGGGGCATCTGTCCAGCAGGTTCCGCGGGGGAGGGGGCTACCGGACGGGATCGTGGTTCACGGAGCTTGAGTGGCGGCCGGCGTACCACGACATCACGGACCTTGACGAGGGATATGTCCGGGGCGCGCAGATCAACTTCATGGATATGTCATTCCGGTATTACTTTGACGAGGATAAACTGCGGCTGCACCGGTGGCATGTGATCGACATCGTTTCCCTGTCACCGTGGAACGGCATTTTCAAGCCCATTTCCTGGAAGGTGAACGCCGGCGCGGAAGAGATGCTGCTTCGCGACGGCAAGGAACATCCCGTGCCCCGCTTGAACGCCGGCGGCGGGATGAGCGGGAGCGTCGGGACTACGGGCAGGGCATACCTCCTGGCCGAGGCCGACCTCAATGCGAGCAGCCGCCTGGAGAAGGACTATGCCCTCGGCTTCGGCGGCACCGCCGGTCTCATGACGAACCTGACGACGGACTGGAAGGTGAACCTCTGGGCGCAGGGGCTGTTCTACGGCGCGGGGGATGAGCATCGGAGCGTCGCGGCGGGATTGCAGCAGAACCTTCGCTTCACGACGAACACCAGCCTGTCGCTGGACGCGAAGCGGGAACAGACATTCAACATCTACAAGACCGACATTGTGCTGCGCGGGAACTGGTACTACTGAGCGAACGGGGATCGATAGGATTGCTATCCTCTTCAGCAGTCATTGCGAGCGTCTAAGAGGAGCTCGGCGATCTCGGTGCGGGGCATGAGATTGCTTCGTCACGCTGTTCCTCGCAATGACACAATGAGGGACAGATTAGCAATAAAAAAAGGCCGCGCACACAGCGCGGCCTTTGCTGCTCCTATTGTTAGGAGCGAATCCGGCTGCCTTAGTCGGTCTTGCGCCGCATGAAGCTGGGCATGGGGATGAGCCCGCGGCGCTCGCCCGAGTCCTGCTGGACCGACTTGTTCTCCGTCGAATCCATGTCCAGGCTGTCCTTCGTAGAGCTGCGGACCATGCTCCCGTACGCGACGGCGTTCGGAGTGCTTTCCTGGACGATCATGCCGATCGCGGTCTTATCCTTCACGTCCCTGATCTCGATCAGTCCGGTCTCTATCGTCTCCACGTCGAGCACTTCGCCCGTCTTCGGATGCTTGATGATCTTTCCTTCCTTGAAGACGATGAACTTCATGCCCGGCCTGACGCCGATCTGCTTGCCCAGGTCGATCGTAACCTTCTTGTCGACCCGCTGGACGATATAGCCCTCCATGGGGAAGGCAAGGACGATCTTGTCGGTGATCTTGTTGACGAGGTCGCGCAGTTTTTCCGCGCTTCCGGCCCGCACCTTCTCGGCCGCGATGATCGATGCCGAGTCAACGTTGATGAGCCGGGCATTGATCTCCGTGTAGCCTTCGAGGCTTGTTACCGTGCCGGAGACGATGATCCTGACGCCGAGGATCTTGCCGAGCTGTGCCGCGCTGTTCGGGTCGATGGCGCCGGTAACGCCGAGTTTCTGCTCTTCGAGGAGCTTCTCGAGCAGCCGACGCTCGATCACGTCGAAGCGGCCGGTCTCGACGAGGCCGGTGATGAGCCACTCGGCCACGATCTTGCCCATGTCCTTCGCCGAGGTCTGCTCGCCTTGCATCTGGAAGTCAAGCACGGCGATCTTGGTTTTTTTGAACTGGGCGTGGGCCGGTGACCACATGCCAAGGACCAGGAGCAGGATTGCGGTCAGTGCGGACAGGAGCAGTGCGAATCGAGCATGTTTCATCGATCGTTACCTCGTCGGATAAAGTTAGGTCATTCTAAAGATGTGTGTACGGTTTGTCAAGATAAAGGATAGCTGAAGGGCTTACGTGCCATTTTGCAAGAAACAAGACGGGTGAAGGAAGGAATTGACGATGAAAAAAAACGAAAGACAGCCATACGGTCTGTCTTTCGATCGAAGATTCGGCAATAGTTGCTGTACTATCTAGAACGTGTAGGTTGCTCCGAATGTAACTCCTGTAAATGTATCCGTATAATTGTCCCCGCTGAAGGCCTGGCTTTTATATCCAATGTTTGCCGAGAAGTAATTGCTCAGCGCAAAGGCCAGACCAATCTCAAGTGCGGCACCGGCCACATCATCCGTATCAGATGGTGAGCCATCGGTATAGGATAACTCCCAGTCCATATTCATTATGGCGAGGCTTCCATACAATGCAACTGTTTCGTTAAACGGGTAGTTGCCCTGGATTCCGATGCCGGGCCCGCTAATTGTTTGGGATCCCAGTTTTTCATTATTGAATCCCAAAGGAGCATAGGTGTAGTTGACATCACCTTTAATCGACTTATAGCCGACAAAAGCGCCGAAATATGGATTGAACATGTAGCCCGCGACGAAGTCAGCATCGCTTCTGTCAATGGTCATCTTGTCACCAGTGAAGAAGGCATTGGTGGCTTCGTAATCTGACATGGATTTCATATAGGATAATCCGAGATACATGTTGTTGCTAAATTTTATATTCACTGCCGGGCCTACCATGAGCGCTGAGCCCAGATCGAAGGTTTCGCCCGTTATGTCGTCCGTTTCTTCCCAACTGTTTTGCCATGCCTTGATGGCAACTGAAACCTTTGTGTCCTCCGCAAACGCCATTCCTGACATGAACACAAACATGCTGAGGATAAAAAAAACGAGCAGCTTCTTCATGGTATTCCCCTTTCATGATATAAGGTTCACTGAACCTGCGCATTCAGTGTGTGGCTTTTTTTGTAGCTTACCATGGACTGATTAAAATGTTGGCATGGGGATAGCGGGCTTCTTCGGGCCTCCTGGCGCCCTGTCGGATCGCGAAGGCGTTCTCTGGGACTCCCACTCGTCACTGTTGACCAGCTGTCCTTTGATCGCGCTGCGAACCATGGTGCCATAGGACACGGCCTCTTGCACGGACTCCTTGCTTACATCGCCCGTAGCCGTCTTCTCTCGCGCCTCGGTGATCTCGATCTCGCCGACCTCGATCGTTTCTACATCGAGAACCTCTCCTGTCTTTGGGTGTTTGATTACCCGTCCTTCCTTGAAGGCGATAAACCGCATGCCGGGCCTGACGCCCACCTGCCTACCCAGGTCAAGGGTCACACGCTTTCCAACCCGCTGGACCACGTATCCTTCAAGAGGGAAGGCTAAAACGATCTTTTCCGTGATCTGCGACACGAGGTCATTAAGACGGCCGGCGCTGCCTGCCCGTACTTTTTCTGCCGCTACGATAGATGCCGTATCCACATTGATCAGCCGGGCATTGATCTCAATAATTCCTTCTAAGCTTGTGAGAGTGCCGGAGACGATGGTCTTGACGCCCAGGATCTTGCCGAGTTGGGCCGCGCTGTTCGGGTCGATGGCGCCGGTAACGCCGAGCTTCTGCTCTTCGAGGATTTTCTCAAGAAGCCGCCGCTCGATCACATCGAACCTGCCGGTCTCGACCAGGCCGGTGATTAGCCACTCCGCCACGATTTTGCCCATGTCTTTCGAGGAAAAGCTCTCACCTTGCAACTGGAAGTCGAGAACGGCTATCTTGGTCTTTTTGAAGTCGGCCGACGCTATCGACGGCGGCAGGAGCATGGCCGCGCTGACCAGAATGCGGAGAATGGTCCTCTGAGTGAAGGTCGGCATGCGGGGGGCCTCGTCGGGATGGATTATAAACAACTGCGGTAAGGCGCAGACTCAACTTAAGTAATTCTATAGGACGCCCTTCTAATTGTCAAGGCGGCAACTAGGAGCGGAAAAACTGCGCTGTATGTTGTCCAGACCGGAAAAAACCGCAGGGAAAACAACGCTTGACAATCTAGCCCGTTCCTTTTAATATGAGCCCCGTGCCGAAGTGGTGGAACTGGTAGACGCGCTGCGTTCAGGGCGCAGTGGGAGCAATCCCGTGGGGGTTCGAGTCCCCCCTTCGGCACCATTTCTCAAAACCCAAGAGCTCCTGCCGCAGATTTCGCCAATCAACGCAGATCAAACCAGCGTTCTTCCCTGTCTGCGGGACCTGCGGATAACGAGATCATCTCCTATGAAAAAGACCATATTTCTATTACTGTTCGCGCTCGTTGCCGGTTGCGGCAAGGAACCGCCCTTCGACCCGGTCGAGAAGTTCAAGGAAGCCGAGGAGCAGATGCAGAAGTTCAGGTACGAGGACGCCCGCAAGGCGTACCAGGAGATCCAGGAGAAGGCGCCGGACCGGAGCTACGACGCGGACATCATGCTCAGGATCGCGGACACGTACTACGGCGAGGAGAAGTACAGCGAGGCCCTGGTGGAATACCAGGCCTTTATCAACTTTCACCCCGTGCACCGGGATGCCTCCTATGCGCAGTACCAGATCGGAATGTGCAGCTACCAGGAGCTTACGACCATCGATCGCGATCCCGCGGTCACCCGCGCCGCGCTCAAGGAGTTCCAGAACCTGCTCGTGAAGTATCCGGGGAACCCCTACGAGGAGGAGGCGAAGAAATACATCGCCATCTGCAAGGAACGGCTCGCCGAGTACGAGCTGTACGTGGGAAAGTTCTACCATAAGAAGGGGTCCTACCCGGCCGCGGTTGGAAGGCTGGAGAGACTTCTGAAGGATTATCCCGGAAGTTCAGTGGAGAAAGACGCCCTCTATTATACCGGTCTCTCCTATCAGGAATTGTCCGAATCAGAGGTAAGCGACGAGGAGATCAAGGAAAAGGGCAAGGAAAAGATCTCCGCGGAAAAAAAGAGCCAGAAAGCGCTGGCGCTCAAGAACTTTGAGCTCCTCGCCGCCAGGCACCCGGACATGGCCAAAAAGGTAAGCTCCCACATCGCGAAGCTCCGAACCCCATGAAGTACTATCCCGCCTTTCTCGATCTGCGCGACCGCCCCTGTCTGGTCGTTGGCGGCGGCCCGGTCGCCGAGCGCAAGGCCATCTCCCTCTTTGATGCGGGCGCAGACCTCTCCGTGGTGAGCCCCACGCTCACGCCCGCCCTCCACGAGCTTGCCGACAAGGGCAAGATCACTTATCGAAAAAAGAACTTCGACCAGCATGATCTCACCGGGATGTTCCTCGCGGTCGCCGCGACCGATGATGGCGCGGTGAACATGGCCGTTGCTCATGCCTGCCGGAAGAACGGTGTTCTCGTCAATGTGGCGACCGCTCCCGATGAAGGAACGTTCGTCGTTCCTTCGGTGGTGGAGCGGGGCGACCTGCTGATCGCCATCTCGACCTGCGGGGACAGCCCGGCGCTGGCCCGGCGGATCCGGGAAGAGCTGGAGCGGACCTACGGGCCGGAATACGGGGTATTTCTCGAGAAGATGGCATTGCTGCGGAGGAAGCTCCTCCAGGAAGTGCCGAACGAGGAGGACCGGCGGAAGGTATTTCAGGCGCTGGTCGATGCGGACATCGTGTATTTGCTGCGGGCGGGACAGGTCCACGAGGCTGACAATCGGATCGCGGAGATCGTGAAGGCCGTTGCCGGATAGGCCCTGCCGTCAATGCGGCTACTTCTTGAAAAGCTTTGAGAACATGCCGCTCTTCTTCTCTTCGGTGGTTGATCCCGCCACGGTGCCGCCTGCCGCTTTGATGGCGTCCGTTAGTTTCGGCGCATCGGGGAAGCGCATCAGGGCGTTGTTGAGGATGCCGAGCCCTTTCGTCTTGTGTCCGCTCTTGATATAGAAATTCCCGAGCTCGAGATGATGTTCCAGCTTTGCGGCATCCAACTCGAGGGCCTTCCGCAGGGGTTCTTCCGCATCATCCCGCCGCCGTGCAATATTGAGCAGACAGATGCCGAGATAGTACTGGTACTGCGCCTTCGTAGGATCCAGCTTGGCGGCATCGGCGAGCCCGTTCACCGCCGCGCCGAAATTGTTCGCCCGTAATTCCTTCATGCCGCCGTTGAATTTTTCCAGCGCTTGCGCCGCGTTCCCCTTGGTGACCTTTGGACGCGCCCCCGATTGCTGCTTGGTCTCGCCTGCGGCTACAGCGGAGAGCTTGCCTTCACCTGCCGCCGCGATGGCTTCATTGATCCGCGGAGAATCAGGATGGTGGTTCAGGGCGTTGTTGAGCACGCCGATCGCCTTGGTCTTGAGCCCGCTCTTGATGTACAGGTTGCTCAGCTCGATGTGGTATTCGATCTTGGTGGGATCGATCTCAATGGCCTTCTGCAGGTTCTCCTCCGATTCGTGCTTCCGGCGCGGAATGTTCATCAAACAGAGCCCCAGGTAGTAGAAATAGGGGGCCTTGATGGGGTCCAGCCGGGTGGCCCAGGCGAACTTTTCCTCGGCGCCCCAATAGTTCCCGGTCTTGAACTCCTGCATGCCGCTGTTGAACTGTTCCGCGGCGCGCACGGTGTTCTCCTTGTAGTGCTCCTGGTAGTCCTCGCCGCGCTGCTCGACGAACTCATCCGACGCCGCTGGACGCTTCTGGGACTGCGCGGCCCTTTTCAAGACCGCCGCGTCATATTCTGCGCGTCTTGCCTGGTCGCTCAGGATCGTATAGGCCTTGTGGATCCGGTCGAACAGGGCCTCGAGCTTGTTCTTCATGTCCGCCATGGTAGGGTCGAAGTGCCGGTCGGGATGGTACGACTTGGCAAGTCGGAAGTAGGCGTGTTTGAGCTGCTGGGCGGTCGACGTTACCGTGACGCCGAGGACCTGGTAGTGGTCCTGGGCCGCCAGGGCGTCGTATGCCTTCTGGATCGTCTCCCGCGTGGCGATGACCTCCGGTTCCGCGGGTCGTTCGGGCTTCTTTTCCTCTTTCTTTTCCCGGGCGGGGCGTACGGCCTCGCGTACGGCCTCGCGCGCGAATTCCATTTCTGCGTCGGTCTTGATCTTCCCGATCTCCGCCATCCGAAGGGAGAGCAGCAGGAACATGGCCTTCATGGCGTTGAAGTCGCCGACGCCGGACAGGCCGCAGATCTCTTCGATGCTCCGTTTGCCGTCGATGAAGGAGAAGACCGTTCTCTGTTCGTCGGTCAAGTGGGCATCCTGGAAGAGGCACGACGGGTCGGTGGCTGGACGGACGATGGTCGTGGGGGCGGGGAGGGACTTCCGGATCGCCTGCCACTCAAGGCTGGTGACACCTTCGAGGATCACGTTTCCCGTGCTCATCTGGAGCGGAATGATGTCCGCCATGGGCAGCGGGCCCTCGTCGAAGCGGTAGGTCCCCATGCGAACGCGGAAGAGGCTCAGGATGATCTGCATCACCTGGAGCTTCACTCCTTCCACGAGCGCCTGGGGCGTCATGAACCCGAGCTCCACGAGGATGGCGCCCTGCTTCTTTCTGGTCTTGGAAACAAGCTCTTCCGATGCCGCGCACTGTTGTTCGGTGAGCTTGCCGGCACGGACCAGGGACCTGCCAAGCCAGTCCTCCTGCAGGCTCGACGCCGCGAAGGTGATGTCGCCGTTCTTGAAGTAGATCTTTTTTGCGACCTTTTCCGCGGTCTGGTCCTGGATGTAGTCAAAGACCGCCGTGCCTGTCATGGACCGGGCGCGGATGCTCTGGAACAACCAGGGGATGGTCATCTGCTTGATGTCCCCTGACAGGGGGATCGGCGTCTGGTCAGTGCAGGATTCTTCAGCCATGGCGGGAATTATATCAGGTTTCTGCAATTTTGTGGAGAGGAATATACACCTTTTTGTCCGGCCGGCCGCGTTTCCCCCCTTTACCTTCGCATCCGGTCTGTGCTAATATGCCCCTGTGAGCGATCAGCCCGTCATCATCCCCCGATCAGACCATCCTATCTCCCGCAAGTGGATCAGCCAGAACGCAATCCGGGTACTGTACCGCCTCAAGGAGTCGGGCCATCTTGCGTACCTGGTCGGCGGCGGGGTTCGCGACCTTCTCCTTGGCCGGGAGCCCAAGGACTTCGACATTGCCACCGACGCCAAGCCGAACGAGATCAAGAAGATCTTCCGGAACTGCCGGCTCATCGGCAGGAGGTTCCGGCTCGCCCATATCCACTTCCATGACGAGATCATCGAGGTGGCCACCTTCCGTTCGAACATCACCGATGAGGAGTCTGCTGTCGAGACGGCGGTCAACGTTGACGCGGGAGCATCGGCGTCAATGCAGGCCATCGCTCGAACGGAGACCGCTGTGCCGGATACCGTTCTTCCCGGATCCACGAACTCCGCTGAGGTCCACGGCCCCGTTCCTTCCGAGCGGCCGCGTCCGCCGCGCATGCTCAAGTCCGGCGACGGCATGATACTCAGGGACAATGTTTTCGGCACCCCCGAGCAGGACGCGATCCGGCGCGACTTCACGGTGAACGCCCTGTTCTACGGCATCGTCGATTATGCCGTCATCGACTACGTGGGCGGGATGGACGACCTCCAGAAAGGGCTCATTCGCATCATCGGCGACCCCGTGGTCCGGTTCACCGAGGACCCGGTGCGCATGGTCCGCGCCGTGCGGTTCGCCGCGGTGCTGGGTTTTGAGATCGAGGCAAGGACGTACGAGGCCCTGCTCGATCACAAGGACAAGATCGCCCTGGCCTCGCCCGCCCGCATGTACGAAGAAGTGCAGAAGCTCTTCCTCCTGGGTGAGGGCGAAAAAACGTTCCAGATGCTCCGTCACACCGGCATGTTCGGCGTCCTGTTCCCGCACATCAACGCGTGGATCGACACGGAGGAGGAAGGGTTCCCCCATACCTGGGTGGGCAAGGCCCTGGAGTGGGTGGACACCTGTGTACAGGCTGGACGGAAGGTCCAACCCCATATCCTCTTCTGCCTCATGTTCGGCCCGTATGTCGAAATGAAGGCGGCGGGTCTGCGGTCGGGAGGCATGGCGCCGCTCGATGCGCTGGATGCGGCCGTGGTGGAGTTCCTCGCCGAGATCGTTCCCCGCGTGCAGGTGCCGCGCAAGGTAGCCCTTGCCATCAGGGAGATCCTCTGGAACCAGGGGCGGTTCGAGAAGACGCAGGGGAAGGCCCCCCTGTATTTCCTGCGGCGGCCGGGTTTTGCGGACGCCTTCGAGTACCTGCGGTTCACGAGCGAGCTCACCGGCGAACGGCTTGAGCTTCGCGCATGGTGGAAGGAATTCTTCAAGGCCCATCCGCTGCAGCCCGGCGAGGCGGTTCCGGCGCAGGAGCGCAAGGCTGCCCCGTTGCAGGCCAAAGGGCCGGAGGGCCGGAAGCGGCGGAGGAGAAGGCCGGGCCGAAGCAGGCCGAAGCCGGGAGCGCCGAAAACGTAAACTCTGAATGTGACCCTCATGTCCAAACCCCCTCGTTTCTTCATAACACCCGACCAGGTCCGCGACCCCTATATTACCGTTGTCGATGATGATGTACGGCACATCGGCGCGGTCCTGCGGAAGCAGCCCGGCGACCTGCTGACGCTCCTCGACGGGCAGGGGAAGGAGTACACGGTCAGGATAACGGCGATCGAGAAGACCGAGATCGACACCGAGATCGTGGACCGGAGAGAACGCAAGCCGCTCTCTCCCATGATCATCCTGGGCCAGGGCCTGCCCAAGTCAGACAAGATGGACTGGATCGTGCAGAAGGCCACGGAGCTGGGCGTCTCGTCCCTCGCGCCCATTGTCACCGAGCGGACCATCCTGAAGGTCAAGGACGAGGAGAAACGCGTTGCCCGGTGGCAGAAGATCGCCCGGGAGGCGGCCATGCAGTGCGACCGGCCGGACATCCCGCAGGTAAAAACCATCCGTTCGTTCAGCACATTCATCCGTACCCTTGCCCCCGGCCCCCAGACATTGCTTCTTCTTCCCTGGGAGGAGGGGACCGAGCCGGTCAAGAACGTCCTCCGGGGGCAGAAAGATCTGAAGCACGTCGTTGTCCTTATCGGACCCGAAGGCGGGTTCTCGCAGGCCGAAGCCGACGCTGCCAAAGAGAAGGGCTTCCATCTCGTGAGCCTCGGTCCGAACATCCTGCGCACCGAGACCGCTGCCATCGCGGTACTTTCCATTATCGGGTATGAGTTGCATTGAGCCGACATCCGTCCTGTATTTACCAAAACGTGGATGATGTTGACAAATAAATATTTCGCCATTATAGTACTTCCAGCATACGGTAAGGAGTTGCCATGCCTACCATTTCGATGTTTTATGGCATTATCATTTTCATGTACTTCTATGACAACAAGAAGCACAGGCTTCCTCATATACATGCAGCATATGGTGACGAAGAGGCGGTCCTGTCTATAGAAGATGGAGAAGTTCTGGAGGGCAGTATTCCGCGGAATAAGCTGCGTCTGGTTCAGGCCTGGATCGAGATCCATCGCGACGACCTTATGACTGATTGGAAACTGGCGGTCAATGGGCAAAATCCGATGCCGATCAAACCATTGGAGTAAGACCATGAAAAAAGTGATAGGCGTTAAGCCGCTCGAAGAGAAGATGCTGTCAGTGACCTTCTCCGACGGGGCAACCGGCGTATTTGATGTTTCACCGTATATTCGAAGTGACTTCTTTAAACGGCTGGAAGACGAGGCATACTTCAAGCAAGTGCGTTTGTTTTTCAGCGGGGTAGGATGGCCCGATGGCCAGGACCTGGGACCGGATACGATCGCTGCGGAATTGCGAACGCCGGTAGAGAGTCGATGAGATGATGAGCGACCTTAAGAAATACATTGCTGCGCGGAAAAAGAACGATAAGAACTTTGCCAAAGGTTACGATGATAGATACGAACAGTTCAAGGTCGGTGTTCTCCTCCGGGAGGCGCGCCAAGCCGCGGGCCTGACCCAGGAAGAACTGGCGCGGCGGCTGAAGACGAAAAAGACCGCAATATCACGGATTGAGAACCATGCCGAAGACATAAAACTGTCAACACTGGAGCGCGTTGCCGGAGCACTTGGCAAACGGCTGCATGTGAGCATTGCATAATTATGGACCTGTCTTATCGGTCCAATCGATGCTATCCGCTTAAACGTGCGATAGTCGCTGATCACAATTATACAAGCTGTTTCAGGAGCTCCCAAGTATTGTTCGTTAGGCCGTTTGTCCGTAATTCTCGTTACTTTGAGGAGGAGAACATGAGAAATATTGATAAAGGAATGTCTTTGATCGGCCTGATGGTTTGCGCAGCTTTCATTGCTGCCTGCGGCGGTGGGGGTGGCAGTACGCCTCCTGCCACGAACACCGGATCGGGTTCAGTTGCTGTTACGATAAATAACAGCGGCGATGGAACAGGAAAGTCGGGCGATCTCCGAGTCACGGTAAAGACCTGCGGTGGCGGGGGAGCGACCCTTGGCAGCGCTCCCCGCACAGACGCTGAGCGCGGGGGTGCCGATATCTATTACGACGATCACGAGCATACCAGCAGGGACAGCGTGCGTTACTGCATATCTTGATGTCAATACGAATACAAAACTCGATACCGGCGATATCAGCCCTTTGAGCGGCGAGACCTCTGTGGTAATCAGTTCTGGGGGAACAACATCAACTTCGATTGACCTGAATCAGATACAACCGTGAGGTTCATAGCCCTGCACTCGCTTACAGGAGTGCAGGGATCCGCTTCCTTCCGGTATTTCCCTTGACACCCCAACATCTTGAATGTTAATATCATCTCCTTCTACATGCAGGGGAAAGGACGTTTGGCGACATGAAACTGGCCATTGGCGCGGACCACGGCGGCTATATATTGAAGAAAGAGATCGTTGATTTCCTCAGCAAGATCGGGAACATCGAGGTCGCTGACTACGGCACGTCCGGTCCCGAATCCGTGGACTACCCGGACTACGGCAGGAAGGTGTCCGAAGCCGTATCGAACGGCACGGTGGACCGGGGAATCCTCATCTGCGGGACGGGGATCGGCATGTCCATTGTGGCCAACCGGTACCCAAAAGTACGCGCCGCGCTCTGCCATGACAACTTTACGGCGCGGATGAGCCGCCTGCACAATGACGCCAATGTCCTGGTGATGGGCGAGCGGGTCATCGGCAGGGGTGTTGCCCTGGACATCGTCAAGGTCTGGCTCGAGACCGAGTTCGAAGGAAGCCGGCACGCGCGTAGGTTGCAGAAGATCGAAGAACTCCGGCCAGGGAAATAGAATATCATAAACCGAAAAAGAGCTGTTGAAACCACGGGAGCTTCGCTCACACGGGGCTTCGCCACACGGCGAAAATCATTGACGAGAGGTTCTCTCAGTGTGTGCGGCGGCGCCGCACCCGTGTTCATCTGTGGTTGCAGGTTTCTTCGGGTGCAAAGGAACAGATCATGTCGGAACTGAGAGATACGGACATCGAAGTTTACAACGCCATCCAGAACGAGGAAAAGCGCGAGCTTGAGAAGATCCTGCTGATCGCTTCGGAGAACTGCGTGAGCAAGGCGGTCCTGGAGGCGCAGGGTTCGGTGTTCACAAACAAATACGCCGAAGGCTACCCCAACCGTCGCTACTACGGCGGCTGCGAGTACGCCGATATCGTGGAGTCGCTGGCCATCGAACGGGCGAAGCAGCTCTTCGGCTGCGAGCATGTGAACGTGCAGCCCCACTCCGGCTCCTCGGCGAACATGGCGGTCTATTTCAGCGTGCTCCAGCCAGGGGACACCATCCTCGGCATGGCGCTGCCCCATGGCGGCCACCTGACGCACGGCGCGTCGGTGAGCTTCTCGGGCCAGCTCTACAAATCCTTCTCCTATCATGTGGACAAGAAGACCGAGCTGCTCGACTACGACGAGCTGGAACGGCTCGCGGTGGAGCATAAGCCCAAGATGATCGTGGCCGGCTACAGCGCCTATTCGCGGATCCTCGACTTCGCCCGGTTCCGCAAGATCGCCGACAAGGTCGGCGCGTATCTCATGGCCGACATCGCCCACATCTCCGGCCTCGTGGCCGCGGGCGAACATCCCAGCCCGGTGCCCTATGCCGACTTCGTCACCACGACGACCCATAAGACGCTGCGGGGACCGCGCGGCGGCATGATCATGTGCCGCGAGAAGTTCGCCAAGGCTGTGGACAAGGTCATCTTCCCGGGCATCCAGGGCGGCCCGCTCGTGCACGTTATCGCCGCAAAGGCGGTCTCCTTCAAGGAAGCGCTCATGCCGGAGTTCAAGGAGTACCAGCGCCAGGTCATCAAGAACGCGAAGGCGCTTGCGAAGCGGCTTACCGAGGACGGCTTCCGCATCGTCTCCGGCGGCACGGACAACCACCTGATGCTCGTGGACCTGACGTCCAAGAACATCACGGGGCGTGACGCCGAGACAGCCCTCGACGCAGCCGGCATCACGGTGAACAAGAACAGCATTCCCTGGGACCAGAAGCCGCCGGTGACCACGAGCGGCATCCGGCTCGGTACGCCGCTGGTAACGACGCGCGGCATGCGTGAGCCCGAAATGAAGGTCATCGGCGACCTGGTCTGCGAGACGCTTGCGAACATCAGCGATGCCGGGAAGCTCGCGGCCCTCAAGGAGCGCACGAAGCAGTTCTGCGCCAAGTATCCCATGTTCGCCATGGACAAGGCGGCGGTGTAGTATCTGAATTCATTGTAAAGTGCAAATTGTAAACAGTAAATTGTAAAGGTGTGGAGTTTTACAGGTTATTTAAAATTTACATTTTCCAATCTGCAATTTGATATTTCCAATTCTATGGTTATGACAAGACCGGCCTGGGACGAGTACTTCATGGAGATCGCGCACCTGGTGAAGAAGCGCGCGACCTGCCTGCGCCGGCAGGTGGGCGCGGTGCTCGTTAAGGACAAGAACATCCTGGCGACCGGATACAACGGCTCGCCGTCGGGCATCGAGCACTGCCTCACGCGCGGGTGCCTTCGTGAACAAATGGGCATCCCCTCGGGCGAACGCCACGAGATCTGCCGGGGCCTCCACGCCGAGCAGAACGCCATCATTCAGGCGGCGAAGCACGGCACGAACATCGACGGCGCGACCCTCTACTGTACGAACCAGCCCTGCGGCATCTGCGCCAAGATGATCATCAACGCGGGCATCAAAAAACTTATCTTCGATGACGGGTATCCCGACCAGCTGGCGGCGGAGATGATCAAGGAATCGGGACTCGAGGTCGTGCAGTACAAGAAAAGCTGAAAGAGATTGTAAAATGCAAATTGTAAATTGGAAATTGCAAAATGGTAAGGACGGAATGTAGCCTTGCTGTTTTGCGATTTACAATTTGATATTTGCAATTTGCAAAGAGGTCAAGTTCTCATGCGCTGCCCCTACTGCTCCAGTGTTGACAACAAGGTGGTGGATTCCCGGATGGGGAAGGAAGGCGAGACCATCCGCCGTCGGAGGGAGTGCCTCAAGTGCGAGGGCCGCTTCACCACCTACGAACGCGTCGAGGAGATCCTGCCGTCGGTCATCAAGAAGGATGGACGCCGCGAACCCTATGATCGCCTGAAGATCCTGCACGGGCTCACCAAGGCCTGCGAGAAGCGCCCTATCAGCGTTGAGGTCCTCGAAAAGTCCGTGGACGACATCGAGAAGTCCCTGCAGGAAAAGGGCTACAAGGAGATCCCGAGCAAGGCCATCGGCGAAGAAGTGATGAACCGCCTTCACAACCTCGACGAGGTCGCCTATGTCCGGTTCGCGTCGGTCTACCGTTCCTTCAAGGACATCAACGAATTCATGAGCGAGCTCAAGGACATCCTGAATGAGAAGGAAGTGAAGGTCCCTCAGAAGCCGGAAGCCAAGAGTCAGAAGTAAGACCCCAGATGACAGACTACAGACCACAGATTACAGACAACAGACAACAGATGGAGGATCTTGACCCAGTCTGCACTCTGACCGTCTGATGTCTGAAAGTCTTCCCATGCCTTCCTTCATCGTCGACATAGCAGTTCCCGTTTCCGTCCCCAAAACATTCCATTATCTCGCCCCCGAGGAGCTGAAAAGCTCGCTCGCTGTCGGTTCGCGCGTACTCGTCCCTTTCGGCAGCAGGCGGGTGACCGGAACGGTCGTCGGTTTTCCCTCCAGGTCCGACCAGGAAGGTCTAAAGATCATCATCGAGGTCCTGGGAGACCCGCTTTCGACGGACCTCATCAAGCTCGCCCGCTGGATGGCGGACTACTACCTTCATCCCCTTGGCCTGTGCATCGAGACCATGGTGCCCGCAGCACTCGGCACCGCGAAGGTAAAAAAGAAAAAAAGCCTCGCTCTTTTGTCCGGCGATCACGATGTAAAAGCGATCAAGGGGCCGAAGCAGGCGGAGCTGCTCCTGCTCCTGTGCGGCCGCCAGCTGATTCCCTGGGAAGAGCTGGAAGGTTTTTCTCCCGCGACCATCAAGGCCCTGTGCGACAAAGGCATGGCGGAGATCGTCGAGAAGGCCGCTGAAGAAGCAGCGGGGTCCGGGGAATTCATCGCCGACCGGCCGCCGACGCTCATGCCCGAGCAGGAAGAGGCCGTGCGCACGATCGGGGCATCGGCCGCCGCGGGAGCGTTCGATGTTTTTCTGCTCCACGGGGTGACGGGGAGCGGCAAGACCGAGGTATATCTTCATTGCATCGCACGCCTCGCCGGAAGCGGCAAAGGCGCCATTGTGCTGGTCCCCGAGATCGCGCTCACGCCGCAGCTCCTCGGACGGTTCCGGAAGCGCTTCGGCAACCGTGTGGCCGTTCTGCATAGCGGCCTGACCGACCGGGAGCGGGCCGACGAGTACCGCCGCATCAGCGCGGGCCTCGTGGACGTGGCGATCGGCGCCCGGTCCGCCGTGTTCGCGCCGTTCCCGAGCCTGGGGCTCGTGGTCGTGGACGAGGAGCACGAGAATTCCTATAAACAGGACGAAGGCCTGCGCTACCATGCCCGCGACGTCGCGGTGATGCGCGCGAAGTTCCAGGACGCCGTTTGCGTCCTCGGCTCCGCCACACCGTCCCTGGAAAGTTTCTACAACGCCAGGGCCGGCAAGTACCGGTATCTTCCCATTACGAACCGCGTCGACCACCGACCGATGCCGGAGGTGGAGATCATCGATGTCAAGGGTCTGCCCAGAGTGTCGGTCTATTCTCCTGACCTCATTTCCGCCGTGCAGCAGCGGCTGGACAAGAAGGAACAGACCCTGCTCCTTCTGAACCGCCGGGGATTCTCGTCGGTCCTGATCTGCGGCGACTGCGGCAAGGTCATCCAGTGCCCGAGCTGCAGCGTGTCCCTCACGTTCCACAAGAGCGAGCGCAGGCTCAAATGCCACTACTGCGATTTCCATATGCCGCCGCCTGCAACGTGCCCGGTGTGCGGCGGCATCAACCTGAAGCCCCTCGGCACGGGGACGCAGAAGGTCGAAGAAGAGATCTCGGCGCTCTTCCCCGGCGCAGCCGTCGCCCGCATGGACAGCGACAATACGCGCGGCAGGGACTCCCATGACCGCCTGCTCGGACGGGTGGACCGGGGGGAGATCGACATCCTTCTGGGTACGCAGATGATCGCCAAGGGCCATGATTTTCCCGCCGTGACGCTGGTGGGCGCGGTGGATGCCGACGTGGGGCTGAATCTCCCGGACTTCCGGTCCGCCGAGAAGACCTTCCAGCTCATCACCCAGGCCGCGGGCAGGGCAGGGCGCGGCGCGATCGCGGGCGAAGTGATCATCCAGACGATGAACCCCGGACATTATGCCCTCAGGCACAGCATGACCCACGACTACGAGGGATTCTACCGGGAGGAGATCGTCTACCGGAGCGAGCTCGGGTATCCGCCCGTCCGGAGGATCATCAAGATAGAGGTGAAGAGCAGCCAGGAGAAGATCGCGGCCGCGGCGGCCGTGACGGCACGGGACCGCATCCGCCACCTCCTCAAAGGAAAAGAGGCGGCGCTGCTCGGACCGGCGCCCTCGCCCATAGCAAAAGTGCGGGGCAAACACCGGTTCCAGATGCTCCTGCTGTCGCCGAAACGGGAAACGCTGCGCATGCTGGCCCTGGAGGCCCGCAAGGCGGTGGAGGAGAAGTACGGGCGGAAGGTCCAGGTGATCGTGGACGTGGATCCCGTGAATCTGATGTAGTAAGACCCCGTTAACTTATTTTCCGACAGCCGTTTCGGCTTTACATTCCCCGTTGGTATATAGTATCCTCGAATCGCTCCTCAGCACGTCCAAGTACCATAGATAAATAAGCAATAATTCATTAACCCCAGGGGTTATTTATATTGACAGCGGTTCGCGGCCATGCTACTATCCTTTCACACCGGAAAATTCGAGAAGGAATGTAATGATCAGAAGGCCCTCACGCGCCGATGGGGGCCGGAGCAGGCGAAGCTCATCGCCCGCAGGCTCGCGGAACTTGAGGCCGCTGATAACCTCGAGGTCCTGCGATCATTACCCCAGGTCCGGGCCCATGAACTGAAAGGAAGCCGGGCCGGCCAGATATCGCTCGACGTGAAGCATCCCTACCGCCTGCTGATCGCCCCCGACTACGACGACCCGCCTTGCAAGAAGGATGGGGGCCTGGACTGGCAAAGAATAACGAAGATCAAGATCCTTGGAGTGACCAATACCCATGAGTAAGAAAGTACAAAGCGCATACAGGCCGAACTACGCCGTGTTTCCGGGGGACACCCTGCGCGAGACCATCGAGGCGTACGGCATGAGCCAGGCGGAACTGGCGGAACGCACCGGAAGGCCGTACAAGACCATCAGCGAGATCATTACAGGCAAGGCGTCCATTACCGCGGAGACAGCGCTCCAGTTCGAGCGGGTCCTCAGTGTTCCCGCGTCGTTTTGGAATAACCTGGAGCGAAACTACCAGGAGGCGCGCGCCCGGATGAAGGAGGAGGAGCACCTCCAGGCGAAAGTGGCGTGGCTCAAGAACTTCCCGGTCAAACAGCTCGTGAAGCTCGGCTGGGTCCCCCGGCAGGAAGAACTGCTTAAGCAGATGCAAGCCCTCCTGAATTTCTTCGGTGTTGCCGGGATCGAGGAATGGGACGCCCTGTGGAAGACACCACAGGCCGCCTACCGGAAATCAGAGGCCTTCAAGAGCAGCCCCTATGCAACCGCTGCGTGGCTGCGAAAAGGTGAGGTCGACGCGGCCGCAATCCAGTGCAAGCCGCACGACGCGGCGGCATTTGAAGATGCCCTCAGTAAGATCAGAACTCTAACGACCAAGCCGCCCGACTCCTTCGCAACGCAGATGGTAAAGCTCTGCGCCGAGACTGGGGTCGCGGTAACGTTCGTGCCCGAACTTCCCGGCACGCGCGTATACGGCGTAACACGGTGGCTGAATCCGAACAAGGCACTGATCCAACTCAGTCTCCGGGGAAAGAGCGACGATCATCTCTGGTTCACCTTCTTCCACGAAGCGGGACATATTCTCTATCACGGGAAGAGAGAGGTGTTCATCGAGGAAAAGGGCAAGCAGGAGAGCAAGGCGGAGCAGGAAGCGGACCGCTATGCTCAGGACCTTCTCATTCCTTCCAGCGAATACAAAGCCTTTCTGGCCGGCAACAAATATGACAACGCATCCATAAGCAGCCTTGCAAAGAAGATCGGCATTGCTCCTGGTATCGTGGTTGGTCGGTTGCAGCATGAAAGGGTCATCCCGTATAGTAAGGGCAATAGTTTGAAATCTCAATTTCGACTTGCTATTGCCGAAGCATAGAGAATAATAGAGAAAAGGAAAGCATGATGCCCGTAACCGTGTCGGCGGCAAAAAAGGAATTACACAGGCTTGTCGGTGTTGTGCAGGGCAACGGTAAGACCGTTGTAATAACGAAGCGTGGCACTCCCGCTGCGGTGCTGATGAGTTATGCGGCTTACGAAAGTCTCCGAGAGACAGCTCTCGTATCCTCCGACGGGTCGCTTATGCGTGATATTCGACGCGGTCTTCGGGACTTGCGGGCAAAGAAAGCCCGTCTTTATACGCTTGACGAGCTTTTCTCATAGCATACATTATGACCCAGAAAAAAGAAGATACAACGGTAGCTACGAACCGCAAGGCGCGCCACGACTACTTCATTGAAGAGACCGTTGAAGCGGGGATAGCGCTCCGGGGCACGGAGGTGAAGTCCCTTCGCCTCGGCCTCGCGAACTTGACGGACAGCTACGTCCTGATCAGGAACAACGAGGCGTTCCTGTTCAATGCGAACATCAGCCCCTATACCCACGGCAACATTGCGAACCACGAGCCGCTCCGGACACGCAAACTCCTGCTTCACAAAGCGGAGATCGTCAAGCTTCTCTGGAAAATGTCCCAGAAGGGCTTCACGCTCATCCCGCTCAAGCTCTACTTCGTCCGGGGCAAGGCCAAGGTGCTCATCGGCCTGGCCAAGGGCAAAAAATCCTTTGACAAGCGCGACACGATCAAGGAAAAGGAATCGAAGCGCGAAGTGGAACGGGTTATGAAGGACCGGCACCGGTAGGCCCCACCCCGCCTTTTTTCTGCTACACTTAGAACAGGTCGTCACGAAGCACCCACCCCGAACGATAAGACACGATACCGTGTGGCATCGCTAGTTGCGCCGTGGCGACACTATTTTCTGCTTTAAGGGAGGTAGCCATGAAACAGGTACTGACAATATTGATGGTGATAGCTCTGGTCATGGTTGGTGCCGGCCTCGCAGCAGCGGCCCCCAAGATCGAGGGCAAACCCGTGGAATACACCGCGGGCGGCGTCACCCTGAAGGGATATATCGCCTATGACGCGAATGTGAAAGGAACGCGGCCGGGCGTCCTGGTGGTCCATGAGTGGTGGGGACAGAATGAATATGTCCGAAAGCGGGCGCGCATGCTGGCCGAGCTGGGTTATACGGCCCTTGCGCTCGACATGTATGGCGAAGGGAAAATGGCAGAGCATCCCGGAGACGCGGGCAAATTCTCGTCCGAGGTGATGAAGAACTTTCCGGTGGCGAAGGAACGCTTCTTCGCGGCTATGGACTTTCTGAAGAAGCAGCCGACCGTGGACCCCGCCAGGATCGCGGCCGTCGGGTACTGTTTCGGTGGCGGGGTGGTGCTGAACATGGCACGCCAGGGCGTGGACCTCAAGGGCGTGGCCAGCTTCCACGGCAGCCTGGCTGTCGTGAAGCCGGACCAGCCGACGCCGATCAGGGCAGCGGTGCGGGTCTACAACGGCGCCGATGACAAGTTCATCCCGGCCGAGGCCATCGAGGGGCTCAAGATGGAGATGGCCGATGGGAAGGTGAACTTCATGTTCACGAACTATCCCGGCGCGGTCCACAGCTTCACGAACCCGGACGCCACCGAGCTTGCCAAGAAGTTCAATATGCCCATTGCATACAATGCTGCTGCGGATAAGGGATCCTGGGAGGATATGCAGAAGTTCTTCAAGGAGATCTTCAAGAAGTAGCGAGGGAAGGCTTTCATCGAGAGCGCAGGCTTGCATGCCTGCGCTTTTTTTTGCCCCGGCAGCGGAACGGTCCTTATTGGCGCGGCGTCTGATGTATGGTACAATGCAACATTATGCATGACACGATCACGTGTATGGAATTTCCCTGTTCCTTTCCGCTCAAGGTGATGGGGCAGAAGAGCGATGCCTTCGAAAAGGCGGTGCGCGGGATCCTGTCGAGGCACCTGCCGGGGATAGCGGTCGAGTACGAAAGCCGGCCGAGCGGCACCGGCAAATACCTGGCCATTACCGCGACCTTCACTGCAACGAGCCGGGAACAACTGGACGCCCTCTATCGGGAACTGAACGCACACGAGCTGGTCGTGATGACGTTGTAACGAGTTGTTGAAAAAGACTTCTTGTAGCAACAACGCACCCTAAAGGGTGCGGCTACCCTGTGAAGAACAATACGTTATCGTTGGTAGCCGTCCCGTGCTAGCGGGACGACATAGCGTTTTTCACCTTTATGAAAAAAGTACTGATCGCAAAAGAGCTCCACGCCCTGCTTGAGCAGGACCGTTCCTTTCTGGACCGGACGGACATGCAGGTGTTCGTCGCCGCAACGAACGACGAGGTGTTGACCATCCATCGCGCCGAGCGGGTGGACCTCATCATAGCGAAGCTCGATCTGCCGGGCATGGCCAGCGAGAAACTGTATGGTCTGATCCGGGAGGATGCGGCACTTCGCACGGTCTCGACGATCTTGTGCTGCGCGAACACTCCCGCGGCGATCAAGCAATGCTCGCACTGCAGGGTGAACGCCGTTCTTCTGGAGCCGCTCCATTCCGTTCTGCTCATGGCAAAGGCACAGCAGCTCCTCGATATTGCCGCCCGGGAGATGATCCGCGTGCTTCTGGGCGTGGTCATAGATGGCCGCTTCGGGGACGAAGCGTTCTACTGCCGTACGAAGAACGTCAGCGCCACCGGCATGATGATCGAGACCAGGAAGCGGCTTGTTGAAGGCGCGCGGCTGACGTGTCAATTCTATCTCCCCGATGCGACAAGGATCCAGGCGCCAGGCAAGATCGTCAGGATCATTCAACAGACGTCCGGAGGCGGAGACCAGCAATACGGTCTCATGTTCACCGACATCGCCCCCGAGACCAAACAGCTGCTTGCCGACTTTGTCGAAAGCACCCGGCGCAAATCGCAGCCGGGCGGTCAATGAACGTGTCATTGCCTCCGGAATGAAGTAATACCGACCCGGCAGATCCTTTATGTAACCACGGGTCCCGACACTTACGGGACACACAGATAAACACTGTTTTGAATTTTGCTCGTAGAACCAGTATTTTTAACCGTGTGCGGCGAAGCCGCCAGTGGTTATAAAGCCTTTTATGTCAAATAGGACAGCTCGTGGTGAGGCCCTCCCCCCTGCAACCCATTCAAAATCCCGTTGTGCAAGCCTAAAAAATAGTATAGAATTATTTCACTTTTCGCGCTCAGTCCCTTATTTTATTTTTCAGGAGGAAGCAATGAGACAGACCAAGATCGTGCTTTCAGACAAAGAGATCCCCACCAAGTGGTACAACATCATGGCAGACATGCCGAACAAGCCGAAACCGCCGCTCCATCCCGGCACCCGGCAGCCCGTGGGGCCGCAGGACCTCGCGGCGATCTTTCCCATGGACCTGATCCTGCAGGAAGTGAGCACCGAGCGCTGGATCGACATTCCCGAAGAAGTGCTGGACATCTATTCCCTCTGGCGGCCGTCGCCGCTCTACCGGGCCCATCGGCTCGAAGCGGCCCTGGGCACGCCGGCGAAGATCTACTATAAATATGAAGGCGTGAGCCCCGCCGGCAGCCACAAGCCGAACACCTCCATCCCCCAGGCCTTCTATAATAAGAAGGCCGGCATGAAGCGCATCGCCACCGAGACCGGCGCGGGCCAGTGGGGCTCGTCCATGGCCCTTGCGGGTAAGCTCTTCGGCCTCGACGTGACCGTATACATGGTGAAGGTGAGCTACGGTCAGAAACCCTATCGCCGCATCATGATGGAGACCTGGGGTGCCACGGTCCACGCCAGCCCGTCCAAGGTGACGAATTCTGGGCGAAAGGTCCTGGAGTTGGACCCGAACAGCCAGGGCAGCCTCGGCATCGCGATCTCCGAGGCCGTCGAGGACGCCGCCACGCATAACGATACGAACTACGCGCTCGGCTCGGTGCTGAACCATGTCTGCCTGCACCAGACCGTCATTGGCCTCGAGGCCAAGAAGCAGATGGAGATCGCCGGCGATTATCCCGACGTCGTGATAGGCTGCTGCGGCGGTGGAAGCAACCTTGCCGGCATCGCTTTTCCCTTCCTTCACGACAAGATCGGCGGCAAGAAGGTCCGCGTGATGGCCGTGGAGCCGGCGTCGTGCCCCACGCTCACCAAGGGCGAGTTCCGCTATGACTTCGGCGACGTTGCCGGGCTCACGCCCCTCATGACGATGTATACCCTCGGCCATGACTTCATGCCGCCGGGCATCCACGCGGGCGGGCTCCGGTATCACGGCGATTCGCCGCTCATCTCCCAGCTCTACCACGACAAGCTTATCGAGGCCCGGGCCTACAACCAGGTGCCGGTGTTCGAAGCCGCGCTGCAGTTCGCGAACACCGAGTCCATCATCCCGGCCCCCGAGAGCGCCCATGCGATCCGGGCCGTCATCGACGAGGCGCTCCTGGCGAAAGAGGAAGGGAAGCAGAAGACCATCCTCTTCAACCTGAGCGGACACGGGTACATGGACCTTCAGGCATATGCCGACTATCACGACGGCAAGCTCAAGGATTTCGAGTATCCCTCCGAAGAGATCAAAAAATCCCTCGCAAAACTCCCCAAGATATAAATAGAACGGGGGAGCCGGATAACCGGCTCCCCCGAACTGTTCTCATCCCTTCTTTGCTACATCAAGATCCCTTTCTTTTTTCTGCACCCCGGTTTCTTAATTACCGTGCAAGCAGACGTGACTCACCCCACCCGGCCTCCCCTTAACAAGAGGAGGCGCGGAGGGGTCTGTTCGGAAACAAAATGGATATGAAAAAATAACACCAGTTGAACGTAGCACAGGAAGCCAGAGGAATTTCAGGCGGGTTATATCGAGGAGCGGTGTTTGATCTGTTCCAGGGCGTTCTCGGCGATGAGGAGGTGACCGTCGGATTCCTTGACGATGCCGTTGGTGGCCAGCAGCTTCATGCACTTCGAAACGGCTTCGCGGGACGATCCGATCATGCCGGCGAGCTCCTTGTGGGTAAGCTTGCCGCGTTTGAGGAATCCCTTGCCACAGCTGTCATCGTGCTTCGCGCCGTCGAGGAGCGCCCTGATGAGCCGTTCACTGACCTCCTGGAATGCGAGCGACTCGATCTTATCGTCAGCCTTTCGCAACCGCTCGACGAGGGTGGTCATGAGCGCGATGGAGATCTTGGGGTCCTTGTTCAGCAGCCCCAGAAAATCGACCTGGCTCAGGACCGACAGTTCCGAATCCGAGTCCGCCACGATCGTTGCCGACCTGCCTTTGCCGTCCAGCAGGCTCAGTTCGCCGAAGAACGCGCCCTTGTCGAAGTGGGCGAGGACGATCTCGTCCCCTTCGTCGTCCGACAGCAGGGCCTTCAGTCTTCCCGCGTCCACGATGTACAGGTCGGTGCTCATATCCTTCATGTGAAAGATGACCGACCCTTTTTTGAACCGGACCTTCTTGCAGTGCGACGCGATCGCCTTGAGCTGGGTGTCCTTGAGGTGGGCAAAGAGAGGGATCTGTTTGAGGTAATTGATAAGCATGGCTTCCCCTGAGAGGCGGCTGCGTGTTGCTTGAGCGCAACCCTGGATTTAATGGCTAACTATACCATAGACCGTCCGAAAAATAAATATCAGCTTGACAGAGGGTATGGAAATCGGTACTATTGTTAGCGTCCGCAGAAAATTGCGGATAAATAAACATGAAAGGTTGAGGTAACAGAAATGGCAGAAGGCGTCGTGAAGTGGTTCAATGACAGCAAGGGGTTTGGTTTTTTGAAGCAGGAGAACGGTGAAGATGTATTCGTACATTTTTCCGCGATCCAGACGGAGGGTTTCAAGTCGCTCAAGGAAGGCGAGCGCGTCTCCTTTGACATTGTGCAGGGGCCCAAGGGCCTGCAGGCCGCCAATGTCCAGAAGATCTAACAACTAAAACTACAGCAATACCAAATCCTGAGCCCCGGAGCGATCCGGGGCTTTTTTATTGCCCGCTTTAAGCTAAATTAGCGAGTGGAAAAACATAGATCAAAGGCATCTCTCGCAAAGCCGCAAAGGTTTCAAGACAAATGGGCATCCTGCCTTTCTTTGCGAGCTTGGCGCTTTGCGAGATAACATGCTTATTGTTTGGTTCGGTTTGTCCCTCAAAAATGAATTCAGCTGGCTGTCAGCGTCACATCTTGCCATGAGTTTTTGTCCGTTCGTGGTACGCCGAGCTGATCACCTGGTGCGCCCTCGTCGCCAGGTCCTTCCGTGACAGATGCTGATGCGCAGCGATGGGCTTCAGGATCGCGCATTCCACGTCAATGGACTTGAGCGCCAGGAACCTCGGTAGGTGCTGAAAGAACGTCGTCCCGCCGTAGTAATAAAGAGAATCGCGGTTCGTCAGGTCAACGAGGCGTCCGTTGGCCGCCAGGTAGCGGATGCAGACCGGGAGGAGGCTGGTGCCGGCCGTGATGGCTGCGGTGATGAGCGAGTTCTTGAAGGGCTGCACCGTGTCTCCGTTCGAGGTTGTGCCTTCCGGGAACAACGCTACCGAGGTCCCCTGGCCGAGCACCGTTGCGATATCCTCGATCTCCCCCTTCAGGCCCGCGCGGCTCCGGCGCTCCACGAAGAGGCACCCGCCGAGCCATGCGAACAGACCGAGCGGGAAGGTCTGCTTCAGTTCCACGGACGTGATGAACACCGAGGGCATGAGGGAGGCAACGACGAGGATGTCCGCGTACGTGAGGTGGTTCGATATGATGAGGTAGTTCGTGCGGCGCTGCCGGAGGCCCTTTCGCTTCAGACGGCGGGAATGGACACGGATGCCCAGCAACCTGAGGCCGAGGCGCGCGAAGAACATGACGTTCCCGGTCAGGCGCTCCAGTTTCCGGGCGCGCTTCGCGGGCAGCGCCATGATGCAGAGCGCGACCAGCGCGTACAGGATAAGGAGCAGGAAGACGGCCAGAGATTTGAGAAGTATTCTCATAGGAACTACGAGCTTTGTATCGTGGAGATTGCTGCAAAAATACGATCAACATCCTTGTGTCGAACCGATTATGTAGCAAATACCGACGATTTTCAATGAGAAACTCAGCCTGACAGGTATTTTCCCTTCCTTTACATCCCTCCGAACGGGAGCTATACTTTAAGTGTAAGGAGACCATTCCCGTTCAATGAGTTGCATTCCGTGCTCATCGGTTCCCCCATAGAAGGAGGCATCGATCCATGATGATAGAGTTCAGCGTTGTTCCCCTCGGAAAAGGGGTGAGCGTGAGTCCCGTTATCGCCCGGGTCATGCAGATTGTAATTGACAGCGGCGTGCGATACAAGGCGAACCCCATGGGGACGGTGATCGAAGGAGAGTGGGGGCGGCTGATGGACCTTATAAAGAAGTGCCACGACGAGGCGATGAAGGACGCGGACCGTGTTGTAACGTCCATCAAGATCGACGATTACAAAGGCAAGGGAGAGCGGCTCGACACCAAGTTAGAGTCGGTCGAGCAGAAGCTCGGGAAGAAGCTTAGCCGCTGAAGATAAGAGAGGCAAGGAGGCAGGCCATGAAGACACCCGCAGGAAAAGGTAAGAACTACAGCACCAACTACAAGAAAAAGATCGTGACCACCGACGCGTATCTCACGAAGAGCGGCCAGGGCGTAGCGGTCTGCGAGGGCTGCCAGGCGGTGTACCGGAACAAACGCTGGTATGTGGGCCCCGAGATCGTCAAGGCCGGGACGGTGGCGGTGAAGGTGGTCTGCCCGGCATGCCTTAAGATCCGGGACAATTTCCCGGGCGGCATCGTGACCCTGTCGGGCGACTACGTCCTTCCGCACAAGATGGAGCTGCTGAAGCTCGTCAAGAACGAGGAGGGCCGCGCCCGGGGCTTCAATCCGCTGGAGCGGGTGATGACCGTCAAGGAGAACGGCCACGGGAGCGTCATTATCACCACGACGAACGAGAAGCTCGCCCAGCGACTTGGACGGGCCATCAAGAAGGCGTTCCATGGCGATGTCAAGTACCACTGGTCCCACGACAATAAGCTGGTGCGGGTGGATTGGGTGAAGGACGTGGCGTAGATCTGACAAGGAGAAAGATCAAGAACGACAAGGGGACAAGGGGAAACTGACACGGTGACGCGGAGACGCGGAGAAATAACCAGAACAGCGAAGCGGGGATCTATGATCTCCGCTTTTTTATTGCTTCATTCCTCTTTTTTCAGCGAAGACAGGTACTCTTCCCATTCGGTGGGAAGAGAATATTTTTTCTTTGAGTTGCAGTCCTTGCAGGCGGGGACCACGTTGCCTGCGACGGACTTCCCTCCGCGCACGACCGGAATGAGGTGGTCCATGGTGAGCTCGTCGGCCTTGAATTTTCCCCCGCAGTAATAACAGATCCCCGTCGACCGCTTGCGCTTCCACCACTGGGAGTTCCTGAGCTCCCGCGCCCGGGATTTTTCCCGCCTGATGTGTTCTTCGTCCGCTGATATGAAATGATCGGGCATGGGATTCGGCTCTTTCGTATTTTAGTTGAAATTACTTTATTGCCCTGTATCGACAAAGAACAGCGATTCCTCAATAAAAGACTATTTTCTCGCAAAGCCGCAAAGGCGCAAAGAAAGGATATCCCTCATGAAAACAGTAAGTCGTAATAACAGAATGAAAAACAAGAACTTGGTTTAAGGTCTTCGCATCCAAATCAAGCCTTTCTCAGGCTGTTGTCGTTGTTTTTCTTTGCGTGCTTTGCGGCTTTGCGCGAGACAGAAGTCCGTCGTTGCTTTTTCTAAATTTATTACAAATGAACCTTAAATTCAGAAGTCAGGGGACGGATAACAGAGGACTGATAACAGATCTAATCTATCATCTGGATTCAAATTCTACCTATTTCTTCCGCCCTTGTCACGAACAATAACGGCCGATTCCCGGAAAGCCGCCCCACCCCGTAACACCTCAAAATATTAATATTTTTCTTGACATAGACCATGTGGATAGATATACTTTGCCAAAAGGTGGTATGAAGTGGGGAAGGGTGGAGAAGGGGTCCTGAATGTTCCGTGGCAGCTTCGAACATAGCGTAGATTCCAAGGGCAGGGTGAGCGTCCCCTCCCGCTTCCGCGAACTCCTTGCGGAGCGGTACGAGGGCAAACTTGTGCTGACCATGGACTTCGATAAATGCATCATGGTCTATCCGCTCGAAGAATGGGAGCGGGTCGAAGAAAAGATAAAGTCCCTTCCCCAATCGCAGAAGGAAGTGAAGGACTATACGCGGTTTGTCTTTTCCAACGCCACGGAATGCGAGCTCGACAAGCAGGGACGTATCCTGATCCCGCCTTCGCTCCGTGAGGGCGCGCGGATCAATAAAAGCGTCATGGTCGTTGGCATTCTGAACAAGATGGAGATCTGGGACAAAGGAGCTTGGGACACGCGAAAATCACAGACCGGGGACAAGATCGGCGAGGTCTTGTCCACCCTGGGACTCTAGCGATGGACGGACAGCTAAAAATATATCTGATGAATCTCGAGGGCGAGATCGACGCCGCCAAGATCGCGGAGATCAACCGCGTCGTGGGCCAGTTGATCAAGGGCGAGATGTACGGCCTGATCCTGAATTTCGAGGCCGTAGAGCACGTCAACTTCGCCGTCCTGCCGTCGCTGGTGGAAGAGAAGGGCCGGCTGCAGGCATTTGGCGGAGATATCCGGCTTGCCGGTCTTTCCGATTACCTCAAGAATATTTTCAAGACCACTGGCGTTCTGGAGGCCTTTCAGGTGTATGACAGCGTTCAGCAGGCAGCCAAGAGCTTCGGCGTGTCGAAGGACAAGGTCGCGACGAACCTGCCGCTGGGACTGTGAACGGGAATTGCGGATCGCGGATTGCGGAATGCGGAATGAAAAAACAAAATCGCATCTGACAAATATTCCGGATCCTGCCTCCGATATTTCGCGGGTGGAACATACGACCGTTCTCCTTCGCGAGGCCGTGGATTTTCTGGCGCCCCGGTCCGGCGGTGTGTACCTGGACGGCACGCTGGGCGGCGGAGGTCATGCAGAAGAGATCCTGAAACGGTCGGCGCCGGACGGCGTCCTGATCGGCCTGGACCAGGACGGGGCCGCCGTGGCCAGGTCCCGCGAACGGCTTGCGGGATACGGCGAACGGGCCGTCATTCGTCAGGAGAATTTCCGGGACGTCACCCGGGTCCTTGCGGATCTCGGGATCGATGCTCTTGATGGGGTACTTCTGGACCTGGGACTGTCCTGGTTCCATCTCCGGGATCCTGAACGCGGTTTCAGCTTCCAGACGGAGGGGCCGCTGGACATGCGGATGAACGCGGACAGCTCGACAACGGCCGCGGACCTGGTGAACACCCTGCCGCGGCAGGAACTCGCCCGCATCCTCTTTCAGTACGGTGAAGAAAAAAGGGCGAATGCCATAGCGAAGGCAATAGAGCGGGCACGAGGCCGGGGGCCGATCACCAGCACGGTTCAACTCGCACAGATCGTTTCCAGTGTTTTTCCTCCCTACCCTCCCCGGCGGATACATCCCGCCACGCTGACCTTCCAGGCACTGCGTATCGCCGTGAACGATGAAATGGACGCACTGCGCGAGGGACTGAGCGCGGCCGTCACCGTCCTGAGACCTCGCGGCCGCATCGCGATCATCTCATTTCATTCGCTCGAAGACCGCATCGTGAAGCAGGCCTATGTCGAGCATGCGAAGGGCTGCATCTGTCCGCCCCGGCTTCCGGTGTGCCGGTGTGAAAAGAAGGCCGATCTAACAATACTGACCCGCCGTCCGGTGATGGCATCGGAGGCCGAAGTTGCCGGCAATCCTGCATCGCGCAGCGCGAAGCTCCGTGCGGCGGAGAAGGTGTGATCAGACGAATTGAAAATTAGAAATTGGAAACTGCAGATTGAAAAATAATGAGGATAACACCGTTATGATCGTTTCACGTTTCAAGTTCCAATTCTCAATCTTCAATTTTCAAATAGAACAGTTATTCTCATGAACACCCGTGCCGGACATATTGGATCGTTCCCCTTCGTCGGGAGCAGGGGCGGCAATCTGCGCCTGGTCCTGATCTTCGGCCTTATCGTCCTGGGCCTGATGGTGTACGTGGGCGGAAAGGTCCAGATCATGCGGCTGGGGTACCAGATCGACGAACTGGAGAAGCAGAAGCGGGACCTGGAGCGCATGAACCGTTCCCTCCAGATCGAGGCCTCGAGCCTCTCGGCGCCCGGGCGGATCGAGGAGATCGCGGTCAAGCGGCTCGGGATGGTCCGGCCGGCAAAGGAAAACGTCGTGGTGGTGAAACGGAAGCAGGCTGTTGCGGCGCGAAATGACCGGCGCCCGGCCGCCCCGTAACGGATTAGGCAATGTCAATGTTCTATAAAAAACAAGAGCTGTTTTGCCGCAGAGGTCGCAGAGGAAGGCAATTCTAAAATAACAGCAGAGTAAGTAATGGAATGCTGCTTAATTCCGAGATACTTCGGTTAACTGAAATTCATCTGATAATTGGACAAATGCCTTAGATTCAAATGACGAGGGTTCGTAGAAATCGTAGAGGGGGAAGAAGCGGAGAAAGAGGGTGCTGTGATTTAAGAAGTCCTCTGCGTCCTCTGCGGTGAAAGATTTGACATTACAGTGGATGACCCAACGTAGTATGAAGAGGATGCCCGTGGATAGTACACGATGAAAGAACGACGCGGACGGATAGTGGCGGTATTCATGCTGATGGGGGTGGGCTTCGCCCTCGTCGGCCTCCGGCTCGTCCAGCTGCAGATATTCGAACGGGGCGACCTGACGCGCCGCGCGGAGCGGCAGCAGGAGCGCCTCATGAAGCTCGAGTCCAAGCGGGGTAACATCTTCGACCGGGCGGGCCGTGAGCTCGCCGTGAGCCTCGATGTCGAGTCCGTCTTCGGCATGCCGAACGAGGTCGAGAACCCCCGGTCCGTCGCCCGGGAGCTTGCCCGCATCCTGCGGGAGAACCCCGCAGATCTTGAGCGCAGGCTTGCCAGCGACCGCCGCTTCGTCTGGATCAGCCGCAAAGTGGATCCGGCCAAAGCGGACCAGGTGCGGGACCTGGACCGTTCCGCCATCGGTCTGCAGGTGGAGTCCCGCAGGTTCTATCCGAAGAAGACCCTTGCAGGCACCGTGCTCGGTTTCACCAACGTCGATAACAAGGGCATCGAGGGCGTTGAGCTCTGGTACGACAAGATGCTCCGCGGTACGGACGGCTGGGTGCTGGCGGAGAAGGATGCCCGGGGCCGGACCGTGTTCCCCGGCGGACATGGGTTCCAGTACCAGCTGCCCCGGCCGGGCAAGGACGTGACCCTGACCCTCGACGAGGTGATCCAGCACATCGCCGAGAAAGAACTGGACAAAGGGCTCGCGGAATCAAAGGCCCGCGGCGGTGTCTGCCTGGTCATGGATCCCAGGACCGGGGCGGTCCTCGCTCTCTCTGTCCGCTCCACCGTGCGCGGCCGCGCCGCGTTCAATCCCAACGAACCGAAGCAGTATCGTCCTGAGGAGTGGCGGAACCGGGCCGTGACCGACGCCTTCGAGCCGGGCTCCATCTTCAAGGCGTTCACGGCGGCCGCGGCGCTCGAGGAGAAGGTGGTCCATCCCCAGGAGCGGATCGATTGCAGCGCCGGAAGCATTCAGGTCGCCGACCGCGTGATCAAGGACGCGCACCGCAGCGGCGTGCTCACCTTCACCGATGTGATCACCGAGTCGAGCAACGTGGGGACCATCAAGGTCGCCCAGCGGCTCGGCAAGGCCCGCTATTTTCAGTACATCACGGCCTTCGGGTTCGGCAGAAAGACCGGTGTGGATATGCCCGGCGAGATCTCGGGACTGGTGAAGGATTATCGGTTGTGGTCAGGCGTCTCACTCGGCTCCATATCCATTGGCCAGGAGATCGGCGTGACGCCCATCCAGATGGCCGCCGCCTACAGCGCCATCGCCAACGGCGGGACGCTCATGAAGCCGTACCTGGTCTCGGAGGTGCGGGACCCGAACGGCAGCGAGGGAGCGAAGTTCGCGCCGATGATCGTCAACCGCGCGATATCGGAAGAGACGAGCAAAACGCTCAGGCGGATCCTGCAGAAGGTGGTGGAAACGGGAACCGGCCAGAAGGCCAAGCCGGCAAGCTACACCGCGGCGGGCAAGACAGGCACGGCGCAAAAGATCGACCAGCGGACGGGTCTGTACTCGAAGGAGGATTATGTGAGCTCCTTCGTGGGGTTCGTGCCGGCCGTCTCGCCGAAGCTGGTCATCGTGGTCATGGTGGACAGCCCGGTGGGTGCCGTATACGGGGGGAGCGTTGCGGCCCCCATCTTCAAGTCCGTGGCGGAGTCGAGCCTGACCTATTTGCAGGTGCCGCCGGACGATCTGGGGGGCAGGATGCTCCTGGTGTCGCAATGAAGCTTGGAGAACTGGTATCCGCGCTGACGGTCAACGGGCCAACCCCCGGGCCGTGGAGCCAGCGCGAGGTGACCGCCGTCGTCCAGGACTCGCGCCGGGCGGCGCCGGGTTCATTGTTCGTGGCCGTGCGAGGAGCTCACTCGGACGGCCATCGGTTTATTCCCCAGGCCGTCGGACAGGGCGCGGTCGCGGTGGTTGCCGAGGAAAAGGCCGTTGTCGAGACCGGTCCGGACACCCCGGTGATCCGCGTCCCCGACTCCCGCAAGGCGCTGGCGC
The DNA here is from genome assembly GCA_919902495.1 of Nitrospiria bacterium. GTDB lineage: Bacteria > Nitrospirota > UBA9217 > UBA9217 > UBA9217 > JAAXXJ01. The sequence goes on from CAKKRC010000012.1 coordinate 67,979, forward strand.
GGCTTGCGGCAAAATTTTACGATTATCCATCGCGCCGGATCAAGCTCGTCGGCATCACCGGAACGAAGGGCAAGACCACGACGAGCTATCTTGTGAGATCCATCATCGAGGCGGCAGGGCACCGGGCGGGACTGATCGGCACCATCGATTACCGGATCGGCGACCGGGTCTATCCGGCGCCGAACACCACGCCCGAATCACTGGACCTCCAGGCACTCTTTGCCGAGATGGCGGAGCAGGGGGCCCGGTACTGCGTCCTGGAGGTGTCGTCCCACGCGCTGGCACTGGGCAGGACCGATGAGTGCGTGTTCGAGGCGGCCGCGTTCACGAACCTCGCGCATGAACATCTGGACTTTCACCGGACGATGGACGAATATCTGGCGGCAAAGACGCTGCTCTTCTCGGGCCTGTCGCCGGACAAGACCGCGGTGGTGAACGTCGACGATGCCGCGGCCGGCACGATCATCAAGCGAACAACGGCCCGGGTCATCACCTACGGCATCATGCATCACGCCGATGTCCGGCCTGCGGGAACCATCGGGCACAGCATCAGCGGACTTTCCTTCACCGTGTCGACAGCCGCAGGCGAGATCGGCATCGCGTCGTCCCTCGTGGGACGGCACAATATCTACAACATCCTGGCCGCCGTCGGGCTTGGCGTTGCGCTCGGATGTTCCGGTGAAGCGATCGCCATGGGCATCAGGCAGATGCAGGCGGTCCCGGGCAGGATGGAAAAAATAGATGCCGGTCAGCCCTTCGGCGTGCTGGTCGATTATGCCCACACCGAGGGCTCGCTCAATTCGCTGCTCGAAGCGGTCCGGGAGATGACCACGCCGGCGGCGTGGGTGATCACCGTCTTCGGGTGCGGCGGCGACCGTGACCGCGCCAAGCGGCCGAAGATGGGCGCCGCGGCGATCGCCGGGAGCGACCTGGTGATCGTGACCTCGGACAACCCGAGGACCGAGGACCCGCTGGCCATCATCGGCGAGATCGAGTCGGGAATGACCGCAGGGATCAAACGAGTGAAGCTTGAACCGCTCGGCAGAGATCGCGCTGCAGCGTCATCATCGACCAAGTCCTACGCCGTGATCCCCGACCGTTCGGAAGCCATCGAGGCCGCCGTCAGGCTTGCGGGGCCGGGCGATGTCGTGGTGCTTGCCGGGAAGGGCCACGAGGATTACCAGATCATCGGGGAGGCGAAATTCCCGTTTGACGATCGGGAAGAAGCGCGGAAGGCGATCAGGAAATGCAGCGCCGAGTGTGGAGTGCGGAATGCGGAATAAACGAAACGTCAGCTTCTCTCAGCGGCAATGACGGGAAACGATAGGAAAATTCTGGAAGACCTTCAGGGGAGGCTTCTGCACATGGAGATCAAGGGCATCTCGATAGACTCCCGGACCGTCAAGGAGGGGGAACTTTTCATTGCGATCCGTGGCGACCGGTTCGACGGCCACGATTATGTCCCCGATGCCATCCGCAAGGGGGCGTGGGGGGCGCTGGTCGAGCAGTCGGCGCTTGAGGCAAAGTATGCTACGATGGGCGGCCTTCAGAATGTGATCCCCGTGGAGGACACGCTCTTCTCGCTCCAGGAGATGTCCCTGATCCATCGTAAGAAGTTCATCCTCCCCGTCATCGGGATCACCGGATCGAACGGCAAGACCACGACGAAGGAGATGCTGGCATCCATCCTGCTCCAGAAGGGGCCGGTGCTCAAGAACGAGGGGAACCTGAACAACCATATCGGCGTCCCGCTGACGCTCCTGAAGATGGATGACCACCACAAGGCCGCTGTCATCGAGATGGGAATGAGCGGCCTCGGCGAGATCAAAACGCTGGCGCGTCTTGCCATGCCGTCGGCGGGCGTGATCACGAACATCAGCGCCGCCCACCTCCAGTTCCTCGGCAGCACGGACACCGTGGCCGAGGCGAAGGGCGAGCTTCTGCAGACGATGCGGCCCGACGGGACCGCGGTGCTGAACGCCGACGACCGGTATTTTACCACGCTGAGGAACAAGTATCCCGGCAGGGTCCTGTCCTTCGGCATCGAACGATCCGCCGATGTTCGGGCAAGCGACATCCGCCAGGAGCGGGACATGACCGACATGACCCTGCACGCCGACGGCAGGTCGGTGCTGGTACGGCTCAGGACCGTGGGCAGGCACAATGTGTACAATGCCCTGGCCGCGGCCGCGGCGGCGCTGGCAACGGACCTGCCGCTCGAGACCGTGAAGTTCGGCCTCGAGGAGTTCCGTCCGGTTGCAATGCGGTCCGAACTCAGGGACGTGAAGGGGCGGACGGTCCTGGCCGACTATTACAACGCGAACCCGGGCTCTATGATCGCAGCGCTGGAGACCCTGGCTTCGCTTAAAACGGGAAAGCGCACGATCGCGGTGCTCGGTGATATGCTCGAACTGGGCGACGCCGCGGCCGGGTCCCATCATGCCATCGGCGCGACCGCGGCAAAACTGGGCATCGACATTATGATCACCGTGGGCCCGCTGGCGAAGCACATCGCCGAAGGGGCGGTTGCCGCCGGCATGGCCCGGGACCGGGTGTTCGAGGCCGAGACGACATCCCGGGGCGCCGAGCTGCTCAAGGAGCACTCGCGGCCGGGCGACACGGTGCTGATCAAGGGATCGCGCGGCATGAAGATGGAAAAGGTCCTGGAGGAGTTCTAATGCTCTATCATCTGCTCTATCCGCTCCATAAGACGTTCTCCGGATTCAACGTGTTCCGGTACCTCACGTTCCGGACCGCCGGGGCCGTGATCACCGCCTTGCTCGTGAGCTTTTTGCTCGGGCCATGGATCATCCGCCGGCTGCGGGCGCTCAAGGTCGGCCAGCAGGTGCGCGATGACGGCCCCCAGACCCACCTGACCAAGCAGGGGACCCCCACCATGGGCGGCCTGCTGATCGTTGCCGCCATAACCCTTTCGGTCCTCCTGTGGTCGGACCTGACGAACCGGTATGTCTGGGTCGTGCTGTTCGCGACCCTGGCGTTCGGCGGCATCGGTCTGTGGGACGACTATCTGAAGGTGGTCAAGAAGCGGTCCACGGGCCTCCGGGCCGTCGAGAAGTTCGGGCTCCAGATCGCCGCGTCGCTGGTCATCGGCTTGTTCCTCCATTTTTTCTCCGGCGATCCCGAAGCGGCACGCCTTTCCGTCCCCTTCATGAAGCGGCTGATCATCGACCTTGGCTGGTTCGCCATCCCCTTCACGGTGGTCGTTATCGTGGGCTCATCCAACGCCGTGAACCTGACGGACGGCCTCGACGGCCTCGCCGCGGGGCTGGTGGGCATCGCGGCCACGGCCAACGCGGTCATCGTGTATGTGAGCGGGAACCGCATCCTCGCGGACTACCTCAAGATCCCCTATATCCCGGGGAGCGGCGAGCTGGTGATCGTCTGCGGCGCCCTCCTGGGGGCGAGCCTGGGATTCCTGTGGTACAACGCCCATCCCGCCGAGGTGTTCATGGGCGATGTGGGCTCGCTCTCCCTGGGGGGAGCGCTGGGCACGCTCGCGGTCGTGACCAAACACGAATTGATCCTGGTCGTCACGGGCGGCATCTTCGTCGCCGAGGCGGTCTCGGTCATGCTCCAGGTGGCGTCCTATAAGCTGACGGGCAAACGCATCTTCAAGATGGCGCCGATCCACCACCATTTCGAACAGATCGGCTGGCCCGAATCGAAGGTCATCATCCGTTTCTGGATCGTGGGGATCATCCTGGCGCTGGTGTCGCTGAGCTCGCTGAAACTGAGATGATGGAATCGGATAGATGAAAAGACTTTGTAACCACTGGTCCGCTTCGCGGACACACGGATAGAAAAAAAAAGAGTGTCTTTGCAGTTATCAGTGTGTCCCGACGTTAGGAGGGACCCGTGGTTCCATAAGGGTTTGAAGTATTGAGATACCTTTGGAGGAACAGTGCATCCTGATTTTACGGGAAAACGGGTGACCGTCGTAGGCATGGCGCGGAGCGGCATCGCCGCCGCGCGGGTCCTCCACGCCCTGGGCGCACGCGTGACGATCACCGACAAGAAACCCCTGGACCAGCTCGTTCAACAGGTAGCGGCGCTCGGGACCGGCGACATCGTCATCGAGGCGGGCGGCCACCCGGACCGCATCTTCATCGAGACGGACCTTATCGTGCTCTCGCCGGGCGTGCCCAAGATCCCGCAGGTCCTTACCGCGCACCGGCACGGCGTGCGGGTCATCAGCGAGCTGGAGCTCGGCTGGTTCCTGTCCGACGCGCCCTTCGTCGGGATCACCGGCACGAACGGCAAGTCCACGGTCACGACGCTCGTGGGGCTGATGCTGCAGAAGGCCGGCAGGAAGACCCTCGTTGCCGGGAACATCGGGAACGCGCTGACCGAAACGCCCGAACTGCTCCACGGGCAGGATTGGGTCGTGGTGGAGCTCTCGAGCTTTCAGCTGGAGGACATCGACACCTTCCGGCCGCGGGTGGCAACGATCCTGAACATCACCCAGGACCACCTGGACCGCTACACCGATATGACCGAATATGGAGAGGCCAAGGCCCGGGTCTTCGAGAACCAGCACAAGGACGATGTCCTGGTCCTGAACTTCGATGATCCGCTGGTGCGTGCCATGGCGCGTAGCGCGTCCTCGCGGATCGTTCCCTTCTCCCGGTCCGAGAAGCACGAAAGCGGCGCCTATGTCGAGAATGACAATCTGGTCGTACGAAACGAGATCATCTGTCCCGTGGACGAGATCCTGATCAAGGGCGTGCATAATCTCGAGAATGCCATGGCAGCGGCGGCCGTGGCCCTGGCAGCCGGTGCGGACCGCGCATCGGTCGCCGCGGTGCTCCGGGAGTTCCCCGGGCTCGAACACCGGCTCGAGTTCGTGGCTGAGAAGGACGGCGTCACCTACATCAACGACTCCAAGGGAACGAACGTGGGAGCCGTGTTGAAGTCGGTCGAGGGGTTCACCCGGCCGGTGGTCCTCATCGCCGGCGGACTGGACAAGGGGAGCGACTTCAGCCCCCTCGTCGACCTGTTCCGGAGGAAGGTGAAGCTCCTGGTCCTCATCGGCAAAGCAGCGGACAAGATGGCGAAGGCGGTGGGAACGGCCACCGAGACGGTATTCGCGAAGACGCTCCAGGACGCGGTGCAGCTTGCCGCGAAGCGCGCCGCGAGCGGCGACGTGGTGCTTCTTTCCCCGGCCTGCGCCAGCTTCGACATGTTCAAGGACTTCGAGGACCGGGGACGGCAGTTCAAGGAAGCGGTGAGGGCGTTATGAATTGGAAATTGCAAATTGGAAATTGTAAATTGCAAAGTGTAAATTGAAAAAGAAGGAAAGGCCATTTTGATATTTGATATTTACAATTTGAAATTTGCAATGGTTCTGCCGGAGCTATGATGGAAACAACAAAGGGACAATACGATCGGCTCCTGCTCATGACGGTGATGCTGCTGCTTGGCGTCGGCGTGGTGATGGTGTACAGCTCCAGCAGCGCGGTCGCCCTTACGTCCTATAACGACAGCTCCTACTTCATGCGGCGCCAGATCATGTGGGCGATCATCGGCCTCCTGTGCATGATGGCGGCCATGCGCGTGGACCACGGGAAGCTTGCGGACAAGCGGGTCGTGCTCCTGCTCCTGGTGGTGACGTTCGTTCTGCTTGTTGCCACGTTCGTTCCGGGCATCGGCAGGACCGTCAACGGGGCGCGCAGGTGGATCCGGGCGGGGGGCCTCACCTTCCAGCCGGCCGAGCTCATGAAGTTCACCCTGGTCGTGTACATGAGCTCCTATCTCAGCACCAAGCAGGAGCTCATCGGCAATTTCAAGAGCGGCCTGCTGCCGGCTATTCTCGTGTCCGGCGTGTTCCTGGGGATGACCCTGCTCCAGCCGGACTTCGGGACGGTCATGGCCATGGTCGTGGTGATGCTCTGCATGCTCCTTGCCGGGGGTGCGTCCCTCGCCCATCTCGGCGGGATCGTTCTCGCCGGCCTGCCCCTCGTGTATGTCGCGGTCGCGCACAAGGCGTACCGCCTGAAACGGATCACGTCGTTCCTGAATCCCTGGGACGATCCGCTGGGCGCGGGACACCAGATCATCCAGTCCTTCCTCGCTTTCGGCAGCGGCGGGGTGTTCGGCAGGGGGCTCGGCGAAGGACGGCAGAAATTCATGTTCCTGCCCGAGCGGCATTCGGATTTCATCTACGCGGTGATCGGCGAAGAGCTGGGGCTGATCGGCGCGGTCGTCGTGCTGCTGCTGTTCGGCGTCATCCTCTGGCGGGGGGTGCGCATCGCCCTGCGGACCGACGGGTTCAGCAAAATGCTCGCTCTGGGGCTTACGGTCCTGATCTGCGGCCAGGCGCTGATCAACATGGCGGTGGTCACCGGGATCATGCCGACCAAGGGGATCGCCCTTCCGCTCGTGAGCTACGGCGGCTCCGCGCTGGTGGTGACCCTGGCGTCGGTGGGCGTGCTGCTGAACATCTCGAAGGAAACATCGTAAAGAAATTAACGGCGGTTCTTTTACCGCAGCCAAAAGTAGGCGCTTCTAAGCGAGGGCGCAGAGGTCGCTGAGAATGAAAAACCAAGGTCTTGCTTTTTATATAAGTTACACTCTGCGTTCTCCGCGTGCTCTGCGGTGGAAAACTTCCGGATGAAAGTTGTGATCGCGGCCGGCGGCACCGGCGGGCACCTCTATCCGGGCATCGCCATTGCGCGTGAGATATTGCTCGATGCCGGGAACGAGGTCCTCTTCGTCGGGACGGAGCAGGGGATCGAAGGCAGGGTGCTCCCGAAAGAGAACCTGCCTGTCAGGTTCATCACCGCGGGCAAGCTGAAGGGAATGGGCATCGCCTCACGGCTGCGGACCGTGTTCACGCTGCCGGCCAGCGTGGCCCAGTCAGTGAAATTTCTCCGGCAGGAGCGGCCCCACGCGGTCATCGGCGTGGGCGGGTACGCATCGGGGCCCGTTGCCCTGGCTGCCTGGCTCCTGAGGATCCCGCTGATGATCGTCGAACCGAACTCCTATGCCGGTCTCGCGAACCGGGTGGCCGGACGATTTGCCGCGAAGATCTTCGTCTGCTTTCCCGGAAGGGACGCGCAGGGATTCTTTCCGGCAAAGAAGAAGGTGCTGACCGGTCCGCTGGTGCGGAAGGGCATCACGGCAGGCGACCGCGATCAGGCGCTCAAGGCGTTCGGCCTCGAGGCCGGGCGGTTCACGCTCTTCGTTATGGGCGGCAGCGGCGGTGCCCACGCCATCAACATGGCAATGAAGGATGCCGCACCGGAGCTGCGGTCAGTGGAGAATCTCCAGGTCCTGCACCAGACCGGCGAGAAGGACGTGGAAGACGTGAAGGCAGGCTACCGGGCCGCGCGCGTTCAGGCCGTGGTGCTGCCCTATATCCAGGACATGGCCGGGGCCTATGCCGCAGCGGACCTGGTGGTCTCGCGCTCCGGCGCCACGACCGTTGCGGAACTGGCGGTCTGCGGAAAGCGGGCGGTGCTCATTCCCTACCCCTTCGCGGCGGACAACCACCAGGAGTACAACGCGCGGTCCCTGGCGAAGCGGGGGGGCGGCGAGGTGATCGTTCAGAAGGACCTGACGCCGGCGAAGCTGGCGGCGGTGATACAGCGCTTCGCACGCGACCGGGACGGGGCCATGTCCCTCCTGGCTTCGACCGCGGCGGAAGAGATCGTGAGGGCTTGCAAAGAACATGTTCAAAAAGATTAAACATATCCACTTCGTGGGCATCGGCGGCGTCGGCATGAGCGGCATCGCGGAGGTGCTGCTGAACCTGGGCTACAAGGTCTCGGGCTCGGACCTCCGCGAGTCGGACACGACCCGGCGGCTACGCGATCTGGGCGGCGAGATCAAGATCGGCCACCGGCCCGAGAACATTGAGTCGCCTCACGTCGTCGTGATCTCCTCGGCGGTGAAGAAGGACAATGTCGAGGTCATCGCCGCGCGCGGGAAACAGGTGCCGGTGATCCCGCGGGCGGAGATGCTCGCCGAGCTCATGCGGCTCAAGTACGGTGTGGCCATCGCGGGCGCCCACGGCAAGACCACGACGACCTCCCTGGTCGCGACGGTGCTGGCCGCGGGGGGGATCGACCCGACGGTGGTCATCGGCGGGAAGCTCAACAGCCTCGGCTCCAACGCCAAGCTGGGCCAGGGCGAGTTCCTCGTGGCCGAGGCCGACGAGAGCGACGGCAGCTTCCTGAAGCTGTCGCCGACGATCGCCGTGGTGACGAACATCGACGCGGAGCACCTGGACTATTATAAGGACATCAACGAGATAAAGGACGCCTTCCTGCAGTTCATCAACAAGGTGCCGTTCTACGGCGTCGCGATCCTCTGTCTGGACCAGCAGCACATCCAGTCCCTCATCCCGCAGATCGAAAAGCGGTACCTGACCTACGGCATGAGCAGTCAGGCGGACTACCAGGCGAAGGACATAACGTTCATGCCGCTGGGCTCAAAGTTCCGGGTCGTGAACCACACCGGCGACCTCGGATGGTTCGAGCTTTCCATTCCCGGCCTGCACAACGTGAGCAACAGCATGGCGGCCATCGCCGTGGCGCGGGAGCTGGAGGTCGACGTCGAGGTGATCCGCAAGGCGCTCAAGGGCTTCAGCGGCGTACAGCGCCGCTTCCAGATCAAGGGTGAAGCGAAGGGGGTCCTGGTGGTGGATGACTATGGACACCATCCCACGGAGGTCCGCGCGACGCTGGCCGCGGCCAAGGCGGCGCTCGGCCGCCGGGTGGTCTGCGTGTTCCAGCCCCACCGGTACACGCGCACCAAGCATCTGTTCGAAGAGTTCCTCACCGCCTTCAACCAGGCGGACCGGGTCATCATTATGGACATCTACGCGGCGGGCGAGCAGCCCATCCCCGGCGTCACCGGGCAGGCGGTGTACGAAGGGATAAAAAAATACGGCCACAAGGACGCCGCCTATCTTGGCGGCAAGGACGAGATCGTGAAGCACCTCTGCGGAACGCTCACCGAGGGCGACCTGCTGCTGACCCTCGGGGCGGGTGATGTCTGGAAACTGGGAGAAACAGTGCTGGAGAAGCTGAAAGCATGAAGTTCACGGACCTGCGCGGCGAGATACGACTGCACGAGCCCATGAGCGGCCATACGTCCTTCCGGATCGGGGGGAACGCCGACGCCCTGGTCTTTCCCGTGGACCGGCAGGACCTGGCAGCGCTGCTGCGGGAGATCAGGGACCAGCGCCTCCCCTTCGTGGTCCTGGGCGGCGGCACCAACCTGCTGGTCCGGGACGGCGGTTTCCGCGGCGCGGCCATAAGCCTCAAAAAGATGGCTGACATTGATATCTCCCGTGAATACCGGTCCCTGGGGGGCTCGTTCGCGGTGATCACAGTCGAGGCCGGCGCGATGCTGGCACGGCTGCTGAGCTTCTCGGTGGAGCACGGACTGACGGGGTTTGAGTTTTCCACGGGCATCCCCGGCACGGTGGGAGGCGCCGTGTGCATGAACGCCGGCACCGCGCAGGGCGAGATGGGCGACATCATCGACACGGTCACCCTGGTCGCACCCGACGGCGAACTGATCCTTCGCCACCGTGAAGAGATGGGATTCGGATACCGGACGGCGAACATTCCCGCCGACCATGTCGTGCTCGATGCCAAGATCCTCCTGCGGTACGGCGACGCCGGGAAGATCAAGGCCCGCGTGAAGCAGATCATGGCGGGGAGGAAGGAGCGGCAGCCCTGGGGCCTGCCGAACGCCGGGTCGGTGTTCAAGAATCCCCTGGACGAGTCCGCGGGCAAGCTCATTGAATCAGCGGGCTGCAAGGGCCTGACGGTCGGCGGCGCGCAGGTGTCGCAGAAGCACGCGAACTTCATCGTAAACCGGGGGAACGCCACAGCGGCGGACGTGCTGCAACTCATGGAGCTCATCAAGGAAAAGGTCCTGGAGATGCACCGGGTACGGCTCGAGCCGGAGATCAAGATCATCGGAGAAGATTGAGAAGGAGAAATCCCAAATAAGCACCAAGCACGAATTTCCAAATGTAGTACCTGATCATTGAACATTGGAGTTTGAATATTATTTGAGATTTGAAATTTGCGATTTGGAGATTACATGACCATGGCTCTCGTGACGAAGAAGAAGATCGGTGTCCTCATGGGCGGACTGTCGTCGGAGCGGGAGGTGTCGCTTGCCTCCGGCACGGCGGTCCTCAAGGCGCTCACCGGCAGGGGCTATGACGCGGTCGCCGTCGACGTGGGGCGGGACGCGGCCGACCGGATACGGTCGAGCGGCATCGAGATCGCGTTCAACGCCCTGCACGGGAAGTTCGGCGAGGACGGCGCCATCCAGGGCATGCTCGAGATCATGGGCATCCCCTGCACCGGCTCCGGCATCCTCGCCTCCGCCATGGGCATGAACAAGATCATCTCCAAGACCCTGTTCAAGGCCTATGGCCTGCAGGTCGGCGCGTTCCTGTCCGTTGCCCGCGGGGACCGCGATATGCTCAAGACCGCCCAGTCCGAGATCGGCTTCCCGCTGGTCGTGAAGCCCAGCTCGGAAGGGTCCAGCGTGGGCGTGAGCCTGGTCCACGCGCAGAGCGATTTTGACGCCGCGGTCAAGCTGGCCTTCGGCTACGACCCCGAGATCCTCGTCGAGCGGTACATCCGCGGCATGGAGGTGCAGGTCGGGATCCTGGGCGAGCGGGCCCTGGGCGCCATCGAGATCGTGCCGAAGGACGACTTCTACAGCTACAAGGCAAAGTACGAGCAGGGGATGTCGGCGCACTTTTTCCCCGCCCGCATCCCCAAGGACGTATATACCAGGACGCTTGATGCCGGACTGCTCGCGCACCGCGCGCTGGGGTGCCGGGGGTACAGCCGGGTGGACTTCATCATCGACAACGACGGCGTGCCCTTCATCCTCGAGGTGAACACCCTGCCGGGCATGACGGCCACGAGCCTGCTGCCCGAGATCGCCCAGGGCGCCGGGATCCAGTTCCCCGACCTGGTGGAGGAGATACTGAGACTGGCGATTGCAGCATGATTTCGGATTGCGGATTAATAAGCCTCAGAACAGCGTAAGATTTTTCAATCCGCAATCCGCAATAGACTTATGAAAGACTATAAGAACGTAAAGGTCCCCCGGAGATACCGCTCCACGTCGAACCGCACCGTGGTCCGGCGGGTGGAGGCGGCGACCGGCCCGAAAAAGCGCGGCGGGAGCGTCACGGGCCAGCTGGGATCGGTCCTCACTGTCCTGCTGACGGCCGCGCTCTGCTACGGCGGATGGGAAGGGTACCGGTGGCTCACCCATGCAGAGATATTCTCCATCGCCGGCGTCGATGTGAAGGGCGTTCGGTCGATGAGCGATGAGAATATCCGGGACGTGGCGGCGATGTTCACCGGCCAGAACGTCTTCCAGGTGGACCCGGGCGCCGCGACCCGCAGGGTGATGGCAGATCCTTGGGTGCGTGACGTCAGGATCGAGCGGCGGCTTCCGAACCGGATCAGCATTTTTGTTGCGGAGCGCGTGCCAAAAGCAGTGCTGCACGCGTCCAATGGGAAGTATCTCATCGACGGCGAAGGCGTGGTCATGGTGCCGATCGGGGCCGCCGCCGCGCCGCCGTTGCCGGTCATCGCCCTGCGGGACTGCCGCGCGGTGCCCCGGGAGCCGGTGACGAAGGGCGCGGTGCTTGAAGCGCTGGAACTGCTCGATGAGCTCGCGGCGCGGGGCGGCTGGGACATCGCCGGCGTGACGGTGAAAGCGGATTCGGCCGAGACGGTAACCATCGTCTACGCGGACCACGAATTCCGGATCGGCAGCGGGAACTACAACGAGAAACTGAGGCGAATGGGAGAGATCGTCGCGGACATGCGTCAGCGCGGCCTCGCCTATACCTATGTGGAGCTGCGGCCGGAGCGCCAGGCCGCGGTGATGGTGGTGAAGAACACGAAGTTAAGAAGGTAGGAAGATAAGAAGGTAGGAAGATAAGAAGGTAAGAAGGTAGGAAGAAGCAGTGCAGTTGACTTCTCAACTTCCCACCATCCCAACTTCGGCCGTTTGCCGTTACAGGGGGTGCATCGTGGCAAAGAAACCGAACAATATCATCGTAGGGCTTGACCTGGGAACGACCAAGGTCTGCGCCATCGTCGGCGAGGCGAAGGACGACGGTCAGGTGGACATCATCGGGATCGGCATCAGCCCGTCCCACGGCCTGAAAAAGGGCGTGGTGGTGAACATCGACAGCACCGTGGAGTCCATCAAGAAGGCGGTGAAGGAAGCGGAGCTCATGGCCGGCGTGCAGATCAACTCGGTCTACGTGGGGATCTCCGGAGACCACATCAAGGGGCTCAAGTCGCAGGGCGTGGCCGCCATCAAGAACCGGGAGGTCGGCTCCGCCGACGTGGCGAGGGCCATTGACACCGCCCGGTCCATCGACATCCCCGGGACCCAGCAGATCCTCCATGTCCTGCCCCAGGAGTTCATCATCGACGACCAGGACGGCATCAAGGAGCCGCACGGCATGTCGGGGACGCGCCTCGACGTGAAGGTCCATATCATCACGGGCGCCGTAACGGCCATCCAGAACATCATCAAGAGCTGCTCCCGCGCCGGTCTCCACGTGAACGACCTGGTGCTTCAGCCCCTGGCGTCCAGCCGGGCGGTGCTGACCTCGGAGGAGCAGGAGCTGGGCGTGGTGGTCGTGGACATCGGCGGGGGTACCACGGACATGGCGCTCTTCCGCGAGGGGAGCCTCTTCTATACCGGCGTGCTTCCCGTCGGAGGGAACCATGTGACGAACGACATCGCCATCGGGCTCCGCACGCCTCAGTCCGAGGCTGAGAAGATCAAGATCAGGCACGGCTGCGCGCTGGCGTCGCTGGTGAAGCATGAGGAAACGATCGAGGTCCCGAGCGTGGGAGGCAGGCCGCCCCGGCTCCTCTCGCGGCAGATCCTGTGCGAGATCATCGAGCCCCGGGTGGCCGAGCTGTTCGAGATCGTCCAGCAGCGCATCAAGAGCACGGCCTCCGAAGATATGATCGCTTCCGGCGTCGTGCTGACCGGCGGCACGGCGCTCCTCGAGGGGATGCAGGACGCCGCCGAAAAGTACCTCGGCATGCCGATCAGGCGGGGGACGCCGAGGAACATCGGCGGGCTCCAGGACGTGGTGAACAGCCCCATCTACGCCACGGGCGTCGGGCTGGTGCTCCACGGCGCCGAGAACCATCAGGCGGTGCCGGCGCGGTTCGCGGCCGGCGGCATCATGGGCAGGATATGGAAGGCGGTCAGTGATTTCATATAAAGGAAGGAACGGGACGCTATGACGACAGACCCCAACGCGCGGTCAGGAGAACATGCCATGGATGACACGATGGATATGCGGTTTCAGGACATCATGGAATTCGTCGCCGAAGAGCATACGAGCAGTGAAAGGGGGACAGCACCGATGATCCAGTTCGATGACGATCAGAAGCTTCCGGCCCGGATCAAGGTGATCGGGGTGGGCGGCTGCGGCGGAAACGCCGTGAGCACGATGGTGCAGGCCGGGATCCAGGGGGTCGAGTTCATCGCGGCCAACACGGACCGGCAGGCGCTCGACGGCACGGGCGCGCCGAGCAAGTTCCAGATAGGCACCAAGCTCACCCACGGCCGGGGTGCGGGGGCGAATCCCGAGGTCGGCAGGAACGCCGCGCTCGAGGACGCCGACCGCATCAAGGCGCTGCTGGAGGGGACCGAGATGGTCTTCATCACCGCGGGCATGGGCGGCGGAACGGGGACCGGAGCGGCCCCGGTCATCGCGAAGATCGCCCGCGAGGTCGGGGCGCTCGCGGTCGCCGTGGTCACCAAACCCTTCAGCTTCGAGGGCGCCCGGCGGATGCGCTACGCCGAGGAAGGGCTCACGGAGCTCAAGAAGAACGTGGACGCGCTGATCGTGATCCCCAACGACCGGCTGATCAACCTCTCGGAGAAGAACACGCGCATCAGCGAGGCCTTCAAGCTATCCGACGACGTGCTGATGCAGGCGGTGAAGGGCATCTCCGACGTGGTCCTCGTCCGGGGCCGGGTGAACGTGGACTTCGCGGACGTGAAGACCGTCATGGCCAACCGCGGGCGCGCGGTCATGGGCATGGGCATCGCCAAAGGCCCGGGGAGGGGTGTTGAGGCGGCGCACAAGGCCATCTCGAGCCCGCTGCTGGAGGACGGCTCCATCAAGGGCGCCCGCGCTGCGCTGATCAACATTACCGGCGGCAGCGACCTGGGCATGAGCGAGATCGACGAAGTGATGGGGGTCATCCGGGCCGAGGCGGACCCGGAGGCGAACATCATCTTCGGGATGGTGGACAACGCCGACATGAGCGAAGAGATCATGGTGACGGTGCTCGCCACGGGTTTCGACGAAGAAGGGGTCCGCAACCTTGCCAAGAGGCCGTCGAGCCTCAAGGAGTTCCGGAAGACCGAGGAAAAACCGAATCTCAAGCGGAGGCCGGAACTGACGAATACCGGCGATCTTGACCTTTTCAGCGGGAGGAAGGACAACCTGGACAAACCCGCCTATCTGCGCCGGGCCGCTGATTAGTTACAGATCAAATGCTACTTCTATGCAAAAATGGCAAGAAAATTATCGCCACGATGGCCAAAACGAGGGCCACACTGAGGCACTAAGACACAAAGAACGTCATGAACAGTATCGAGTTAATTAAACCACGAAACACTCAGGCATCTCTTTGTGATCTCGTTTAGAAACGACTGCACCGACCCGGTCCTGCCCGCGGGCGGGGCGGAGGGGAGGGAGGCAAAAAAAATCCCTTCGTGACAGCGTTTCGACCGTCGTACGAAGGGATGGTATTTGAGGAAACGCAGTTCGAAGGGGAACTTAATGGTCCGCGTTCACCGGAACAACGCTTTTGACGGACCGTTTCTTTTCCAAAACCCGTTCCAGGCCAAGCCGAGTGGCCGAGAAACCCACCTCAGCCGGTTCTTCTTCCTTCTTGACAGCGTTCATGAACTCGCAGCGCCAGCAGTTGTTCAGCTTCTGCGCGTAGGTCCCCTGGATCTTGCCGCCGCAGAGCGACCCGGCGATGACCCAGCAGGCCCTCCCCGCGTTCTTGCCGTCGTGGGCGCCGTGAAGGTCCTGGTGGACGGTCACGGGACAGATCCCGAGGTCAGCCGCCTTGTGTCCGCCCGGCTGACGCCCGCATTTCTTGAATTCCCAGCAGTTCATTTTCCCCATCGTGCGAGATACCCCTTATTGTAGGAATTATCAGGGAGCGATGCCCTGAGCTTGCATTATTATTTCTGTTTGACCTTTTCCAGGACCTTCTCGATCCCCAGCCGCGTCGCCGAGAATCCGAACGGCATCGGTTCCTCTTCCTTCTTGACGAGGTTCATGAACTCGCATCGCCAGCAGTTGTTGAGCTTCTGCGCGTAGGTCCCCTGGATCTTGCCGCCGCAGAGAGAGCCCGCAATGACCCAGCAGGCCCTGCCCCCCTTCTTTCCTTCATGCGCTCCGTCGAAGCCGTCATGGACGGTCACCGGGCAGGTGCCCAATTCCGCTTCCTTGTGCCCGCCCGGCTGGCGACCGCATTTCTTGAATTCCCAGCAGTTGATCTTAACCGCCGCCGGGCCCTTTTTTTCTTCGGTCGGCTTAGCCGTGGAACTTTTTTTCCAAGCATCGGACAAAATGGCCATGGGATCACCTCGCGAGAAAAATGATCTGTGTCGAGCTGTGTACTTCTGTAGCTAAGAGTTTGCAAATCATTTGCCAGAAAATAAATACTAAGAAAACAACATGTTGGATTCCGGAGGGGTTCTCTTTTGTCTCAGATCTAAGACGGAATTCTCAGCTCTGCGACATCATTTGTTCGTTCATTTTGGAGAATATACGACAATTTAAAAAGCAAAGTCAACCGTATAGTCTGACTGTCGATGATGTAAAATTGTGATTTTATCCGTTGTTCGACGTATCTGATCTCGAGATCGCCGACAGGACGCCGTGCAAGATGCTGATATCGCGTTGTTCAAGGCGGGACTTTCCGAACAACTGGCGGAGGGAGGTCATCATATGGTCCTTGTTGTGCGGACCAAGGAACCCGCTGTCTTCGAGGGACTTTTGCAGGTGTTGATAGAAAACCTCCAATGCTTCTGTCGGCGCCAGGGTCTTTCCCGCGGAGACGGTACCGGCATGCGTGGCGAGGAACAGTTCGTACGCGACGATGCAGACGGCATGGGAGAGGTTCAGGGAGGGAAAGTCGTCGGAAGAGGGGATGACGATGAGCTCGTTGCAGAGGTTCAGGTCTTCGCTGTCCAACCCGTTCACTTCCCTGCCGAACACCAGCGCGATCCGGTTCTGCGACAGAAGCGGAACGATCCGGTCCGCCATCTCCCGCGGCGTTACGATGTTCCGGCGATGGCGGCCCAGGTGCCGCGAGGTCCCGATGACGAGGCCGTGTCCGGCGACCGCTTCCTGCAGCGTCTCGGTCCGAACGGCATCACGCAGGATCGCTTCAGCGCCAGCGGCAAACTTCACCGCCTCGCCCTGGTCGTCCTGGGGCGGACGGACGAGCATCAGACGGGAAAGGCCCATGTTCATCATGGACCGCGCGACAGCGCCGATATTGCCCGGCGTTTTGGTCCTGACGAGGACGATGCTGACGCTGTTGAGAAGGCCCTGTGCTTTCATGATCGATCATCCTGACCCGGACACGCCGGAACTAAGAAGTTGTTTTTATTGACAGGATTACGGGATACGAGCGGATAAATTCTTTCAACGCTGAAACGCCTATGGATAAATACCATGATTTGCGCTGTAAAGACCAAAGAACTTACATGGTTCTCTCGTAAAGAAATTCAGCGAACATCTGCGTTGAATTCCTGGATGCCTATTCCGGATTATAAGTGAAAAGGAAGATGAACTGCAAGGTCTTTCGAGCGGCCAGAACAAAGGGGGATATTGCGGAGCCGCGCAAATTACTCTATACTTATGACGAAGCAGGACGAACAGGAGCCCTTGTCGTTCCATCCTTGTTCGAAAGGACATGCCATGCCGCTCTATAAAAAAGGCGAGATGTTCGATCACCCCGGTGTCCACATCGTTACGGCGAATTCCTTTATCAGCGGCGACGGCACCCTGGTGATGACCATGGGGGCGGGCCTGTCCCTCAAGTCCCGCTATCCCGAGCTGCCGAAGGTCTTCGGCACGATGATAAAGGAGTACAGCGGACATCTGGGCACCTACGGCCTGCTCCTTTACGGGAACAAGGGCATCCTCCAGACGCGGAGGGACCTTGGCGGCAAGATGGATCCGGACATCATCACCTATGGCCTGAAGGTCCTTTACGCCATCGCCGAAGGCAACCACGGCGTCACCTATCACCTCAATCATCCCGGTATCAGCCTGAACAAGATGAGCATGCCCGAGATCGATGAGCTTCTCGGCTCGCTGCCGGAGAACGTGTGGATCTGGCAGAGGAAGTAGACTGCCGGAGAAGTTCAAGGTCTTTCTTGTCTTTCTTCTTTTTTCTGCACCCCGGTTCACATCACCGCACAAACATGCCAGGTCGTCTTCTGTTGTGCTGAGCGATATTGCCTTCCATGTGCGCTCACGCTGCGCACGCGCAGGCATGATTGCGGTTGATCGGCCCTATTCCGGCGCATGTAGCGTGCGGATGATGTTCACGGGATGCAGGGCGCTTTAGAAAACCAACGGATTAAGGTTTTTGAACGTACCCAAGCGACGGGTAGCCTGGTGCGAAGACTGTGCGTATGCATGGCTAACCAGACATTCTAAAACAACCGACTTGAAAGCAGCGCGTCCGCAGGGGAAGCGCTGCCGGGAGACGCTTCAAGAACTAAAAACGTGAATGCACTTCCTGCATGCTTAGCACTGCGAGCCACCGGGCTGCCCAAAAAAAAACAAGCATCTTGGACATCTTCGAAGGTCCAGATCTTTAAGTCAAATGCTTTTTGTCGCCTTTCTTGCTTGCCCGAAGAAAGGTGACCCAATCCCTGCGACTGGTGGTTCCGGGATCTGCCCGGGGCTTAAGTGAGTCGCGGTAGGTCGATTTATCGTGAGCCTCCGGCTTATGCTGAAGGGGCTCCTCAGAAGGGCACCCAGCGAAGATCCTTCACGGCATGCTCGGTCGTCCTCGGTACATTTTAGAAACTCGCCCTTCGGGCTCAGACAGTCTAAACTGTTTAACCCTCGGACTTGGTCGCCTGCCTGGATCTTTGCACGGGATTGCAGAGTCGCTAGAACCTGGCAGAGCGTTGCTTCTCTGGCTTTTATTTTGCTCTCTCCCCCCAGGTATAGCATGCTCTTTCCTGCCGCGCGCACTCAAAGACAGGGCCGCAGCCCTGCTTGCCGTCTGGCGGGGGACCGTATATCCCTGCGGATGAATCTTCCCTGCTGTTCCAGCCCGGACCATCATGCGTTGACATTTCATGGTTTCCCCCCTAATATGTGTGCAAGCATGCCTCCTGAAAATTTTGAAGCACACAGGGATCATCTGAACAGGTGGACCGCGGTCCGGTCCCATTCGAGCGTATGAACAGTTTATTCATCAACATCCAGCCTATCTATCTGATCTATTTCTTTTACGGCGCGGCATTTCTCATCATGGCCGCCTCCATCGCCGCAAAGGACATGAAGGGGAGCGAGCTCATGCTCGCGAAGAGCTTGCGGCTTCTCGGCCTGTTCGGCTTGAGCCACGGATTTCACGAATGGATGCAGCTCTATCCCCTGATCGAAGGCGACCATCTGTCCCTCCGGGCGATATACATTTCCAAGCTCGCGGCCCTGATCGTGTTCATCGTGTCCTACCTCTTCCTGCTCTGGTTCGGCCTTACGCTCATCAACGGGGTATCGGAAAAGCGGGTCTGGAGGATCGCCCGGACCGTCCCGGTCCTTCTTGCGGTTGTCTGGGTCCTGCACGTGTGGTACACGGGATTCACCATGGACATGCAGTTTCTGCGGCAGGCGTCCATTGCGACACGCCACACCTTCGGCCTGTTCGGCAGCCTTCTGACCGCGTATGGACTGACGGCATATTCCCGCGAGGTCGGATATCTCAGCAGGACCGCAGCGAGGAATCTTGCCTATGCAGGCGCCTCGTTCGGGTTCTATGGCTTTGTCGCCGGGGTGGTGTCCTCGGGCTTCACCTTGTTCCGCTTTCCCATCCCCGTCGAGGTGCTGCGGGGAGCGGCCGGCATCCTCATAACCTATTTCATCATCAAGGCGCTCAACATTTTCGATGTGGAGATGCGGAAAAAGATCGAGCTGCAGACACGGCGTATCGTCCAGGCGGAGAAACTGACCTCGCTGGGCCAGCTCGCGGCAGGCATCGCACATGAGATCAACAACCCCCTGGCGAATGCGTCGCTCGGGATCCAGACGCTGAAGCGCAGGATAAGCGGAGACCGGATGGACGGGTCGGTACTGGACAAGCTCGAGCTGGTCGAAAGGAACATCGATCGCGCGGCCGGCATCGCCCGCGAGCTGCTCCAGTTCTCCCGCCAGCAGGAGGTCGATGTCATGCCGGTGCACGTGAACGCCGTGCTGCGCGGGACGCTGACGCTTCTCGAATACAAATTAAAGGGGGTATCCGTCCGCCAGGACCTGCACCCTGTTCCGTCCGTCATGGGCGATGCGGGAAAGCTCGAACAGGTCTTTATCAATGTGCTCTCCAATGCCGTGGAGGCGATGCCGCAGGGGGGCAGCATGAGCATCGCGACGAGCGTTGAGGGAAGCTTCGTTCAAGTGCGCGTCGACGACAGCGGGAGCGGAATACCGGAAGAGCTGTTGTCCCGGGTGTTCGACCCCTTCTTCACCACCAAGGACGTGGGAGCGGGGACCGGTCTCGGTCTGGCCATATGCTACGGGATCGTGAAACAGCATCACGGGACGATCGAGCTGCGGAGCACCGCAGGCAAGGGCACGACGGTCATCATACGGCTGCCCCGGAGGGAGGACGATGAAAAAGATATTGATCGTGGATGATGACAGGGAGATGCGGACGCATCTTACCGAGATCCTGCGGGGGGCCGGTTATGAGACCGCGGAAGCCGCTTCGGGCCGCGATGCCGTCGAACGGTCGATCGACGAGGATTTTGACCTCGTTCTGCTGGACCTGATGATGCCGAAGATGAGCGGGATCGATGTTCTCGCGGAGCTGCGGAAGGTCTCGCCCCGGGCGCGGGTCATCATGCTCACCGCCTTTGCGACCGTCGAGAGTGCGGTCGATGCCGTAAAACGCGGCGCGAGCGATTATCTCTCCAAACCGTTCAAGATAGACGACCTCCTGACGCGCATGCGGCGGGTCCTGGAAGAAGCGAGCTTCGACGCCTGCGCCATCGTCGGGGACCTGGACTGCATCCTGGGTTCGCTTTCCAATCTCACGAGGAGAAAGATCATCCGCATCATTTCAGCACGGCGGTCTGTGCGGCTCATGGAGCTTGCCCGGGAACTGGACATCGAGGACCATACCAAGGTCATTTTTCACCTGAAAATACTGCGGGCGGCGGGGATCGTGGAACAGGACAAGGACCGTTCGTATACGCTGACCAAAGAGGGAGAACGAACCATGGCCGGTCTGAAGATCCTGGAGACCCACTTGTCATCCACCCCCTGAATCCCCGTTCTTCTCCGCACTGGCACGCTGCGCCGCTTGTTTGACTGGAAATATCGGTAATATATATAGCGGTAATACCTGCCTGTCATCACCTCATCCGTACCCTGCGTTCTCTGCGAACGATCGCCTTTCCTTGCGGCCTTTCCCCCCGGGTCGCTGTCCATTCAGCGCCTGCTATCCCTACACCGTCGTGATCAGTCGTTGCCCGTCGCCGGGCAAGGTGAAATTTTTTTCACCTTTTTCGGGCGCGGGTGAAGGTAAATTAACTTGTTTATACATAGAGTTAGGCGGATAATCCGTCACGGTCGAAGATGCACGCCGTCCCGATCTCCGGCTATTTCAAGACAAGCGTGCGCGTGAAGTCTCATGAGGCCATCAATGTCAGTCCATAATGCCAATCATGACCGTGTACTGTCTGTTCTGAACACCATCCGCCGAGCGGAAAAAAGCGGGCATTGTTTCTGTCCGACTTGCACCAATGCAATCGTTGCCATGGCGCTCAACTGCGTGTCTCCCCACTATTATGTTGAGCAGCAGCGTGACCAGGAACTCGGGTCTCCCTGGCCCGTGGTGGAAGCAGCCGTCCGTGACGCCATCGAAAAGCTCCGCGCGCAGCCTGACCACCTCTGTCTCCGCGGGCAGCTTAAGAGTTACCGACGGCTGACAGACAGCATAGCCGCCGGCAGGGCGGCGAACGAAAGTAAGACGAATCAAAAGAAATGACCGTGGACATAAAGCTGTGTGATGCACCGATCCAGAAACATACTGATGAGGGGAGGCTATATATATGAGGCGTACCTGCCTGTTGATGTGTCTGGCGCTTCTGCTGTCGATGCCGCTCGCCGCATATGCGGTCGACATGCGGGTGACCAGCTCGACCCAATATCTCTGGTTCAACGATATCCTGAGCGGTAAAGACGATGAGATGCTGGGCCAGTACCTGAAGATGAGCATCACCAAGGTGAATCCCGGGGATACCATCAGCATCCAGGGCTATGGCCGGGGAACCTACCGGTCGGCCGATGCGAAGGGCGCCGATGATCTTCTCGGCCGGATGTATTACCTGTATCTTGACTACCGCAACGTGGTCACGGACGTCGACCTGATCGCCGGCAGGCACTATGCCGCTCTTCCCGCGGGATCGGCCCTTATCGACGGCGGGACGCTGAGCATCAGGAATGTCGGTCCCGTCGATCTGCGGATCCTCGGCGGACGGAACGTGGTCTTCTCCGGAGACCGTGGCGAGATCACCGGCGGCAACGACCGCTTCCTGGGAGCGGGCATCTCCACGGATGCCGTCCGGCTGACCCATATAGAAACGGGGTATGCGAGAAAGACCGACGGTTCGGATATCGCGCGCGAGACGGTCGGGGTCACCATCACCACCTACCTGCCGAAGCGCGTCGCCGTCTACGGCGAGGCGAAATACGATCTTCTCTCCGAGGCGACGAATGAGCTTCTTGCGGGCATTAAATTCTCGCCGCTCGAGCGGTTGACCCTTGCGGGAGAATACTACGAAAGCTACCCCACGTTCGACGCAACATCGATCTACAGCGTGTTTGCAGTGAACCAGTACCAGGAACGCCTGGTCAAGGCCGAGTACGCCGTGACCGAGGCCTGGAAGGTGTTTGCATCCTATGCGGCGGAAGATTTCAACGACGGAGAGGACGCGAACCTCTACCATGCGGGGATCTCCGCCCGGCCCGTCGAGGACCTCGTCCTGAACGTGAGCTATGACAAGCGGAACGGGTATGGCGGGGTCCTGAGCGGCTTCCGGTTCAACGGCCGGTATGCCCTCAGCGCGAAGACGGCAGTGTCGGCCGGCATCGACCGGGACGACTTCCGCCGCGAGACATTCGCCGATGAGTCGGTGAAAAAATACTGGATCGGCGGAACGCACCGCTTCAACAAGACCCTCTCCCTCATGGTGCGCGCGGAAGACAACGTGAACGTCAATTACAACCACCAGTATCAGGGCGCGGCGTCCGTGAACGCCGAGTTCTAAGAAAAGAGGACCCAATGAAAAAACAGCCGATCATTGCAAGTTTCGCCTTGCTCGGATTCCTGGTCATCGCGTACCAGCTTGTCGACGCAAAGACGTCGCACCGCGAGTATCGCGACCTGAAAACCGCTGAGTGCGCTTCCTGTCATCAGGGAGAAGGGATCGCCGCCAACCACGGAGCGTTGTGGGTCCACGAGCACCGCGTCTTTGCGGTGAAAGCTAACGCGAACTGCGCCGACTGTCATGATCAGTCCTCGTGTCTTGACTGCCACACTGGCGGAGGGATCGAACCGGACCTGACCCGCAGCCTGTCCCGGCGCGGGGAATATATGCCGAAAAGCCACCGGTCGGACTGGATCAGCATCCATCCGATCAACGCGAGGAACCGGCCGCAGGACTGCTATCGATGCCATGATGCCACCTCCTGCTACGACTGCCACAGCAGGGTCAAGAGCAACACGATGAACATCAGATCGCACGTCAAGACCTTTGTCGGCCAGGACTTCATCTGGAACGCGGAACATTCCCGGGAGGCCCGGAGGAACCTTCAGTCCTGCCAGTCGTGCCATCCCGAGGGAGACGTGTGCCTGCAGTGCCACAGCGCAAAGCTCTCGGTGAAAGTGAATCCGCATCCCAAGGACTGGAGCGGCGGCAAACTGAAGAGTGCCAGCGGCGACAAGACCTGCCGCATCTGTCATTAACGAATACAAGTCAAAGGAGGATCAGGAATGAAGCGCATCATCATATTATTGGCAATAACAGCACTTGCAGTATCCGCACTCGCTGCCTGCGGATCGGATAAAAAAGAAGGAAAGGGCGGTATATCCGTCTCGGCAATTGACGGCGGCTACATCGGCACGAGCACCTGCCTGGGCTGTCATGACGGATCTGTTGCTCAGGACAGGACCAGCTTCAGGCAAACCGGCCATCCCTACAAGTACACGCATACCGGCGGGGAGATCATGGGGACATCGACCATCCCGGGCCTGTGGACGAGGCCTGTAGCGTCAACCGATTATATCAGTACGCTGAGCCTGAACAACCTGATGGTGCTGGACGGCACGGGACGCCTCGACTGGTCCGCGATCAACTACACGATCGGCGGTTACGGTTGGAAGATCCGGTGGGCCATACGGGATACGGTCATGAGCGGCGGTACGACCTCGACCGGCTATGTGTGGGCGGGACCCAAGGCCCAGTTCAATCTGTGGGGCGTGAATGACACCGGCACGGGCCCCCTGGCCATGTGGTCCGCGTACAATACCGGCAAGGACAAGAAGTACGAGTGCGCCGTATGCCACAACACCAACGGCATCGTATCCACGAACGGCTACTCCTGCAGGACCGACGGCGGCACCGACGCAGCTCCTGCCCGCACCCAGCCCTGGGCGAAGAATCCCGGCATGGGTCCGGAGACCCACGGCGGCTACTACAGCTCCTGGACCTTTGACGGCGTACAGTGCGAAGCATGCCACGGGCCCGGTCAGAACCACGCCACCACGAACGCCAACATAGGCGTGCTGACGCTGGCAGGCGGCGTTGAGATCTGCGCCAAGTGCCACATCAGGGCGGAAAATACGACCGGCGCGGGCGCAGAATGCGGAGGAAACGCGGACCCGAGGATACTCACCAACGGCGCGATCGCGGACACCGCCACCGGCTTTATCGGCCATCATGAGTCGTACAACGAGATGGTGGGCTACAACGGCGACGGCGTTCACGCATCATTGACCTGCACGACCTGCCACGATCCGCACAAGAGGTCGATCAAGGTTGTCAATAACGTCGCCAGCCTTCTCAACATCACCGATAACGATCTGTCGGCACGGGCAAGGGGCGCCATCAAAGTGAGCTGTGTGAGCATGGGCTGCCATGGCAGCAAATCTGCCAAAACCATCGTCCTGCAGAATGCACACAGCGGGCTGGAATGCATGGACTGCCACATGGCCGAGGCGAACAAGTCGGCCATCAATGCCTCGACCGCGGGGTGGGGCCGCAAGGGAGACCTAAAGACCCATATCTTCAGGATCCTTGCCACCGGATCAAGCATCACGAGGACCAATGCCGACGGCAAGGTCATTGCGACCAACTACCTGACGCCGAAATACACCTGCGGCAAGTGCCATGACATCAATATCAATCCCGGCACGGGAACGCCCATGACCGAAGCAGAGGCGCAGACCGCGGCAACGGGCTACCACACGCCGTAAGCACCAGCAGCAAAAGGAAGGGATGAACAGATCGAAAAGGCGGGGAATTCTCCCCGCCTTTTGTTTACGTACTGACCGTTCTTTCACCCAGCAAAAAATCTGTACACCAGGCTCGGTCGTCGATAGCTAAGCACTCTCTCCCTTTTTCCCTCTCAGGAGATTAAGGCCCCCCGACCTCTTATCCTCTCCCTCAGAGGGGAGAGGAAGGAGATGGTCCGGGTGAGTGGGCTCAGACAGTCCGAAATGTTTAACCCTCGTTCTCGGTCGCCTGCCTGGATTGAAGCTCCCAAATGAAACGGCATTGGAGCTTCGATCCTCAAGGTTGCGTGTTTATTCTAATCGCTCGCTATGCGCTCGCTCCTGGATTTTCACACGGGACTGCAGCGTCACTAGAGTCTGAAAAGGCGCTGCTTTACGCTCCCCTGGTCATTCCGGATTCTGCCTCTTCCCCGTGTCTCCCCATCACGTGTCGCTTAGAAGCGCCTACTTCTGGCCCCGAGTCGGCTGTCGCTTCTCCGGCTTTTGTTTTGCTCTCTCCCCTCAGGCATAGTATAATCTCCTATGTCACGCGCGCTCAAAGAGAAGGCCGCGGCCCTGCTCGCCGCGGAGCGGGGGACCGTGTTCAAGGCGGCCGGCGCCGACGTAGAGATCGCCCTGGCCTACCCCAACACCTACCATGTGGGCATGTCAAACCTCGGCGTGCATCAGATCTATTCCGTCCTGAACGGCCGTGATGATACGGCGTGCGAGCGGGTGTTCCTTCCCGACGAGGACGACATTGCCGAATACGACCGGTCGGGAACACGGCTCTTCGCGCTCGAAAGCCGGCGGCCGGTGCGGGAGTTCGACATCCTCGCCTTTTCCGTTTCCTTCGAGCACGATTACCTCAACGTCCTGGAGATGCTCCGCCTTGCCGGGATACCGCCGGACAAAAAGGACCGCGGACCGGGCGACCCGCTCCTCGTCCTGGGCGGGATCTGCACGTTCTTCAATCCTGAACCGCTCTCGGAGTTCTTCGACATCGTGATCGTGGGAGAGGGCGAAGAGATCGCCGGCGAGTTCCTCGACCGGTACACGGCGAACCGGGGAAAAGAGCGGCAGGAACTGCTCAAGGCCCTCTGCGGCCTCAGGGGAGTTTATATACCGGAGTTCTACGAGGTCCTGTACAACGACGACGGTACGATCCGCGAGCGGCGTTCGCTCGTTGCAGAAGCTCCCGCGACGATCGTGAAGCGCAGCGTTCAGGACATCGACCGGAATCCTGCCGCCACGGTCATTCTCTCGCCGAACACCGAGTTCAGCGACATGCACCTCGCCGAGGTGACCAGGGGATGCGGCAGGCACTGCCGGTTCTGCATGGCAGGCTACATCTATCTCCCACCACGGAACCTGTCGGCAGAGCAGGCGCGGGGCGAGGCACAGAAGGCGGACGAGACGTGCGGAAAGATCGGCCTCGTCGGGTCCGCCCTGTCCGATTATCCCGGCGTCGACGACCTCTGCTCGTCCATCGCGGGAAGCCTGTCCGTATCGTCCCTGCGCGCCGACTCGCTGAGCAAAACGCTCATCGACCGGCTGGCGAAGAGCGGCCACAAGACCATCGCCATCGCGCCCGAGGCCGGCTCCGAGCGCCTTCGGAAGGTCATCAACAAGGGCGTGACCGAGGAGGACATCCTGCGCGCCGCGGACCTCGTCTTCGGCGCGGGCATTCCCAACATGAAATTATACTTCATCATCGGCCTGCCGACGGAGACCCAGGACGACATGGAAGAGATCATCAGGCTCGCGGAAAAGATCCACGAGGTCCAGCTCCGCCACGCGCGGCCCGCCGGCAGGATCGGAAGGATCACGCTGTCGGTGAACTCCTTCATCCCCAAACCCTTCACGCCCTTCCAGTGGGAGCCCATGGAGGACGTCCCGAGCCTGAACCGGAAACAGCGCCTGCTCGAAAAGGCCGTGAAGAAGATCGGCAACATGAACATCATCCACGACCTTCCCAAGTGGGAGTTCATCCAGGCGCTGCTCAGCCGGGGCGACCGCAGGGTCGGCAGGCTGCTCAGGGCCGCCCATGAACGACACGGCGACTGGAAGGGCGTAGCCCGCGAGCTCGGCATGGACATGGAACTGTTCGTCACGCGGCGGCGGGGCTTCGACGAGGTCCTTCCCTGGGATTTCGTTGACATCGGCGTGCGAAAAGAATATCTTAAGAACGAGTACGGGCGCGCCCTCGAAGGGAAGTTCACTCCGCCCTGCAGGGTCGGCTCGTGCACGGCCTGCGGGGTGTGCGAGTAAAGGGCAGGACCGGACAAACGACGATGTCGTAACCACAGATGTCCAGAAGTAGGCGCCTCCAGGCGACACGGTTGAGATCAGGATCAAGAGCCAGCAACGACTTCTTTGCAACCATAGATGAACACAGATAGTCACAGATGAAAGACTAAAAAAACCAAATTTCTGATCGTTTAAACCTAATTGTCTTGCTGTCATCTGTGTTAATCTGTGGTTGAACGAAGGATCAAGTCTGTTTCAAGACATATGTGTATTGCTGTTATCCGTGTCCATCAATGTTCAGCTGTGGCTCCACCTGCTGTTATTAGGATCATGAATACCGTAAAAACACATCATTCCAAGGACACCATCGACGGCTCGGTCAGGGAGACGGGATTCCTGACGATCCCCGCCCTTGACAAGGAAAGCAGGATCCTTCACGCTTTCACGACGCGGCACGGCGGCCTGGGCGGCAGGGGAAACGGCGCACGGCATCGCGACGACTGGACCGCCATGGCACACTCCTTCGGCATCCGCATCGACCGGCTCGCGACCGTGAGCCAGGTGCACGGCGAGAACATCATCAAGGTGGATGAAATGAACATCCGCGACGTCCGGGCCGTGCATGCCGACGCCATGATCACCCGCGTGCAGGGCATCGCCATCGGCGTGGAGACCGCGGACTGCGTGCCGGTCCTGCTCTACGATCCGGTGATGCACGCCGTGGCCGCGGTCCACGCGGGATGGAGGAGCACCGTGAAGAAGATCGTACAGAAGACGGTGAACCGCATGCACGAGGAGTTCGGCACGGAGTCCTCGCGGCTCATCGCGGCGATCGGTCCCGCTATTTGCGGGAAGTGCTACGAGGTGGACGAGCCGGTCATGGGGCCGGTGCGCGAGGCCTTTTCCTTCTGGCCGGAGGTGTCGGCTCCGCGCGGGACGGACCGGTGGAGCCTTGATCTTGTCAAAGCGAACAAGCTCGAGCTGATGCAGATCGGCCTCGAGGAAAAGAATATCCATTCCGTCGGAATGTGCACTGCCTGCAAGAAGGACAGTTTCTATTCCTTCCGCGCCGAGGGAAAGACCGGAAGGATGCTGTCGGTGATCATGGTGAAGCCGTGAAGAGCGGACAACCACAAATGAACACGGTTAAGACAGGATCAAGTGCTAAAAACGACAACATTGTAACCACAGATGAACACAGATAACGGCAAATAAATTTCAACGCGTATAAGCAGTGATCGATTCGAAGGAAGAGCTAAAAGGCAGTTAACGCCTTTAATTGCACTATCAGTGTTAATCTGTGTTCATCTGTGGTTGCATAAGTTCTTATGTCAGTTCCTGAGAATTTAAAGATAGTCATGGATCGCATTGCCTTCGCGGCGAAGCGCGCGGGCAGGGACCCATCATCCGTCAGGCTCGTCGTCGTCACGAAGACCGTGGATGCTGCACGCATCCGCGAGGCCGTTGCCGCGGGTGCCGCCATCCTCGGCGAGAACCGTGTGCAGGAGGCGAAGGAAAAGATCGAGGCCCTCGGCAAAATAGCCGGATGGCATCTTATCGGCCACCTCCAGACGAACAAAGCGAAGTATGCCGTGAAGCTCTTCGATCTCATTCACTCCGTGGACAACCTTGAGCTTGCGCAAGAGATCGACCATCAGGCGGCGAAGATAGGGAAAGTGCAGAACGTCCTGATCGAAGTGAACATCGCCGGCGAAGCGAGCAAGGCCGGCATGGCGGTCAAGGAAGCGCCGGGTCTGGCGGCAGCCGTGGCCCGGCTCAAGAACATCTCCATCCGGGGACTTATGACCATGCCGCCGTACTCTGAGAACCCTGAGGAATCGCGGCCTTATTTCAGCGTGCTGCGGGAACTGGCCGAGACCATCGCGAAGGACAGCCTCCCCAACGTCTCGATGCAGGAGCTGTCCATGGGCATGAGCGGCGACTTCGAGGTTGCCATCGAGGAAGGGGCGACCCTGGTAAGAGTGGGGACGGCGATATTTGGGAATAGAGGCTGAAGTTGGGAAGATAAGAAGTTGAGAGGTTGGGAAACAGTGGTGCGAAGATTTTCGCAGAGTCCCACCCTCCCGCCTTCTTAACTTCGAGGTTTTCTCCTGGAGGAATTATGGCCATAGATAGCAAGATCGCCTTCCTCGGCGGCGGGAACATGGCCGAGGCGCTCATCAAGGGTATGCTTGCCGCCGGTGTGGCGAAGGCGGACCAGATCCTCGTGTCGGACGTGTCCAGCGAGCGGCTGGAGCTGCTCAACAAGACCTACGGCATCGTTATCCAGAGGAGCAACAAGGACGCCGCCACGCAGGCCGATATCATTCTCCTGTGCGTGAAGCCCCAGATCATCGACGTCGTGCTGTCCAAAATCGAGCTGGTGGCGAACCACGAGAAGCTCGTGATCTCCATCGCCGCGGGCGTGACCATCGCCCGGATCGAGAAGATGCTGACGAACAAGCCCCGCGTCATCCGGGTGATGCCGAACACGCCGGCCCTGGTGCTGTCCGGCGCGGCGGGACTTGCGGCAGGATCGACCTCAACGGTCTCGGACATGATGACGGCCCAGCAGATCTTCGGCGCCGTCGGACGGGCCGTGGTAGTTGAGGAGAAGCTCATGGACGCGGTGACGGGCCTCTCGGGCAGCGGGCCGGCCTACGTCTTCACGATCATCGAGGCCCTGGCCGACGCGGGCGCGAAGGCGGGCATTCCCCGGGAACTGGCCCTGGAGCTTTCGGCCCAGACCGTGTACGGCGCGGCGAAGATGGTGCTCGAGACCCATGAACAACCCGGCAGGCTCCGGGAGAAGGTGACCTCGCCCGGCGGAACGACCATTGAAGGTCTGCATATGCTGGAGAAGGGGAAACTGCGTGAAACGCTCATGAACGCGGTTGCGGCGGCGACGGCGCGGAGCAGGGAGCTGGGGAAGTAGTTACAACATCGACGCGGGGACACGGAGACGCGGAGACACGGGGAAGATGCAACTGACAAGGGGACAAGGGGAAAGTACAACAAAGACACGGGCACGGCTGAAGGTAGGAAGGCAGGAAGTTAAGAAGGCAAGAAGTTGGGCCGCTGCTTACCCTCTTACCTTCTCATCTTCTTAACTTCATGATGTACATCGGGAGGAACAATGTTCGCAATCGGCAACATCATACTGGGCATCGCCAAGGTCCTGGGGATCGTCCTCAATATCTATATGTGGACCATCATCATCCGGGCGCTTCTCTCCTGGGTAAGTCCGGACCCCTACAATCCCATCGTCCAGGTCCTGACGCGGGTCACCGAGCCGGTGCTCCGGCCGCTCCGGAAACTGGTGCCGCCATTCAGGACAGGAGGGGTCGATCTTTCGCCGCTCATCGCGATCCTGATCATCTACTTCCTGGAGATCGCGGTCGTGGACACGCTGGTCCGCTTCGGCCATTCTTTGCGTTAACACAAGGGAGAACATGCATATGAAAGTCACGCCGCTCGACATTCAGCAGAAACGGTTCCACGTCGCCTTCCGGGGCTACGAACGCTCCGAGGTCGAGGCGTTCCTCGACGTGGTGCGCGAGGAGATGGAGGGCCTCGTGCGCGAGGTGACCGAACTCCGCGAGTTCCACTTGACCTACAACGAGCGCATGCAGGACTACCGGGGCCGCGAAGACACGCTCAAGAGCACCATGATCACGACGCACAAGCTTGTCGAGGACCTCAAGGAGAACGCCCGCAAGGAATCGGCGCTCATGGTGAAGGACGCAGAGATCAAGTACCAGCAGACCCTTGAGCGCGCCCGTGAAGAGCGGCTCCGCCTGGAATCGGAGATCATCGAGCTGCGGCGCCGGAAGCACCACTTCCTCGAGGACATGAAAAAGATGATCAATATGCATCTGGAGATGGCCCATTTCGAGGAGGGCGGCGGTGAAGGGAAGGCCGAGCAGCCGGAAGCAAAAGCAGACTGACGTCAGCGCCACTCTCTCCGTCCGGATCCAGCCACGCGCCTCGAAGAACGGCGTCACCCGGATGGAGGACGGCTCACTCAAGATCAGGCTGACGGCGCCGCCTGTTGACGGCGCCGCGAACGAGGCCCTGATCAAGTTCCTTTCCGACACCCTCTCCGTCGGCAGGTCGCAGGTCGAGATCGTCTCCGGCCATACCGGACGCCAGAAGATCGTCCGCATCGGCGGCATGAACGAGGCCGACGTCATTCAACTGTTGAATACCGCAAGGCAATAGGTTATTATAAATACAGTGGAGAACGACGATGAAGGTGATCCGGGCGGTTGTCCCCGTGTCACCCCGTCCCCGTGTCTCCGTGTCAGGCAATTATTCTTAACAAGGGGGGCGACTGGCTTCGACGGGGATCGAGAGATCGAGAGTTGCATGCCGAGGTGCCATGGGGCTCGTAAAACACATGGCAACATAGAACTGCCAATAACGAACTGGCATACGCTGCTTAACTAAGTAGCGCGTCTCCCGGCTGCCGCCCGAGCGGCTGAAGAGATGTCACAATTTGGGCTGGTCTCTCCGCTAGGACCGGGGCGGAGCGATAAGAACTACCGGACTGGCCGATCCCGGAGCTTTCCCTGAGGCGCCGGAGGAAGCGAGAGCTGTAAACGAGGGGATAAGCATGTATGAGCTTTCGGTTGAAGGTTTTCGGACGCGGGTTCAATTCCCGCCGCCTCCACCATAACTATTTGATATTGCTGTGTTATTTTGATTTTTTCCGAAAGCCTCCATTGAACTCATTCGGAGATCAGAGCTAAGTCCTTAAAGGATTTAGCTCTTTTTTTGTTTTCCAGCATGCACAGGTTTGGGGTACTTTTGGGGGTAAGTTGAAATTACCGATTTTCTAATAGTTGCAGTAATTCATGCGATTGGACAAACTGTTCAATGGCGTTCTTTGAATTCAAACACAGGACAAGGCAGCGGTACTTATAGAGAGTATTTGTCGCTTGTCATCGTGTAATGAATCATGCTATTCTACATACAGACTGATTCATTGATTTTATTATAATATGAGACGACGCATCAAAATATATCTGGATACAAGTGTATATAACCGGCCTTTTGATGACCAAAGCCAGGCTAGGATCAGGCTTGAGGCGGAGGCCTTCCTGTCGATTTTAGAAAAAACGATGGCTGGTGCGGTCAGCATCATCAGTTCATCAGTGCTGGCTTACGAGAACAGCCTGTCACCTTTTCCTGAGCGCAAAGAACGGGTATCCCATTATGTTGCTCTGGCGTCGCGGTCCGTGAAAATGAGCGATACGATCAAGAAGAGAGCAACCTTATTGGAAGAGTCCGGTTTTGATTCGCTCGATGCCATGCATCTTGCCTGTGCTGAATCCGGCGGCGCGGAATATTTTATCACCTGTGACGATACCATCATCAGGAAAGCCAGGAAAGAGGGGAATGCGGTTTCACTGTCGGTATGTAGTCCCCTTGAATTTCTAGTAGAGGAGGTGTTTAAGAATGCTTAGAACACAGCAGAAAAACCTGAGCGGTTATGCGTTGAGAGATGCAGGCTGGGAGGCATTGGTAAATAATCTCGGTCTGATCAATGCAACACGATTCATAATGCAGTCTGAAACTGGATACGGAGATTACGCGAAAATCAGGAAAGGTGCCG
Organism: Nitrospiria bacterium; assembly: GCA_919902495.1. Classification (GTDB taxonomy): domain Bacteria; phylum Nitrospirota; class UBA9217; order UBA9217; family UBA9217; genus JAAXXJ01. The sequence continues at coordinate 100,670 of CAKKRC010000012.1, forward strand.
TAAAGGGTAAACGCGTCGCCGATCTATATAAAGAGATAGTCCTGTTCGAGAAGAAGCATTAGTAAGGTGCGGTTTCCTGCACGACTTTATTGATCATGTCCGACAAGGTCGAGCGCCTCGCCTTGACCACGTATCCTCTTCTCGACACTCTGCGTCGCCTCCTTCCTCCTGTTCGTGGTGCCCTTGCCATTCCTTGATTTGGAGAATCGATGTCTGACAAGAAAGCACTTCTCCAGGCCATAGCAAAAGAAGAAGCCCGGCTTTCGAGGTTGGACGGTGAACGCGAACAGGCGCTTTCAAGGCTCAATTCCCTCAAACATCAACTTGCCGCGCTGGAAGCAGCATGCGTTGAGCCATCGATAACCTACGCTTCCAGAACACCGCAGGAAAAAGTGTCATTGTTCCGCTCGCTATTTCGGGGGAGGGAGGATATCTTCCCGAAGTTATGGACGAGCCGTGCCGGCAAGAAAGGTTATTCTCCCGCCTGCTCGAATGATTGGATCTCCGGCACGTGCGGAAAGACGCACAAACCGCCGGTAAAATGCAGCGAATGCTCCAATCGTAAATTCCTTCCAGTAACCGACCAGGTTATCACGGATCATCTCCAGGGGCGTCACGTAATCGGCGTTTACCCAATGCTGCCTGACGATACCTGCTGGTTTCTTGCCGCTGACTTCGATAAAGAAACATGGATGGACGACGTCAGCGCCTTCCGTGAAACCTGTAAGAGTATGAATATCCCCGTGGTTGTCGAGCGTTCGCGTTCGGGAAACGGAGCGCACGCATGGTTTTTCTTTACTGAACCTGTGGCGGCAGCTACAGCGCGAACTATCGGATGTTACCTGATCACGGAAACCATGAGCCGGCGTCACCAACTCAGCATGGAATCCTACGACCGGTTGTTTCCCAGCCAGGATACGCTGACCAAGGGCGGATTTGGGAATCTGATCGCACTGCCGTTTCAGCAGGAACCACGACAAAAGGGCAATACCGTGTTTTTGGATGAGAGTTTTACGCCTTATGAAGATCAATGGGCGTATCTGGCCTCGATCGAACGACTGTCTCCGAATGTCGTCCAACAGATCGCCAATGAAGCAATACGGCAGGGCGACGTGCTCGGGTTGCCCAGAGATTCCGAGGCAGAAAGTGACGATCAGGCACCATGGAACCGTACACCATCGCGTAAAAAACCGCTAAAGAAAATCAGCGGGAAATTTCCAACTGAAACGCACGGTGTTTTTGCTCAACGTCTGTTTGTCGAGAAGAAGGATTTGCCATCATCTTTTTTGACCCGCATCAAACGGTTAGCTTCGTTTCAAAATCCGATGTTTTATGAGAAACAAAACTTGCGTCTCTCAACGGCCCGGATACCGCGTGTGATTTCCTGCTTTGAAGAGCTTCCCGAACATATTGCTGTCCCGAGAGGCTGTTTCGACAGACTTCAAGAGCTATTCGTGGAGCATGGTGTGAAACTCGTGCTCGATGACAAACGAATTGCGCTGCCAGGACCATCTTATTCCTTTCAGGGAACGCTGAGAGAAGCGCAGCAAGAAGCCATCGACGAGATCCTTCATTACGATCTCGGCGTTCTATCCGCGCCGCCGGGATTTGGCAAGACCGTTATCGGCGCGTATCTCATTGCAAAACGCAGCTGTAGTACACTCGTACTCGTTCATCGAAAGGAATTGTTAGACCAATGGATCGCAAGGCTTTCCCTCTTTCTCGGAATTGATCCGAAAGAAATCGGCAAGATCGGGTCAGGCAAGAACAAGCCGAACGGGAGGTTGGATGTTGCGATGATCCAGAGCCTTGTCCGCAAAGACGAAGTTAGCGATCTGGTGGCCAACTATGGTCAGGTGATAGTGGATGAATGCCATCATCTCCCCGCTGTTTCCTTTGAGCGTGTCTTGAACGAGGTGAAAGCACGATACGTTGTCGGTTTGACGGCAACGCCGTATCGACGGGACGGGCACCAGCCGATCATTCACATGCAGTGTGGACCAGTCCGCTTTTCCGTTCATCCAAAAAGCCAAGATGCAAGATCGCAGTTCAAGCACCAGTTGATCTGCAGAACAACTGAATTTACCATGGAGAATCCTGATGCCGCGATTCAGGACATTTTCGCAAATGTCGTTAACGACAAGATGCGAAACGCTCTTATTCTTGCTGATGTAAGGCAGGCGCTCAAGGAGGGAAGATTCCCGGTGCTTCTGACTGAGCGGAAAGAGCATTTGGACCTCCTCGCGGTCGGTTTACGAGATGATGTGAAGCACCTTATCGTTTTAAGCGGCAGACTGTCAGCTAAAGAGCGGCGTGAAACCATGGCAAGACTCGCGGCAATTCCGGAAGGCGAAGTGCGACTCATTGCGGCAACTGGTCGTTACCTTGGAGAGGGCTTCGATGATCCCCAGCTTGATACATTGATTCTGGCAATGCCGTTTTCCTGGAAAGGTACCATCGTACAGTATGCGGGCAGGCTCCACCGGGAACATCCGGGGAAGCATGAAGTTCGAGTGTACGATTATATCGATGTCAAAGTGCCAAAGTTGTTTCGGATGCACAAGAAGAGGCTTCGCGGTTTCCGAGATATCGGATATATAATGGAATAATTTACGTCTGTACGCTGGGCTTGGTATTATCTCCGCGATTGTAACCTTTCGGAGTCAGACTGATGTGCAGTACGGTCTTGGTGTGTGCAGCATAGTCCAAGGACATCCCGCATTTTCTGCTCTGCCGGGTGCGGCTTTCTGAGGAAGGTAGACAGAAGGATGGCTGCAACTGCGAAGGCCGTTGCCATGAAGATTCCGGTCGACAAGCTGCCGGTCCTCTCGGTGAGGTTGCCGGCGCAGTACATCACCGCACCTCGCGCAGCATGCGCGGAGGAGCCGCCGCGATCCGTCGTCTCCGCATGATGCCCACAACGATGAGTGCCAGGCCCGCGACGAGCACAAGCTCGAACCCCTTCATGTCATAGCTCACGCCCGGGCCCTTCCGCTCTTTTCGCTCGACCAGCCTCTGCGACACCCAGCCGGTCCCGCCCGTCCTTGTCCGCACCTCGTGCCAGCCTTCCCTGGACGAAACAGGGGAGAGCGTCTCGCCTTTCCCTGCTTTCGCGACCACCTTTGCCGTGGTCGAGGGCTTGGCGCGGATGTTCACGACCCTCCCGGTGACCACGAGGTCGCCCCCCGCCGTATCGAACGACAGCGTGAACAGCAGGATGAGCGCGATGCCTACGACGGTCACCGTGATCCCTGCGAGCATCATTGCCCTGCCGTCGGGCGAGAAGGCGCGGACCCAGCCGAGAGCGCTCTCGAGCCTGGGTGCGACCGTGCGGCGGAGCAGGTCGCTTGCCGACCCGGCGATCTGTTTCCCCTTCCGGACCACGGACACCGCGGCACTCCGCAGTTCTACAGCCTTCGGGAGCCTGATGCCGCGGAACCACGAAAGGAGAGCGTGCATGGCCGCTCCGGCCCCTTCCTGTTCCCCGGCCCGCAGGGATGCCTCCCGCGGCAGCTCGCCGCCGTGCAGCGGGCTCCTTGCTTGCGCGCGGCGGTCGCTCCCCTGTCTGCGCTCCTCATCGATGACCCGCGCGCCCTCCATCAACAGGTACTCGGTGCTGACGCCCGAGGGGAACAGGAACTCGCGGGTGTTGATCTTGCGATTGACCGCTGTCTCGCCGCGGTCGAAGGTGATGAACCCGTCCTCGCACGAGACCAGCCGGTGGACGATGTGCTCGATCTGCTTCAGCACGACGGCCTCGAGGGTCTTCGCGGAGATCGCCCCCATGTCCACCAGGATCGCGCCCAGCGGCAGGTCGGTATTCTTCTTCATTCGCTGCTCGGCCGCCCCGATCGCCCCCTCGCCCACGATCCCCTGGGACACGAGGAGGGAGCCGAGGGATTCCTGCGGAGTGTCGCTCGCCGCCTCGATCACCTGGCCGTTCTTGAAGACGACCATGGCGGTCCCTTCCTGGCAGCGCGCGATAAGCGTGCCGGTCATCCTGCTCTGGCTGATGATCTGGAAAATATCGGACGGCGCAATGCCCTCCAGCCTGCCTGAGAAACCCATACGACCTCCTGTGCGCGGTCTCGACCTCTAAATTATAGCATCTTGACGGGCCGATGTGAGAACATATTAGGATCACCCATTTGAAGGCTCCCTGTCAAACACCCCCCCCGCCGATGTTTATGCAGTCATCGATTGCTTTACCATTGCCGCAGTTTCATTCGGTTTCGGTGTCAGTCTCTACTGCACCAGTCACCCATCTGGATTATAAACGGTCTCATAATAGAAACGACATTGTCGCGGCTTCACTATCGTCATTGCCGCAGCGGTTCTGAGCGGGAATCCAGTCTTAGCCGTGGAATACTGGATCCCCGATAAAAGCACTCGGGGATGACGGTCGGTGGTATGTACAGACAATTATGAGACCATTGATAAGTCAGTTCCTTAAAAGATGTCAGAGGGTCTGTCCGGGATCCTCCTGAATTACGTATATAGCTCTCGGATAATCCCTTCAAGGCCGCTGAATTTCGCATCTTCAGCGGCCTTTCTATTGACCGAAATATAGCCATCACTCATCGTGACACGGGTCCCGTTCGCGGGTGCCGAAAAAATCCTTGACAGCGGCGGCAAAAACTGATAAATAGTGATTATCTGATATATCAGATAAATAAGAAATTCAAGCGGAGGACGGAATGTTGAAAAAGAAGGTCAACGATGCGAGTGCGGGCGCTTCACCGGCCGTGGACATGGGATGCTGCGCGGTCGAGGCGATCGTGACGGTCGATGAGCGGGGACAGATGGTGCTCCCCAAGGAACTGCGCGCAAAGGCCGGCATCAAGGCCGGCGACAAGATGGCGGTCGCCATGTGGAAGAAGGACGGCGAGGTATGCTGCATCACGCTCATCAAGGCCGGCAGCCTCGGCGGCATGATGCGGACCCTGCTCGGGCCCGTGATGAAGGACCTTTTGTAGCTACTAAGGACACAAATCTGAGTAAACAGCATTTTGCCACAGAGTACACCGAGCACACAGAGAACTGCCATGATCAGAAATGTTCAGCTTTCCTCGGTGTCCTCAGTGACCTCGGTGGCGAAAAGAATTTATGCTCTTGTTCATAAGGAGTGATTACCAATGCAAAAGCTCAAGTTCGTAACAAAGGAACAGCGGGACAGCGGCAGCTCCTGCTGCGGTCCGGAGCAAGGCGCCGGCGCGGCCAGTTCCCGCGATGCGGCCAGGAGCATTCTTTCCTGTCCAACGACGAACCGGAACGCACCCCGCTGGACCACCGGAACGGTCCCGACGCCGTCAGGAGCGGTCCCGCAGATATCGACGGTATGGACGCGCAGCGACTACTGGGGGATGCTGAAAAGCAGGTCCGGCGGCTATCGCATGCGATATACCGTGGCTCCCGGGCTATATGCCGTGGGAGCGCCGGACAGGGATTCGGACGTTCTCGTGACCGCCAACTACAAGCTAAGCTTCGACATCGTGCGGCGGGCGCTAACGGGGTTCAATGCCTGGGTCCTCGTGCTCGACACGAAAAGCATCAATGTCTGGTGCGCCGCGGGAAAAGGGACCTTTAGCACCGACGAGCTGGCGAAGCGCATGACCGAAGCGAGACTCGATGCGGTCGTCAGCCACCGGCGCGTCATCGTCCCGCAACTCGGCGCTGTCGGGGTGAACGCGGCGGAGATCGTGAAGAGAACGGGCTTCCGGGTCTCCTTCGGACCGGTCGAGGCCCGGGACATCCCGGAGTACATTCGCGCCGGATATAAGAAGACAAAAGCAATGAGCGCGATGAAGTTCACCATGCTCGACCGGCTGGTCCTAACCCCGATGGAGATAAATCCGGCCATGAAAAAATTCCCCTGGGTGGCCGCGGGCATCCTCCTGATCTTCGGTCTCCAGCCTTCGGGCCTTCTGTTCAAAGAGGCATGGTCCAACGGCCTGCCGTTTCAGTTGCTGGGCCTGCTGTCCGTTCTCACCGGAGCGCTGGTGACGCCGGTGCTGCTGCCTTTTATCCCGTTCCGCTCCTTTGCGGTGAAGGGCTGGATCACGGGCGTGCTGTCGGTGTTCATCGCCACACGCTATCTCGGGCTATCGGGTGTACAGGACCCGATCCTGCTCGCCGTCGCCTATCTGCTCTTCCCGGCCCTGAGCTCCTACATCGCGCTCCAGTTCACGGGCTCAACGACCTTTACCGGCATGTCAGGCGTGAAAAAAGAGCTTAAGATCGGCATCCCGCTGTATATCGGGGCAGCAAGCGTATCATTGATCCTGATGGTAGTTTTCAAGCTCAGGGAATGGAGTGTGATATGAAGTATCTTGCAAACGTAACGACTCTTGAGTACTCCCCGAATAAATGCACCGGCTGCGGACGGTGCGCAGAGGTCTGCCCGCGCGGCGTATTTGAGCTTGTGGAAGGAAACAGCACCCTCGCCCCTGCCCGACACATAAACGACCCTCACCCCTTCCCTAATGAAGACTCACCCTCACCTTTGCTTCCTCTCCCCTCTGAGGGAGAGGATAAGAGGAGAGGGGGCGTCATCTTCGGAGAGGGACAAAGGGAGAGGGGGCTTTATCCTCGGGAGGGAATAAGGAAGGGGGGTGTTCGTCGCGCAGCGGTCACGGACAAGGACCTGTGCATGGAGTGCGGGGCCTGCGCCCTGAACTGCGAGTTCGGCGCGATCGCCGTCAACACCGGCGTGGGATGCGCCGCAGCCTTGATCAACGGCATGATCACCGGCGGGGCGCCTTCCTGCGGCTGCGACAGCACGCCGGGCAGCGTCTGCTGCTGAGACGACAGAACAGGCAATGCAGAATCAAATTCGTCTCTCGCGGAGCACGCAAAGGCCGCAAAGAAGATCAGAATCATTAAATCTATTTAAGTCTTCATAAAAGGCGTCTCTCGCAGAGCACGCAGAGCCGCAGAGGTAGATCAAGATCCTTAAGTCTTTATTCCAACGTAAAAGATTTCAATCCTTTCTTTGCGGCTTGGCGTCTCGCTTAGAAGCACCTACTGCCGGTTGCGAGAAAAACAATCTTTTATTTTGTTGAATATTTCATGATTGATTCCAACGCTGAAGGCTTTTAAGTTTTCCTTTGCGAACTTTGCGAACTTTGCGTCTTTGCGAGAGAAAGTCGTTTCCCTTATGGTAGTAATTAGATCTTTCGATTATGCTCCTCATCAACCCCCCCGCTGCCAAACCATCCGAACCGCCGGCCGGCATCGCGAAACTTGCGGGCGCGCTTGCAGCGCACGGCGTTCCTTTCCGGGTCCTCGACGCAAACCTTGAAGGCCTTTTCTATTTGCTTGGCCGGCCCGGTCACGCAGTCGATACCTGGAGCCGTCGCGCAGCGAAGGGTCTGCCGAAGAACATTGCCTCGCTTCGCGAACCCGCGACCTACCGGTCACTTGACCGGTACAAGCGCGCGGTCCGGGACATCAACCGTGTGCTTGCGGTCTCAGGCGGGACCAGCGGAGCTGTCCCGGGACTGGCCGACTATCAGCACAAGCACTGGTCGCCTCTCCGCAGCGCCGATCTGATCGCGGCGGCGGAGCATCCGGAGCAAAATCCCTACTATCCCTGGTTCAGCAAACGACTTTCGGAGATTCTTTCTGAAGGGCCGATGCAGTTTGTCGGGCTCTCGCTCAACTACTTGAGCCAGGCGCTCTGCGCCTTTGCCATGATCGGATATATACGGAAGGAATTCCCCGGCTTGAAGATCGTCCTGGGCGGAGGGCTGGTAAGTTCCTGGATGAAGCGGCCCGGTTGGAAAGACCCGTTTACGTGTCTGGTCGATCACCTGGTCGCGGGCCCCGGTGAAGTACCGCTGCTCTCCCTGCTTGGCGTCGAGGTACGTAACGGGGAGCACTTCGCTCCCGACTACGGTTCCTTGCCTCGCGATAAATATCTTTCGCCTGGCTTCATCCTGCCCTACAGCGGATCGAGCGGTTGCTACTGGAACAAATGTTCCTTCTGTCCTGAAACAGCGGAAGACAACCCCTATCATCCTGTTCCCGCGCATATTGCTGTGGAAGATATCCGTTCGCTTGTCGCGGGTACGAAGCCGGTCCTGCTCCACCTGCTTGATAATTCTGTAAGTCCTGCGCTCATGGCTGCTCTTGCCGCGGAACCGCCCGGCGTGCCGTGGTATGGTTTCGCGCGGATCGGTCAGGACCTGACGGACCTTGCTTACTGCGAGGCGCTCAAGCGCTCCGGCTGCGCGATGCTGAAGCTGGGACTGGAATCGGGCGACCAGGGAGTGCTCGACCGGCTGCAGAAGGGGATCGACCTCGACATGGCGTCACGGGTGCTCAAGACCCTCAAGCAGGCGGGCATCGCGGCCTATGTCTATCTTCTTTTCGGCACGCCGGAGGAGTCCGAGGCGGAAGCGAGGAAAACACTGGAGTTCACCACCGCGCACGCCGACGCGATCGGATTCCTGAACCTTGCCGTGTTCAACATGCCGGTCTGTTCGCAGGAAGTTAAAGGATATGATACGGAGAAGTTCTACGACGGAGACCTATCGCTTTATACCGGGTTCACCCATCCTCGCGGCTGGGACCGGGATGTGGTGCGGCGGTTCCTGGACAAGGATTTCAAAAGACACCCTGCCGTCTCGGCAATACTAAAAAAAGATCCACCAGTATTCACCTCCAACCACGCGTCCTTTTTCACAAGGCCCTAGCGTAGTCTGTCGTAACATACTTTACATATGCAATTCAACTGGAATCACCCCACCTAACCTCCCCTTAGCAAGGGGAGGGATTACTGCCTCTCGATCATGACGCAACCCTCTCCTTTTTCCCTCTCGTAAGATCAAGCCCCCCTCACCTCTTATCCTCTCCGGACGATGAAGCCCCCTCTCCCTTTTTCCCTCTCCCACAATGGGGAGAGGGGCAGGGGTGAGGGTCTTGTGCAGGAAGCAAAGGAGAGGGTGTGTCTCCATCAGCGGGCAGGGGGTTCGAACCTAACCGTGTTCTTCACCGTATCCCCTTAAAATACCCCATCGCTGTCGTTGACATCCTTTCAGATCAGGCATATATTCACATAATTATCGAACAAAGTTTGCACGTCCCTTGCTGGGTCCGCCAATAACGAATAACAACTTTATATACATTGTGGAGGTTACATGGATATTCTCTTGAATCTCGTCAGCGTTATATCAGTCGGTGGAACGATCATAGGAATATTCACCATGATCCTGGTATATCAATCCGTTGTCATTGTCGGCGGCAGCGAGATCGCGCTTATTGAACGGCGATGGTTCGGCAAGAAGATGCCGCAGGGCCGGGTTGTTGCCATGAACGATGAGGTCGGCATTCAGGCAAGGACCCTTGGCCCGGGAATGCACTTTCTCATTCCCTTTATTTACACGGCACGAAAGAGCGAATTCACGGAAATTATGGATGGAAAGATCGGACTTATCGAATCCGTCGACGGCAGCTCGATCCCTCCCGGTAAGATATTCGCGAAAGTGATACAGGGACATAATTCATTTCAGGATGGAGTTGCGTTCTTGCAGAACGGGGGCCAGAAAGGTCCGCAGATCGATATTATCCCTCCCGGTAAATACAGGATCAATCCCTACCTCTTTAAAATATCCATTGCCGACGCGGTTGTCATCAAGAAGGGCCAGGTGGGCGTTGTTATATCGCAGGACGGCAATCCTATTGCTTCCGGACGGCTTTTAGCAACCAGTGTGCCTGACCATCATAACTTCGAAGATGGCGAAAAGTTCCTTGCGAACGGAGGGCAAAAGGGCCCGCAGATCGAAATTCTTCTGCCGGGAACCTATCGTATCAATCTGAATCTATTCCAGGTATCACCTGAGCCGGCCGCGGTCATTGATTCGGCCAAAGTCGGCCTGGTTACCGCCAAGGACGGCAATCCGCTTCCCGACAAAGAATATGTCGCCCATTCAGTGCCCGGACACTCCGATTTTCAGGATGCCAATGCATTTCTCAAAGGCGGCGGAGAACGCGGACCACAGCTCGATGTGCTTAAGCCCGGCACCTATTATATAAACCCGTTAATGTTCAATATCGCGTTTGATGATGTTGCCGTTGTCGAGCGCGGACAGGTCGCGGTCGTCGTTTCGAACGTCGGTGATGAGCCGACGCCTGACATGAAGAAGAGGCTCGGGTCCACCCAGATGGGGGCGACCGAGGAGGAAGGGAAAGAGAAATATGTGGTCCCCAAAGGATATCGCGGCATCCAGGAAGAAGTAGCCGGCCCCGGCAGATACTATCTTAACCGGCTGGCCTTCATGCCCTATATCATCGACACGACGAACATAACGATAGACTGGGACGATTCAAAAGAGACAAAGTTCAATGCTTTGAACGTCGTCTCCAAGGACGGATTCAACATCGGTGTTTCGGTCAAGGTCGTTGTTCGTGTACGGCCGGACCAGGCGCCCTACATGGTATCGAAGGTCGGTTCCATCGACAACCTGATCCTTCATGTGATTCACCCCATGATCGATTCCAGCTTCAGGAACCAGGCTTCCACAACGTCCGCGATGAATTTCATGCAGGACAGGCAGGAAGAACAGACAAAGGCTGAATCAAGGGCACGGCTTGAGCTTGAAAAGTATCATGTCGAGTGCGTCTCCGTTCTTATCTGCCAGATCATGCTGCCCCAGGAGCTGATGGATACGCAGACGAAGAAGATCATCGCGCAGCAGCAGACCACCCAGTTCCAGGAAGAACAGAAGGCCCAGGTAACAAGGATCGAGATGGAAAAGACCAAGGCGACCGCGGACCAGCAGCCTGAACTTGTCCGGGCGGAGATCGCCGTCAAGGTTGCCGATCAGAAGAAACGGGAAACCGTTACCCTCGCCGAAGGAAATGCGGAAAGCGCGAGACTTAAGGGCGAAGGCGATGCAAAGGCGATCGAATCGATCGGCACGGCCACAGCGGAAGCTTATGAAAAACAAAAGACCGCCATCGGGTCGCAAGCTATCATGGCGATCGAGCTCGCAAAACATATCTCCGCGGGCAAGGTCAAGATCATGCCGGATATCCTCACGATCGGGGGCAACGGCGCAGCTGAAGGTCTCGCTACGGTACTAACGCAGGCTATTGCGCTCAGTGGCATGAAGCTGGATCCCGGCGGAAAGGCTGCCATAAATAAGACAGCTGACGCATAGTCATAGTGTAGAATCCTGTTTGAAGCTTTTAGTCAAATCAACTTTTTGTCTCTTGCTCAAGAGAGGATCACGAACTGAGTGTTAGTTATCATGACATCGATATTGACGATAACTTATACGCGACCCAGCTTCCGCGTGCGGTCGGGCAGAATTCCTGCAGGCTGGTAAAGAACGGAATTTCATGTTTTACTAGCCGGAGACGGCTAGGCAAGTACTGGTTAGTCCTGATCAATTGAGAGCCTTACCTGAGGGCCAATGACAAACCGATATCTAAAAGCGATCAAAGACATTCTGCCTGTTCGCAGGCCAAAACTTTTCGATTTTAATATTGCTGGACTGGATGACCATGTAAAGATGGCTGATGCCTCTTTAAAAGAATCCGAAGAAGCTAAAATAATTATCCGCGATTTCACAGGCAATACTAATCAGGAAATTGATAAGCTCGACAACGAAAGTGACATTAGAAAGAAGCAACTCAACAAAACCACCATCGCAAATCAAATAATCGCCAAACTTAACGAACTCCATGAAATAGGCAAAAGAAATGTTATTTACAAAACTGATTACTGGATCTTGAAGCAAAAACTAATATTAACATTGGCTCGTTTGTTCGGCTCGTCATTAGATAGGGAAATTTTTGAGAAAACCGTCCAAACATTGGAGAAGGATGGAATAATTCCGCCAGAATCAAGAACGCCATTTGCAAAGCTTTGTCCAATGGGCCGCTGGTTGTAAGTGGTATATGACGAGAATTCTAACGAGGCGGGTCGAGACCGCCGCGAAAAACACGCGGCTCACCCGCGTGTTAGTTCTGTAAAGATAAAGCATAAGTAATGAAGGGAGATACTAGTGACTGCCTTAATATTTATTGATACAAATATTCTCCTTGACTTCTATCGCTATCCGCAAGGAAGCGCCGTACTTTCCATTCTTAAACATATCGACGCTAACCACGATAAAATCATTTCAGGTAATCAAGTCGAAATGGAATTCAAAAAGAATCGCCAAAAGGTGATCATGGAAGCGCTTGACTCGCTTAAAGGGCCACGATGGGAGACGTTCAAGATTCCTGTCATTCTGTCAGAGGCACAACCAGCTCAAATTATTTCAAAGAGTAGAAAAGAAATTGAGACACAGTCGATTAAGCTTCAGAAGCGTATTGATGCCGTATTACGAAATCCAGCTCAACATGATGATGTATATCAGACCGTGCAACGTCTATTCCGAAATAACTCAGCACTTAATCTGACAAGAGATAATAAAATACGATTCACAATAAGGAGACTCGCGTGGAAGCGTTTTGTCCTTGGATATCCGCCACGAAAACCCAGCGATACATCACTTGGTGATCCGATTAACTGGGAATGGTTAATTCATTGCGCAAAAGCTACAAATAAAAATGTAATAATCGTTTCGCGTGACTCTGATTATGGTTATAGATATGGCAAGGAACCAATTATCAATGATTGGCTTTTGCAGGAATTTAAAGACCGCGTTAGTCGCAAAAAGAAAGTGATACTTACAAATCGCCTTACTCATGCGTTTGAAATAGCCAAGGTTACGATTAAGCCGCGGGAGGTTTCTGATGAAAATAAATTAATCAATGAGATGACGGATATTAATAAAGCAAGTGCGTCATTGTCGCAGATATTAATGCAAAGACTCGCATCTATCGACAAAACCGAAAATAATGACATTATCCGAAAATGGATAGAAAGCAAATGGGCAGTAGCAGACACCGAGGGTAAATCAAAGAAAACAGATGAAGAATAAATGAAGTTTTCTAACCTGTCAGACGCGCCAGCCTCGCTGTGCTCGGTGGCTCAGCCCCGGGGTTAGTTCGGAATAATTGTTATGACATCACAATCAACTGAGGAATTGAAGCGCCACCTTACGGAGCACATCGAGTTCTTGAAGACGTCAGCAAAACTTTACGACGATGGAGTGGTAGCAGAAGCTAAACGACTTGCTGTCTCCATTCGAGTCCTTGTTCACGATACAAATAATTCGAAGTCGCTCCTTGGTCAACTTGGAATGAAGGCTCAGCAATTTGTCGATACTACGTCTGAGCGCACGCGCAATGTTATTACGAGCTATTCAGGTTTAGTAGGGACTTTACTGCATCCCGGCCCGCCCGAATATGTGCCTAATCTTAATCGCGTACCATTTAAATTGGTACCATTTGAACAATGGTGGGAAGCACCAATTATCATTGATTTCAAGCAGCGTGCGATCACCCGTAAGCGACTGATCCTAGCGGTATCGAACCAGGATGGGGGCGCACACGTAGACCCAGAATTAGATGATATCTACGCCGACTTATCGCGAGACAACTCAATGAGTCGCCTGTACTCCTCTGGTGCTTCGTTGCAGCCACTTGTTGGTGTGGAGCATGCATCCGTTCGACAGGTTGCACATGAGCTGCTATGCACACTCGATCAATCTTCCGCGCAGACCTCTAGGCAAAATAAAAAAGGATTGATCGTTGGCGGCTTCGAACTGCACTTTAGCGACGACGCGCCATCTCCGCCTGTCGGTAAGGTAGGTCGTAATGAGTCTTGCCCATGTGGTAGTGGCATGAAGTATAAGAAGTGCCACGGGAAGTAGCAAGCCAAAGTTAAAATCGAGGACCAACCTGCGCCTCGTCAGCGACGCGGCAAAGGCGGCGCGTGACGCGCTGGTTAGCTACTGTTTATTTTAGGAGCCCCTATGTACTTTAATTCTGCAGACGAACTAATCGATGCTTTCAATTTGAGAGACAACCCCGCTTATGAGCGCATAACTCCCTTGAGAGATTGCAAGGCAGGTTTCAGCGTGCAAAGAAGATATCCTGAAAGCATTCGATATCGCCCTCCAAAGTTGAAAAATGGGATCGATGATACAGTCACATTAACCCATGTGATTTATGAACACCCTGCAGAGGATAAGGCACACATCGCTAGCCAATCAAGGATACCGCTTGTTGTCAGAATTGTTCGATTCAGCAGGTATACATCAACACACTTCGATTACAATTTTTCAGATGATAATTGCCCGACAAAGGAATCCGTCGAAAGAAGCAAATTGACGCCGCCACCAATTGAATTGACATATGAGAAGGCATTTTACTTTGATCACGATGACAACCATTTCCACGATGAATCAGGGCGAACGCTTACTGGCAGAGAGATTCTCGAAAAAGCCTACAAGGATCACTGCGATACCGTTCACATTCTGAAAGGCCTTAAGATTAGGTTTAAGTTAAGAAGCCAGTCTTTTGGAATTGCCGTCCTAGATATCGTCGTACGCCAATTAACAAATATATTAAGCTCAATATTTGGAAGAACTCTGGACGACTCTGACTCAATCTCGGTCTATCTTTCTGGATATAAAAGAGAGGACCTTAAGAAGTTGAGCACTGAGAGCCTCACCATATTTGAATACAGCACGTCCAGAAGAGTGATAATTCTGTTTTGCTTCTTGGCTGTATCAGGATTCACATGGTATTACTTTGCCGCCATCAATAATAAATATCTAAAGGCAATATTTGAGAATAGTTTTTTAACCCTTACGTTCTCCATAGTGATTATCTGGTTTTTGGATGTCGTTGTGCCGGTTCTTATTTTCCGCTTGATTAATATGTTTATTAAGCTAAGAACAAAATTGACTCTCAAGTCCTTCAAGGTTTTTTAGCGCGCAAGATAGCGAACGATAATTTAACGCTAACATGACGTTCGAGAGGGACGGACAAATCACCGCCCTTCAACTCGTCGTTGTAAGGAGGAACAACTATGGATTTTACCAAATTCGAAACTCTTTCGATTAAACAGCATCCGGAATTAGACGAAAAATGGGTGCAGGCACGCATTTCTGAAGATCCGGCACTACTCGGACTTGGTGATGTCATTCTGAAGGATAAGGAACGCATACAACCAAGAGCTGGCCGACTGGATTTGCTCCTGCAAGAAGCGGAATCAAACAGAAGGTACGAAGTCGAAATTCAACTCGGTTCCGCAGACGAAAGCCACATTATTCGCACAATTGAATACTGGGATATCGAACGGCGTCGCTTTCCACAGTATGAGCATACAGCAGTAATAGTCGCTGAGGACATCACAAGTCGTTTTCTTAATGTAATTAGCCTTTTTAATGGCATGATCCCGCTTATAGCAATTCAAATGAAAGCCCTTAAAGCTGGAAACAGCGTCGGATTAGTATTCACAACAGTGGTAGACCAGATGGCGCTCGGTCTCGTCGATGAAGATGAAGAAGTTCAAGAAACAACAGACCGAACTTATTGGGAGCAGCGAGGCTCAAAAAAAACAGTCGCTGTCGCGGATGAATTGCTCGAACTTGTTCGCACTCACGACAAGGCTCTCGAACTGAAATATAACAAATTCTATATTGGATTAGCCAAAGATGGTCATCCTAGCAACTTTGTAACATTTAGACCCAAAAAAGGTTTCTTACGCTTTGAGCCTAGACTCAAGAGCACTACGGAAACACAAGAGTTCCTTGAATCAGCCGGACTAGATGTCATGGATTATGATAGTAGGTGGGGTCGCTATCGCATTCGTCTGCAGCCTGGTGATGTTGAAAAATACCGTAAGACGCTAAGCGACGTAATTGATCGGACATTCGCCGAAAGCAATAAAGAATGACAAGACGAAACTTATGATCCAACCAGCGGGTCGAGCCCGACGCGCAGGGAACGCGCGTCACGCCCGCGCGTTCCAGTGTAAGTAACAACCAGAAGACTGCAAGGCTGTTGACAATGCGTCTTGTACACACTTGTAAGTGAAGCTGATGAATTCTAATCGACCAATACAATACTGATAAACTGTTTGAAATTTGCACTGTCATATCCCTTGTCAACGCCCGCCGGATATAGTACGCTCTTCCTGCCGATACGATAACCTTCGCATTGCATCAGAATTTGACAACATGACCTCCTATCCCATCGACACCATCCTTCCCGAGCTGAAGAAGGCCGTGCAAAGCGGCCCCTCGGTCATCGTCCATGCGCCGCCCGGCGCGGGGAAGACCACCCGCGTCCCGCTGGCGCTGCTCGATGTGATCCCGCAGGAGCAGGGACGCATCATCATGCTTGAGCCGCGGAGGATCGCGGCGGTCTCGGCTGCTCGCTGGATGGCGAGGACGCTGGGCGAGGAGGCGGGCGGGACCGTAGGATACGCCATCCGGTTCGACAGCAGGAGCTCCGCGAGGACGCGCATCGAGGTCGTCACCGAGGGCATCCTGACCCGCCGCATCCAGGCAGATCCCGGGCTGCTTCTGCAGTTGATGCGCAGAAAGATTGCGATATGCGCGGGAATAGGATATTATAACGTCAGGTATTCGATGGCGGAAAAATGGATGCCTGCTCTGGTGAGAAAAAAATGAAAATCGTCATTATCGCTGGGCCGAATGGGGCGGGAAAAACCACGTTTGCCAAAGAATTTCTCCCCAACGAAGCCAACTGCCCGGAGTTTATCAATGCTGATCTCATAGCAGCAGGATTGTCACCTTTCAAACCAGAGGCGGTGACAGCACGAGCCGGACGGCTTATGCTGGTGGAAATGGACGAGCGAGTGCGTCAACGACGCAGTTTCGCCTTTGAGACAACGCTGAGTGGCCATGCATATGTACGGAGAATATCGAGATGGCTTTTGCTCGGTTATCATGTGAAGCTGATTTTTTTGAGCCTTCCGAGCGTCGACATGGCGGTTGCCCGCGTTGCTGCACGAGTAGCGCAGGGTGGCCACAATGTGCCTGAAGAAATCATCCGGCGAAGATTTAAAAGTGGTTTGCGCAACTTCGAGCTGGTTTATAAGAGCCTTGTGGATGCATGGGCATTGTATGATAACTCAGGCAGCATCCCAAAGCTGCTGGATTGGGGAGAAAAATCATGAAGACTAAAAAAACACTGCCGAGGGATGTCGATCTTGCGGGCGCGGGCAAAGCGCTCAAGCGGGCTGCCAAGACGGCCCGAGAATTGTCTCAGAAGACCAACACACCCTTTTATGTTTACGAAGGCGGCAAAATTATCAATGCATTGAAACGCACAAAAAAATCAGCTGCTTAAACAAGCGCTCAATTCGCATCGTCAAAAAACGGGCTGCCATATGGCTTCGCATTCATGTGCAAGTCTAATCAAAAGGGCAGGACCCATGTCCTGATTGGGAACAGCCTGCTCTTCCCGTCACGATCCCTGCGCCACCGCCACCCCGAAGCGGCCTGCCGGGTTACCGTCATATTCCTTGTCAACACCCTCCGGATATAGTACGCTCTTCCTGCCGACGCGATAACCTTCGCATTGCATCAGAATTTGACAACATGAACTCCTATCCCATCGATACCATCCTTCCCGAACTGAAGAAGGCCGTCCAGAACGGCCCCTCGGTCATCGTGCATGCGCCGCCCGGCGCGGGAAAGACCACCCGCGTGCCGCTTGCGCTGCTCGACGTCATCCCACGCGAGCAGGGCCGAATCATCATGCTCGAGCCGCGGAGGATCGCGGCGGTCTCGGCGGCGCGCTGGATGGCGAGGACGGTGGGAGAAGAAGTCGGCGGCACCGTCGGCTACGCGATCCGGTTCGACAGCAGAAGCTCCGCGAGGACCCGCATCGAGGTTGTCACCGAGGGCATCCTGACCCGCCGCATCCAGGTCGATCCCGGCCTCGCAGGCGTGGCCATGGTCATCTTCGATGAGTTCCACGAACGGAGCCTTCATGCCGACCTGGCCCTGGCGCTTGCCCTCGATGTCCGCAAGGGGTTGCGCCCTGACCTGAAGGTCCTCGTCATGTCCGCGACCATGGACACTGGCCCCATCGCCTCGCTCCTGGGAGACGCGGCCGTTGTCACTTCCACGGGAAAGGCCTTTCCCGTGGAAGAGCGCTATATGGCAGAAAGCACGCTTCCGGTCCACCGGCGCGTCGCTGCGGCGGTCCGGACCGCGCTCCGGGAGACCAGCGGCGACATCCTCGCGTTCCTGCCGGGCTCCGGGGAGATACGGTCCTGCGCCCGCGAGTTGCAGGAAGGGCTGGACCTCACCGAGGAGCGCATCGCCCTGCACCCGCTCTACGGCGATCTGCCGTTCGAGGAGCAGGAGCGGGCGATCCTGCCTTCCCGGGAGCGGCGAAAGATCGTGCTCGCCACCAACATCGCCGAGACGAGCCTCACCATCGAGGGCGTGCATGTCGTCATCGACAGCGGCCTGACGCGCGGGCTCCGGTACGATCCCTCCACCGGCATGAACCGGCTGGTGACGATGCCCGTGTCGCGCGCGGCCGCTGAGCAGCGCAAGGGCCGGGCGGGCCGCCTCGGGCCCGGTGTCTGCTACCGGCTCTACAGCCGCCATGATCTGCAGGGCATGCCGCCGTTCGCACAGCCGGAGATCCTTGTGTCCGACCTTGCGCCTCTTGCCCTGGAGCTTGCGGCCTGGGGGGTGAAGGACCCGGCAACGCTGACCTGGCTCGATGTGCCGCCCGTGGCTGCGTGGGAGTCCGGTATCGGACTGCTTAAGGATTTAGGCGCCCTCGACCGTACGGGTTCGGTCACACCGCAGGGACGGTCGATGGCCCGCCTTCCGCTCCATCCGAGGCTGGCCCGGTTGATGGTGCGGGCGGGGGAACTGGGATGTCTGCGCCTGGGCGCCGACCTTGCGGCCATCCTCTCGGAGCGGGACATCTTCCGGCAGATCGGGGTTGAACGGGTCCACAACGAACGGGACGTATCGGAGCGGCTCGATATGCTGCGGCGATGGCGGAACGGAACGGAAACGAGCGGAGCGGCAAATCCCCAGGCGCTCCGGACCGTGGAGAGGACGGCGAGACAGCTCCTGTCCCTCGTCCCCGGAAGGCCGGAAGCCGCCGATCGCGTTCATGATGAGACCGAAATGATCAGCCGCCTTCTGCTCTGCGCCTTTCCGGACAGGATCTGCAAGCGCCGGGAGGAGGGGGGCGGGCGGTTCGTTCTGGTCCAGGGAAGGGGCGTGCGCCTTTCGACCGACAGCGGCCTCGGCGCCAGTCCCTATATCATCGCGGTGAACCTGGACGCCGGCGAGAAGACGGAGGGCTTTGTCCATGTGGCCGCGCCGGTCACGGAAGAGCTTATCCGGAGCGAATGCGGCGGCCGCATCGAGACCGTCAGAAGGGTTGAATGGGACAGCAGGGCAGGCAGGATCGCGGCCGCCCTTGAAGAGCGGCTTGAGGCCTTGCTTTTGTCGCAGAGCCCGTTCAAGCCGTCCGACGAAGAGGCAGGCCCGATCCTGTGCGAAGCGATCCGGACAACGCCTGGGATACTGAGCTTCAGCAAAGATGCGCGCCAGCTCCAGGCGCGGGCAAGTATGATAAGAAAAGCGTTCCCCGAAGAGAGCTGGCCGGACCTGACCGATGAACAGCTCCTGTCCCATCCGGAAGAATGGATACTTCCCTGGCTTACCGACATCCGCAGCGCGCAAAGCCTTGGCAGCCTCAATGTACTTCCCGCGATGAAGGCGAAGCTGAACCGGGAACAGCAGCGGTTCCTGGAAGAACGGGCGCCTCTCGCGATCACGGTCCCGAGCAGCAGCCGTATAACGATCGACTATACCGCGGGAGACATCCCGGTCCTTGCGGTGAAGCTGCAGGAGATGTTCGGCTGCGCTGACACGCCGGTGATCGCGGGAGGCAGGGTGAAGGTCCTGCTGCACCTGTTGTCGCCGGCGCGTAGGCCGGTCCAGGTCACCCAGGACCTTAAGGGTTTTTGGAACAGCGGCTACGTGCTGGTGAAAAAAGACCTGAAGGGACGCTACCCCAGGCATCCCTGGCCCGACGATCCCTGGAACGCCGTGCCGACGCGCCGCGCGAAACCGCGGGGGACGTGAGACATCGTCATGGGCCGCCGGTTGCCGTTGACAAGGAGGGATCAATTGATTATCATAAATAATATCACGCGTGATGCGAAAGACGATGCAGCAGCAAACGGTATTTCGCCCAGGAGGTTCGACATGAGCTGCAAGCGGATATTCTGTTCACGAGGCATTCAGAGAAAGGCCGCGGGGAGGATGCTGCTTCTTGCGGCTGGGGTCCTGGTAATGTCCTTTGTGCTTGCGGCGTGGTCGTTCACCGGAACGGTATCGGCGGCCGAAGCGCCGGCGGGCGCGGGCGTGAAGAACCCCTTCGCGGGCAAGCCCGAGGCGATCAAGGAAGGCGAGAAGATCTTTGACGCGAAATGCGCCGATTGCCACGGCGGCGATGCCATGGGACAGAGCGGACCGGACCTCACCGACGACAAATGGATCTACGGCGGCTCCGACGCCGAGGTGCTCGAGACGGTCACGAACGGGCGGAAGGGCGGTATGCCTTCCTGGAAGAGCGAGCTGGGCAAGGACGACATCTGGAAGGTCATTGCCTACATCAGGAGCCTGAGCAAGAAATAGGGCCGGGAACATTGGCGGAGTTATTTTGCGGGATGGCCGGTCCGCATACGTATATGAGGGATGGCTGCCATGATCAATCAGGATGAACCGAAAAGAAACGCAAAGGCGGGCGAGACAGCGCCGGCCGATCAGAACGAGGAGAGCAAACCCGGCGATTACCTCCGGGCGGTGCGGTCCCATCTCCGGAACGGGAAGCACAAGGACGCCTACAGCCTCCTGCTGCAGGCATCCGTCCGGTTTCCCGAGGACCCGTTCATTCTGTCCTATTACGGTTGTCTCCAGGCGCTCGTGGACAAGAAGTACCGGAGCGGAGTCGAGAACTGCAAGCGGGCGATCCTTCTGTTGAGGAAACAAGGGTCCTCCAGCGAGGAGATGCTCTATCCGGTGTTCTATCTCAACCTCGGGAGGGCCTATATCGCTGCCGGAAGGAAGCAGGACGCCATCGACGCGCTCAATAAAGGACTGAAGTACGATAGCGGACACAGCGACCTCAGGAAGGAACTGCAGGGCTTGGGCGTGCGGAAGCAGCAGCCGGTGCCGTTCCTCGACCGGTCAAACCCGATCAATAAGTACATCGGCATGATGCTGAAATCGGAGAAAAAGGCGCCTCCGGCAGGAAAGAGCGGTGGGCGGGGACGGTAGTTAGAGCCGGACAGGGGGACATGAAGAAAGGTCGACACGGAGACACGGGGACAGGGAGACACGACAATGCAGAGTGCAGAATACCGGGTGAGGAGGGAGAATCATTGATCGTTACCGACCTTGACCACATAGACCACCAGGTACTGATGACGCCTTCCCTGCGGAAGGCGTTCGACTTTTTGCGGGGAAGGGACATTCATGCGCTCCCCGACGGCAGGGTGGATATTGACGGCGACAGGGTGTTCGCTCTGGTCCAGCGGTACGAGACGGTGTGGACGGAGGCCCCGAAGTTCGAATGCCATCGGAAGTATATCGACGTCCAGTTCATTGCATCGGGCGAAGAGATCATCGGCTGGGCGACCTCGGAAACGATGAAGATCGCCGAGGACTATGATGAGAAGAAGGACATTTGCTTCGGCACGGTCGCTGCGGCGAAATGGACCTCGGTCCATCTGCATGCGGGACAGCTCATGGTGCTCTGGCCGGAGGATGCCCACGCGCCGAAGCTGGCGACCGGTGAGCCGTCATCGGTCATGAAGATCGTGGTCAAGGTTGCGGTGTGATAACGACAGGGGCAAGGGTCATGGGGCCGGGGTCCAGGGAAAGCACAGCGCGAAAGGACGGAAGCGGTGATGGCGAAGCGTGATGACGACAAGATCCGGCAGCAGTACAAGGCGCGCCAGGACCGGCAGATAGTTGCGATCGCGGTTGCGATGTTCTGCATGCTCCTGGCGGCGGTGCTCTATAAACGCCCTGATCTCCTGGGCGCTTTTTCCGGGCGGACACTGGTCGGGTTGCAGATCGTCAGCATCGCCTCGTTCGTGGTATTCTCCGCCTATAACTGGCGCTGTCCGTCCTGTGACAAGCATCTGGGGAACAATGTGCACAGGCAG
This sequence comes from Nitrospiria bacterium, assembly GCA_919902495.1. Classification (GTDB taxonomy): domain Bacteria; phylum Nitrospirota; class UBA9217; order UBA9217; family UBA9217; genus JAAXXJ01. The sequence goes on from CAKKRC010000012.1 coordinate 122,763, forward strand.
CGCTGCGGAAAGTGCGGTGCAAGGCTGCAGTAGAAGTGTGTGCTGCAAGGATACTCCGCTCTCTCTTGCATATCCCCTTCGCGTTCCGAACAAACCCCTCCGCACCTCCCCTTGGTAAGGGGAGGCTGGGTGGGGTGGGCGATGGTCTGAAATAAAAATGGCAGGCGGTCATTTCGACCGTCTGCCATTTTGTGTTTAAAGACCTATTTCTCATTTATTCGTCATCCCCGTGAAAACGGGGATCCAGTACGGTTTTAAACCCCTGGATTCCCGCTTTCGCGGGAATGACAGGATGGGGCTTGAAAATCCATTTCGACGAACGGTCTTGTTAGATCTTTTCCAGCGCCTGCTTCAGGTCGGCGAGCAGGTCGTCCACGTCCTCCAGGCCCAGGGCGAGCCGCACGAGGTTGTCGGACATGCCGATCTTCTTCCGGTAGTCCGCGGGATAATCGAAGAACGACATCATCCACATCTGGGTCACCAGGCTCTCGCTGCCGCCGAGGCTCGGCGTGATCAGGAAGAGCTCGAGGGCGTCGATGAACTTCCGGGTCTTCGCGTCGTCGCCCTTGAGCAGGAACGTGACCACGCTGCCGAATCCCTTCATCTGCGCCTTGGCGATCGCCCGGTCAGGATGCGAATCCAGGCCGGGATACCAGACCTTCTCTATCTTGGGGTGCGCCTCGAGCATGGCTGCCACGGCGAGCCCCGCCTCGTTGTGGTGCTTCATCCGCAGGCCGAAGGTCTTGAGGCCGCGCTCCAGCAGGAAGCAGGTGAGCGGGCCGGGTGTGGCGCCGATCATGCGCTGCATGCGATAGATGTCGTTCATGAGCTTGTCCGAACCGAGGGAGACCCCGGCGAGCAGGTCGTTGTGGCCGCCCAGGTACTTGGTGGCCGAGTGGATCACCACGTCGACGCCCATCTCCAGCGGCTTCAGGTTGTAGGACGTGGCGAGCGTGGAGTCGATGATGGTCATGACCTTGTGCTGCTTCGCGACCTTCACCACCGCTTCGAGGTCCAGGCACCGCAGGTAGGGATTGGTCGGCGATTCCGTGAAGATGATGTTCGTGTTGGGCCTGATGGCCTTTTCGATCGCCTCGGCGGTCGGGTCCACCATCGAGACCTGGATGCCGAACTCGGCCAGCAGGTTCGCTGCGAAATCGCGGGTCTGGCGGTAACAGTCGCTCGTGAAGATGATGTGGCCGTCACGGCGCATGAACGTCATGAGCGTCAGGATCACCGCGGACATGCCGCTGGAAAAGAGGACCGCGCGCTCGGCGCCCTCGACGGCGGCCAGCTTGCGCTCGCACTCCTCCTGGGTCGGGTTGCCGTACCGGCCGTACTCGTGCTCGCGGATCACCCGGCCCTCGCTCTTGGCCTTCATGAAGTCGTAGACTTCCTGGGTGTTGTTGAAGTAGTAGTTGGACGTATGGACGATGGGCGTCGAGACCGCGAAATGCGCGTGGTGCACGCGGTCGAGGCCGTGGATGCCGAGGGTGGCCGGTTTCCAATTTTTGGGATTAGCAGGTTTCTTAGCCATTTGTAATTCTCCTTCTTGAAATCCGAAATCCGCAATCCGCAATTCGGCTGACGGTTTCTTAGCCATTGATGGTTCTCCTCTTTTTCAGCGCCTGTTCCAGCGCCTTCTTCACCGCGCTCACGGTCGGCGGCAGTTCGATGGGCTTGTTGGCGTAATGGCTGGGGAAGCCCAGCTTCTCTTCATGATACTGGACCTTGAAGTCCGTGAACTTCAAGCCGTGCGCCGTGGAAATGACCACGACGTGCTCGGACCGGTCGATCTTGCCGGCCTTGATCAGCTTGATCAGCGCCGCGAGGGCGACGCCGGTGTGCGGGCAGTTGAACATGCCGGTCGTATCGCCGAGAGCGGCGGCATCGGCCAGCTCCGATTCCGTGGCGTCCATGACGATGCCGTCGAACTGTTTGAGCGTGCGGATCGCCTTGTCGATGCTCACCGGATTGCCGATCTGGATGGCACTGGCCAGCGTTTTCTGGGCCTCCATGGGCTCGAAGCTTTCAAAGTTCTTGAGGTACGAGCGGTAGAGCGGATTGGCGCGCTCTGCTTGGGCTACAACGATGCGCGGCAGTTTGGTGATCAGGCCGAGATCGCGCATCATCAACAGGCCGCTTCCGAGGGCCGAGACGTTCCCCAGGTTGCCGCCGGGGATGATGATGACGTCCGGCACTTCCCAGTCGAACTGCTGGACGATCTCGATGCCCACGGTCTTCTGGCCCTCGATCCGGAGCGAGTTCATGGAGTTGGCCAGGTAGATGGTCTCGTCCCTGGTGATCTCCTGCACGACGCGCATGCAGCCGTCGAAGTCCGTGTCCAGCGAAAGGACCAGGGCGCCGTTGGCGATGGGCTGGACGAGCTGGGCGATCGAGATCTTGCCCTTGGGCAGGAGCACGATGGACGGGATGCCCGCGGCGGCGCAGTAGACCGCAAGGGCCGCCGAGGTGTCGCCGGTGGAGGCGCAGGCGACCGCCTGGATCGGCGCTCCTTCGCTGATCATCTGCTTGACCTGTGAGACGAGCACGGTCATGCCGAGGTCCTTGAACGATCCGCTATGCGAGTTGCCGCACAGCTTGAGCCAGAGGTTGTCCACGCCGATCAGCTTGCCGAACCGCTCCGCCCAGAACAGGTTGGAGCCGCCCTCGTAGAGCGAGACGATGTTGTCGTTGTGGATCTGCGGCAGGACCCATTCCTTCTTGCCCCAGATGCCCGAGCCGTAGGGCCACTGGGTGGACTTGTAGCGGTCCTCGAAGAGCTTCATCCAGGCCTTGGCGTTGCGGTGGGCCAGGGCCTTCATGTCGTGCCGCACTTCCAGCAGCGAATCGCAGCTCTTGCAGCGGTAGATGACCGTGTTGAGCGGATACGTCTCGCTGCACTTCTCGTTGATGCACTGGAACCAGGCTTTGTAGGGCATGGACGTGAACCTCGTGTGTCGTAGTGGGAGACAGACTACAAAAAGAGCATTAAATTCTTTGTGCCACCGAGGTGAGCGAGGACACCGAGGAAAGCTGAACACCTATTGTCATGGTGTTTCTCTGTAAACGCTGAGTTCTCTGTGGCAAAAAGAAGAATAACATACTGGATAGCCATGAATCAATGATAAAGTGCCGGAAAGACGCATGGGTTGCTGTCCGCGGGATGACGGACAAGGAGGCAACAGTGCGGACAATTTCGCCTTGACTCCGAAACACCCTTGCGTGATAATCAACGCCATCACGAAAAACTTTTCGCCACAGCCAAAAGGCGAGGATTTTTTCTCGCAACCAAAAGTAGGCGCTTCTAAGCGAGACGCAAAGGCGCAAAGTAAAGATAAATCTCAGAAGAACAAAAAGAAATTCAAGAACTAGATCAAGCAGTATTCAAAGCCAACCGGATTTTTCAATATTCTGTCGTTGTCTTCTTTGCGTGCTTGGCGGCTTTGCGAGAGACAGCCGTACGCTGTAGATTTTCAGCTTTTGCATGACAAGGTATATCCTTTTCGATAGGGGAAAATATCAGGAATGAAAAAGACACAAAAGAAGTCGGAAGCAACTTCCTGGCAAGACGACGTTAAGCGTGTTGCTGCCGGCATCCGGCGGCGGGTGCTGGAGCATACGATCCGGAACAACGGCGGCTACCTTTCCCAGGCCTGCTCGTCGGCGGAGATCCTGGCGACCCTCTATGTGAAGGTGATGGACCTCGGGAAGATAAAAACGCCGCTTGTGCCGAAGCCCTTCCCCGGCGTGCCCGGCCCCGATAATCCGGATTACTTCACGGGTGCCGCCTTCAACGGCCCCGGCCCGGACAGGGACCGGTTCTTCCTCTCGCCCGCCCAGTATGCCCTCGTGCTGTATGCCGTCCTCATCGAGACGGGCCGCATGGCGGAGGAAGGCCTTGCCCAGTTCAACAAGGACGGCAGCGTCGTCGAGATGATCGGCGCCGAGCATTCCCCCGGCATGGAGACCATGACCGGCTCGCTGGGCCAGGGCATCAGCCAGGCCTCGGGCATCGCCATGGCGCGGAAGCGGAAGGGCGAGAAGGGCAGGGTCTTCATCTTCATGTCGGACGGCGAGTTCCAGATCGGCCAGACCTGGGAGGCGCTCCAGGCCTTGTCGTTCCACATGCTCGACAACGTGGTCATCTACGTGGACGTCAACGGGTTCCAATGCGACGGGAAGATGTGCAACGTCATGGACGTGGAGCCGCTGGACAGGCGGCTCGAGGCCTTCGGCGCACGGGTCTTCCGGGTGAACGGCCACGACATCAAGAAGCTCGCGGACGCCGGTTCGGTCACGCCCGACGGCAGGCCCGTGGTCGTCCTGTGCGATACCGATGCGGCACGGGGCATTGAGGTGCTCAAGTCCCGCGCGCCCAAGATGCACTATGTCCGTTTCACCAGCGTGGAGGAGAAGAGCTGGTACGCGGTGGCGCTCGAACAGCTCTGCGGTGCCAAGGCACACTTCACCCCACCCGTTGATAGAGACTCACCCTCTCCTTCCGTCCTCTCCCCTCTGAGGGAGAGGATAAGAGGTGAGGGGGGCATCATCTTCGGAGAGGGAAAAAGAGAAGGTCCGGAGATCGTCTCCCGCGTCCATGCGAAGAACCTTGTCAAATGGGCCGCCGACAAGCCGAAGGTTCTGGTGCTGTCAGCCGACCTCACCAGTTCCACCGAGATCGATATGTTCCGGGACGCCTATCCCGACCGGTTCCTGTCCATGGGCATCGCAGAGCAGAACATGCTGAGCTGGGCCAGCGGACTGGCGCGGGAAGGGTTCATCCCTTTTGTCCACACCTTCGCGGTCTTTATATATAGAAGGGCGTTCGACCAGATCGCCATGTCCGTATCCTATCCCAACCTGCCGGTCAGGATGATCGGGTTCCTGCCGGGCATCACCACGCCGGGCGGGGCGACCCACCAGGCGATCGAGGACGTTGCGGTGATGCGGGCGCTGCCGAACATGACGGTCCTCGACTGCGGCGACGCAACGGACGTGGAGTCCGTGCTCGATGTCATCGAGAAGATCAACGGCCCGGTGTATGTGCGCATGCTGCGGGGAGAGATCCCGCGGCTTTTCGCAACTCCCATGGAGTTCGGGAAGGCGCGGGTCGTCTCGGAAGGGAAGGACATCACCGTGCTCTCTTCCGGCATCATGACCGAAGAGGCCATGCGGGCAGTGCAGGTGCTCCAGAAACGGGGCCTGTCGGTCCAGCACATGCATATCTCGACGCTCAAGCCTTTTAACGACCAGACGGTCATGGACGCCATCGCCCGGTCGAAGTACGGTGTCATCACCATGGAAAACCACACCATCGTCGGCGGGCTCGGCAGCATCATCGCCGAGCAGATGGCCGAGCGGGGCATGGACAGGAAGCTCGTACGCATTGGCCTCCGGGACATCTATGCCCACGGCGCTAGCAGGAACTATCTCCTCAAGAAATACCGCATGGATGCCATGGCGCTGATCTCAGAGATCGAGGGACTTGTCGGAAAGAAGTTCGGCATCACCGAGGACGAGCTGAAGGAGACCTTCATCGCGGCGGTGCACAGTACGGCGAAAGCGGAAGCGCTGTAAAACAATTGCGGATTTCGGATTGCGGATTGCGGAATAAGTAGACCTGCCTAGGCTGACGATGTCAAACTGCACTTGTTCTAATATCTTGCATCCAGATGCCGATGTTGTTTCAATCCCTTGCGTTGTCTTTCTTTGCGCGCTTTGCGGCTTTGCGAGAGAAAGCCGTTCGCCGTAGCTTTTCAACTACCATGACCGCACAGAAGATCCAAACATACCTCCGCCGGTTCGCCAGCAAGGAGAAGGCGAGGCTCCTTCAGGGTTTCTTCAAGACCGGGCCGGGGCAGTACGGCGAAGGGGACAAGTTCCTCGGCGTCATGGTCCCGAACATCAGGCGGACGGTGAAAGAGTTCGCCGATGCGCCCCTGTCTGAGATCGTGAAGCTTCTTCACTCTCCCTGGCACGAAGAACGGCTGCTCGCCCTCTTGCTGATGGTCCAGAAGTACGAGAAAGGCGACGACGAGCTGCGGAAGCGGATCTACACGCTCTATCTGAAGAACACGAAGTATATCAACAACTGGGACCTCGTGGACCTTTCGGCCCCGAAGATCGTCGGCCCCTGGCTTGATGGCGGCTCGCGGTCGCTGCTCTACCGTTTCGTGCGGTCGAAGAACCTCTGGGAGCGGCGCATCGCCGTCCTGGCGACCTTTGCTTATATACGGAAAAGTGATTTTGCCGACGCGCTGGCGCTCGCGGAGATGCTGCTGGCCGACTGCCACGACCTGATGCACAAGGCCGTGGGATGGATGCTGCGCGAGGTGGGGAAGAAGGATGTCGCGGTGCTTGAGGGATTTCTCAGGAAGCACCACCGGGCCATGCCGCGCACTGCGCTCCGGTACGCGATCGAACGGTTCCCGGAGGCGAAGCGGCAGAAATATCTGCGGAATGAGATAAAGTAGCAGGACCAGCAGCAGGGCATATTTACCGCAGGGGACGCAGCCAAAAGTAGGCACCTCCAGGTGAGGAAAAGCAGGCGAGGAAGTAAAAATCTTTAACTTGCAATTCCCTGTAGCTTGCTACAGGGTCACAATATAGGTTCCTCCCCCTTGATGGGGGAGGTTAGGTGGGGGTGACAGCAGTCGATGTATCACCCTCCCCTTGCCCCTCCCATCAAGGGAGGGGAAGATGTCAGATATCCCGCAGCTTGCTGCGGGGAGGTTCATTATGCAGTGAACGACGCACCTGGGCCAACTCTATGGATGAACAGACCATTCCTCCTCCCCATGAACGGCCGCTGACCTTCGGACAGCGGATTCTGAACGGCCGCAACTTCGCAGCCGCGCTCCCCAATCTTCTGTTCGCCCTTCTCTACGCCCTGAACATCTACGAAAAGGTCACCGTCCTCGGGCTGACCTCGCGCATGCTGAAGCTGATGATGGAACTTGAGTTCCTCGTGATCCATTCCTTTCCGTTCCTGGCCTTCTTCGCGATCGGCAACAGGTCGAAACAGCACACGTTCTTCCGATGGGGGTTCTGGGGCCTGCTTTGTCTCTATCTGATCATGGCGGGCAGCATGGGCGGCTTCTGGGGCATTGTCGTTTTCGCGGCCCTCACGTTCTCCACCTATCTCGGGTTCTTCTTTCGCATTTTCACCGAACAGGCGATGGTCCAGCTTGCGGCGCGGTGGATGGCGAATTTTGTGGTATTCCTTCTTGGCGCCGGCCTCTTCAACCTTCCGGAAGGCGTCGAAAAGTGGATCTACGAGGAGGAGACCCTTTACTTCGGCGCGGCCTATTTCCTGGTACTGGGCTGTCTCGAATGGTCGGGGGTATATCAGGCCGCGTGGATCGGCAGGCTCGCATCGGCCATAAAGACGGGGAAGACAGGGGCGGAGCGGAAGGACTGATGTTGTCTTTCTCCGCGTAACCCTTTACCCCTTACACCTAACGGTATTATTATGATCATTTCCATCATCGCAGCAATGGACGAGAACCGCGTCATCGGGAGGGGCAACAAGCTCCCCTGGCATCTGCCGGTCGACCTGAAGCGGTTTCGCATGCTTACCCTGGGCCATCCGATCATCATGGGACGAAAGACCTACGAGAGCATCGGCAGGCCCTTGGACGGCAGGAAGAACATCGTGATCACGCGCCAGTCCGGGTATCGCGCCGAAGGGTGCATCGTCGTGCATGACCTTCCGTCCGCCTTCGAGGCATGCGGAGACGTGGAAGAGGCCTTCGTGCTGGGCGGAGAGTCGTTGTTCCGCGATGTCCTGCCCCTGGCGGACAAGGTCTATCTGACGGTCGTGCGGACGCGGGTCGAGGGCGATGTCAGGTTTCCCGCGATCCCCGATGACCTCGAGCTGGTGTCGCGCCGGGAAGCGCAGGATGTGTTCCCGCTCGAGTTCCTGCTGTATGAACGGAGAAAAGCTTCTTCCTGACACGGCATAATTCATCGCCCTATACCCCACAAATACCCTTTCGGCATCGTTGACATCGTCGGGGATCAGGCATATATTCGTCCAGAATACGGTGAATAGTGTGGCTTCGTTGATAAGCCAGATAGCATCGTAGGTACGATGTCAGCCAGGGCTGACAGTAACTTATTCTTTTTGAGGAGGGTGTATGAGAAAATTCATCGCGTTTTTTGTGATCGTCACTGTAAGTGCCGGCATGGCTATGGCGTCAAGCAGACCCGTGATCTCACCAAAAAGTGAATACCGCCAAATAGGAGCAGTAGTGAGCTCGCCAAGCGAAACAGGTTGGTCTTTGGTGCAAGCCAATAATCTTGGAGTGGCGTTTGGTAGGCAATATAGCTCAGCAGAAGAAACTGCAATTGTAAAGACAACAATCTTTAAGGTAGAGGGTTTTGACGATGACAAGGAATATCTTAACTACATAGCGAGTCAAAGAGAGAAGCAAGACGATAAAAAGAGATTCAAGATATTAAGCATTACTAATGAACAAGTAAGCTTCAAAGGCACGGCCTGTCTCAAGTACAGAGGCCTCTCTGAAGACCACAAGAGCAAAGGCATAGATTCAACCGATTTTCAGTATTTGAAGACAGCAGGATACATTTGCCGCCATCCTGCAAGCAAGTCTATTGCGTTCCAGATGGAAATTTCACAAAGATCTCAAGAAAAGGCATTTCTGCAAGAGTTTATTTCCCTCGGCGAGGAGTTTTTTAACAATATTCAGTTTACTGATGCAGGCTTAAAGTAGCGCGTAGATAACCATTCGGGTAAGGCGGCTCACCCGGTCGTAGAATTTCGACAAAATAACCATAGGCGTCGAGTTCCACATGGAGACTAATATATGCAGCAGATAAAGTTGTCCATCGTTGTCGTAGCGGTCTGTCTTGGACTCCTGACCGGCGTCCATGGTTCCGCCCTGGCAGACGGTCCTGACAAAGGCCGCAGTGTGACGGTCCGATTCCCGGCCTTTTCGATCAGTCCGGGCGAACGAGTGTCCGGGATGAAACTGAAGGCGTCCCAAGGCAGGATCCATGTTGGATGCCGGCCGACAAGATGGACCTGTGACCAGACCGGGGGATTCGTGCACTGCTATACCCTGCACCAGACCTATGCGCTCGGCATTTCCGGGATGCTGCCTGAGACGATCGTTACGAACCTTTCCAGCGACGGACGCCAGCTTTCCCTTGAAGCATCAGTGGAATTGATCGACAGCAACGGGAAGGAATATTCAAAAGAGATACGAGAATCCGACCTGATCATCAGATAACAGTGCTCTGACGATCTCGTAGATACTTGTTGGAGGCGTTATGACGGGCAAACGGAAGATCCTGGTGATCATCGCCGCGGCAGGACTGATCCTGGCCGCTGCCTTCGCTATCCTCTGGACGAACCTCGACTGGATAGTCGAAAATGCGATCGAACGTTATGGGTCGCAGGCGACGGGAACGAGGGTGCGGGTGCGCGGCGTGGCACTGAATCCCGTGAAGGGCAGGGGTGTGATCGAAGGGCTGACCGTGGCGAACCCGCACGGGTATTCGGCACCTCATATCCTTTCGCTCGGCGCCATCAGCGTCCGCATCGAACCCAGGAGTATTGCGTCGAATCCTGTTGTGATCGATGACATCCGCATCACCTCGCCGCTGGTGGTCTACGAGACGAACGAAGCAAAAGTGGCGAACGTCGATGTGCTCAAGAAGAACCTGGGAGCATATCGTCCTGAGAAGCCTGCCACGAGGGGCAAGAAGGGCACAAAGGAAGAAGGCAAGCGACTGCGGATCCGGCACCTGGTTATCGAGAACGCCAAGGCGGAGGTCCGCGTGGCCGCGCTCGGCGACAAGCCGAGGATCGTCACACTGGGGCGGATCGAAATGACGGACATCGGGGGCAAGAACGGCGCGCCGCCGGAGGAAGTGGCAAAGCAGATCGTGACCGCCATCCTGTCCGAGGTGAGCAAAGAGGTCGGCAAGGCCGGCGCGTCGAAACTGCTCGAGAATGCCGTCGAACGGGCGCTCAAGAGGAAGTAGTATCTTTCACAAGGAAGCCGCCTCCACTTTGATCGGGCCGCAAATGATGAAAGAAAGCAGACAACGTACCGAGATGACAAACTCTTCCGAAGAAATTGACAAATGTATTTCAACGCTGAAAGATCTCGCAGGCGACGCGGGACTGCTTGCGAACCTTCCCGAGGAACAGCGGATCGCCCTGCTGAAGGCATCCGGCGAGATATCCCGGCCCGACAGGCGGGAACGGAAAAAGCGTAACAAGACCGTGGACAGAACGCAGCGCCTGACGACCCTTGAGAAAGATCGGCGCGCCAGAAATGCCACCGGCATCCGCTCCGCGCGCATGGATGCTGCCTTCCAGGCTCCCGCGCAGATCGCATCAGGTCCCTCCGGACCCGAACCGAAGGTCGAGCGGCTCAATTCGCCCCGCAATTGCTATATCTGCAAGGAAGAGTTCCTTGACCTGCACTTTTATTACGACACCTTGTGTAAAAAATGCGGGGACCTGAATTACAAGAAACGATTTCAGTCGGCATCCCTTCACGGCCAGGTCGCCCTCATTACCGGCTCACGGGTGAAGATCGGCTACCAGGCAGCGCTCATGATGCTGCGCGCCGGCGCCACGGTGATCGCGACGACCAGGTTTCCCGTAGACGCGGCGCTCAGATATTCCCGGGAAGAGGGATTCTCCGCATGGGGAGACAGGCTGCATGTTCACGGTCTCGATCTGAGGCATATTCCAAGCGTCGAGATATTTGCCGACTATGTCGAGCAGCGATATGGACGCCTCGACATCCTGATAAATAATGCCGCCCAGACCGTCCGGCGGCCAGCGGGCTTTTATGCCCATCTCGCGGAAAATGAGGGCAGGGGCTGCGCTGCCTTGTCCGACGACGGCCGAAAGCTTCTTGGCGACCATGAGGCATGCAAGAAACAGATAGCGGCCTTCTGCACCGGCGGCAACGAACCGGGAGCCGCCCTTTCCGTGGCATGGCATGACCGGGGACCCGGGATCGGCCTGCGGGAATCGGCCCGGCTGTCGCAGATCCCCTACCGCCATGACGATTCTCTTGTGTCCGAGGAGATATTCCCTAAGGGCAAGCTCGATGCCGACCTTCAACAGGTGGACCTTCGCAAGACGAACAGCTGGCGTTTGCGAATGGGAGAGATCGCGACCACGGAAATGCTCGAGGTCCAGCTGGTCAATTCCGTGGCCCCCTTTGTGCTCTGCAACAGGTTGACAGCTCTGATGAGGCGCGAACATACCGGAAAAAAACATATCGTCAATGTAACGGCCATGGAAGGAAAATTTTTTAGATTTAAGAAGGACGCCAGGCATCCCCATACGAACATGGCGAAGGCCGCCCTGAACATGATGACCCACACCTCGGCCGAGGACCTGGCCAGGGACGGCATCTATATGAATGCCGTCGACACCGGATGGGTCACCGATGAAGATCCGGCGGAACTTTCCCGGTTCAAACAGGAGGTGCATGATTTCCAGCCGCCCCTGGACATTGTCGACGGGGCGGCGCGGGTCTGCGATCCGTTCTTCGACGGGATACTGACCGGCAAGCACTGGCGCGGGAAGTTTCTTAAGGATTATTTTCCGGTCGATTGGTGATGAACCAATAGGGTCGTCTTTCTCCTTGAATCCAGAAGCGAGCGGTTAGAATAAGTAGTACTACCTTCAGGATCGGAGATTCCCTGCAGCTTGCCGCATGGAGCTTCAATATAATCTCGGCATCGCATTGTTTGAGATGAAAAGGCACGAAGACTTGCGCTAAGGCGTCTCATAGAGGCATGGGTTTTCCGGCTTCTGCCGGCGAGAAACACGGCATAGTAGCGTGTTCAAGCTGCGTGCCTGCACCTAAGTTGCAATTCCTGATAACTTTCTTCGTGACATATTAAACTCATCGTCGCATACCTCACAGATACCCTTTCATACCCTTTCGGTATCGTTGACATCGCCGGGAATCAGGCATATATTCGTGAACAAATAGGTCACTTTGGTGTGCATAGCTAGACCGAATAAATAATTGTTTGAATTTGAGGATCTCATGAAAAAGACTGAACTAGGAGACATCCAGTGGGTCCACTGCAATAAGTGCCTCCGTGAGACCCGACATGAGGTCGTCACCATCAGAGAGCTAAAGGAATCAGAGGACATCGAGCCAGACTTTACCATTGATTGGATCACCACCAATACGATGCTTGAGTGCCGCGGTTGTGGCAACGTTGCCCTACGTCGGAGGGTCGTCTCGGACGATGTAGATGTAGATAACACCAACTACTACCCGCCACCCATCTCGCGTCAGATTCCTCGCTGGCAATACAAGCTCCCGAAAGATATGAGCGACCTTCTCAAGGAGTCATATGTCGCCTTGCAGTCGGGTAGTAAAAGACTTGCAATCATGGGTGCTCGCTCGCTTGTTGATCTGTTCATGAATTCGACCCTTGGCGACATCGGCGGATTCGAGCATAAGTTGGACGGTCTAGTCAAGAACGGTAATCTGAGCAAGCAGAATCGAGACGTATTGGAAGCGGCACTTGAAGCAGGTCACGCCGTGGTCCATAGAGGTCACGAGCCAAAAGCTGATGACGTGAATCTTGTTTTCGACATCGTGGAGAACATGCTTCAAACAATGGTTCTTCAAAAAGAATCAACAGAGCTAAAGAAGAGAACTCCACAGAGAACGAAATCCAACAAGCCGGATGCAGGCGACGGCAAATAGCGGTGCCTGATCCACAAAATTATGACGCTTGACCAACGCCGGTTGTAATAGGAAACCGAATGGCAAATAAAGAGGCCACAGCCCGTATCAAAATCAACAAGCTGCTCGAAGCGGCAGGCTGGCGCTTCTTTCCCGAAGGGAATGCGCCCGCCAACATCCGCCTTGAGCCCGGCGTGACGATCAAGTCATCCGATCTGGAAGCACTTGGGAAAAACTTTGAGAGGACTAACAAGGGTTTCATCGACTTCCTGCTGCTGGACACCAAAGGCTTCCCGCTCATCGTTCTCGAAGCTAAGTCCGAGGACAAGAACCCACTCGTCGGCAAAGAGCAGGCCCGAAAATACGCCAAAGCCCAGAACTGCCGCTTCGTGATCCTCTCCAACGGCAATCTTCACTACTTCTGGGATCTGGAGCGCGGCAACCCCTACCTCATTACGTCCTTCCCTACGCCGGACTCGGTGATCGGCTACCAGCAGGTAACACCCAATCCGCAACGCCTCGTCGATGACCCGGTCGGCGACGATTACATCGTGTTGACCCAGCGCCCGAACTACCAATCCGAAGCGGCGTGGCGCAACGAGGCTGAGCGTCCTGGTTACATACAGGCCAACAAACTGCGTTTCTTGCGGCCCTATCAGTTGAAGGCTATTCACGCCTTGCAAAGGGCCGTGAAGGACGGCAAAGACCGCTTCCTGTTCGAGATGGCCACCGGCACCGGTAAGACACTTACTGCCGCAGCCGTCATCAAGCTCTTTCTCCGTTCCGGTAACGCCCGGCGAGTGCTGTTTCTGGTGGATCGCCTCGAACTGGAGGATCAGGCCAAGAAGGCTTTCGCAGCGCTGCTGTCGGCCGACTTTCAGACGGTGATCTACAAGGAGAATCGCGACGACTGGCGGCGGGCGGAAATCGTTGTCACCACGGTGCAGTCGCTGCTTTTCAACAACAAGTACCAGCGATTCTTCTCTCCGACCGATTTCGATCTGGTCATCTCCGACGAAGCCCACCGCTCCATCGGCGGCAACGCCCGCGCCGTCTTCGACTACTTCATCGGCTACAAGCTCGGCCTCACCGCCACTCCCCGCGACTACCTTAAACGGTTCGATAAGGCAGCGCCCACCACCCGCGATCCGCGCGAAGCCGAGCGCCGTCTGTTGCTGGACACCTATCGCACCTTCGGCTGCGAGAACAGCCAGCCCACTTATCGCTACTCGCTGCTCGATGGAGTGAAGGATGGCTTCCTGATCAATCCCACAGTGGTGGATGCCCGTACCGAGATCACCACTGAATTGCTTTCCGAAGAGGGCTTCAATGTTTCGTTCACTGACGACATGGGCGAAGACCAGAAGGAGGCCTTCAAACAGCGAGAGTTCGAGAAGCGCTTCTTTGCCGACGCCACCAACCAGCTCTTCTGCAAGACCTTTCTTGAAAACGCTTTGCGCGATCCGATCAGCGGTGAGATCGGCAAGTCCATCATCTTTTCGGTCAGCCAGAACCATGCCGCCAAACTGTCACACATCCTTAATCAGATGGCCGACCGTATGTTCCCCGCCAAGTACCAGTCCGACTTCGCTGTGCAGGTCACCTCACAGATCCCCGACGCCCAGCAGTTCACCATCAACTTCTCCAACAACAACCTGCTCGGTTCGGCCAACTTCCTGCCCGCTTACAAGACCAGCAAAGCCCGCGTGTGCGTGACCGTCGGCATGATGACCACCGGCTACGATTGCACCGACATACTCAACCTCGGTCTCTTTCGCCCGATCTTCTCGCCGACTGACTTCATCCAGATCAAGGGGCGCGGCACGCGCAAACACAACTTCCTCGAACAGCTTTTCGACGACAGCCTCAGGGATGGCATCTTGCAGCCGAAGAAAATCGCCTTCAAACTCTTCGACTTCTTCGCCAACTGCGAGTACTTCGAGGAAGAGTTCAACTACGACGAGGTGCTGAAGCTCCCCCGGCCACAGGGCAAGGGCCGCGACGACGGTGGAGGCACAGGCCCGGTTGTGGTTGGCGGCACCTACGAGCACCTCGGCGCGGATATCCTCTCCTCGATAAAGGAAGAGACCATCGGCTACGAGGGGATGAAGATCGACCGCATGTTCTTCGAGAGATTCGAGGACACCGTGCGCGAGAACGAGACAATCGCCGCAGCCATCGAGGCAGGACAATGGGATCGCGTTATTGACTACGTGAATCGCGAGGTCTTTGACAAGCCCGAGGAGTACTACAACCTCGATAAGTTGCGCCAAGCCGCCGCCATAGATCGCCGTCTGACCCTGCGGGAGATCCTGGAGAAGATCTTCGGCCTCATCCCGCGTTTCAAGTCGAAGGATGAACTGTTGGAAGAGGAGTTCGCTAAATTCGTCGCCGATGCCAAACCCGAAGAGGCCGAGGCCATCCCGGCCATCAAAACCTATTTCAAGGCCTACATCACCAGCGATCAGGTGCGCCACATCATTGAGAGCCGCAACTTTACAGATCTGGCCACCAACCCGGTCTTTTCCACCCGCGACTTCCGCGCCGTGCCAGAAAAGTACCGCACGCTCATCCCTGAATACGTCAAGGACTATGTCTCCTTGAATCAGTTCGCCGCGTAAAGGAGACTCATGCTCGACACTGACACCAAACGCCGCATTGACACCGCCCGCGACATCCTCGTGGGCAAGGTTCCCGACCCCAAGAGCCAGGTCGAACAGATCACCATTGCCCTCATCTACAAGTTCATGGACGACATGGACGCTGAGAGCGAGGAGTTCGGAGGGAAACGCAAGTTTTTCGCCAACGAGTTTGCGCGCTATGGTTGGTCCAAACTCATGCGCTCCGGTCTCGGCGGCCACGAGATTCTGAACCTCTACGCCGAAGCTATCGCCAAGATGCCGGAGAACCCTGGCATTCCGCTGCTCTTCCGCGAAATCTTCAAAAACGCCTATCTGCCCTACCGCGACCCGGAGACACTGCGCGCCTTTCTCAAGGTCATCGATGAGTTCAACTACGACCATAGTGAACGCCTTGGAGACGCCTACGAGTACCTTCTTTCTGTACTTGGGTCCCAGGGCAACGCCGGGCAGTTCCGCACCCCGCGTCATATCATTGATTTCATCGTGAAAATCATCGATCCAAAGAAGACCGAGACGGTGCTCGATCCCGCTTGTGGCTCTGCCGGGTTCCTAATCTCGTCATACAAACACATCCTCATGGTCAACACCGACACCAAGGGGAACAGCACCTTGACGCCAGACGACAAGGGCCGCATGGCTCAGAACTTTAAGGGCTACGACATTGACCCTCTTATGATGCGCTTGTCACTGGTGAACATGTACTTGCATGGTTTCGCCGACCCGCATATCGCTGAGTACGATACCCTCACCAGCCAGGACAAATGGAACGAATATGCCGACGTCATACTCGCAAATCCACCGTTCATGTCGCCGAAGGGAGGTATCAAGCCCCACAATCGCTTCTCGGTGCAGTCCAAGCGTAGCGAAGTGCTGTTTGTGGACTACATGGCCGAGCACCTCACGCCCAACGGTCGCGCCGGCGTCATCGTACCCGAGGGTGTCATATTCCAGAGTCAGACCGCTTACAAGCAACTGCGCAAAATGCTGGTGGAGGAGTACATCGTCGCCGTCGTGTCGCTCCCGGCAGGCGTTTTTAATCCATACGCCGGCGTCAAGACCTCGATCCTGATCCTCGACAAATCGCTGGCCAAGAAGACCGACACGATTGCCTTTTTTAACATCGAAAACGACGGCTTCGGCCTCGGTGCTCAGCGACGCGAGATTGATAAGAACGATCTTCCTCCGGCCCGCGCCGAGATCGGCGAATACCTGCGCCGCCTGCGCGCCGGGGAATCGGTCACTGACTTCCTACCCACACTGGGGCTTGTTGTAGAGAAGGAGAAGATCGCGACGAACGGGGAGTATAACCTCAGCATAGAGAGGTATAGGAAAGTAGGAACTCGGACCACGAAGTGGCCGATGGTAGAACTTGGAGAACTTTGCGATTTTCTTCGCGGTCCGTTTGGGAGCTCCGTTAAAAGGTCAGTCTGCGTAGAAAAGGGAAAGGACACTTACAAGGTGTATGAGCAAGGCAACGTGATTCAAAATGATTTTATTCGGGGAGAGTATTACCTAAGCAAGGAACAGTTTTCGGAATTGAAAAAATTTGAAGTCGCTGAGGGTGACATATTGATTACTTGTGCTGGCACACTCGGCAGAATCGCGGTAGTTCCCAAAGGCATTGAGCAGGGGATTATCAACTCTGTTTTGATGCGTGTGCGAATTAAGAAGGACGATGTTAATCGGGAGTATCTAGTTTACCTTCTTCAAAGCCAACAAATTCAAAGCGGAATAGGCGATAAAGCAACCGGCGTTGCTTTAAAAAATATGTTTGCAACATCAGAGTTGAAGAAGTTTCAAATTCCCTTGCCGCCACTGGAGGTGCAAAAGGAAATTGTGGCGGAAATCGCGTACCACCATAATGAGATTTTGCGATTCCGGAGCGCCATTGAGGAGGAAGGGAAGAAAATCCAGGCCACCCTCGCCCGCGTGTGGGGCGAGGATGAGCCGACTCCGGCGGAAGTTTAAGCCATGGAAGAAGCCGCTGAGCTGGGTAACTACAAGCCAATCTTGTTCAAGACCCACACCGAGCAGGACTACATCGCATTCCTGTGGGACGTGTTTGAGTTGTTCACTGCCTATCGATCTCCGAGTGCATATGAGCAATTTGTACTTGGAGTGTAAACATATAACCCCGAATGATATCCCGAGTTAGAAAGATTGACACGATGGCGCGATTTGCTATAATCAGACACCGTCTGGTTATGTAAATGTGCAGATGAGGGGAGGACACGCGTGGGCATTGGCTTGGCATGGAGAAAGGTTAGAAACAAAATTCAGAATTATGGTAGTTTAGCAGGGAACTTAGCTTCTGTTGTGGCACTTATCTACACAATTCACTGGCAGAAACCATTTCCACGAGGATTCATTTACATGGCTGATGGTTTGCTTATAGCCCAAGTCATGCTGATAAGCGTCCTCATAACGTCAACCAGGCATAACGATAAAATGGCGAACAGAATCAGGGAGCTTGAAACTGCAAATGGCGATCATCAGCTAAAGATATCTGAAATGCTTGGCACTATTGGAAAAGAAAAGCACATACAAAAGAAAATTGCTGAAATTATCCATAATTACAACCATGAATTTAGACAAGTAATCCTGTCGATTCTAGAAGATACACCAGCTACGGGGACACCTGTGGATCACAATAGGACTCGTAAGGAGTTCTTCGAATATACATTATCACAAATAAAGGAGATATTCGATATTTTAACAGGTGATTCCTGCTCAGCCTGTGTTAAATACCTTGACAATGATTATGTATCTACAATTGCGCGTGACCACGTTTCTTCGAGATCACGAGGAGAAGCGGATGCAAATCCACGATTGAAAAAATATAAATACTCGGAGAATACGGCTTTTGGAAGAATAATGAAAGAAGGTTATCGTTATTTTCTCAGTAACAATCTTCATGCAATGGGCGACGATTACGTAAACGTAAATCAAAAGTGGCAGAAACTGTACAATGCAACGCTTGTACAGCCAATCCGCTACCTTCGCGATGGTGGTGTTGGCGGTGTCGATGGCGAAGCAGAGGTGATTGGATTTATTTGCGTAGATAATATGAAAGGTAACTTTGAAGAGCCCATAGCGATAGACATTCTGGCTGCCTTCTCAGACCCCATGTATCATATGATGTATACAATCACAAAAGCTCCTGCCACGGTCAGAGGTAAATCTGACCCATCGGGGGCATCAGTTGCCCACACGTGATTAAGGGCCGGTATCGACAAATCATAACTTTCCACTTGCAATCCTAGAAGGCGTCCTTTATACTTTAGACAGTTACTGAAGGTGTAACGAAAGGGGGACTCAGAGATGGCACCTATGCGTATTGGTGCACTGGTCAAGCAAACGGAGAAGACGGATGGAAAAAACAGCAATAAGCATCGTACTGAACAGAATTCTGGTTCGCTCCATTACCCCGACCCAAAGGCTCATGCAATCTTTGTCGCAGCTATGGATGCAATCGCGAAAACGAAAGTTTAATTATAACCAAATCAAAGTCTAACACCCCTGCAAGGAATGCTCCATGCGGGGGTTTCTTTTTTAGTGAAGCCCATAGAGTCATCTTTACCCTTGATAACTTCCTACTTGCTGGCCACAGTGAACCGCCTCAACTAATTAGACAAAGAAAAACCCCGGCTAGGTAATGTAGCCGGGGTTTTATATTTTCTTTCTTAAACGCTTTCAGGAGTACTACTGCTTCGGCTGTTCGGCAGGTGGTCCGGGCTGCGGTGCTTCAGGCGCAGCCGGTGCCGCCGGTGTCTGCTGTACCGGAGGGATCGTAAGCGTGTTTGCCGGCGCGACCGAGGCCGGTGTCACGTCGCCGCCCTGCTGGGCCGTCGACCCGGGCATGAACTCGGCGGGCTTGAACTTGTTGGGCGAGAAGTTGGGATTGATCTCGTAGGCCCGGTCAAAGTACTCGATGGATTTCTGCCTGCTGTCCTCATCACCGGACTTGCTCTTCAGGTAATAGGCGTATCCCGCGTAGTAATAGGCCTCTGCTTCCACATCGGGAGACGTGGCGGCGGCCTCCTCGAACAGCTGGATGGCAGCATCGAACTGCTTCGCTTTGACAAGAGCAAGGCCCTTCTCAAGACCTGCCGCGGCGGCCTTTGTGTCGAATAACGGTTCTTCTGCGGCCCAGCCGGCCGGCGCGATGGCAGTTACCATCATGACCATGAGGATACAAGCGATCTTTACCCGCATACAGTCCCCCTTGTGTGAATTAATACTGTAACCATATCATGCCTTTGCAGGTGATGTCAATGGCCACGAGGGGCGAAGCCTGTCATCCTGGAATTAACCTTTGTACACTGAAGAAGCGGATTAACTGCCTGATAAAGGCGGATAGATCTACTTATTCTTTTTTTCGAGCCTTCACACATGGGTGAACTTCCATCTGACCAGAAATCCGATCTTATCCGACGTATAATCAGCATCTATCCGTGTCAAAGGTCTTTTTCAGGGTTATATCTGTCATGTCAGCGACAGAATTGTCGAGCGTCATTTAGCCTGAATCCCCTTTAATAACAGCATAATCTTTTTAATGCCCAAGATAGCCTCGACAATACTGTCCTCATCGCCCCTGATCCCTTTCTACCTGGCCTCATTAACACCCTGAAATAACACGGCTTAGTACTTTGGCACGGCAGTTGTAATAGTACAGGCAAGAATGCAGATGAACGTCCTGATAAAGGACCATGAAGAGGGAGGAAACCATGTTTTTCAATACCGCAAAATACAAGAACATCACAGCCGAAGACCTCAACGATAAGATCGAACGAGGAGAAGATTTTCTGCTGCTCGACGTCCGTACGCCGGCCGAACATGCGTCCCAGGCCATCGAAGGCTCGTACCTGATCCCGGTCCAGGAACTTGCTTACCGCGTTGCAGAACTGCCCCGTGATAAAGAGATCGTGATCTATTGCCGCGTCGGGAACAGGAGCGCCTTCGCGTCGACCTACCTGGCCCGGCTGGGATATAACGTCACGAACCTTGAGGGCGGCATCGCTGCCTGGAGCAGAACGGACCACGCCGCGCTCGCGAGGGTATCGTAATCCAGACTGGACGGATCAAGATCTCTTGCAGAAACCATTAAACTGGTTCGATCTTTCCCGAAGTTTACAAACTTTAAACAAGACGGACTGTAAGAAAAGCAAAGGCGTCTCTCGCAAAGCCGCAAAGGCCGCAAAGAAATCTTTAGATCCTGGTTAGAATCGAATGGTATGGCTGTCTTTGCGAGCTTGGCGACTTTGCGAGAAAAAGCCGTTGCCGTATCATGGATTGGAGAATTGAAACTATGAAGTTCTATGTAATCGCTGCTGTGCTTGTTCTGCTCCTGGTCGCGGTTGTGGCGATGACCGCTTATGCCGGCGAGCCTCTTTCCCTGGAGCAGGCGGTCGAGGCAGCGCTCAAGAACCATCCCAACCTCAAGGCCGCCGATTCCCAGGTGGAAGGCGCTCAGGCGAACGTTCTCAAGTCAAAGTCCGGATTCCTGCCGAAGGTGACGCTGTCCGAGACCTGGAGCAGAACGGACAACCCCCTGATGGTCCTCGGCACCAAGCTGAACCAGGCGTCGGTGACGCCGTCGGACTTCGATCCCGTAGTGATGAACGCTCCTGATCCGATGTCGAACTATAACACGCGGCTTGCCGTGATTCAGCCGGTGTTCAACGGCGGCAAGGAGTATCTCGGCATCAAGCAGGCACGGCTTGCTTCCGAAGCGGCGGCACAGGACCGCGTCCGGGCGCGGCAGGAGACAATGTTTAACGTGGTGAAGGCGTTCTACGGCCTGCTGCTTGCGAAAGAATATGACAAGGTGGCCATACAGTCCCTCGAAACGAGCGCCGCGAACGTGAAACTGGCCGAGGCGCGGTTCAAGGCCGGCGCAGTATTGCAGTCGGACCTGCTTCGCGCGAAGGTGCAGTATGCCGAAGTGAAGGAGATGGCCGGCCGCTCCGGGAACGGCGTGAAGCTTGCAGCGGCGAACCTTAACTTCGCCATGGGTGTGCCGCAGGAGGCCGAATATGCTGTTGAAGGCGCGCTGTCCAGCCAGGAATTGAAGGAAGATCTGGAAGGGATGATCTCCGGAGCGCTTTCACTCCGGCCCGACCTGTCCTCACTTGGCCTGAACCGTAAGAATGCGGAGACGAATGTATCGCAGGCGCGCACCGATTATGTCCCGAGCCTGAACCTCATGGGCCAGGCGGACTGGAACAGCGACCGCCTTGCCGGCAGCGATGCGAAGAGCTGGGCGGTCATGGCGGTTCTGCAGTGGAACCTCTTCGACGGCCTGGTCACCACGTCCCGCGTGCGCGAGGCATCTGCGAACGCCGGCAGGATGAAGGCGATGGAGGAACAGATGCGGTCCGGCGTGCAGCTCCAGGTGCGGCAGGCGTACTACAACCTCCAGGCCTCGCTCGAACGGATCGCCGCCACCTCGTCGTCAGTGCAGGAAGCGGAAGAAGGCTTCCGGATCGTGCAGAAACGCTATGAGGCGGGGATGACCACCCTTGTCGACGTGCTCGGGGCGGAGAACGCGCTCATCCGGTCAAGGACCGGGGCGCTTCAGGCCCTGTACGACAACAATGTCGCTGCGGCGGAGTTGAAGCTGGCAGCGGGAACCTTGTGACATCAGAAGAAGAATAAAGACAATACATTTGCCACAGAGTACACAGAGATCACAGAGAAGTGCCAAGATATTATGTGCTTTTCCTTTCTCGGTGTCCTCAGTGACCTCTGTGGCAGAAAGAATTAAATTCACTTGTCGTTCAAAAAGAAAGGCAAACAGCATGAACATCACAACCATTAAAGAAAAGATTAAATCGTTCAACAAAAAGACGCTTGCCGGGATATCGCTGGGCGCGGCAGTTGCCCTGCTGGTCGCTGGGTACGTGGTATTCAGCAAACAGGAAGGCCATGCCGCGGCGCCGAAGTCAGAGGCGCCCGTTTCGGTCTCCGCTTATGTCGTGGAGCCCCGGGCCATCGAGTCCGTGGTGACGGCTGCCGGGGCGTTGACCTCCCGGAACACCTCGGTGCTTTCCAGCAAGGTGATGGGCAGGATCAGCTACCTTGGCGTTCAGGAAGGCGATCATGTTTCGGCGGGAAAGCTCCTGATCAGGATCGAGAGCGGCGAGATCGCGGCCCAGGCCTTCCAGGCGCAGGCCGCCTACAACAACGCGAAGCTCCAGTACGACCGCATCAAGGGTCTCTATGACGCCAAGGCGTCGACCCAGATGGAGATGGACCAGGCGACTCTGGGCTTGGAGACAGCAAAGGCGGGACTCAACGCGGCAAAGTCCATGGAAAGCTATACGGCCATCACGGCGCCCATCACCGGACAGATCATGGAGAAGCGGATAAACCTGGGCGAGATGGCGATGCCCGGCCAGCCGCTTCTCAAGATCGAGGACAACTTGAACCTGAGGCTCGAAGTGACCGTGCGGGAGCAGGACATCCTCCATATCCAGCCCGGCGCGGCCGTGAACGTGCAGATCGACGCAATGCCCGGGAAACAAATTCATGGCAAGGTGGCGATGGTCGTCCCGGCGTCCGATGTGCGGACCCATTCGTTCGTCGTCAAGGTCGATGTCCCCGCCGCCAAGGGGCTCATCACCGGCATGTACGGCAAGGCGTTCTTCCCGACCGGCAAGCGGGAGGCCATCTTGGTCCCCCGGAGCGCGGTGGTGGAGATGTCGGGCATCAGCGGGGTGTATGTCGTCTCCACGGAGGGCAACGCCGTCTTCCAGATGATCCAGTCCGGCGAGGCGATCGGGAATGATATCGAAGTGGTCAGCGGCCTCAAGAAGGGCGACCGGGTCATCGCGGACAAGCACCTCGGCAGGATCGAGGGAAAAAAAGTTCTTCTCGCGGAGAAGAACTGACGCGGTGACATATCTTTCGTACAGGCGTTATAAATTGAAAAGCAACAACGAGTGTCAGTCTCTCGCAAAGCCGCCAAGCACGCAAAGAAAGACAACGACAATAGTTCTGAAAGTCTCTTGGACGCGCGAAGACCGTAAATCACATTTCTGATATTTACATTGTTCATTGCGACATGTTTTATGATGATCTTGCTTTCTTTGCGCCTTTGCGTCTTTGCGAGAAAATAGCCTTTGACGTTTACATAGGATGCTAAACATGAAACTCAACATCAGCGGCAAAATAACGCAGTACTTCATCAACTCCCAGCTCACGGTGCTGCTCATGGCGGCAACGGCGGTCCTGGGGATCTTCGCGCTTGTCTTCACGCCGCGCGAGGAGAACCCCCAGATCGTGGTCCCCGCGGCGAACGTGATGGTGATGATGCCGGGCGCGGGCGCGAAAGAGGTGGAAGAGCTGGTCTCCAAGAAACTCGAGGCCAAGCTCTGGGAGATCCCGGGCGTCGAGGACGTGTATTCGGTCTCGATGAACTCGATGTCCGTGGTGACCGTGAAGTTCCATGTGGGCCAGGACAAGGAACGGTCCATGGTGAAGCTCTACGACAAGATCATGTCCAACATGGACGTGGCGCCCGTGGGTGCGTCCCAGCCGCTGGTGAAGCCCATCGATGTGGACGACGTCCCGATCGTGGCCATCACGCTCTCGCCCGCAGTCGGCAGCCAGTACGACGACGCCCAGCTCCGGCTCGTGGCCGACCATGTGCTCGACGAGCTCCGGAAGGTGCCGGGCGTGGGGAATACGACGGTCATCGGCGGCAGAAGCCGCCAGGTGCGGGTTACCCTGGACCCGATGCGCATCGCGGGCTACGGCCTGTCGCCGCTCCACATCGCCGGCGCGATAAATGCTTCCAATGCCAATCTGCTGTCGGGCGAGCTCGAACAGGGGAATAAGAAACTTACCCTTGAGACCGGCGGGTTCTTCAGCAAGGCGAGCGATGTGAAGAACGCAGTTGTCGGCGTGGCGAACGGGAAACCGGTCTACCTGGGCGACGTTGCCGAGGTGCGGGACGGCTTCGAGGAGACGACGAAGCTCACCCGCATCGCCTTTACGGAACATCATGCAGACCCTGAAAAGTCCGGGGTGCAGCGAGCCGTTCCCCGCGAAGAGGTCACTGCGGTCACGGTCGCCCTTGCAAAACGGCAGAAGTTGAACGCTGTCAAGATATCAGGCCAGATCCTGGCGAAGCTCGACGAGCTCAAGAAGTCCCAGATCCCCCCGGGGATCGACGTGACCGTCACGCGGAACGACGGCAAGACGGCGAACGACGCCGTGAACGAACTGGTGTTCCACCTGGTGGTCTCGATCATCGTTGTCATCATCCTGCTGTACTTCACGCTCGGCTGGCGCGAGGCCGCCATCGTTGCGCTGGCCATCCCGCTCACGTTGTTCATCACGCTCGCGATCGGCATGCTGTTCGGCCAGACGATCAACCGGATCACGCTGTTCGCGCTCATCCTGTCTCTGGGCCTGCTCGTTGACGACGCCATCGTCGTGGTGGAGAACATCCACCGGCATTATCAGCTGCAGCAGCATTCGCGGCTCCAGGGGGCTATCCTGGCCGTGAACGAGATCGGCATGCCGACGATCCTGGCGACCGTCACCGTCGTGCTGGCATTCATGCCCATGGCCTTTGTGACCGGCATGATGGGCTCCTACATGAAGCCGATCCCCTTCAACGTGCCGGTTGCCATGGTCACGTCGCTCGTTGTGGCGTTTGTCGTGACCCCCTGGGCGAGCTACCGCCTCATGACCAGCGGGGATCACGAAAAGCCAAGCCGGCCGTTGGAAGATACGAAGATCTATATACTGTACAAAAAAGTGCTCGGTCCGCTCCTTGAGAACGGAACGAAACGAAAGGTGTTCATGGCGATCATCGGCGGCGTATTCGTCATCGCCATGCTCTTTCCCGCATTCCAATGGGTGAAGTTCCGCATGCTGCCCAAGGCGAACAAGAACACCTTCCTGGTCTCGATCGATATGCCCGCGGGCACGGCCCTGGAGAACACGGACCGCGTGGCCCGCGCCGTGGGAGACTACCTCCGCCGCATCCCCGAGGTCAGGGACTATGAGTCCTTCGTCGGCACGGGCTCGGTGATGGATTTCAACGGCCTCCTCCGGGGCGGCGCGTTCCGCGAGGCGAGCCACTATGCCGACATCCGGGTGAACCTGACCGACAAGGAAGAGCGGAAGGTCTCGAGCGAAAAGCTGGTGCTCAGGATCCGCCCGGATATGGTAACGATCGGCATGGAGCACGGCGCCAATATCAAGCTTGTCGAGGACCCGCCGGGACCGCCGGTCCGCGCCACCGTGGTGGCGGAGATCACCGGTCCGGACTACAACAAGCAGCGGGAGATCGCCGGTGAGATCCGGACGCTCTTCGCAAAGACGGCCGAGGTCGTGGACATCGACGACAGTGTGAAGGAGAAGCAGGAGAAATACCAGCTGGTCGTGGACAAGGAGAAGGCGGCCTTAGCCGGCGTGTCCACGGAGCAGATCGTCCAGACATTGCGGATGTCACTGTCGGGCATGGCCATTTCGACGCTCCATAGGCCCGAAGCCACGAATCCCGTCGCCATCTTCCTGCGGCTTCCGAAGGGCGAGCGGTCGGGGCTGTCGGACCTGGACAAGGTGTTCGTCAGCGGGCAGCAGGGCAACCAGGTTCCGCTGGCCTCGCTGGTCACCATGGTACCCGCGGAGATGGACAAGGCCGTCTATCACAAGAACCTCGAGCCGGTGACCTATGTCTACGGCGAGATGGGCGACCGAAGCCAGGTCTACGCCGTGATCGACATGATGAAGCATCTCTGGAAGCACCCGCTCCCGGAGGGCTACAAGATCAAGTGGGACGGCGAGATGAAACTGACCCTTGATGTATTTCGCGATCTGGGCGCAGCCATGGGCGTGGCGCTCCTTGCCATCTACCTCCTGCTGGTCGGGCGGTTCCGGTCCTTCACGATACCGGTGGTCATCATGGCCGCCATCCCGCTTTCGATGATCGGCATCATGCCGGGCTTCGCCATGACGGGCGTGTACTTCAGCGCGACCTCCATGATCGGCGTGATCGCCCTGGCGGGCATCGTGGTCCGGAACTCCATCGTACTGCTGGAGTTCATCCTGGACAAGAAGCAGGAGGGCATGCCGCTCACGCAGGCGCTGCTCGAGGCGGGTGCAATCCGCACGCGTCCCATCGTGCTCACGGCCGCCGCTGCCATCCTCGGCTCCGCTGTGATCGTGACCGACCCGGTCTGGTCGGGCCTGGCACTGGCGCTCATCTTCGGGATGCTGGCATCAACGGCCCTGACCCTGGTGGTGATCCCGCTCTTCTATTATATGATTGAAAAAAGGCATTGGGAAAATGCTTAACGACGGTTTCTCGCAACCAACGGTAGGCGCTTCTAAGCGAGCTCGCCAAGACGCAAAGAAAGAAAATAAGTACTGTTTCGGTTTTTGGATTCACCTTTGCGAACTTTGCGTCTTTGCGAGAGATAAGACCTTATAAGGAGTCATATATGAATAATTCTTGCGTAAGTACAACGTGCAAAGAATGGATCAGCACGGTAACGATCGATAATCAGCCGGACAACTATCTTGACAAGGACATCCTTGCTGAGATGAACAGGACCGTCAGCGAGGTCCATGCGGAACAGGCGGACCTCCGGGTCGTGCTGTTCACGGCAAAGGGAAGGAACTTCTCCGCCGGCATCGACTACGCGTCCCTGGCGAAGATGACGAAGGATGAGGCAGGCCATTTCGCGGAAGTGGGCTACAACCTGCTGAAGCACATCGAGGCCCTGCCGGTGCCGGTCATTGCCGTGGTAAAAGGCGAGACCACCGGAGCGGGCCTGGGACTTGCCCTGGCAGCGGACATCCGCATCGCGTCCTCCGACGCGGTCTTCTCCTTTCCCGAGGCCCGGCTCGGCATGCCGCCGACCTTCGGCTCTTCCCAGCGGCTGTATAAGACCGTGGGCGTGGGCCGCGCCAAGGAGCTGCTGTTCACCGGCAGGACCGTGGACGCGGAAGAAGCGCTCAGGATCGGCCTTGTGAACATGGTCGTGCCGTCCGATGCCCTCGACGAAGAGGCCGGCCTGCTCGCCACACGGATCGCCGGGAACAGCCTGAGCTCGCTGCGGGCCATCAAGATGCTCATCAATTACGGATTGAGCGAGGGGTATGATGTGGGGCTCAAGGAAGAGGTGACCGCGTTCAGCGAGGCGTTCGATCCCGATACGAAGCAGTGGGAGAGAAGGTAATAATATTGCGGATTTCGGATTGTGGATTGCGGATTAAAATATGAAAAACAGCGACGGAGGAGACACATGTACATTGCAGACAGTAAGACGTGGTATCTGGAACGGCTGATCAGGTTGGTGGCAGGGGTCTTCGTGCTCGGGAGCGTGCTTCTGGGGATGCTCGTGCATCCCGGATTTTATTATGTTACCGGCCTTGTCGGGTTGCTGCTCACCACATTTGCCTTGACAGGCTTCTGTCCCATGAGTATTATTCTCTACGCTCTCGGTGCGCGGGAGCGGTGCACGTGCTGAAATATTTAGATCATTATGTAGCCGCAGGCTTTAGCCTGCGCCAGGACGCACCCTGAAGGGTGCGGCTACCGGAGAGTAAACGAAGAAGGGGGATCTACAATGCCGTTCTATGAATATATGTGCGATGGCTGCGGAAAGGATTTCGTCCTGCTGCAGTCCATGACCGCGAAGGAAGAGGACACCGTCTGCCCCTATTGCAGCGAGAAAAAGTCCAAGAAGCTCATGTCCAAGTTCTCGTCGCTCGGCTCCGGGGACCATTCGGTCTGCGGGATCGGGTCCCATGGCGGCGGGGGCTGAGGCTCCTGACCTGTCCGCAGTTCGCGGACAATGAACATCAAAGCCCGGTGACCGGAAGGTCGTCGGGCTTTATTTTTTTCTCCTTCTATGGTACTCTCGCTTTCATCGGGACAAGCTAAAGCTCAAAGGCGTCTCGCGCAAAGCCGCAAAGGACGCAAAGGAAATCTAAAAGCACGGACTATTAATCCGGATGAGTTGCTTTTCTTTGCGAGCTTGGCGACTTTGCGAGAAAAAATCCTGCCTTTGTGCTCGAAAGTTAAGATCGATAATCTTTTATTGATATTGTAGACGTAAGAGCATACTCTTCTCTTTGCTCTGGAAAACCACACGTTATGGCAAAACTTCCTTCAACAAAGACCGCACCGGTCGCTGAACGCGAGAAGATCCATATGCCGCGGTACAAGGTGCTGCTGCACAACGACGATTCGAACAGCATGGAGCACGTTCTGAAAGCGCTCAGGCATGTCTTCAAGTTCGATGTCCAGGAGTGCGAGCGCATCATGCTGGAGGCCCACCAGAAGGGCCTCGCGCTGTGCATCGTGGAGCCCCTCGAACAGGCTGAATTGCACCGTGATCAACTGCAGTCGTTCTCGCTCATCGCGACCATTGAGCCGGAATGAACTGCTGACGCGGAGACGCGGGGACACGGGGACGGTGAGTCTGACAAGGGGACAAGGGCGATAAGACTGACGCGGAGACACGGTGACACGGTGACGCGGGGATAAATAGAAATAGAAAAGGTAGCCGCAGGCTTTAGCCTGCGTAAAAGACGAAAGATATACCACAATGCAGAAGAGCAAGATCCTTATCACCTGCCCCAAGGGCATCCCTCCTTTCCTTAAACAGGAACTTCTCGCCTTGAACTTTCCCATCCTCTCCGAGGCCGTTGCCGGCGTCGAGACCGAGGGGACGCTCGATGACACGCAGAGGCTGAACCTGGGCCTTCGCACAGGCCACCGGGTCCTGTTCGTCCTGAAGGAATTTTCGGCGAACGACGCCGATGCGCTCTACCGGGAGCTGGTCCGCATTCCCTGGGAGGAGCTCATAGCTTCCGACGGGTACCTGTGCGTGACCTCGAGCGTGGAGACGCCTTCGATCAGGGACACGAGGTTCGCCAGCCTCAAGTGCAAGGACGCCATCGTCGACCGGATCAAGGACAAACGCGGGGCCAGGCCCGATTCCGGACCTGAACGCGACCGCTCCGTCGTGCATCTCTATTGGAAGGAAGACCGCTGCATCATCTACCTCGACACGTCGGGGGAGTCGCTTTCCCGCCGCGGCTACCGGAAGATCCCGCTTGCGGCCCCCATGCAGGAGACGCTGGCCGCCGCGGTGGTCCTGGCCACAGGCTGGCAGGGGAAGGGGAACTTCATCAATCCCATGTGCGGCAGCGGGACCCTGGCCGTCGAGGCGGCGCTGATCGCCCTTGACCGCGCGCCGGGACTGCTCAGGAGCAACTTCGGGTTCATGCATATCGCGGGATACAATGAACCTTTGTGGAGGGAACTGCGCGAGGATGCCCGGAAACGATCGAAGAAGGAGCTTCCGGGAAGGATCATCGCGACCGACATCGATCCCGCTGCCGTCGAGGCCGCGAAGAAGAACGCGGCCACGGCGGGCGTGGAGCATCTGATCGAGTTCGGCGTCTGCGATCATGCGGCGACGGACGTCCCCGAAGGCGGCGGCGTGGTGATAATGAACCCGGAGTACGGCGAACGGATGGGCGAGGTCGCGCTGCTCGAACCGGTCTATAAAGGAATCGGCGATTTTCTGAAACAGAAGTGCGGGGGGTACACCGGGTATGTGTTCACGGGCAGCCCCGCTCTGGCGAAGAAACTTAGCCTTAAGCCGAAGCGGAGCATCCCGTTCTTCAATAGTGGCATCGAGTGCAGATTATTAGAATTCGACTTGTACGCAGGAAGCAAGAAGCAGACGCAGCGACGCGGGGACGCGGCGACGCGGGGAATGTAGACAGAGGCAAGACATTAGACAAAGATCGATTGATGGAGACGTGAAAATGGCGAATATCAGGAATCATCGAGAGCTCAAGGTCTGGCAGGAAGCGATGGATGCGGCAATGGAGATCTTCGAGATCACCAAAGCCTTTCCTCTTGAAGAACGATATTCTCTGATCGATCAGATTCGGCGTTCTTCGCGTTCCGTAGCTTCCAACATCTCAGAAGCGTGGAGAAAGCGACGATATGAGGCCGCTTTTAAAAGCAAACTTAATGATTCCGAATCAGAGGCGTGTGAAACACAAACATGGATAGAGATGGCATTGAGATGCAATTATATCGATAAGAATACGGCGGAGCGATTGGATAGGACCTATGAGGAAATCATGGGAAAGCTTGTGGCAATGATCCGCGATTCCCACAACTGGACCATTCGCGGGTCATCGGAGAATTGATTGTCGTTGACGTACTGTCTCCCCGTCACCGTGTCCCCGTGTCTCCGCGTCGGTTTTACAGTCTCCCTGTCCCCTTGTCCCCAGGTCGAACTCTGTCGGTATGCAGTACTCACGGCGGGCACTTCGCGCATACCGACGTAAAGAGCGTCGTGCTCAGGTACCGGTCGCCGCGGTCGGGCAGGATGACCACGATGGTGCCCGAGTTGGTCCGCTTCGCCATCTCGAGGGCGCCCCAGACGGCAGCGCCGCTGCTCATGCCCACGAAGAGGCCTTCCTTGAGCGCCAGCTCGCGGGTGGTGGTGAAGGCGTCGTCGTCCGCCACGGTGATCTTCTCGTCGGCGAACGAGGGGTCGTAATTCTTCGGGACGATGGACTCCTTCATGTTCTTGAGCCCCTGGATCTTGTGGCCCAGGTTCGGCTCCACGCCGACGATCCTGATCTTCGGATTGAACTCCCTGAGCCGCCGGCCGGCTCCCATGAGGGTTCCCGTGGTGCCCATGCCTGCGACGAAGACATCGATCCGGCCGCCGGTCTGCTCGATGATCTCCCTGCCTGTCGTCTCGTAGTGGGCCCGGATATTGGACGGATTGTCGAACTGGTTCGGCATGAAATACTTGGTGCCGGCTTCGTCCATCATGCGGCGGGCCATCTTGATGGCGCCGTCGGTCCCTTCGCAGCCCGGCGAGAGGATCAGCTCGGCGCCGAAAGCCTCGAGGACCTTGCGGCGCTCCGTGCTTACGCATTCGGGCATGGTGAGCACGACCTTGTAGCCCAGGGCCGCGCCTACCATGGCGAGGCCGATACCCGTGTTCCCCGAGGTGGCCTCGAGGATGGTGTCGCCCTTCATGATCTTGCCGGTCCGTTCTGCGTCCCGTACCATGGCAAGGGCGATGCGGTCCTTCACGCTTCCCCCGGGATTGTTGCCCTCGAGTTTCGCGAGGACCGTCACCCGTTGGTTCGGATTGAGCGATTCCAGCTTGACGAGCGGCGTGTTCCCGATGCTGTCCAGCACTCCCATGAAAGGTTCCTTCCCGTTGCAGAGCGTATGCCGGAGTTTATAGCAGATTTCACCCCGATTGAAAAGGAAATTTCAGCGGCCATGGATGATGCGCAACATACTTCGATGACCTGCCGGCCCGGCTGCGGCGCATGCTGTATCGCCCCGTCGCTTTCGTCGCCGCTGCCCGGCATGCCGGAGGGGAAGCCGGCTGGAGCGCGGTGCGCCCAGCTTTCCATGGACAACCGGTGCATGCTATTCGAGCTGCCGGAGCGGCCCGCGGTTTGCGCGTCCTTTCCGGTGATGGCCGAACATTGCGGATCGGACCGGGACGAGGCGCTTGCCTTGCTTGCCGAACTGGAGCGGATGACCGCGGTCGTTCACGGAGACGACCGGACATGACCGCATGGCGCTATCTTGACACCGGCCCGGCCTCGGGCGCAGAGAACATGGCGATGGACGAGAAGCTTCTCGCGGAAGCGGTGCAGGGAAACGCGGTCCCTGTTCTCCGGTTCTACACCTGGGACCCGCCCGCGGTGTCCCTGGGCAGGTTCCAGGACGAAGCGAGTTCCGTGAACCTTGCCGCCTGCCGGAAGCATGGCTTCGACATCATCCGGCGGATCACCGGCGGCAGGGCGGTACTCCATTGGCGAGAGCTTACGTACAGCGTCATCTCCCCGATCGACCATGACCTTTTCCCCAATGATGTTCTCGGGACGTATAAAGTGCTTGCAGCGGGACTCATCGCGGGCTTCGTCCGTCTGGGTGTGCCTGCCGAAATGGTTTCCCGTTCGGGGGTGTTCGCTGATATGGTCAAACGCGATTCGAAGGAACCAGCCTGTTTTTCCTCTCCCTCGTGGTACGAGATCCTGGTGCACGGCAGAAAGATCGTGGGTAGCGCCCAGCGGCGCCTTGCCGGCGCTTTTCTCCAGCACGGTTCCATCCTTGTTGAGTATGATCCGCGGCTCGAGGCCGAGGTCATCCCCGGAGGGGGCATGCAGACAGCCGTGACCTGCATCCGGCAGGAGTTGGGAAGGGATGTAGGGCTCGACGAGGTTAAATCGGCATTCCGAAGCGGTTTTTCTGAGGCTCTTGGCGTTTCGATCAGGTGAATAATACCTCACTATTCAATCCGCCGAAGTTTTCCACACCTGTGCTGTGCAAAACACAATATATATCAATATGATATACGCTTATTCACAACATCGTGAAATACCGTGAATATTCATGCGGGCCAATAACAAAAAATACAGGTACGCGCATTTTTTACTTGACAAAAGCGATATTCAACATTAAAATAGTGACAATACAATATATAATGGTTTTTCTCCCGGGACCTGCCGGGGGAGGGAAGAGAGGGCTTGGTCATGGCAGCTCATAAAAATAACAATAGTTTCACGCGCACGTCGGTTGTACCGCCGATCGGATCGATGCTGGTCGCAGAGGAATACATCATTCCCCAGGACCTTGATTTTGCCCTGGAGCACCAGAAACACAGCAAGGGTCTCATCGGTGAAATACTCGTGCGCATTGGGGCAGTAGAACCGGAAACGCTCGAAGAGGTCCTGACGCTCCAGAAGAAGCTTGCTACGAAGTAACTGCTGAACGCTCCTTTCCTCCGTGCCGTACCGGGCGGCGATCCATTAGCATGATCCGCTTGGTACGGCCCTTCCTATTTTTACCCTGCTCCTCTTATTATCCAACATGCATTATAACCGTTTCCGCGTTGCTGCGCCGCAACAGCCCTGATGCCGGCAATGCTCGGCCGGTGTGTTCATGGGGGAAAGTTCGGGAAGTGACCGTGTGAAAGGCGTAAGAACGGAACTCCGTGATCAACGGCCTTCTCGTGGAGCCCCCACCGGCAGGAGCCGGTGGCTCCTTTCAAGAACGCGACCTCCCGCGAATTCCGCATTCCTCCCCCGGCGGGAGCCGGGGGAATCCAATTCGCAGGGATTGAAGAACGAAGCAATGGCGGCGGTTCACACTCAAAGACAAGTTCGCGCCCGGTACGGGGATGGAGAATGCTCAGTTCGGCGGCATGAAGATTATAGCCCGGGTCGCCGGGCAATGCTTGGGTATCCGGGCGCGGCAGGCCGCCCGCACCATAGAGCGGATCGCCCACCAGCGGGTGCCCTGCAGCAGCAAGGTGAATACGGATCTGATGGGGCCGGCCCGTCTCGATCCGCACGTCGCAGAGGAAGGAGTCCTGTCGCCGTTCGAGGATGGCGACGTAAGATAAGGCGGGCTTTCCCTGCGGATCTGCGGCATGGATCGTACCGAGCAGGGCGTGCGGCACCGGGCCGATGGGCGTTGCGATCGTCATCTCATCTTGAACAGGAAGCCCGCTGGCGAGGGCGCGGTAGCGTTTCCCGATCCTGTTCGCCGACCACTGCCGCATCAACGCTGTCCGGGCAGTCTGGTTCCGGGAGCACAACACGAGGCCCGATGTCCATCGCCCCAGGCGATGGAGCGGCGCGGCTTCCGGCGCGTAGGCGCGAACCAGATGGAGCAGCGTCGCCTGCAGGAAGTTAGCGCCGGGAAGCGTCGGCAACCCGGCCGGCTTGGCAACTGCAAGCAGGTCTTCATCCTCATAGAGGATCGAGAACGACCGGGGCGCATCGGGCTCGATCCATGGCGGGCGCTGCCAGACAAGCTCGGACCCGCTCCGCAATAAGGTGTCGCTATGAGCGGGTAGTGAATCGACGAGCACGAGACCGGAGGCGATGCGAGCCTCCCACTCTTCCGGGGAGGAGTGATGATAGTGCCGGCTCAAGTAGACCAAAAGCGTCCGGCCGTCAGCATCGGGACCGAGGCGTTCCCGGTATTCGCAGCCTTCGTTCAGGCGTGTTTTTACGATCGAACTCATCCTGCACTGCTCCCTGCGATCGGGGAAATCATGCGATCAATGTCCACCGTATACGTTGAGCCAGATCGCATCGGCCTTTTTGATGTTGCCGGGAATGTCCCTGCTCCATTTTTCATACGCTGCCCTGCTGCAATTCAGGTAAAGCTTCCCGTTCACGATCGTCCATACTTCCGGATCGGTAATGGCTTTCCGCTCTTCCGTCATGGCCCAGGCGCAGTAACCGTCATATTGCGGGGCGTATTTCTCCGGACTGGTCGCGAACAGCTCCCTGTTCTCTTTGGACAGGAAATACCAGGTCATGGTATGCCACGGGAAGGTAAATGACTCGTTGCCTTTTAGGGCTTTGCCGGCCTTGAAATACGCGACGGCGTCGTATCCCTGTATGGCAATATCACCCGCCAGTGACGTCCCTGCAGTCATGACGAGGACCCCGGTAAATAGCAATAATGCAAGCGAGAGACTCATGAGAAGCCTGTTAATTGATTTCAAAGTCGTCAAGTCCGTCTTCCTCCCTATATCAATTATTCAACACGCGGGTCATGCGCAGTCTTTTGGCGCGTCGCTGTGGACCCG
The DNA here is from genome assembly GCA_919902495.1 of Nitrospiria bacterium. Lineage (GTDB taxonomy): Bacteria > Nitrospirota > UBA9217 > UBA9217 > UBA9217 > JAAXXJ01. Next base: position 157,746 of record CAKKRC010000012.1, read on the forward strand.
CATGTTAAGAAAATTACAGGTCATCACCAAGGAGGGGTTTCCGATTTGGAACCTTTGCTAATATCTTTTTAAAGTCTTCGCGTTTTGCTTTCTTTGCGCGACCCTTCAAATAATCTTCTGTCATCAGCGCGGATATCTTTTCAGCAACCGCGGATGAAATTAGCTGGTTTATGGAAACCCCTTCTTTCTTCGCAATTTCTCTGATATGCCGATGAATAGATCCCGGCAAACGTAGACTTAAGGTGCTCATAATTTCTCCTCCAATAGTTCTTTTGGCGTTATTGGCCTAACTCCGAATTTATCCGCACCCTTGAAATCCGCAGTATTGAAAGTCACCACATATCTTGTTCCCGAGGCAACTGCCAATTCCAATACAAGGTCATCCTTGGGGTCTGTGAGACGCGGTCGCCACAGATAATATATCCTTTGGTGGTCACTCAACAAACACAGATTGTCCAAAATTTTTTCAATGCTCTGACTCGACAGATTCAAGATCTCTTGGTTTCTCTTTAGAACTTCTTCATACTCGAAAAGCAGCGCTGTGGACAAAAATAATCGCAGTTTACCTTCATCTATGGCTCGCAGAATCTTAAAGGAAGCGCCCTTAGATGAATAGAGGCCTGCGTACAACACATTTGTGTCCAATATGATCCGCAGTTTATTGTCGGGCATTATAGTGATACTATATACGGTATCAGTATTATTGTCAAGGATTGTCGTGTGAGGGACGAGTAATTGCGGGAGGGGGGGCAAGTGATCATTTTACAGTATATTGATCACTCCACTTAGAAAGTCCGCAATGAACGCAACGACGAGTAAATGGATTATGGAACCACCAAGTATAGAAAAAAGAGCGATGACATAGCGGACAGGGAAAAGATGATAAGTAGATTGCGGAGACAACAAATGCCAGTAGCCAAGCTGCGGCTATTGTGTAAACAGGTATTCCTGAGTCGAACATTTGCGAAAGAGGGTAGCTAAGGATAAATACACCAGGAACATATGTAACCCAAATAGCGAAAAATATCCGTCGCCGTCGTCTATAGTCTTGCCATGGTGAAAGCTTTTCCTGTTGTCTTATAAGCGAACGTGTGTGACTCCAAAGCAACGTAGAGTTCACACGCCGCGAAGCGGTCGGCGTGGAACGACTAGTTGGCATCAGACCGCCGCAGAAACTGATAGTTTAAGGTCATCCACTTTCGATCTTCAGTCTGAATACGCCCGATAAAGTAGGGACTCTCAAACTCAGCTTTTTCACATGCATCGGCCTTCTTGCTCTCAAATGAAAACACGAATTGATCCTTGATATCTGTGTAGATTGCGTTTACTTGAAATATACATGTCTGCGGGACAGCTTGATCCCAGCTGATTTGTGCTTGGGTAAGGATCGTCCCATGGTCTTTACGATCGACTTTTAAAAATCCCTCGCCCCACTGTTTATCATCCTTCAAACCTTCTTTCTGCCCTTCAGGAGAGTCAGCTTTCCGAAGAAGTTTATAAATTTTCATTTCTCCTTCTTGAATCTCTGCATCAGGGGAAGTAATCCTGACCAAATACCATGGAGTTTCTCCTCGTTGGACTGCCCTATTATGTTCTATCGATGCGCATCCAGCTGCAATAAGAACAATAAGTGAGAGGCACAGTAAAATCCAAAGTATTCGCATCAATCCTCCTGTAGATTACGGATATTATGGGGAGCCAACAAGTTATTATCGGTTCAGCTTACCGTATCATAGAACAACTGTTCAGTCAACGGATTAAGGAATAATTGCAGGGCTATTCAACTGTTTTCATTACACTTGGGTCAAAAGGCTAACATGCAGTTTCTGGAATATCTGAAAATCCGAAATAACATGCAAATACGGAATATCCTTTTGAGGAGGATAACAACATGGAGCCCATTCCGAATGACATTCTGGCGCAGTTTAATGCAGTATTAGCTCGAAAAGCCGTTCCTTCGACATTGCACGACGATTACCGAAAGTGGTTGCGCTATTTTCTTGATTACCGGCTCAAGTATCCGCCGCCGGATCAAAGATCGGAGCAAGTGCGATTATTCATAGAGAAATTGCGCTCGAAAGGCGGGGTCGGGCGATCCCTTCACGATGCTGCGCACGCTCTTTCGCTCTTCTTTGCGCTGCGGCCGCTGCAGGCGGAAACAGCTGCTCATGCAGGGGATCAGGGACGATCACTCGGTGTCGCAAAGCCATCGTCAGTTGCGCGTGGCATCGCGCCGAAACAGCAGAGCGCTTCGGAAGACGGGCCCGGCGGGCAAGTTGCGGCAGCGGCGGGAAAGGTACCGCCAAACAGGGGCGGCAGGAAATACAACGAGTGGTGGTCCCTGGACAAGACGAGATCGAATGAATGGGATGCCGTCGTCATCGACAGGCTTGCCGGCGAGATCAAGGCGCGGCACTACTCGCGAAAGACGCTGAAGGCCTATGCCGGCTGGTCCCGAAAGTTCCAGATCTTTTTGAAGGACAAGCCGCCCCAGGACCTGTCGCCCGAGGACGTGAAGTCCTATCTGACCTATCTCGCCGTCCAGCGCAAGGTGTCCGCGTCGACCCAGAACCAGGCCTTTAATTCGCTCTTGTTCCTCTTCCGGCATATTCTCAAGAAGGACTTCGGCGACCACCAGGACGTTCCACGGGCAAAACGTTCGAGCTATCTCCCCGTGGTACTGACGCGTCAGGAGATCGACGCGGTCCTGCAGCACTTGAAGCCCCCGCACGACCTGGTCGTGAGGCTCCTGTACGGCTGCGGCCTGCGGCTGTTCGAATGCCTCAAGCTTCGCGTGCAGAACTTCAATTTCGACGACGGCGTTTTGACAATCATGGACGGGAAGGGGAAAAAGGCGCGCGCGGTCCCGATCCCGCGATCGATCGAGCAGGAACTGCTGGCGCAGGTGGAACTGGTCAGGGACGGGCATGAGAGGGACCTGAAGGAGGGATATGCCGGCGTTCTGCTCGAAGACCAGTTGGATAGGAAGTACCCGAATGCCGCGAAGGACCTCATCTGGCAGTGGTTCTTCCCGCAGCAGAACCTGACATACATCCCGGAGACGAAGGATCTGCGCCGGTTCCATCTGAGCGACAAGGACCTGCAGGAACCTCTCTACCGTGCTGTCCGGAAGGCCAGGCTTATGAAGCGAGTCACCTCCCACACCTTCCGCCACTCTTTCGCGACGCACCTGCTTCAGGCGAACTACGACATTCGCACGATCCAGACGCTGCTTGGTCATAGTGATGTCAGGACCACAATGATCTATACCCACTGCGTCCCGAGCAAGACGCTCAAGGAGACCAAAAGCCCGCTCGATTTCTGATCCGACTGTCTTCAGGGGGGGGAATGCGGCGCTACGCGTGATTGCGGAGCAGGAGCTCCAGGGGATGGGGGTTCAGGTAGAACTGCCGGGCGAGATAGTCTTCCTTGTACTTCCGAACATAATGCCGCAGCAGGGTGATGGGGACGATGAGCGGCACCAGACCGTCATGATAGTTCGTTATCACTTCCAGCAGTTCCGTCTTCTCGTCGGCTGAGAGCTTGTCCTTGAAATATCCGGCCATATGCTGAAGGACGTTCGTGTTCTTCTTCGGCGTGGCGAGGATCTGCAATCCCTCCATCAGCAGGCCGATGTAGTTCGCATGCAGCTCATTCTTCCGCATCTTCTTCGAATCTGCCACCATCTTCCCCAGGGCCGAATAGTGCTTCCGGCTGTGCGCCATGACCAGGTACTTGTGGTCCGTGTGGAACGCGACCAGGCCGCCAAGCGAACCGTCTTCCTTTATATACGCCTGCCACCGACGGTACACGAAGACCCGCTCGACGAAGTTCTCGCGAAGTACCGGGTCGTGCATCCTGCCCTCGTCCTCCACCGGGAGCTGCGGAAAGGCCTCCATGACGGCTTTCGCGAAAAGTCCCGAACCGATGCTCTTCATCCGGCATTTCGCGTCAAAGACCTTGGCGTCCCGCACGCCGCAGCTCGGCGATCTTGCTTTGAACACGAAGCCGCTGATGTCAATGTCCGCGAGGACCTTCAGTTCTCCTTTTATCCATCTTTGAAGTCGCGACGTATGGTCGATGCCGGTCCAGACGGTCCTGATACGGGGAGATGCGGGATCGCCTTCGAGCGCCATGATCTCGCGCGGGATCCCAAGTCCACAAGCTGCCTCCGGGCAGACGGGTATCCATTCCACATGCTGGCCGAGGGTTTCGGTAAGGAACGGGTCAAGCTTGTGGCCGCCGTCGTAGCGGACCTTGTTGCCGAGGAGGCAGGAGCTTATGCCGAGGGTGATCTTGTTCATAGTTATCGCGTCAAAAGCCGCGGATCTTTACCACGGAGGCACGGAGTCACGGAGAAGGTCAAGAACTCAAGCACGTCGTTCTCTCGCAAAGCCGCAAAGCGCGCAAAGAAAAGCCTGTGTTCGGTGTTTCACCGAGTCCCCTTGTCCCCGCGTCGGTTTTTCTTAGACTATCACAGCGACAAAGTATAATCAAGGAAGGGCTAAAAGGCTGCGATCAAACATGGTATAATGCACTTGCTGTTTAACAGTTGAGATCATAGTGAACCGAGAGGTCAGCTGAATGAGCGTATTGATCGGGAAAGAGATAACGAAGGCATTAAAAGCCGGATCGATCAGGATCGAGCCGCTCGACAGCTCGCAGATCGGACCGGGTTCCATCGACCTTACGCTGGGCAACGATTTCAGGGTCTTTAAGAAGCAAAAAAAGACCTATCACGTAAAGAACCATTCCGACTTTCAGGACATCACCAAGGCGGTCCACGTCGAGGAGGGCGGCTACATCGTCATCAGGCCCGGCGAGATGGTCCTTGGGATCACGAAGGAAAAGATCACTCTTGCCGACAACATCTCCGGCAGGCTCGAGGGACGGAGCCGGTTCGCGCGGTTCGGGCTCGCGGTCCATGTGACCGCCGGCTTCATGCATCCGGGGATCTCGAACCACCAGGTCCTGGAGATCGTGAACCTGGGCTACGCGCCTCTGGCCCTGTATCCCGGCACCAGGATCTGCCAGTTCATATTCGAAAAATGCACCGGTCGCGCAAAATACAAGGGGCGATTTGTAAAGCAGGTGAAACCATGAGCTTGCATACTAGTGTAGTGAGTCGTAAATTGCTTTACCTATGCTATTCAATGTAAATCACCCCACCTGACCTCCCCTTAGCAAGGGGAGGGACTTTTCACTGCCCCTCCTTGCCAAGGAGGGGTTGGGGAGGTGGTTCGAACCTGATGCCCGAGAAGGTCTGCAAGACCTCTTTTTTCAAGATGAGAGGCTGTATAAGTTAAGAAGCGTTGGACGCACTACACTAGTACGTGTCGGTGATCCCCGGTCAATACAATAAGGCCGGAACCAAGCATGGTTCCGGCCTTGCATGTTCACTGGTTGTTGCTCGGCGGTCAGATCGCCGTCTTGCTCATCTTGATCTTCCCGTGCTCGATCCGGTCGTGGCACCACAGGCAGTCCACCTGCTTCTTGCCCACGTGCGTCTCATGGATGAGCTTCACGTCGCCGATCTTGTCGGTGCGGTCCACGTGGCAGAAGAAGCACTTGTCCTTCGGGGTCATGCCCTCGCCCTTGGTGATCTGGGTGTGGCACTGGACGCACTTCTTGCCTGCCTTGAGCGCCGCCGTGTGGGAGAAGGACTTGCCGGCCACCTTGATGATGTCCTTGGGGGCCGTGTGGCACGACGGGCAGCCGGTCATGGCCTCGCCGGGTTTCGCCCCCTTGAAGTGGCAGAGGTAGCAGACGTTCTTCGAAACCTTTACGTGCTCGCCCTGGACGATGTCGGAATGGCAGCTCCGGCAGTGGAGCTTGATGCCCCGCTTCATGTCGGAGAAGTGGGGCTTGTGGTCAAAGCTGATGTTCCACTTGGTGAAGAGCACCTTGGATTCCACGAGGCGCTTGTCGTGGCATCCGCCCTGGAGGCAGTTCGCGTCGGGCACGTTGGACAGGGGCCGCGGGTTGGCGGACCCGGCCAGGAACAGGAACTGGGATGCAACCGCCTTCTCCATGGTATAAACATGGCATTTCAGGCAGGGGACCATCTTGTGCGTCGAGGTCGCCCATTTGTCGTAGTAGGGCTTGATATAATGACAGGCCTTGCAATTTTCCGGGCTGGGGAAAGCCACATACCGCCCGTACCCGTAGACCGCGAACCCGCAGACAACAAAGATCAGCGCGATGAGGACCCAGTTCTTTTTCATGTTCCCTCCTTAGTATTATTTCACCTGTAAATGCACCCCACCTAACCTCCCCTTGGTAAGGGGAGGAATAATATGTAGCCCCTCCTTTCCAAGGAGGGGTTGGGGAGGTAATTTTCATGCTCCATTATGCGCCGAAGGCTCATGGAAGATTCACGAGGATGACGGCGAACCCTTCTGCTGAGAATATAGCATTTTTCCCGAAGCGATGAAGGCAAATTCCAGGCTGCCTGCGCCCTGCCTTGACGTCCGGGATGGCGGCCACTATAATCAGAACGAGGCCATAAGAATGCCAAGCGAGGTGCGCGATGAAAGCAGCGGTCTTCAGCCGCTACGGCGGCAATGACGTGGTCGAGGTGCAGGATGTCCCCATGCCGGTCGCCGGACCGGGTGAGGTGGTGATCAAGGTCCAAGCGGCGAGCGTCAACCCGGTGGACTGGAAGGTGCGGGAAGGACAGGCGAGGATATTCACCGGGTCGAAATTTCCCAAGGTGCTGGGGTGCGAGTGCGCCGGTGAGGTCTTCGAGACCGGGGCGGGCGCGGCGAGGTTTCGGAAGGGCGACCGGGTGGTCATGTACACCAGCGTCAAGCGACTCGGCGCCTTCGCCGAATACGCGTGCACGGCGGAAGACAGGGTCTATCCCATCACGGAAGGCATCTCCTTCGAACAGGCGGCCTGCCTTCCCATCGCGGGCCTGACCGCGCTCCAGTCGCTCCGGGACCACGGCAGGATCGGAGTAGGGAAGAAGGTGCTGATCAACGGGGCGGCGGGCGGGGTCGGCCATTTCGCGGTCCAGATCGCGAAGGTCTTCGGCGCGGAGGTGACCGGCGTCACGAGCGGAAGGAACGCCGAGTTCGTCAAGGGCCTCGGAGCGGACCGGGTCATCGATCGTTCGAAAGATGATTTTACTAAAGGAACCGGGCTCTATGACCTTGTGTTCGACGCCGTATCCAAGAGCTCCTTTGGCGCTTGCAAAAGGATATTGACGGCCTCCGGGAGATACGTGAACACACTGCCGGATGCCACCATACTTTTACAGGTTCTCACCGCTCTCCTGCCGGGGAAAAAGGCGCGTTCCATGTGGGTCAAGCCGAACGCGGCGGATATGGCGTGGATGATGGAGCAGATCAAAGCGGGGAAGATCAAGGTCGTCATCGAGCAGTCTTATCCGCTTGATAGGATCAAGGACGCCCTTGCCGCGAGCGAAGGCGGAAGGACGAAAGGGAAGATCATCGTCTCGGCGGGATGAGCGAGGTGGATCGCGATGCTCCCGTTGAAAATATTGCTCCCGGTGGTATAAAATTCCTGTAATGCCGGGCCGGTACTGCCAACGAGTACGTTCGAGAAAAGGAGGCCATGTCATGAAGAAGATCACGATCGAAAAGAACCTGTTCTGCCTGCCCTGGACCCAGACGATCCTGGGGACGATATACAACGGGAAGCCGAACTTCATGGCGCTGGACTGGGTGACGCGGGCGAACTTCAATCCGCCCATGATGGGCATCTGCGTGAACAACGGCCACGCGTCCAACGCCGCGGTCCGCGCGACCGGCGAGTTCAGCATCAATGTCCCGGATGTGGGCATGGTGGAGGTGACGGATTATACCGGCCTTGTCTCGGGGAAGAACACCGACAAGTCGGGTCTCTTTGAAGTTTTCTCCGGCGAGTTGAAGGCCGCGCCGATGATCACTGCCTGCCCGGTCAATCTGGAATGCAGGGTCGTCCGGACCGTGGACCTGCCGACCAATACGTTCTTCATCGGCGAGATCGTCAATATCTACACCGAGGACCGGTTCCTGACGGACGGAAAGCCTGATGTGAAGAAAGTGAGGCCGTTCCTGCTCACCATGCCCGATAACGGGTACTGGGCCGTGGGTGAGAACCTCGGCAAGGCATGGCAGGCGGGACAGGCACTGCGGGACCGGCTGAAAAAATAAAGCTTCCCCGGTGCGGCGGGATGAAGGGCGTTCACGCTTTTCTAAGGTTTATAGTACATGAGCTGACGGGCGAAGGGGGCGGTGTCGTCGATGAGCCGCTGCTGTTCTCCGGAGGTCATCGGCTCGAACGCACGGACGAATGCCGCGTTCTCTTCGAGATGGGCGATATCGTCGCAGCCGATGACAACGTTTGTTATGGGCTGGGACAGGGCGAAGCGCAGGAAGGGCTCCATGCCGGTGTACCCCGGGAGCTTCGTCGCAAAGCCGCGGAAGTAGACCTTCATTCCGATCACGCCCATATTCTTCTCGCGGGCCAGCGGCAGGACGCCGGACAGAAAGCTCTTATGCTGCGGTTCGCCCGGGTTGACCGGCATCAGCACCGTATCGAAGTCGAATCGCTCGATGCATTTCCTTATTATAGATGGATCGTGATGGCCCGTGACGCCGATGAACCGGGTCTTTCCCTGCTGCCTTGCCTCGACAAAGGCCTCGATCGCTCCGCGAGGGCCGAATATCTCCCCGATCTCCGCTTCCTCCCTCACATCGTGGACCTGCCACAAGTCGAGATGATCGGTCCGCATATTCGCCAGCGTTTCGTGCAGGTGCGCCTGCGCTCCCGCCTTGTCCCGGGCGTGTGACTTGCTCGTGAGGAAGATGTCCTTCCGCCGCTCCTTCAGCGCCTTCCCGTAGTAGGATTCGCTTCCCGAATAGGCCCGCGCTGATTCGCAATAGGTGACGCCGAGGTCCAGCGCCCGGTTGACGAGCGCATACGCCTCTTTGTCATGCCCGAAGGTGCGGAGCACTCCCTCTCCGCCGAGACCGAGAATGGCCACTTCCTGCCCGGTCCTGCCGAGTATGCGCTTCGGGATGGTCATGACGGGATTATACCACAGGGTATCCCTTTCTTTTCTTTACATTCCCCCCGCTGTATGCTAAAAAAATCCCATGAACTGGTTCAGACCCCTGGCGGCGGTCCTTCTGCTTGTGAGCATCCCCGCGACCATTTCCGCCGCCGAGCTTTCCGGACTGCCCATCACCGCCATCATCCTGAAGGATGACCTTGGCAAACCCCTGCCCAATGTTGAAAGCCTGCTGCCGCTGATCGGATCGAAGGCGGGCGACCCATTCTCGCGCGAGGCCGTCCGGAAGGGAGTAGCCTATCTTTATCTCGCGGGTAAGTTCCGCGATATCCGGGTGGACGCCTATTCGGAGAATGGCGGCGTGCGGCTCGAATATACGGTCTCACCCATCACGATCGTGGATAGTATCGTTCTCCGGGGGAACCATGCCCTCCCGGACCGTGTGGTCCGTGACGCGGCGCGGGGGATCGAGGGCAGGGAGCTTCGCGAGGACACATTTTCCGATATTCGTACGAACATCCAGGCCAGCTACCAGGCCGAGGGGTACTACAACACGCGGGTGAACTTCCGGTATGAGCCCGCGCCCGATCCCCACCGGGCGGTCCTGTTCATCTACATAACGGAACCCGGACGTACGCTCATCGAGAGTATCCTCTTCAAGGGCAATACGGTTTTCCCGGAGAAGGAACTGCTGAAGGTCATGCAGAACCGTCCGGGGAGGCCCCTGCGAACGAACGTGCTGCTCGAGGACGACCTTGAGGCCATCAGGAAACAATATGTCGCGGCGGGGTATCCCGCCGCATCGCCCGGTCCGGTCAGCATGAGCTTCCGGGATGAGCGGGCGTTCCTGGAGATCGGCGGGGCCGAGGGACCGAAGGTGACCGTGTCGTTCTCGGGGACCCGCAGGTTCTGTGAACAGTATTTTCCGGACCTTCTCTATTTCGATCCTGATACCGGCAGGACCGATGTCGTCAATGAGGAACAGTGCGCGGATCATTTCCGGGACCTTCTGTTGATCTGGTCCGAATACAACGTGCTGGATCCGGTCATTGATAGCAGCAGGGACAAGATCAGGAACGTCTATCGCGACCTGGGCTACCCGGACGTGAAGGTTTCCGTAAAAAAAACGGAAACACCGGGCGGCCTGGACCTTGCGTTCACGGTCCAGGAAGGGCAGAAGGTCACGGTGGGCGAGGTCCGCGTGGAGGGGAACAGCGTCTTCACCGCCACGCAGATCAAGGCAATGATGTCCACGCAAGCGTCGGGCTGGTTCCGGTCGCGGCCCTTCCGTGAGGATATTCTCGAAAAGGACGTGGACATCATCACGGAACGATATATCGCCGACGGATACCTCGCGGTGAATGTAAAGAGGACGGTCACGCGCACCGCGGACGGCTCGAAGGCGGCCGTCGCCCTGAAGATCACGGAAGGGCGGAAGACCCTGATGGGGAACGTCTCGTTCGAAGGGAACGCGGCGGTCACCAGCAAGGACCTCGCCGGCGTTCTCAAATTGAAGACTGCCGCACCCTTCAACGAACGGCTCCTGGAAGAGGACCGGTACCGGGTCCTGTCCCTGTATTCCGCCAAAGGATATCTCTATGCCCGGATCGAGATCGAACGAAAACCGGCATCTGCCGAGGAAACTGCCGGCCCCGAGGTCGTGCATGTCCACTACCGCATCGCGGAGGACCGGCAGGTGGCGGTCGGGAAGGTCATTCTCCGGGGAAATGTCAACACCCGGGACGCCGTGATCCTGCGGGAGCTTGAGCCCCGTACCGGAGAGCCCTATAGCTATGAGGCGCTCCTCAAGAGCCAGCAGCGGGTCTACCGATACGGATATTTCAGTCTGGCGAAGTTCGAGCCGGTCCACCCGCACGAGAAGGAATACATCAAGGACATGCTCTTCACCGTGGAGGAGCGGCCCGCGGGGGCCGTGGAGTTCGGCGTGGGATACGGCACGCTGGACCGGCTGCGGGGGTTCGTGGAGATCTCCCACCGGAACCTGTGGGGCACGGCGCGCTTCGCGAGCCTGCGGTTCGAAGGGAGCGATATCCTGAGGCGGGAGGCGTTCACCTTTCAGGAGCCGTGGTTCCTGGGACAGCGCTACCTGGAGAGCAAGTTCATCCTGGCCCGGTCGGACGCGAAGCGGATCAACGAACAGTCGCGCGAGATCTATTATCAGACCAGGAAGACGACGGCATCCTACGGCGTCGAGCGTTCGTATGAGGGTCTCCGGACCTCGTTGACCTACCAGTATGAGAACGTGGAGAACTACAACGTGCAGCCGGCGGCCGAGCTGAGCCCTGACGACAGCGGCCGGGTGCTCATCAGCAGCCTGAATCCCGCGATCATCCTTGACAAACGGGACGACCCCTTCAATCCGACACGGGGCAGTCTCCACGGCGTCAACATCAAGGAGGCCATGAGCGTCCTTAATTCCAAGGCAGAGTTCACGAAGGCCACGGTCCAGAGCACCTGGTATCTCCCCGCGGCGGACTACCTGGTCATTGCCCTTTCGGGCCGGGCCGGAATGGGATGGCCGCACCGTGACACCCGGGAGGTCCCGCTTCACGAACGGTTCTACCTGGGCGGAGGAACGACGGTGCGCGGTTACACCCAGGACTCCGTCGGGCCTTACAATATCGGCATATCCGGGGACCGGGTCCCCACGGGCGGGTCCGGCATGGTCCAGTTCAACGCAGAGGCCCGCCTGAGCTCGAGCGGGGGAAGCGGTTTCGTGATCTTTACCGACGCGGGGAACGTCTGGGTGGACCAGGCGATCCGAATGGATGACCTTCGCGCGTCCTATGGAGCGGGTTTCCGGTATCATACCCCCGTGGGCCCCCTCCGGATCGACTACGGTCAGAAGATCAACCGGAGGTCCGGGGAGAGTCCGGGCGAGCTGCATTTCAACATCGGCCAGGCGTTCTGATAAGAGAGCAAGAAGGTCCTGCATGCTTTTAGCTCGATCGACCAAGAGCCCTAACCCGGACAATCCGGAACCAGAAATTGCCACAAAGACACGACCAAAAGTAGGCGCTTCTAAGCGAGATCACGAAGAGATGCCTGATTATTTCGTGGTTTGATTAACACGATAATTTTCAGGACGTTCTTTGTGTCTTAGTGCCTTCGTGGCTTCGCGGTTGATCAGGGAATCCGCCCGCGCTGGACGAAAACGCCGGGTGGTGGTATTATTGAGTACGCACGCGCACCTGCAACGGGCGCGCGTTGCCTTCACGGGAGCCCATGAACATTCATAGAAGACTCATCGTATTGGTCGGACTGGGAATGTTTCTCATCATGACCATCACCATCCTCTCCCTGCAGAGCATCACCGCCATTTTTTCGCAGACCACCCGCAGCGTCGGAACAATATCCCTCGAGGTCCGGAAGATCTGGAACATCGAGCAGAAGATCGGGGATGCCACCCGAATGGTGCGGGAGTACGTCAGGACCGGCGACGGTCACTTCCGGCGCAATTATGAGATCCTGCACGACGCGGCAGACGGCATGTTGAAGGAAATGAACACCCTCGACCTGGGCAAGAATGAGGCAAAGGTCCTCGGGGCGCTCATGAACGATCTTAATACGATCGAGAACAAGGTGGCGAGTATCTTCGCCCTGCAACTGTCCGATCCCGCCGAGCTTGCCCGCGCGCAATCGCTGCTGTCCGATCTGGACGGTCTCGCCATCTGGATGCAGCATGATCTCGAGCGCTACAAGGAGGAGAGCACCATCCGGCTGGATGCGGTTGCGAGGGAGATCCAGGGAACGAAGATGCGGATCAACATCTTCTTCGGCATCATCCTGTTCACGATGATGGGGTTTCTCCTGGTCTTCGGTTTCTACCTTTACCGGAAGCTGACGGTGCCGCTGGCCCAGTTGTGGGAGGGGGCCGAGGAGATCAGCAAAGGCAACCTGGACCACCAGATGCAGGTGCGAGGCGAGACCGACATCGCCATGCTGGCGGGCCGGTTCAACGAAATGGCCCAGAAGCTCAGGGTGTCCTACGCGGACCTGGAGCGCAGGCTTCTGGAACGGACGCAGCAGCTGGCGGCCCTGAACTCGGTATCGCTCATGATGGGCAGGACCGGGTCCCTCCGGGTGGTGCTTCAGGATTCCCTGAGCACGATCCTTATGAGCTTCGCGGACATGGAGCCCAAAGGCGGCATCTTCCTCTGCGAGCCCGACGGGGAATCCCTGCGGCTCGTTGCGCATCTGGGACTTGCTCCGGAGTTTGTCGAGCAGGAGGAACGGATCAAGATGGGCGAGTGCCTCTGCGGCATGGTGGCAAAAAGCGGTGAGTTGCTGTACTCGGAGCTGGGCTGCGCCGATCCCCGCCATACCAGGGGCGAGCCCCATGAGGGGCACGCCCATATTGTCATCCCCATCAAGTCGCGCGGCATCGTTCTCGGCGTGGCATTCCTGTATCCCTCGAAGAGCTTCAACCTCAAACCTTCCGACATTCAGATGTTCGATACCATTGGCGCCCAGCTCGGGATGGCGGTGGAGAACCTGCGGCTCTATGGAGAGGTCAAGGACTCCAGTGAAAAATTCTGGGACCTCTTCGAGAACTCCCGTGACATCCTTTTCACGGTCGATCTGCATGGGGACCTCACCGCGGCGAACAAGACCACGGAGCGGTTCCTCGGCAGGACGAAGGCCGAGATCATCGGCAAGAGCGTCTTTGATCTTCTGACGGACGAAGGCAAGGCCCTGGCGAAGCGCATCCTGTCCGGGGAGGTCTCCATGGGCGACCGGATCTTCGAGTTCGAGGCGATACGATCGGACGGGACGCTTGTCCCGCTCGAAGTAAGCGGCAGGAGCATCTTCCTGATGAACAAACCCGTGGGGATGCAGTTCGCGGCCCGTGATGTCACGGAACAGAAGAGCCTCCGCGCACTTCTTGTGAAAGCGGAGCGGCTGGCGGCGATCGGCCAGGTCGGGATCGCCATGCGGCACGAGATCAACAATCCGCTGACCACGATCATCGGGAACACGGAGCTGCTGCTTGACCGCCTCGAGGGCGCCGAAGGGGAGCTGAAAAAGCGGCTCGAGGTGGTCCTGGACAATGCCCTCAGGATCTCGGAGATCGTCAAACGCCTGCAGGGGATAAAGCAGGACAAGACCATCGAGTATCTTAAAGGCGTGAAAATGACGGACCTGACGAAGGAATAAGAGGATCGAAAGGAATTGGAAATTGGAAATTGGAAATTGGAAAGGTAAAATTTCCGATCTGAATTCGTCCTGCGGGAAGCATGCGGGTAAATATATTATCCTGTGCTCGATAGCGGCGATCCTGTCGTCCGTGGCGCCTATGACCGCTCGCGCCGAGCTGATCGACCGGGTGGTCGCGGCGGTGAACAACGAGGTCATCACCCTGAGCGAACTGCGGCAGGCGGTTGCGTTCAATACCGCGCTGGGAGGCAAGGGGAACGGCAGACAGCTTGAGCGGGAGACCCGGGAGGGGCTCATTAACGGAAGGCTGCTTCTGCAGGAAGCGTACCGCCTGAAGTTCGCGGAAGTCTCCGAACAGGATGTCGCTGCCGAGGTCGGCAGACTTCGGCAGCGGCTGGGGTCCGATGATGCCTACCGTGCGTTCCTGGTCCGGACCGATCTGACCGAAGAACGTCTCGGCCGGATGCTGGGAGACCGGCTGCTTATCGAACGGTTCGTGGAGAAGAAGATAGGTCTCTTTGCCCGGGTGAGCCGTGATGAGGCCCAGAGCTATTTCCAGGACCACCCCGGCGAGTTCAAAGACATGCGGTTCGCGCAGGTCCAGAAACAGATCACGGCGAACCTGTCCGCACAGAAGGTCAGCCAGCAGCTTGACCAGTATATCGTTGAATTGCGCGACCGGGCAGTGGTGAGACTCAATCCGCTGCGGGAAGAGGAGAAGTAGTCAGTAGTCAGGAACTTTCCTCCCTCAGCAATCTCAGCTTCTTCACATAAGGAGCATCGTTCTATGAAGAATATCTTCTTCCTTAGCATTCTCATTATCCTTCTCTCGGTGTCAAGCGGCTGTACGTTCCTGAAGGTGAACATCGGCGGCGAGGTCCAGCCGCTCACCGAAAAGGTCGTGTCGGGCGAGGGCAGGGACAAAGTCCTGCTTCTTGACCTCAGCGGCGTGATCATGAGCGGCGAACCCGGCCCCTCCCTTGCTGAACGAAAAAAGCCGGGCCTGATCGCCCGGGTGCGGGAGGCGCTGGACCGGGCGCGGCAGGATAAGGCTGTGAAGGCAGTGGTGCTCAGGATCAACAGCCCCGGCGGCGGCGTCACGGCATCGGACACCCTGTACCACGAGCTCAAGAAGTACAAGCAGGAGACCGGCGTCAAGCTCGTGGCGCACATCATGGATATGGGAACCTCGGGCGCCTACTACGCCGCGCTGGCCGCCGACGCCATCACGGCGCAGCCCACCAGCGTGAACGGCAGCATCGGCGTCATCATGTACCGCGTGGACGTTACGGGCCTGATGCAGAAGGCCGGCGTCCAGACCGTGGAGATCGCATCGGCCGAGAAGAAAGGGATCGGGTCTCCGTTCAAAACGCTTTCGCCCGACGAGCGGAAGATATTCCAGGATTTCATCGACAGTCTCTACGGCCGGTTCACGGGACTTGTTGCTGAAGAGCGGAAGATGACACCGGACAATGTGCGGAAGATGGCAGACGGAAGGATCTTCACGAGCGCCGAGGCGAAGGCCGGCGGATTGATCGACGGCATCGGATATCTCGAGGACGCCATAGAACTGGCAAAGAAGAAAGCGAACCTTACTCAGGCCGAGGTGGTGACCTACTTCCGCCCCGGCGATTACAAGGCGAACATCTACTCCATGAGCCTGATCAATCTCGACCTGGGTGACCTGGCCGATCCGGGCGCGAAGTTTCTGTACCTCTGGTGGCCGTAGCAACTTTTAATCCGTCCTTCGATATTGAACAGAACACTATGCACAGCTTCTTTTCTCCACCCTTCACGGCGGTATTATACCAAAAGAACGCATGCAAAAAATACGAAACATAATTAAAGATAATTGGAAGGTTCTTCTTTGGCTTTCGCTCTTTATAGCGGTTGTATTCTGGAAATATGGACGAGAATCAGCTCCCAGGGCTCTTTTTGCCATTTCTTTCTTTTACAGTCTATCGATGCTTACCTTCATGATCATTCCTCTGGCGGTAGGCTATCTTGGTATCAAAAAAGTAAAGGGTTATCTGATCATGGCGATCGTTTTGCCCTTATCGATCGCTACCATCTTTCAGATTGTCTACAATCAAAACATCCTTCGGCTATGGTATAGCGGCGAGTTTAATAGACAATATATTTTGGGGCTCGTTCTGCTCCCCGGTATATTTTTCATTGTTGGTGTGCTACTTCGAATGCTGATAAAGAAAAACTAGTCGCGGGTATCAGTTAATGCTGTGGAGCAATTTGCGATCTGGATAGATTCTCTTGTTTGATTTAGTTCCTTAGGCTGGATTGAACATTGCGTCACCCGACACGCTGATCTATCCTGCGCGTAGAGGGTTGCAAAAACCGCGCCCCTCAAGGCGGCGGTTCAATCCATATTCATCCCGCATGATCACGGCATGCTCCCGCCCTGCAGCACTTCCAGCAGCTTGTCCCGCAACGATTCGATCCAATAGGGCTTTTGAATGAAACCGTCGGGGCGGTCCTCCCTGAACCCCGAAAGGGCGGTGCTTTCATCATAGCCGCTCGAGATAAGCACCTTGAGGCCGGGCCTGAGCTTCTTGAGCGTGCTGAAGAGGTCCGCTCCGCCCGGCCCTGTCAGCTGAACATCGAGGATGGCCAGAAGGATCCCGTCGTTCTGCTCCTTGACGGTCAGCAGCGCGTCGTGGGCGTTCCTGGCTATGAGCGGCCGGTATCCCAGTTCGGTGAGCATGGTCTTGAGCAACGTGAGAACGTGCGGTTCGTCGTCGACTACGAGGACTGATCCGAGAGTACTGGTCCCGACCATTTTCCGGTCTTCAACATCCGTATCCGCGTAGCGGGGGAGATACATATGGAAGGTCGCGCCCTTTTCCCGCTCGCTCGCCACGGACAGGCATCCGCCGTGGTTCTGGATGACCCCCAGGGAGGACGCCAGGCCGAGACCGCGTCCCATGAACTTGGTTGTGTAGAAAGGTTCGAAGATCTTTTTCTGCATGTCCCGCGGGATCCCCGGACCCGTGTCGCTGACGCTCAGGTGGACATAGTCGCCCGCCGGATGCTGGCTCAGCGGACATTCCCATGAGGCCTTTCCCGGTACATTCTCGGTTCTGACCTCGATTCGCCCGCCGGTCCCCTCCATCGACTCCGCGGCATTGGAAATGAGGTTGATGATGACCTGGCCGAGCTGACCGCAGTCGGCGATAACGGGCCAGAGATCGTCGGCCAGCGACTGGCTGATCTGAATGCCGGTCTTCGTCTCCCATCGCGCCATAGCAAGGGTGTCTTGCACGATGTGGTTGAGCGCCACCTTGTTGTGCTCATAGCTTCCCTGCCGGGCATAGTCCAGGAGCTGGCGGGTGAGGCCGGCCATGCGCCGCGATGTATCGATGATGGTAGCGGTGAACTCCCGCTCCTTGCTGTCGGGGGGGAGTTTTTCCTTCAGAATCTCGGCGCTCCCGAGGACCCCCATGAGCATGTTGTTGAAGTCATGGGCGACGCCGCCCGCAAGGGTGGCGATGGACTGCTGCCGCTGCTGCTGGTGCAGGCGGGTTTCCATGTCCCGCTGCCGTTTTTCGAGCTGGAGCTTCCCGGTGACATCCAGGAGCGTCCCGATAATGGCCGGCCTGCCGTCGATCTCCGTACTGTTCCCGAACGCCTCGATGTCGATCAACCTCCCGTCCTTCCGCAACCCCTTGAAGGTATAGTGGAGGCTCTTTTCCTCGCCGGCCAGACGCTTGCGGTCGTTCTCGGCGACGAGGGCGCGGCTTTCCGGCGCGATGAGCTCGAGGGTGCTTTTTTCGAAAACGATCTCCTCCGGGCTGGAATAGCCGAAGATCTCGGCCAGTTTGGGATTCACATAGATGAACTTGCCGTCCCGGAGGATATAGATGCCGACGAGGCTCTGCTCCACCAAGCTGCGGAAACGGGTCTCCGACTGCCGGAGGGCGTCCTCGGCCTTCTTGCGCTCGGTGATATCGCGGGCAAGGTGGACGGAGCCGCAGATCTTGCCGGTCCGGTCGCGAAGCGATGATGTTGTGATCTGAAAATCGCCGCCGAGGTGTTCAAGGTGCAGATCAATAGAGCAGGTCTTGCCGTCCTTGATGGTTCGCAAGTGCGGGCAATTATCTTTCGGTCCCTCGCTGCGGCAGATGTGGCGGTAGCAGGGTTCCCCGACCAGGTCCTCGGGTCTCTTTCCGAGTTGCTGCGCGAAGGCCTTGTTCACCCTTGTCAACCGCATGTCCAGGTCGATCAGTACGAGGTGGTCCGGGATGGCATCAAAGGTCAGCCCCCACTCCTCGAAGGGGTTGATGCGGCAGGAATCGTCCGGAACAGGCTGTTTATATGGGATCTTTTTTTTGCTCATGTCCTCTGCCCGGAAAGCGTGAAGACAATCAACTTGGACCCATTCTTGTAAAGTTATACTTATTATATCATATAATAATTCTGTCTTACGGCTGTTTCTGTCTCTGTTCTCTCCTCCTCGCACTGAGTTTCCGTCCGGTTCGACGACTGATAAAGATAGCTCTTGAATAGCGCAAATCCTTGTGTTAAATTTGACACATTCTTTTTGGGGAGGGATGTAATGAAAAAAGGAATTATTTTTTCGGTTCTCGCGCTCCTTCTGCTCAGCCAACGGTCCATTGCCGTCGAGACGGCCTCGGCCGGCTATTATCGGGCCGCGAACAAGATGGTAGAAGCGAAAAAATACGACGAGGCGCTCGCCCTTTACCGGAAAACGCTTTCCGCACCGCCGGACGATCTGGCGCCCGGCGACATCCAGGCTAAGATCGGCGATATCCATTTCAGGACGGCCAACTATCGGGGGGCGCTTGACGCCTACCGGCTGGCCATCCGCGACCAGAATCCCGCGGACCGTGCCCAGACGCAGTACTGGATCGGGTTTTGCTGCTTCCTTGTCGGCCGCGACGCCGAGGCGGTGGATGAACTCTTAAAGATACCGAAACAGTACCCCGATTCCAGGGCATGGGGTTCCACGGCATATTACTGGGCAGGCAGGGCCAGCGAACGGTTGGGAAAGAAGGAGCAGGCGGCCGAGTATTACCGGAAGGCGGGCGGCAACGGCAAGTCCACGCAGAGCAAGTTCGCCCGGAAGAAGGCGGCTGCATTAAAGTCTGAATAGCAGTCAGCAGTCGACAGTCGCTAGTCGGGGATTGGCAGTCGGCAGTCGCTAGTCCAGGACTTGACTGACGACTATCGACTGACGACGGTTTTTCTGGGACCTCTTTTTAACATCATGCTCAAAGAACTGAACATAAAGAATTTCGCCATCATCGACCAGCTTCGCGTAGAGTTCGGGCCGGGGCTGAACGTGTTCACCGGCGAGACCGGCGCGGGCAAGTCCATCGTGGTGGACGCGCTGAACCTGGCGCTGGGTGAGCGGGCGAGCACGGACCTCGTGCGCACCGGCAGCGCCGAGGCGGTGGTGGAGGCGGCCTTCGAGCTGAACGGCCTCGGGTCCGTGGCGGTCACCGGAATCCTGAGCGAACAGGGGATCGAGGCCGCGGCCGGCGAGGACCTCATCGTGCGCCGGGTCATCTCCACGGCGGGAAAGAGCAAGGTCTACATCAACGGCAGCCTCGCGAACCTCGCTACTCTGACCGCGCTCGGGGCCCATCTCGCCGACATCCACGGCCAGCACGAGCACCAGTCCCTCCTCGCGGTCGACCAGCAGATGGACCTGCTTGATTCCTTCGGCGGCCTTCTCAAGAACCGCGAGGCCTTCGCCGCCTCCTATAAACAGCTGCATGATCTCCGCAGGCAGCTCGCCGAGCTTGAAGCGGGCGAACGGGAAAAGGCCCAACGCGAGGACCTGCTCCGCTACCAGGTGAACGAGATCGATGCCGCCCGTCTCAAAGATGGCGAGGACGAAGCCCTTGCCAACGAGCAGCGCGTGCTGGCGAACTCCGAGAAGCTGGCGGGCCTCGCCGCGTCGGCCGACGAGACGCTCTATTCTTCCGAGGGGTCGGCGCTCTCTGCACTCAAGCGCGCCATCACGAACGTGCGCGATATCGCGGCGATCGACAACAAGCTTGCCCCGGTGCTGGAACTTCTTGAGTCCGGCAGGGCCCAGATCGAGGAGGCGGCGCGCGAGGTCTCCTCCTACGCCGAGCGGGTGGAGTTCGACCCCAACCGGCTCGAAGCGATAGGCGACCGGCTGGACCTGATCCAGAAGCTCAAAAAAAAGTACGGCGGAACGGTCCCGGAGATCATCGCCTTTGGAACGAAGGCAGCGGCTGAACTGGATAAGATCGAGAAGAGCGGCGAGGAGATGGAGCGGCTCCGGAAAGAGATCGACGGACTCAAGACCGGGATCACGCTGAAGGCGAAGGAACTGACGAAAAAGCGGACTGCCGCGGCCCGTGAACTGGAGAAGAAGGTCGAGGGAGAGCTCGGCCACCTGGGCATGAAGAAGACGACCTTTGTCGTGAAGATCGTCCAGGAGCCCGGGGACGACACGACCGACGGGCTTCGCGTGGGATCCCGCGGCGCCGACAAGGTGGAGTTCCTGATCTCGCCGAACCCCGGCGAGGAGCCGAGGCCGCTGGCGAAGATCGCCTCGGGCGGGGAGCTGTCGCGCATCATGCTTGCGCTCAAGACCATCCTGGTCGAGGGCGACCCCATCCCGACGCTGGTCTTCGACGAGGTGGACGCGGGGATCGGCGGCGCGGTGGCCGAGGAAGTGGGGAAGAAGCTCAGGAAGATCGCGTCCCGTCGCCAGGTCTTCTGCATCACCCACCTGGCCCAGATCGCGAGCATGGCCATGAGCCATTACGGCGTCGCAAAGGCCGTGAAGAAGGACCGAACCAGCACCGAGGTGCGGCTGCTCGACCGGAAAGAACGCATCGACGAGATCGCGCGCATGCTCGGCGGCAAGACCATCACCGACGCCACGATCCGGCATGCCGAGGAGATGATCGAGCGGGGGACGTCGTAAATCAAGACACCTGAAGTGCATCTTGCCACAGAGGTCACCGAGGTCACCGAGAAAGGCAGGACAAGTTACTTTGACGTGGCAGTTCTCTGTGAACTCTGTGTACTCTGTGGCAAAATGGTTTGATGTTGGTTTTGGGGAGGGCTTATGGCTAGAGTCAGAACGATCCTGGACATGATCGGCAACACACCGATGGTGAAGCTTGCCCGCATGAGCGGTCCGTCCGACGCCGAGGTGTGGGTGAAGCTCGAGGGGTTCAATCCCGGCGGGAGCGTGAAGGACCGCATCGCCCTTTCCATGGTCGAGGACGCCGAGAAGCGGGGCAGGCTTACCAAGGGCATGAAGATCGTGGAGCCGACGAGCGGCAACACCGGCATCGGGCTCGCCATGGTCGCGGCGGTGAAGGGGTATCCCATCATCCTGACCATGCCCGAGTCCATGAGCATGGAGCGCAGGCAGCTCCTGCAGGCCTACGGTGCGGAGCTTGTCCTGACGCCGGCGGCCAAGGGAATGAAAGGCGCCCTTGAAAAGGCAGCCGAGATCGCGGGCTCTGGCAAGGAATACTTCCTGCCGCAGCAGTTCGAGAACCCTTCGAACCCCATGGTACACCGGCAGACAACAGCGCGCGAGATCATCGATTTCATGGGCGGCAAGCGCATTGATGCTTTTGTCGCCGGCGTCGGCACCGGCGGGACGATCACGGGCGTGGGCGAGGTGCTCCGGAAGAAGGTCAAGGGCGTCAGGATATACGCCGTCGAGCCTGCGGCGTCGCCGGTCCTTTCGGGCGGACAGCCGGGTCCCCATCCCATCCAGGGCATCGGCGCGGGCTTCGTGCCGAAGGTCCTGAACACCAAGGTATATGATGAGATCATCCAGGTAACGGCCGACGAGGCGAAGGGGACAACGAAACGGCTTGCCATCGAGGAAGGTCTGCTCGTCGGCATCTCGTCCGGAGCCGCCTGCTTCGCGGCTCTCCAGGTCGCGGCAAAGCTCGGCAAGGGCAAGCGCGTGGTCACCGTGTTCCCCGACGGCGGCGAGCGGTACCTGTCGATGGGGGTGTTCGGGACTGCGGAAGCGAAATAAAGATACGACACAAAGATACGACACAAAGATACGACACAAAGATACGACACAAAGATCAAGTTCTACCACAGAGTCACGGAGACACGGAGGAACGTCAACAGATTCATCACGAATGACACGAATTGACGAATTACACGAATAACTTCTTTTTCTTTCTGTTTTCTAACGGCACTTATTCGTGACATTCGTCCCATTTGTGAAATTCGTGTTAATGACTCGCATTTCCAGTATTTCCTTTGCGCTATCCACGGTGAGAAGTACGCATGAACCGAATCTACCTCGACTACAACGCCAGTACACCCATCGCTTCGAAAGTGCTCGAAGCGATGATGCCGTATCTTACCTCGAAATTCGGCAACCCTTCCTCATCGCACAGCTTCGGTGTGGAATGCCGTGCTGCCATCGAGCAGGCCCGTGAGCAGGTCGCGAACCTCCTGGGCTGCGAAGCGTTAGAGATCATCTTCACGAGCGGCGCCACCGAGTCGAACAACATGGTGATCAAGGGTATCGCCAAAGCAGCGGGCAAGGGGAAACACTTCATCACCTCGCAGGTCGAGCACCCCGCCGTGCTGGAGCCCTGCCGCCATATCGAACGCTTCGGGTACAAGGTAACGTATCTACCCGTCGACAAATTCGGCTTGCTGGATCCCGACACTCTTGCGAAGGCAATCACGCCGGACACGGCGCTCATCTCTATCATGCACTCGAACAACGAAGTCGGCACGATCCAGGACATCGCAAGCCTTGCGAAGATCGCATCTTCCCAGGGAATCCCGTTCCATACCGATGCCGCTCAGAGCGTAGGAAAGATACCCTGTCGCGTTGGCGACCTGGGGGTGGATTTTCTGACTGTGGCGGGCCACAAATTCTATGCACCCAAAGGCGTCGGCGCGCTGTACATTAGAAAAGGGCGCACGCTTCCGCCGATGATGCATGGCGCGGGCCACGAGCACGGCATGCGGCCGGGCACGGAGAATCTCGCGAGCGTCGTCGGCCTCGGTGCGGCATGCGAGCTGGCGATGCCGCTATTGGAATCGGAAGGAATGCGACAGAAGAAACTGGGACAGCTTCTGTTCGACGGCCTCAGGAAGGCCGGGCTCAAGGTCCATCTGAGCGGCCATCCTGAGAAGAAACTTCCCAATACATGGAATATCAGTTTTGAAGGCTACGACGCAGCCGCGGTGATGGAAGCGCTCGGGAAGGACATCGCCGTCTCGCCCGGGGCAGCCTGCCACGGCGATACGGTGAACGCTTCCCATGTGCTCGTCGCTATGGGCGTTCCGGACAGACTCAGCCGAGGGGCCATCCGGTTCAGCCTGGGCAGGGAGACGACGGAAGCGGAGATCGATCAAGTCGTGGGGTTGCTGAAACGTAAGGCAAAGTTATAATCTGACAAAAGCCTGTCTGCTCCGTGGTTTGAGTTTGATATAACGTTCGCGAAGAAAAGGAGAACACCCATGACTGTGAAAACAATAGACCAGCATATTGAGATTTCGCCGGGAGTGGCGGGGGGAAAACCTCATATCGCCGGGCGCCGCATCACGGTTCAAAACATCGTGCTCTGGCACGAACGGCTGGGCATGAACGCGGATGAAATCGCCGCCGAACACGATCTGACCCTGGCGGATATCCATGCCGCCCTTGCCTATTACTTCGACCATCGCCGGGAGCTCGATCAGGCGATCGAAGATAGTGAAGCCTTCGTCGAGGCCCTGCGGCAAAAGCAGCCCTCGAAATTAAGGAAAAAGCTGGAGGAGCGGCAACCGCATGGGCCAAAAGATTAAGCTCTACGCCGATGAGCACATTGCATTGGTATAATATTTATCGTTGATGAATAAACGATTTACGGCGTACAATAGAGGGTAAGTCATAATCATAATACTGATACGTACAGTTCATATAGCGAGGTGGTTAAACATGAAAACGATAAAAGTATCAATTCCGGACAAACTGGGAGCCGAGGTGGATAACTATGTAAAGAGCGGATGGTTTACGGACGAAGCCGACCTATTGCGGGTCGCTTTGCAGGAGTTCATCCGCCATAACCGCTTGACGCTCATGGAGCAGTTCATGAAGGAAGATATAGAATGGGCGTTGAAAGTGAAAGCGGGAACGAAGTGAAACGCATAGTGTCCAACACCGGACCGATATTTCATCTTACTGAGGCAGGCATTCTCGAACTGCTTCAAAAGGCCGGTTCCGTCAGTATTCCCTACGCTGTCCATGTCGAGTTGAACAATCTTCTACATCCCGCTTGGGACCGGCGGAAACCGGCATGGATCAACGTTGAAAAGCTTTCCAAAGAAGAAATCAATCAAGCGAGAGCATTTTCACTTGCCGGCCTTCTGGATTATGCGGAGGCTGAGGCCGTTCTTCTCGCAAAACGGCTCAATTCAGACTGGTTTATCACGGATGACACTGCCGCCCGGATATTATCCTCTTCTTCCGGCCTCGAAGTCCATGGGTCGTTGGGCATCGTTTTATGGTCGGCGGCTGTCGGCCATCTGGATTACGACGACGCCAGCGCCGCTCTGGAAAAATTGTCCCACACATCGCTCTGGATATCGAAGAACATCATGTCGGATGCGTACGGAGCGCTGAAGAAGATGTTTGAGGCAAAGTGAATTTTTCATCGCGGATATCCCCTGGAAACCAGAAGCCCGTGGGAGGTGCTCTATGGAAAAGAAAATTGATGCGGTGAAATTGATGCGTGACATTCGGGCAAAATTGGGGGAGAAATACGCCAAGTCCCAAAAAGATGAACTGCGGCAATTAAAGGAAAAGTTCGGACACTTGAGAAAGAAAAAAGATGTCGCGCATGCGAAATAGTTTGCTGCCAGGTAAAACGCCTGGGAAATTCAGCGAAGGACCGGATTCGACAAGGATGTGCCGCGGACGAAGCGATGGAGCGTGAAATAGGATGTGTCGGACAGAAACTACGTCCCTCGTCCGGGCAGGTATTTAATGCCGAGGACATGAGAGGGCATGTGGAATATCTGTAAAATAGAAAGTTTCCAGCGAAATACAATTACAATGGGCAAAATATACAAAAACAAGAAGTCCAAAGGCTGCGCGCTCTGCAAACCGCACAAGCATGGTTGGGCGCCGAAGAAGAAGGTGAAGGAAAGGACCGCTGAAATGGAATCGGCGCGGTTGGCCGGCTCTTTTATGGATGACCCGATTCGCAAGATATATGTGCGTGAGGTCATAGAACGAGGGCTGGCCGACAGCAAAGCCGGCCAGACTATGGATGTGCGGGAAGTCCGTGCTAAGTACTGTCTTCCAAAATGAAGGTTCATTGGACAAAGACCGCACAAGCGCACCTTGGTTGATGTGCTGATTTTGCAGTATTCCAGCTTTCCAGGTCTGACCCCGGACGGCCTGACCCCGGACGGCCCGGTGAGTGTGGCCGCGGACGGCCCTTGAAAGGTTTCGCGATGAATATTTCTGAACTTTGGTACTCATCTAATTCCTCGGCTTGGGAGCAATCACTTCAACGCTATTGGCATTTTGTTAAAGATCGGAATGTTGAGTTGGAGCGTGCGTTAAGCGCACTGGACCTAAAGAGGCTTCAGAGGTTCACTCCACGAGAGTGGTATGACTTCCTGCATGATGAATACTTCCGCTGGAAATACACGGCGGACAATCGCTATGCCACAACTACTATCCACCTCAGGAAGTACATCGAAGCCAACGAACTGAGCGAATTGGACAGCATCCGGAACAAACTCTTGAATCTGAATCCCAGTGATATTCGCTTGGGTCTCAGCACCGCGACTGAAATAAAGGGTCTGGGAATAGCGGGCGCATCGGGGTTGCTATCATTGATGTACCCCGAGCATTTCGGAACAGTCGATCAATTTGCTGTCGATGCATTGGCGCAGGTCAACAACCTACCGGAGGAGAGCGCCATATCGAAGATGAATCAAAAGAACAACAAGGGCGAGCCGAAACAATTGCGCTTACCTGATGGCGTAATGTTAATCGAGATCTATGCTCGAAAGGCTAAAGAATTGAATCACCTGTTTGGCTCAACGGAATGGACGCCGCGTAAGCTTGATATGGTGCTATGGGTTAGTGGTAGGTAATACTTTCAGCCCATGACTATTAAAAAGCCCACCCCGGCAGTCGAGAGGGACTGCGAAAAAGCGCGCAGCCACTCACTTTTTGAATCGAAATATAGCGACACTATGCCTCCTGACACCATCCTCATAGTCGACGTTGAAGAGAGAGCATACACCAGTCCCTCACCAGGATCCTGCGCGATGAGGGCCGCGAGGTCGCGTCCTCGAGGGTAGATTGGGGACGTTGCTTCTATAATTCCATGCCTTACCCTGGCTGACGCAAAATGAAGGAGGATGGGCTATGTTATTAGCGAGAGCTGTCTTACTTGTAATTGCTATTTTAGTTGTGTCAGCCTGTGGAGCTCAGATGGTTCAAGCGCCGGGATCGGGCACTTCATCGCAATATGCCCCAATCAATGAGGCGTCAAGAAGTGGCGTCATGAAATATCTTAATGAAGGCGCTGATTCTGTTATTGCGCGAAGGCGAGAGAATGCTTATCAACAAATGCATTCGGCCTGTAACGGAAAATATCGAATCGATTCCGAAGGCCCAAGGGCAGAAGGTGGCGCAATTGTACCAATGGGTAGTGGTTCTATGTATTTTGATTCGCAATATTGGTACATAAAGTTTTCTTGCGTCCAGTGATATTTGTCAGACGTTTCAATAAATCCTATGCCAACAGACACCATCCTCATAGTTGACGACGAAGAAAGCATCCGGAAGTCCCTCAAGGACATCCTCGGCGACGAGGGCTACGAGGTCGTGACGGCGGCTTCGGGTCGCGAAGCACTTGACGTGCTCGCCGAGGCGCAGCCTTCGCTCGCGCTGCTCGACATCGCCATGCCCGACATGGACGGTATCGAGACGCTTCGCCGCTTCAAGGAGACGCGCCCAGAGATGCAGGTGATCATGATCACGGGCCACGGCACGATCGAAACCGCGGTCCAGACCACCAAGATGGGGGCCTACGATTTCATCCAGAAGCCCCTTTCGCTGGAGCGGATATCGCTTTCGGTAAAGAACGGACTGGAGGAATACCGCCTCCGGCAGGAGAACGAGACGCTCAGGAAGAGCATTGAGCGGCGCTATGAGATCGTGGGCGAGAGCGAAGCCATCAAGTCGCTCAAGCAGCAGATCGCGCTTGCAGGTCCGACCAACGGCTGGGTGCTGATCCATGGCGAGAGCGGTTCCGGCAAGGAACTGGTGGCCCGCGCCATCCACAAGTCGAGCAAGCGCGCGGCGGGGCCGTTCGTGGAGGTCAATTGCGCCGCCATTCCCCAGGAGCTCATCGAGAGCGAGCTCTTCGGACACGAGAAGGGGTCCTTCACCGGCGCCACGTCCATGAAGCGGGGCAAGTTCGAGCTTGCGGACAAGGGGACCATCTTTCTCGATGAGATCGCGGACATGAGCCTGGCGACGCAGGCCAAGGTGCTTCGCGTGCTCGAAGGCCAGGAGTTCCAGCGCGTGGGGGGGACGAGGACGCTCAAGACCGATGTGCGCGTGGTCGCCGCGTCGAACAAGGACCTCGCGGCTGAGATCAGGAAAGGATCGTTCCGCGAAGACCTCTTTTACCGGCTGAACGTCATCCCCCTGGAAGTGCCGCCCCTCCGGGAACGGAAGGACGATATCCCGGTCCTGGTCCGCTATTTCATACAGGAGTTTGCCGCTGAATACGGTCAGAAGCCCAAGGCCATTGATGCCGCAGCGCTCGATCTCTTCCTCCGGTATCCGTGGAACGGCAATGTCCGTGAGCTCCGGAACTTCATCGAGCGCATGATGATCATGGTCCCCGGCCCCGCGATCACCGCGGCAGAGGTGCCGCATCCGGTGAGCCGGCCGCTGGTTGGTCGGTCGTCGGGAACCGGCCGAATGGCGGCGGGCCTGGCGGATTATGCCACGCTGAAGGAGGCGCGCGCGGCCTTCGAGCGGGAGTATATCATCCGGAAGCTTAAAGAGAACAACGGCAACATCAGCAAGACAGCCGACGAGATCGACGTGGAGCGCAGCAACCTCCACCGGAAGATCAAGGCGCTGAAGATCGAGAACGAAACGTAGGCAACACCTTGTTGGACGCGGATTTACGCGGATGCACGCGGATAAAATCCAAGCGATAGACCAGGTTGGAAGCTTATGGAGCTGCTACTGAGTTTTGGCAATGGGCTCAATGAGAAGAGGGACGATTCATTATTTCATTATCTTGATTTTATATTACCTCCTCGGGGTATTTTTTTTCGTCTTATCCGCGTTCATCCGATCTGATCCGCGTCCAAGAAGCTTCTCATGATTGAGATATTGAACCTTTCCAAAAACTTCGATCACGTCGCCGCGGTCAAGGCCGTCAACTTCTCCGTCAGCGCGGGCGAGGTCTTCGGCCTGCTCGGGCCCAACGGAGCGGGAAAGACCACGACCATCCGCATGTTGACCACGCTTTCCCTCCCGTCGTCGGGGACCGCGCTGGTGGCGGGCCACGATATCCTGAACGACCCTCTCTCGGTCAAGAAGGCCATCGGCGTTATTCCCCAGATGCTGAACCTCGACATCGACCTGACGCTGGCCGAGAACCTGGAGTATCACGGCAGGCTCCATCGCATGGAGCGGGCGGACCGGACCGCCCGCATCGAAGAACTGCTCCGGTTCGTCGGGCTGTGGGAGAAGCGGGACATGCCGGTGGAGCACCTGTCGGGCGGGATGCGGCGGAGGCTTCTGATCGCCCGGGGGCTCATGCACCGGCCCCGGATCGTGTTCATGGACGAGCCCACCGTGGGCCTCGATCCCCAGGCGAGGCGGCTGATCTGGGGGCTCATCGAGGACCTGAAGCGGAGCGGCATTACCATCCTGCTGACGACGCATTACATCGAAGAGGCGGACGAACTGTGCGACCGCGTGGCGATCATGCGGCAGGGGAAGATCATGACCATTGGCTCGCCGGCGGACCTCAAGGCGGTGGCCGGCAGGTATGTCCTCGAATGCCTTGGCCGGCACGATGTGCCCCGGCAATTCCTGCACAGCAGGGAAGAAGCGCTCGATGCGGGCAAGGTGATGGGGTGCGACGTGGCCGTTCGCGACGTTACGCTCGAGGACGTGTTCATCGAGTTGACGGGAGAGAGGATAGACTCGTGAGGCAGTGCCGAGTGCGGGTAGACATGACCCTCACCCCTGCCCCCTGATAGAGGCTCCCCCTCTCCTTCCTTCCTCTCCCCTCTGAGGGAGAGGATAAGAGGTGAGGGGGACTTGATCTCCCGAGAGGGAAAAAGGGAGAGGGGGCTTTTTCAACGCGGAGTGCGGAATTACTTGTAGGGGCAACCCTGTGTGGTTGCCCGGTTGCGGGCGGCCACGCAGGGCCGCCCCTACCTGTCCACCTGTGGTTGCATAGAGTCATACTATGAATTTCTACCCCATTTTCTGGAAGGACATGCTGCTCATCCGCAAGAAGCCCTGGAAGTTCCTGGCTTCGAGCATGGTCACGCCCATTCTCTATCTCGTCACGTTCGGCTGGGGGCTGGGGCGGGGCATGAGCATGACCGGCGGAGGGTCCTATCTCGATTTCGTGCTGCCGGGCCTCCTGGCGCTCTCGGCCATGAACAACAGCTTCGGCCCGGTCTCGACGTCGGTGAACGTGAGCAAGCTCTACACCAAGACCATCGAGGAGGTGCTTGTTTCTCCGGTCGGGCCGTGGTCCATCGCGCTGGGACGGGCGCTTAGCGGGACGGTCCGCGGACTGTTCTCGGCGTTCCTTCTCCTGATCGTGGGGCTCCTTTCCGGCGTGCACATGACCCTGTCGCCGTTCATCGTGCTCGTGCTCGGCATCACGGCGTTCTGCTTCGCCTCGGCGGGGGTGGCTGCTGCCATGGTCGCCAAGTCGCACGAGGACATGTCGAACTTCAACAGCTTCGTCATCATCCCGATGTCCTTCCTTGCGGGGACGTTCTTTTCGCCGGACAAGCTGCCGGAGCCGTTCCGGAGCATGATTATGGTCTATCCGCTCACCCACGCGAACATCCTGCTCCGCGCTCTTGCCGGTGGGAAAGTGCCCGATGCAGTATCGGTCATCATTCTCACGGCATACGCGGTGTTCTTCTTTTATCTCGCAGGTCGGATGGTAAGGCGGGCGGTGTAGGATCTATCGCTGTTCCTCCCCCTTCAAGGGGGAGGTCAGGTGGGGGATGGGTATTGGATGGATGGTCAGACGTACAAGCGTATTCTCACGCAAAGGCTGCAGCGAGCGCTTCGAAACAATATGACCGATGCTGAGCGCAGGATGTGGGACGTCCTGAGGGGGAGGCAGATCTGTGGTCATAAGTTCAGGAGGCAGCATCCGTATGATCGGTATATCCTTGATTTCGTTTGTCTCGACAGGAAACTCGTCGTAGAGGTTGATGGAGGACAGCATACTGATGATGCTTGCAAGGACGAAGAGCGGACACGATTCTTGGAACAAGCAGGTTTCCGGGTACTGCGATTCTGGAATCATGAGGTGTTGACGCAAACCGATGCGGTGCAGCAGATGATCTGGGAGGCACTCCAGAAAAAGGGAGACCCATCCCCACCCCTGCCCCTCCCCCTGAGGGGGAGGGAAAAGGGTGAGGGTGCGTTTCTCTTTGGGGAGGGTGATAGTTACAGAATGAGTCAGCTCTACTAAATTCTATGGCCTCTGCCTTCACTCATGTATTTGTCGCCGCCGCCCTCGGAAAGGCCGTTTCGCAGGAGAAGATGCCGTTGCGGTTCTGGATGCTGGGCCTGTTCTGCACGCTCCTCCCGGACCTTGATGTCATCGCTTTTCGACTCGGCATCCCGTACCGCCATATGTTCGGTCACCGGGGATTCTTCCACTCCCTCCCGTTCGCGCTCATCGTCGGTGTGCTGGTGGTCTCGCTGGCATTCAGGACGGTGCCTCGATATTCCAATAAGTGGTGGTTGCTGGCCGGCTACTTCTTCGCGGTCACGGCCTCCCATGGTGTACTCGACGCCATGACCTCCGGCGGATACGGCATCGCGTTCTTCTCGCCCTTCGACGACACGCGCTATTTTCTTCCCTGGCGCCCGCTCGTGGTCTCGCCTATCGGGGTCTACGGATTCTTCAGCCGGTGGGGATGGAATGTCATCGTGAGCGAGTTCCTGTGGATATGGTTACCAATACTGATGCTTCTTTTTATCCTTATGTTCTTCCGTAAAAAACTTCGCCGCCGACCGCCGATCGTTCCCTGAACGGTCGCATTCGCAGCGCCTCTGGCAGGTCAAACCTCCCGTTTCTGATTGACTTTTCGCCGCTTCGGGGCTAATATTCCAGTCTGTATCTTTATTCCAAATCCGCGGAAATTACGGGTTTTTCCTGAAAAATGTCCAAGGTCCAGTTCATCTTCGCCATTCATAATCACCAGCCGGTGGGGAACTTCGACTTCGTCGCCGAAGAAGCGTACCAGAAGTCCTATCGTCCGTTCATCGAGGTGTTGAAGCGGCACCCCAAGATCAGGATGACGCTCCACTACACGGGCATCCTCTACCGGTTCTTCGAGGAGATGCACCCGGATTTCCTTGAAACGATCAAGGAGCTCGTGTCGGATGGGCGGATCGAGATATTGTCGGGCGGTTTCTATGAACCGGTCCTAGCGGTGCTGCCTGATGAGGACAAGGTCGGCCAGATACGGACGCTTTCGGACTATGTCCGGAAGAAGATCGGCTACGACGCCCGCGGCATGTGGCTCGCCGAGCGGGTATGGGAGCCCCATCTCCCGCGCGCCATCGCCCGGGCGGGAATCGACCACGTGGTGGTGGACGATTTCCATTTCAAGATGGCGGGCCTTCGCGATAACGAACTCGACGGCTATTATCTGACCGAGGAGCAGGGCGACCTGATCAAGATCTTCCCCGGGAGCGAACGTCTTCGCTATCTCATCCCGTTCCACCGGCCCGAGGAGACCATCGAACATCTTGCGACGCTCAGGACCCCCGGGCGGAACCGTCTCGCGGTCATGGCCGATGACGGAGAGAAGTTCGGTGTCTGGCCCGAGACCTATCATACCGTGTACGAGGAAGGATGGCTCGAACGGTTCTTCACGCTCCTTGAACAGAACAGCCAATGGATCGAGACCACGACTTTTGCCGACCATATCCGGAAGGAGCCGGCCCGCGGGAGGATATATCTGCCCACGGCCTCCTACATGGAGATGGGCGAGTGGACGCTTCCGACGGCGTCCATGGTGGAATACGACAAGGCGCTGGCCCTGCTCAAAGGGATGCCGGACGGCGGCACGATCAGGCCGTTCATCAAAGGCGGGATCTGGCGGAACTTTCTGGCCAAGTACGCCGAGAGCAACCACATGCAGAAGCGGATGCTGATGGTGAGCCGGAAGGTCCACAAGGCCCTGGAGTCGCCGGGGTCAAATGCGAAGCTTGACCGGGAAGCGGCGCACATGATCGACCATCTCTACCAGTGCCAGTGCAATGACGCGTACTGGCACGGAGTGTTCGGCGGGCTTTATCTTCCGCACCTCCGCTCCGCGGTGTACGAGCACCTGATCCAGGCGGAATACCTGGCGGACAAGGCGCTGAAAGCGCTGGGGCCGGTCCTGCGGGGGAAGACACCCGCTAAAAAGACCGAGGACTCCTCCTGGCTCGAGATCGAACGGGGCGATTTCGACGGGGACGGAAGCGAGGAAGTGATGCTCAACTCCGAGCTGCTGAACGTCTTTGTGGACCCTGCGGAAGGCGGCAAGATCACCGAGCTCGACTGGAAACCCCGGTCCTTCAATCTCATGAATACGCTGACCCGCCGGCGCGAAGGATATCACGCCAAGATCGCCCAAGCGGCGAAGGGCGCGGCAGGCGGCGAAGCGAAGACGATACACGATCGCGTGGTGGTGAAGGAAGAGGGGCTTCAGCACCATCTGCAGTACGACTGGTACAACCGCGCATCGCTCCTGGACCACTTCCTGGAGACCGGCGTGGACCTCGCGAGTTTCATGCGATGCGAGTATTATGAGGCGGGCGACTTCGTCCTGGGCGCGTATACGGCTTCCGTGCGCAAGCAGAAGGATGCCGTGGTCCTCATCCTGGAGCGCGAAGGGACCGCAGCCGGCCTGCGGGCGCGGCTCCGGAAAACGCTGCTCCTTCGCCCGTCACACCCGGAGTTCGTTGTCCGGTACGAGATCGCGAACGGGGACCGGGAGGAGCTGAACACGACGTTCGGAAGCGAGTTCAATTTCTCGCTCCTGGCCGGGAACGCCCCGGACCGCTATTACGAGATCCCCGGACATGTCCTTGACAAGCGGCACCTTGCGTCCATCGGCGAAACGAACAATGTGGGCCGGGTGAGCCTGGTGGACGAATGGCTCAAGCTGAAGGTCACCCTGGAGTTCTCGCAGCCCGCCATCCTGTGGCGCGCGCCGGTGGAGACCGTATCCCAGTCCGAGGCGGGGTTCGAGCGGGTGTACCAGAGCTCGATGGTGATGCCCCTGTGGCGCATCTCGCTCGCTCCCGGGAAGGCCTGGAAGGCGGAGATCCGGGTCCGGATCGAATAAGAGAACAGGGACTTTTTTTACCGCAGAGTACGCAGAGAACGCAGAGAAAAGCTAAAGAATAGTGATTGAGCAGGAAGGCAACTGAACGTAGCCGCAAAAGGGTGAAGGAAGCGCATGAACAACATGCACTTTATTAGAATTTTGCGCATCTTTGCAGCAGCAAGAGACGTTCTTGATAGAGCATGCAAGTGGGTGTAGATGCAGAGAAGTCATTAATGAGTTGTTTGCCTGTTTTCTCTGCGCTCCCTGCGCTCCCTGCGCTCTCTGCGGTAAAAAGATTTTGACATTACTCGATATCTGAAAAGAGGATATTTAATGAAAAAAGTTATGATGGCCGTATTGCTCGTGGCAACGCTGCTCAATTCTTCCGCGTTCGCCGACAAGGCCCTGGGCCCCGAGGAGTTCACTTCGATCGATGAGCTTGCGTATGCGATCGCAGCGTACTTCCCGAAAGTGCAGGGCGGCGTGACGGCAGTGCAGGGAGACCGGCTGACCGTGGCTCTCGGCGAGAAGAACGGAATCATGCCCGGCATGGCGCTGACGCTCTGGAGGGACGGCAGGGAGATCCTCCATCCCGTGACCAAGGCCGTCATCGGCCGCGCCGAGGATGAGGTCGGGACCATCGAGGTGGTGAGCGTCAAGGACACCACATCCATCGCCACGATGAAGAAACAGCTGAAAGCGCCGCAGGCGGGAGACCGGGCGAGGATCACGCCGAAGAAGATCGGCATCGGCATCCTGCCGCTCCGGAACGACCGGCCCGAGATCATCCAGAATCTTGCCGGGCGCCTGGCTGAACTGGGCAGGTTCACGGTCCTGGGAAACGATAAGGTCGACACATTCCTGAAGGACAAGAAACAGCGGGACGCGGGACTGATCAAGGACATGGGCAGGGCCTTCGGCCTCGATGCGGTTGTGGCCGTGGGGCTCTTTCCCTCCGAGGGCAAGTACGTTGTCACCGGCAGGATCTTCTATACCGACGACGCAAAACCGCTCGACACCATTGTGGCGTTGCTGAACCTTACGACAAAGCGAGAGGCGCTGGGCGAGGTTCGGCCGTTCTTCGCGCCGGTCAAGACATCCGGGGAGAAGGCCCCGGACTTTCCCGTGGAGGCGCGTTATTTTGCCATTGCCGATCTTGACGGGGACAACGCCGCCGAATATGTCGTTTCCGATGAAAAGAAACTCTCCATCTACCGCTCAGAACCGTCGGGCTGGAAAGAGGTGTGGTCCGAGACGGTCCCCGGAAATGAAATGGGGATGCAACAGTTCCATATCGATGTTGCCGACATCAACGGGAATGGCAGGCCCGAGATCTTCGTTACACGCATGCTGAACAGCACGGTTTCCTCCTATGTGATAGAGTTCCAGGACGGTTCCTTCAAGAGGACCGCCGAGGTACCGGGCTTCCTGCGGGTGATCGGATATCCCGGCAGGGGCAACGTGCTGATCGGCCAGGACTATTCCCGGGAGAGCTTCTTTGACGGAAAGCCACGGGAATATGCATGGTCGGGAGGCGCCTACGCGCCCGGCGCGGCGATGGACCTTCCCAAGGGAACAGACCTGTACAGCTTTATCTATGCGGATTTCGGCGAGCCCCGCCCGCTCCTTGTCTCCTTTGACAAAGACCACCGGCTGGTGGTGTATACAGGCGAAACCCCTCTCTGGAGGAGCGAAGAGAGATACCTGACGGTGGAAACGGTATTGACAAAACCCTTGTCCGGCCTTGATGCCACCATGGGGAGAGAGCCCACGGCGCTGGACAAGTCGTTCCAGACGTCGGCCTCGTATGTGGACAAGAGCCGGCTGGTCAGGATCAGCGGAAGGATCATCGCCGTCGACCTGTACGGCAGCGGGAAAGATGACCTGGTCGTGGCGAAGAACACCGCGGCGACCTTCCTCGGAGGATACAAGGGGGGCGAGCTCGAGGTGCTCACCTGGACCGGGACAAGGCTTGAGCCCCGGTGGAACGTCAAGGACCTGGCCGGCCCGGTCCTCGATATTCAGGTTTCCCGTCCGGAGAAGACCGGCGTGCAGATCAATGGGCTCGTGAAGGTGTCCGGCAGCCTATTCGGGAAGGACGTCGTGCGGGTGGAGAAGTACCAGGGAAAATGATAAGAGTATTGCGGATTGCGGAATGTGGATTGCGGATTAAATAAAGAAGATCAACGACTGCCATTCAGACAGCGCATCAGGGGAGCGATGAAGAAGAAGGAACCGGGAATTTCAGAACTTCGGGCCGCGATCGACCGGGAGAACCTGCCGAAGCATGTTGCCATCATCATGGACGGCAACGGACGGTGGGCAGTACGGCGAGGCATGCCGAGGATCCTCGGCCACAAGCGCGGCGGTGAGACGGTCCGCAATGTGGTGGAGCAATGCCGGAAGCTCGGGATCCGGGTCCTGACCCTGTACGCCTTTTCCGACGAGAACTGGGGACGGCCCCGGCAGGAGATAAGCTTCCTGATGGACATGCTCGGCAGCTACCTGCGGTCCGAGATCTCCAAGATGAAGGCGAACAGCATCCGGTTCCGCTCCATAGGCAGAACGGAGCGACTCCCGAAGACGGCGCAAAAGTGGGTCGAAAAGGCCGCAGCCGAGACCGCGGAGAACACCGGCATGGTCCTGAATCTTGCGCTCTCGTATGGCGGGCGCGGCGAGATCCTCGAGGCCATCAGGCGCATGCAGGCCTCCGGCGGCCTTCCCGGGGACCTCACGGAGGAGCGCTTCTCCTCACATCTCGACACGGCGGGCCTGCCCGATCCGGACCTGATCATCCGCACGAGCGGCGAGAAGCGGATCAGCAACTTTCTTCTGTGGCAGTCGGCCTACGCAGAGCTCTATTTCACCGATGTCCTCTGGCCGGATTTCGACGAGAAGGAACTGCTCACCGCGTTCCTTGACTATCAGCGCCGGCAGCGACGCTTCGGTCTCACGGAGGAGCAGCTCGGCGGGAATGCCGGGCATCCTTCCGCGACCGTGTCGTCGGCGCGCAAATCACGGCAGTAACGGAGATCTCCTATGGTCAATACCCGTGTCCTGACCAGTCTCGTGCTGGTCCCTCTTCTTTTCGTTGTTGTCTGGCTGCTGCCGCCCGTATATTTCGCGGGATTGGCGATCATCGCGGCCGCTATCGGTCAATACGAATTGTATGCGATGGCGCGGGGGCGGGGAATTACGCCGCTCATGATCCTTGGTATCGTGCTCGGGGCCCTCATCGTCCTCACCGTCTACCGGCCCATCCCTCCCTACCGCGGGGGTCCGTTCTTCTGGATCACCCTGTGTGTATTGGCGGTCATCACGGCCCGTCTCTTTTCCCGGCGGCCCGTGGAGGGCGCCCTTGAAGATATCACGGTCACGATGTTCGGCATTGTGTACGTGGCACTGCTGTTCGCGTTCCAGGTCGCGATCCTTGCAGGCTCCTCCGGGAAGAGGTGGCTGATGTTCCTGTATCTGGTGATCTGGGCGTCGGATATCGGCGCCTACTATGTGGGCACGGCCTTCGGAAAGCGCCGTCTCTATGAGAGGATCAGCCCGAAGAAGAGCATTGAGGGGCTCATTGGCGGCACGCTTGCGTCCATCATCATCGCCGTGTTGTGCAAGATCTGGCTTGTGCCGGCCCTCGGCTGGGTGGAGGCTTCGGTGCTTGGCGCTGTCCTCGCGCTGGTCGGGACCGTGGGCGACCTTGCTGAATCGCTCATCAAGCGGAGCACGGGCGTCAAGGACTCCGGAACGATCATTCCCGGCCACGGAGGCATCCTGGACCGCATGGACAGCATGCTGTTCGCCGCGCCGGTGCTGTTCTTCTATATGAGGATGAGATGATCAAGCGCGGAATGAACCGTAGGGGCAACCCTATGTGGTTGCCCTGTGGCCAGGGCGGCCACACAGGGCCGCCCCTACCGCTGTTCGTAATTTTATGATCAAACGCATTTCCATCCTCGGCTCCACCGGCTCCATCGGCACCTCCACACTTGCGGTTGTCGAACGGTTCCCCGATCGGTTCTCGGTCGTCGCGCTTGCGGGCGGGAACAACAGTGCGCTGTTGGAATCCCAGATCCGGAAGTTCAAACCCGCCATCGCCGCCATTGCCGGTGAGCCCGCCGCCGTGGAGCTGCGGAAGCGGTGCAAGGACCTTCCGGTCAGGATCCTCTCGGGCGTCGAGGGGATGATCCAGGTCGCCGCCGCGGAGGATGCCGACATCACCGTCTCTTCCATTGTCGGCACGGCCGGGCTGGTCCCGACGATGGCCGCGATCCGGGCCGGCAAGGACATTGCCCTTGCGAACAAGGAAGTGCTCGTCACCGCCGGCGAGCTGGTCATGGCCGAGTGCCGCACCCGGAACGTAAAGCTCTTTCCGGTGGACAGCGAGCACAGCGCCATCTTCCAGTGCCTCCATTCCGGCGAGCGCGGGGACGTCAGACGCCTTATCCTCACGGCGTCGGGCGGGCCGTTCCGGAACCATACGAAGAAGGACCTCGCGCAGGTGACCCTGGCCCAGGCGCTGA
Organism: Nitrospiria bacterium; assembly: GCA_919902495.1. GTDB lineage: Bacteria > Nitrospirota > UBA9217 > UBA9217 > UBA9217 > JAAXXJ01. The sequence goes on from CAKKRC010000012.1 coordinate 196,056, forward strand.
AGCATCCGAACTGGAACATGGGCAGGAAGATCACCATCGACTCGGCCACCCTGATGAACAAGGGCCTCGAGGTGATCGAGGCGCACTGGCTGTTCGGCATGGGACCGGATCAGATCAGCGTGCTCGTCCATCCGCAGAGCATCGTGCATTCGCTCGTCGAGTACCAGGACGGCTCCGTTGTCGCCCAGCTCGGGATGCCCGACATGAAGGGGCCCATCGCCTACGCCCTTTCCTATCCGGACCGCCTTCCCGATGTGTCGCCCGGGCTCGACCTCGCGTCCATCGCGACGCTCACGTTCCAGGAGCCGGACCGCGACCTGTTCCCGTGCCTCGGCTTCGCCTACGATGCGCTCAGGGCGGGAGGCAGCATGCCGGCGGTCCTCTCTGCCGCCAACGAAGTGGCGGTCAGGAATTTTCTTGAGGAAAAGATCGGGTTCCTGGACATTCCCCGCGTGCTCAAAGCGACCATGGACGCCCATACGCCGGTATCCCTCAAAAGCGTGGACGAGGCGCTCAAGGCGGACCTCTGGGCAAGGCATGAGGCGGAGAGGATCATTGCGGATTGCGGATTGCGGATTGCGGATTAAAGACAAAATCGTTGGAACCGCTAAGGCGCAAGGGTCGCGAAGGAGGGCTTGCAGTAAAGCAAAATATCCATTGTTTTTGACGTCCTTCGCGTCCTTCGCGCCTTAGCGGTAAAATTTTTTTTTCAGAGGAGTTGAAATGACCTTAGTTTATTTTCTGATCGTGATCGGCATCCTCGTGTTCGTGCACGAGTTGGGCCACTTTATCATGGCGAAGCGGGCCGGCGTGCGGGTGGAGAAGTTCTCCCTCGGCATGGGGCCGACGATCCCCGGCCTGAGCTTCAAGAAGGGTGACACGGAATATGTCATCTCGGCGCTGCCTCTGGGAGGCTACGTCAAGATGGCGGGCGAGAATCCCGACGAGGAACCGACGGGCGCTACGGACGAGTTCCAGTCCAAGACCATCTGGCAGCGTGCGAAGATCGCGGCGGCCGGATCGGTGACCAACATCGTCCTCGCGTTCCTGCTGATGCCGCTGGTGTTCATGGTCGGGACCTACGCCGAGGGCCCCGCGAAGGTCGGGTACGTGGAGAAGGCCTCTCCCGCCGAGAAGGCCGGGTTCCAGGCCGGCGACATCATCGAGGAGATAAACGGGAGAAGGATCAGCGACTGGACCAAGGCGCTTACGCTCATCGCGGTGAATCCCGATACGGATGTGACGGTGACCCTTGACCGGGGCGGCGAGAAGAAGGTCCTCTCGCTCCGTCCCACGGAGGCTACGGAGCTCAGGATCGGCTCCTCGGGGCTCATTCCGGACATGGCCGCGGAGATCGGCAGGCTCAGGCCAGGGCTTCCCGCGGAAAAGGGCGGTCTCAAGGTAAATGACAAGATCCTCGCGGTCAACGGCAAAACGATCTATCACTGGAACCAGTTCTCTCTCATGGTGAAGGAGAGCGGGGGCAAGAACCTCACGTTCCTGGTCGAGCGCGACGGCAAGCGCGGAGAAAAGACCATTACCCCGGTCATGGACGGCGGCAGGTACGTCATTGGCGTCGAGCCCTTTGTCCGGCTGGTGTTCAAGAAGTACGGATTTGCCGAGTCGGTGCGGATGGGCTTCACGAGGACCGTGGAGACCGCGGACCTTACCTTCATCACCCTCAAAAAACTGCTCTCCTTCTCTCTTTCCATCAAAACGCTGGGCGGGCCGGTGATGATCGCCCAGATGTCCGGACAGGCGGCATCCGCTGGCCTGTCGGCCTTCATCGCGCTCATGGCAACCATCAGCCTGTCCCTCGGCATACTGAACCTGCTGCCCATTCCGGTGCTGGACGGCGGGCTGCTCCTGTTCCTTGCCGTCGAGGCGGTCAGGAAAAAACCCCTGAGCAGGAAGGTCATGGAGGTTTCCCAGAGCATCGGCGCCGCGCTGCTGATCTCCCTGATCGCGGTGGTGTCGTACAACGATGTGATGAGATTGTTCTTTAATAAATAATGAAGTGATAAAGAGAGGCTTGCCTCGCGCAAAGCCGCAAAGCCGCAAAGAAAGGCCAGATCATTAAAGGTTTTTTGCTTTACTTGGCGTCTTTGCGCCTTTGCGCGAGATAAAGGTTTTTCTGTTGCATGAATCCTATTCCTAGAAAAAAGACCCGCTCCATCACCCTCGGCAGCGTGAAGCTCGGCTGGGGCTTTCCGGTGGCCGTCCAGTCCATGTGCAACACGGATACCCGGGACGCCGGGGCCACGCTTAGCCAGATCAGGCGCCTCGAAGAGGCCGGGTGCGAGATCGTCCGGCTTGCCGTGCCCGACTCCGAGGCCGCGAAGGCCATCGGAAATATCCGGAAAGGCACGGCCGTTCCGTTAGTGGCCGATATCCACTTCGATCACAAACTTGCCCTCGAAGCCGTGAAGCAGGGCATTGACGGCCTTCGCATCAATCCGGGAAACATCGGAGGCAAGGACAAGGTCGCGGAGGTCGTGAGCGCCTGCAGGGAACGGATGCTGCCCATACGCATCGGGGTGAACGCCGGTTCGCTCGAGAAGCACCTGCTCGAGAAATACGGCCATCCAACGCCTGAAGCGATCGTCGAGAGCGCCTTCGGCCATATTCGCATCCTCGAGGACCTGGACTACCGGGAGATCAAGGTCTCGCTCAAGGCGTCGGACGTGCTGACCACGGTCGATGCGTACCGGCTCTTCTCGAAACAGTCGGACTATCCCCTTCATATCGGCATCTCCGAAGCGGGGACCATTCATTCGGGCACGATCAAATCCAGCGTTGGCCTCGGCATCCTCCTGTCCGAGGGCATCGGTGATACGATGCGGGTCTCGCTGACCGCCGACCCGGTCGAGGAAGTCCGCGTGGCGTATGGAATATTGAAATCGCTCAAGATACGCCAGCGGGGTGTGAACCTTATCTCATGCCCCACCTGCGGCAGGACAGAGATCGACATCATCGGCCTTGCCGAAGAGGTGGAGAAGAGGCTTGGCCACATCACCGAGCCGCTCACTGTCGCGGTCATGGGCTGCGTGGTGAACGGCCCGGGCGAGGCACGCGAGGCGGACATCGGCATCGCCGGCGGCAAGGGCGTAGGGATGCTGTTCAAGCACGGCGAGATCGTGAAGAGGTTCGACGAGAAGGAATTGGCCGATGTGCTGGTGAAGGAAGTAGAGGAGATCGTTCGGATAAGATCAAAATCACAAGCATCAAATAACAAATAAATCACAAATAGCCGTATCGAAATTCCAAACGCTTGGAAATTGATTATTTGAAAATTGGATATTATTTGATATTTGGCTATTGTTATTTGTATTTTTCTCCCAAGGAGAGTCCATGCGTTACTCGAAACTGTTTATCCCCACCCTGAAAGAGGCGCCGACCGACGCCGAGGCGGTCTCGCACAAGCTCATGGTGCGCGCGGGCTTCGTGCGCCAGCTTGCGGCGGGGCTTTATATCTACCTGCCCCTGGGCATCCGGGTCATGGATAAGATCAACCGGATCATCCGCGAGGAGATGAACGCCATCGGCGGCCAGGAAGTGACGATGCCGGTCCTGAACCCTGCCGAGGTGTGGCAGCAGACAGGACGGTGGGACGCCATCGGCGGCGAGATGTTCCGGCTCAAGGACCGCGGCGGCAGGGACATGTGCCTCGCCATGACCCACGAGGAGACCATGACCTGGCTCGCTGCCCACGACATCCGCTCCTACCGGGAGCTTCCGCAGATATGGTACCAGCTCCAGACGAAGCTCCGCGACGAGGCACGGCCCAAGAGCGGCGTGCTCAGGACGCGCGAGTTCACCATGAAGGACTCCTACAGCTTCGACGCCGATGAGGCCGGGCTTGACCGGTCCTACCAGCTCCACCTCGATGCTTATAAGAAGATCTACACGCGCTGCGGTATTCGATTTCACGTGGTCCAGAGCGACACGGGCATGATGGGCGGCAGCATGGCCCACGAGTACATGGCGCCTTCCCCGGCGGGCGAGGACGATGTGGCGCTTTGCGACGGCTGCGGCTACGCGGCGAACACAGAGCTGGCGCTGTCCGTGCCGAAGGCGTCGAATGCTCCGGAGGGAAACGTCGAAGAGATTGCCACGCCGGAACGGCGGACCATCGACGAGGTCACGCGGTTCCTGAAGGTGACGTCCGATCACCTGCTGAAATCGATCCTCGTCATGAGCGACAGCGGCCCGGTGCTGGCGCTGGTGCGCGGAGACCAGACCCTGCACGAGAAGAAGCTGGCCAAGCTCATCGGACCCCACCGGCCCGCGCAGAAGGACGAGGTGAAGGCCGCTTTGGGCGTGCCCGCCGGGTTCATCGGTCCCATGGGACATAAAATAAGGAAGATCGCAGACCCCGTGCTGAAGCAGGGTGCCTATATTGCCGGCGCGAACAAGGAAGGGTTCCACCTGCGGGGCGTTTCCGCGGAAAAGCACTTTTCCGACGTCGAGTTTGCCGATATCCATACCGCCGCGGCAGGCGACGCCTGTGCCCAGTGCGGCAAGCCGCTCAGGATCGAGCGGGTCATCGAGATCGGGAACATCTTCAAGCTGGGCACCAAGTACTCCGTTCCGCTCAAGGCGAACTACCTTGATGAACAGGGGAACGAGAAGCCCATCATCATGGGAAGCTACGGCATCGGCCCGGCCCGCATCGCCGCCGCCGCCATCGAGCAGGGGAGCGACGAGAACGGCATCATCTGGCCGCTCGCCATCGCGCCGTATCAGATATTAATCGTTCCGGTCAACGTGAAGGATGCGCGGTCCATGGATCTTGCCGAGGAAATGCACACAGCCCTGGAAGAGAAGGGCTTCGAGGTGCTGATGGACGACCGGGACGAGCGGGCCGGCGTCAAGTTCAAGGACGCGGACCTCATCGGAATTCCGTACCGGATCGTCATCGGAGAGAAGAACCTGAAGGAGGACCTGGTGGAGATCAAGGCGCGGAAGACCGGGGTTGTGGAGAAGGTGAAGGTCGCCGAGGCGGTGGAGGCGACCGCGAAGAAGATCGTGATGGAGAACGCATAATTGTAGGGGCAACCCTATGTGGTTGCCCAGAACCGGGCGGCCACACAGGGCCGCCCCTACATCGGATCATGCGTGAGGGGTAACGGAAAATGCAAGAACAGGACATCGAACAGATCAAGGCGATCATCGCGAACAAGGCGGAGCGGTTCACGTCCCGGGCGGGTGACGTGGTCTTCGCGGGCGTTGAGGGCGGAACCGTCAGGATCGCGCCGTCGGGGTTCTGCTGGCGCTGACACGTGACCCGGATAGCCCTGGTCGAGGGCTTGCAAAAAGAACTTTCCGCAACGTTTCCCTGGGTGGAGCGGGTCATTGTGGTCAAGCCGGAGCAGGCGGAACCGGGAAAAAAGACTTGAATTCCCGCCATGAAGTGCCTATAATTTGAACCATGGAGGGCGCACACCAATGGCTGAAGATTCATTTACGCTGACGCTTACTCCCCAGCAGAGCGCCGAGATAAAGAAACAGATCGGTTTCGACCTTACCGAGATCCATATCACCAAGCGGTCGCTGAACAAGCTCAGGGTCTTCCGGCTCCGGCTGAGCGAAGAGCAGCAGCAGACCATCGCCGAGGCCTGGGGCCAGAAGGTGAAGGAACTGACGGTGACGCGCTCGGTGGCGACTCGGATCATGTGATGCAGGCCGTTTTCGGGACAGATGGTACTATCCTCAAATGCAAGTAATCCCGCTTATCCAGCAACCATCCCGTAAAAGAAGGAGGTGACCCACCTTGAAAAAACTGTTTGCAGTAATGCTTTCATTGCTTATCGTAGCGGCATTCGTCTTTATCGGCTGCGAGAAGAAACCCGAGCCGCCGAAACCGGCTCCGGCCCCGGCAGTAGCACCGCCGCCTCCGGCACCCGCGCCAGCGCCCGCTCCGGCACCTGCGCCGAAACCGGCACCTGCGAAGCCTGCAAAGAAGTAATGTACCGCGGGATCTATCAGCTTACGACCCTTTTATGGCCCCCGTTAGGGGGCCTTTTCTTTGGAAGAGAGCGCTATCATTTTAAAAATTTAGACACGGAAAGATCGGATTAACGCCAGATAAGGGCGGATGAACATAAACCATGAGCCCCTCACCAAAAAGGTGAAGCTTCTTCCCGTGAAATATCCGTTCTTATCCGGTTCTTATCAGATTTGATCCGTGTCAAAAGTCGTTATAAGGATCATTAAGGAAGCGCGAGAAAACCCTATGACCAGGCTTACGACGGAAAAGCTCGGCGAGATCCTGCTGAAGGCGGGGAAACTGACGCCGGAACAGGCGAAAGAGATCAGGATCAAGCAGGACCATCAGCGGATGAAGATCCTGAAGTCCCGGGGCGAGACGATCCACCGCGGCAGGGTCCACCTCGAGGACGAGGTGTCGGCGATCGAGGTCGCTGCCTCACTGGAGTTCGAACAGGCCGGGGTTCCGGGAAAGGTCCTGACCGAGGACCTGATCACCGAGGCGGTCGCCCTGCACGTCGGCATGCCCTTCAGAAAGATCGATCCCCTGAGCCTCAATCCGGAGATCGTCACCCAGATCCTGCCGAGGGCCTTTGCCCGCAGGAACGCCGCCGTGCCGATCGAGCGGGGCGAGGACAAGCTCACGGTCGCCGTATCGGACCCCTTTAACCTTGAGGTCGTGGAAAACATCGAGCGTATGGGCTTCAAGGTTTCCCGGGTCCTCTCTCCCCGGACGGATATCCTGAAGATCATTACCGAGTTTTACGGCTTCCGTTCATCGGTGAGCGCCGCGGCCAAGGAAATGGGGTCCGAGGTGGACCTCGGGAACCTCGAGCAGTTCGTCAAAATGAAGGCCGTGTCCGAGATCGAGGCGACGGACAAACACATCGTGAACGCCGTGGAGTTCCTGTTCCGCTACGCCTTCGACCAGCGGGCCAGCGACATCCACATCGAGCCCAAGCGCGACCACTCCGAGGTCCGGTTCCGGATCGATGGTATGCTCCACCTGATCCACAAGGTGCCCCGTCAGGTCCATCCCGCGTTCGTGTCCCGCATCAAAATGCTCTCCCGCATGGACATTGCCGAGAAGCGCCGGCCCCAGGACGGCCGCATCAAGACCGAGTATAAGGGACGCGAGGTCGAATTCCGCGTGTC
>CAKKRC010000013.1:0-9603 GCA_919902495.1 Nitrospiria bacterium
CTCCTGACTCCTGACCCCTGACTCCTGACCCCTGACCCCTGTTCCCTGAACCCAGTCCCCTGACCCCTTACGCCTAACGCCTTACGGCTTCTTGCCCTTCGCCGCCTGTCTCGCCTTTTGCTTGTTCACCTTATACCTGCCGATGGCCTTCCCGTGTTCGCCGTAGTCCTTCGAGAAGTAATGGCTCCCGTCACCCTGCGCTACGAAAAAAAGGTAATCCACGTTCTCGGGGTAGAGCGTTGCCAGGATGGCGCCCCGGCCGGGGTTCGCGATGGGGCCCGGAGGAAGTCCCTTGTGAAGGTAGGTGTTGTACGGCGTCTTCCGTTTGAGGTCCTGGGCGCTGACCTTGGTGATCCATGCCCGCAGTCCATACACCGCCGTCGGGTCCGCCTGCAGTTTCATGCCCTGCTTCAACCGGTTGTGGTACACGGCGGCGATGAGCTTGCGCTCCGTGGATACTTTCGCTTCCTTCTCGACGATGGAGGCAAGCGTGACGACCTGATGTTCCGTGAGGTTCAGCTCTTTCGCCCGTTCTCGCAGGTCGTCGGTGAACACGTCCTTGTACCGCTGGACCATGCGCTTGGCAATATCCGTCACCGTGATGCCCTTCGGCAGGTAGTAGGTGTCCGGGAACAGGTACCCTTCGAGCCGGTCCGCGTCAATGCCGAGGTCCCGGGCAAACTTTTTGTTTGTCGCGACCTCGATGAAATCGTCCGGGTCCGACGAGATGAGCGGCGTGCCCGTCAGGGTCCAGCCGATCTGGTAGAGGTTGTACCCCTCGGGGATGACGACCTCGTACTCGATGATCCTGCCCTTGCGAAGCGCCTCCAGGACCTCCCACATGCTCAGGTGGCTGCCGAGGCCGTAGTACCCCATACGCACCCTGCGCGAAATACCCTGGAGCCGGCCGATGATCTCGAAGTAGCCCCGGTACCGGATAATGCCTTCCTTCTGGAGCGCGGATGCAATGGCCTTGAAGCTCATGCCCTCGGTGACCTGCACCTCTTTCCACGCCTTCTCGCGCGTCGGAGGTACGAACAGCGCGATGTAGAAGTGGATGGTGCTGGTGAGCACGATCGTAGCGGCGAGGAAGGTCACCCAGAGGTGGCGTTTGATCCAGTATGTGATCTTGTCCCACTGTTGCATCATAATGAATACCTTTCGGTGAGTTCATGAGAGGACCGCCCTCAGAAACCGGTAGATACTATATACTTTTCAAGCGCGGTTCGTCAATATGTTAAGCTTGGAAGAGATTTAACCACGGATGAACACGGTTTAACAAAACTGTCTTAAGCCACAGAGTCATTCATTGAGTAACTTAATTGACCCAATGTTTTTTTATCTTGTATGTTTGGCAGGAAAAGTCTCAGGCCGCTGAAGCAATGTTAATTCTTTGAACCACGAAGTCGCGAAGGACGCTAAGGACGTCATAAAAACGAGGGGTCTTTGTTTTTGATACAAGATTCCCAGGATTTCCTTCGCACTCTCGCTTAGAAGCGCCCACTTTTGGTCGCGCCTGTGCGGTAAATGGTTTGTCTGTCGGTTATTTAAAATGCACTCAGCATTTCAGATGGTGGTCTTTAAAACCGTGTTCATCCGTGGTTACAAATGTGTATTGGATCACAATTGTCCCGACCGGAGTATGCCGATGAGGATCCAGATGCCGAAGAGGCCGGCGATGACATAGCCGGCAAGACCGAGGACAGGAAGGCCGAAGAGCTTCTGGCCCTGGCCGGAGTGAATGATGATGGACGAGGCAACGATGATGGCAGCGGTGATGACGCTGAAGGCAAGCCGGTTGCTGGACTTGTCGAGGTCCCTGACGGCGTGCTGCAGACCTTCGTGCTGGAGTTTGACCTGGATATCGCCCCGCAGGACCTTGCCGATGACGGTCCTCAGCTGTCGGGGCAGAGCGACGGCCATATCGGACAGGGCGAGGATGTTCTTCTGCGCGGTGCGGAGCAGCTGCCGCGGATGCCGCTTCCGCTTGATAAGGTCCTCGACGTAGGGTTGCGCCGCCGCAAGGTAGTCGAATCCGGGGTCAAGCTGCTTCAACAGTCCCTCCAGCGTGAGCAGTGCCTTGTCCATGAGGTAGAGGTTCTGCGGGATCTTCAGCTTGTGGCGGTGAAGGATAGTGGTGACCCGGTCGACGTAGGTCCCGAAATCGATCTGCCGGATCGTCATGCCGTAGTAGGGTTCCAGAAGCTCGGCGAGGTCCTCCTTCAGGTCCCGCTGGAACTTGTCGAGGTCCACCGAATCTTCGGAGACGAATCCCAGGTTCACGTACTGCCGCGTCAGCGCGTCGTAATCGTGCCCGGCAAGAGCGACAAGAACGCTGGCGAAGTGCTCCATGTTCTCCTCGGTGACCCTGCCCGTGATGCCGAAGTCCACGAGGCCGAGCCTGCCGTCGGACAACACGAAGATGTTGCCGGGGTGGGGGTCGGCGTGGAACAGGCCGTCCTGAAAGACCATTTTGAAGAAGGCGCCGGCGCCTTTGAGCGCGATGTCCTTCCGGTCATGGCCCATGCGCTCGATCCCGGCGTAGTCGTCTATGCGCACGCCCTCGATCTTCTCGAGGACCAGCACGCGCTTGCTCGAAAGACCGGCATGGACCTCGGGGACGACAAGGATGTCGCTGTCCTTGAAATTGCTCCGGAGCTGGGCGGCGTTCGAGGCCTCGATGAAGAAGTCGAGCTCTTTATTGATGGTACTGCTGAACTCATCCACGATGCCCGGGACGTTGAACGGCTTAAGCTCATGGACATGGACATCGATGAGCTGGGCGATGCCCCGGAGTATGCTGATGTCCCGTGCAATGGTCTCTTCGATATTGGGCCGCTGGACCTTGACCATCACCTCCCGGCCGTCGTGCAGCACGGCGCAATGGACCTGGGCGATGGACGCGGCGGCCATGGGTGTCGGGTCGAATGAGGCGAAGAGCGAGTCGAGGGGCGCACCGAGGTCTTTTTCGATGATCGCTTTGGCCTCGGTGAAGGGGTAGGGAGCGACCGCGTCGGTCAGCTTGGAAAGCTCTTTTGCGTATTCAAGGGGAAGGAGATCCGGCCGGCATGCGAGGACCTGGCCCAGTTTGATGAACGTGGGTCCCAGCTCCTCGAACATGAGACGGAGACGCTCCGGCGCGTTCAGGCGGTGGCATAGAGGCGGCGGCTTGTGGAATGTGACCAGGCGCCGCCCGAAGGACAGGACGCGCTGGAGCCCGGTCTGCTCGATAAGCTGCCCGAACCCGTTGCGTGATGCGACAAGCAGGATGTGCCTGACGCGGGGGATGTCCCGGTAATGTCGTCTCCAGAACCCCAGGAAGGACATGATGGCTCACCGGCCTGCCTATTCCTCGGACGCCCCGCCCTCAAGCTTCTTGAGCCGGGCGTTCAGTGCCTGGACCTTTTTCTCCAGCTTTTCCATGTCCTCGCGGGTCGGGATGCTGAGCTTCTCGAGGACATTGGCGACGGTCTCCTTGACGCGCTTGTCGAACTCCTTGGTGCTTTCCTCTGCCTTCGAGGTCCACTCTTTCACCAGCGTCGAGGCCTCGCTCTTCGAAAGCTCTCCGGCCTTGACCAATTCCTCGACGAACTCCTTTGCCTTTTCCTGCGCTCCCAGCCCGACAAGCATTGCCTTCTTGATGATCTCTGCGATTATCATGTGTTCCTCCTTCGCGAATAATTTCAATGCATTAGTTCATGGCTCAAGTGTTCCCGATGCCTGGACTTATTATAGCATAGAAAGGAATTCGGGAACGGGAAGGAAAGCGGGTAATCCCTTCAACCTGAATAAAAAAAAGCGGCCATTCCCGGATGACAGGAACGACCGCTGTAATGAGAAACAAGCGCATTAAATACTGTGCCACAGAGGTCTCCGAGGACACCGAGAAAAGATTAATATGCTGATTTTCGCTTGCCTTTCTCTGTGCCCTCTGTGTTCTCGGTGGCAAAATGATGTTAACTAAAACATGCTCTCCTTAGTTACATCGGTGGCTATGCTGTCTTCTCCACCACGCCGGACAGGGCATTGAGCGCCGCGTCGAGCTTTCCGGCGTCCTTGCCGCCGGCCTGGGCCATGTCCGGCTTGCCGCCGCCCGTGCCGCCGAGGATCGGGGCCAGTTCCTTGACGATGTTCCCGGCATGGAATCTCGGGATGAGGTCCTTCGAGACCATGACGATGAGGCTCACCCGGTCGTCCTTGGCGGAGCCCAATGCCAGGATGCCGCTCCCGAGCTTGTCCCGCAGCTTGTCGCCGAAGTCCCGCAGGTCCTTCTGGTCCATGTTCTCCACGCGCCGGGCCAGCACCCGGACGCCCTTGATGTCCTTCGCTTCGCCGATGATGTCCCCTGCCTGGGACGATTGCATCTTGTGCTTCAGACGGTCCAGTTCCTTTTCAGTGTCCCGGAGCTGGTTCATCAGCTTCTCCACGCGGCCCACGATGTCGGGGTCCGAGGCCTTGAGCAACCGGGCGATCTCCTGGAGGTTCTTTTCCTCGTTCCGGATCTCACGGTATGCGCGCCTGCCGGCAAGCCCCTCGATGCGCCTCACGCCCGCTGCGATGCCGGTCTCGGACAACAGTTTGAAGGACCCGATGTCTCCCGAAGCGCTGGTGTGCGTGCCGCCGCAGAGTTCCATGCTCACGTCCTTCACCGAAACGACGCGGACCTTGTCGCCGTACTTCTCGTCAAAGAGCGCCATGGCGCCCGCGGCGATCGCCTGGTCGATGTCCATGACCTTCGTCTCGACCGGATGGTTCTCGAGAATGCGCTCGTTCACCAGCTCCTCGATGCGTTCCTTTTCCCGCTCCGTGAGCCCCGTATAGTGCGTGAAGTCGAACCGGAAGCGGTCCGGTGCCACGAGCGAGCCCGCCTGCTTGACGTGCTCGCCCAGGACCGAGCGCAGCGTGGCATGAAGGATATGGGTCGCCGTGTGATGGCGCGCGATATCAGCGCGGTCCTCCGCCTCCACTTTTGCGAGCACCGCGTCGCCGGCCGTGAAGGACCCCTTCCTGACCTTGCCCTTGTGGACGATCAGCCCCTCCACGGGTTTCACCGTATCCTCGACAAGGAACTTCGAGGCCTCGCCCAGAAGCTCGCCCTTGTCGCCCGCCTGTCCGCCGGATTCGGCATAGAAGGGCGTCTGGTCCAGCACGATCTCCACAGCATCGCCTTCGCCGGCCCCGGAAACCTTCTTGTCGCCCTTGATGATGGCAAGGATCGACGCCGTCCCTTCCAGTGTGTCATAGCCGGTAAAGACCGGCTTTTTGATGCCCGCAAGGATCTCCTTGTAGACCGGTTTCACCTTCTCCTCGCCGGACCCGGCCCAGGAAGCGCGCGCCTTCTCGCGCTGTTCCTGCATGGAGCGGCGATAGCCCTCTTCATCCAGCTCGAAATGCATGTCGCGGGCCATGTCCGTCACAAGGTCCAGGGGGAACCCGAAGGTATCGTAAAGCTTGAACAGCACCTCGCCGGGGATCATGATCTTGTTCGCGGCCTTGAGCTTCGCAACGGTCTCGTTCAAAAGGGCGAGACCGGAGTCCAGCGTAATGGCGAACCGCTCCTCTTCCAGCAGGACCACCTTGGCAACGTGCTCGCGGCTGTCCAGGAGGTCCGGGTAGGCGCCCTTCATCTCGTCCACCACCGCGCCGGTGAGCTTGTACAGGAACGGTTTGCTGATGCCGATGAGCTTGCCGTAGCGGCTCGCCCTCCGGAGGATGCGCCGAAGGACATATCCCCTCCCCTCGTTCGAGGGAAGGACGCCGTCATTGATAAGGAAGGTCATGGCGCGGAGATGGTCGGCGCAGACCTGGTAGGAAATGTCAGCCTGGGCGTCCTTGTGGTACGGTACGCCCGCCATCGCGGCGATCTGCTTGATGATGGGTTGGAACAGGTCGGTCTCGAAGTTGCTCTTGACGTTCTGGCAGACTGCGGAGAGCCTTTCGAGCCCCATGCCCGTGTCGATGCTCGGTTTCGGAAGCGGCGTGAGCTTGCCGGTCTCATCGCGGTTGTACTGCATGAACACCAGGTTCCAGATCTCAAGGTACCGGTCGCAGTCGCACCCCACGGCGCAGCCGGGTTTGCCGCAGGACATCTCCGGCCCCTGGTCGATGATGATCTCGGAGCACGGCCCGCAGGGCCCCGTGTCGCCCATGGACCAGAAGTTGTCCTTCTCGCCCAGCCGCACGATGCGCTCGGCCGGAAGGCCCACGACCGTGCGCCACAACTCGAAGGCCTCGTCGTCGTCCTTGTACACCGTCGCCCAGAGCTTGTCCTTCGGGAGCTTCACCTCTTTGGTCAGGAACTCCCAGGCGAACTCGATGGCCTCCTTCTTGAAATAGTCGCCGAAGGAAAAGTTCCCGAGCATCTCGAAGAAGGTATGGTGCCGGGCCGTGTGACCCACGTTCTCCAGGTCGTTGTGCTTGCCGCCGGCTCGCACGCACTTCTGGGAGGTCACCGCGCGCTTGTAGTCCCGCGGGTCCTCGCCGAGGAACACGCCCTTGAACTGCACCATGCCCGCGTTGGTGAACAGGAGCGTGGGGTCGTTCTTCGGCACGAGAGATGAGCTCGGGACGACCTTGTGGCCGCGCTTGGCGAAATAGTCGAGGAACAGCTTTCTGAGTTCACTGGCCTTCAAAATGCACCTCGTACAGGAGAAAATAGGAATAGATCAACACAGGGAAAATAGCAGAAATACGGGAGGAATTCAACAGATTAGTGCAAACGATGATGGCATTACATGCACTTGATGGGTGTTTCGGCATTCACGGAAAGGTCTTTTGGTACTTCGTAGCTAAGCTATATTCTTGGATCGACGCTCACACTTCCCTGCGCACCATGCTGCCACACAACAATTGTCGATTTAGGATTTGTTTTTAGCAAATCAATTACCCTAAGAAATTTGAGTCTCCTAATTATTGTCTCCGAATCACTATCTTCGACAAACTCGCTTGAAATAGAGAGCAATAATATCTGATCATCTGTGATTATCCTGAATTTGTGTCTACATCTTTCAAAGTCATTTTCATCATCATGTTTGTCCGCCGGGAAATTCTCACGAAGATAATCACGAATTGCTTGAAGATTGAGCGCCAAGCCCTGCTCTCCAGAAATCATATACTATTTCCCTTCCCTATAGGGGAGTTAGATGACGACCGCATTTCGCAGCTCCCGCCATTATCGAAAATTCTTTTCTGCCAAGTATTTTAAATATTCCTTGGCAAGATTATTACCAAGTTTTTCAGCGATCCTCAGGTCAGCGAAACCCGCCTCATAATTCCCCAGCTCCAAATTTGCCCCGCCGCGCCCAAAATATAAACGATCATCTGTGGGATTCTTGGCTATTCCTTTATCAAAAACAGCAATAGCTTCCCTGTTACGCTTTGATAAAACGAGCGACATCCCTTTACCATAATAGGATTCCGTATTTTCCGGCCAATACTTTAGCATTTCATCATAATCGGCAATAGCCAAATCATGGAGACCCACTTCGCGGTATGAGTCCGCACGCCGCTGATATGCGAGGAACGCAAACCGCACGGGCAGTGGATACTTATTTTTTATTATGTTTGTAGATTCTTCTATTGCCTTTTGATAGTTACCAGAAAAATAATAACAGTCGGCTCTCTCAATATATGCATACGCGACAACATTCCTTTTCTCACTGCTTAAATAGAAGTCGTAATCAGCTATAGCCTTGGCATAATACCGCAACTGTTTATAAGCTTTGGCTCGCCTATAGTACCCTTCGTATAAATCCGGCTGCTTTGCGATCATATCTGTATAACTTTCAGCGACCTTGAGATAATTCCCAAGTTTTTCATAAACACGTGCAATGATAATAAATGGCATTATTAATTGATCCAATGAACGGGCTTTTAAGAGATCTCTTTCTGCACGCTCACCCTGTCCTAGCATATACAAAGCATAAGCTCGTATTGCATATGCCATCGCATAACCAGGTTCCAGATCAATTGCCCGGTCGCTATCAGCAAGTGCATTCTTATAATCGAGTTTTCCACCAAAGAAATTCAAATAAACCAAGCTATCATAGTCATCTTTGTCAAGAGAAAGTCCCGATAGCAACAATGCACGTCCGCTGTATGCTCTTGACGAATTTGAATCTTTACTAATCGCCATATCAAAATCAGCCAAAGCCTTCTCAAAATTAAACGAGCCGATGCCAATGCTATAAAACATTCCCCGCCTAAGATACATATCAGAATTTTGTGGGTCATACTTCACTGCCAAATCATAGTCTTTCCGAGCTAGATCAAATTCACCTAGCCTATGCTGAAAATGTCCACGTGATGCATACAAGGCTGCGTTCTTAGGATCTATTACAATCGCTTTATTTAAAGCATCTATAGCTTCAGTAGTTTTCGACTGGTCATATAACTCCCAAGCCTTCTGATAATAATCGAAGGCATTCAATCCCTGAATAGCCTTTTCATATGCATTTTTCTTATCAAGCTTCTTCTTCCCTTTCATTATTTTCAACTCATTTTGCAATCGTTGCACTTCGGCCAGAAGATTATCGGCCTGCCTGCGTGCATTTTCCAGATCTTTCCTTTGCTCATAATTATTTCTGGCAGAGTTCAGAGACTTGATCAGATGGTCAGTATCGACGGATAGTTTGGCCTTGAGCTTATAAGTCTGTCCGTCCCACTGTTCACCAACTACTTCAGTTCCAACAATGCCCGCCGATAATGCTATTATTTCCTCCCTGACCAGCTGATAGTTTTTGACCTCCGTCTCTGCTGTCAGGTAGGTACCAACCTCTTCCAGAAGCAGTTTCTTAACCTGCTGGAGAGCAATGGTTCGGCACGAAAGCTTACTATCCAATTCACTTGCTCGATACTCATACTCTCTTTCAAACGTAACGGGGCCTGCTTGAACAAGATGACCGTGCGATAAAAGCAACACGCCAATCATCAAACACCTGATAAATATTTTACGTTCCATTTCTCGTCCCCCCATACGTCATGCAATCAAGTGACACCGCCGACACGTTGGCCTGTCATCAATTACATAGCGTTTTGTGAGTGCTTGACCCCGTGAACTATCCAAGTTCCTTGCCAACCGCATCCCCTTCGATATTCTTAGGCCGCTTGCCCTTACCGAATGTTAACCGCATTTTCACCTCCTTTGTTGGATGCTGTTCAAGCGCTACAATCCGGCTATCTTTAGATGTGTTGTCTGCTTGCAGTTTCGCGATAGTATTTTGGAGTTTCTGATTAACCCCTTCAAGCGCCCTGACATATTTTTGAATTTCAGGATCAGCCGACTTGAGTTTCACTTGAAGTGAATACATCGGAGAGTCTTTTAAGCTTGCCTTGTTGGCTGCAGCGCGGGCCGATTTCATTTCATACTCCTTCGCGTTATGGGACCCATAGGGTCATGGGACCCATAGGGTCAGGTCCTTTGTTATGGTATTATACCGTTCGGGGTCAGGCCTGGAAAGCTGGAATGTTCACGTCTTCAGCCTGCTGTCTGCACGTTTGCTGTTATTTTTCGATCTTCAAAATCCTTCTTTTTCCATTCTTCGTCGCAGTATCTTGGGGACGTTGTTACTTACGTTGCGTTATTGTCCTATTCCCCATCTTTTC